>JBEKNL010000098.1:0-16157 GCA_049522855.1 Candidatus Korobacteraceae bacterium
TCAGGGGAACCGATTATCGAGGGGTCAACCTGCTTTGTGCGAAGGCAGGAGAGGATGATTATGTCCCGCATTTTCAGCAGCGCCGAGCCGGATCCTCAGCTAACTTGGACAGCAATGATTTTTTTGTGATAACACAGTAGTGTCGGAGACGAACTCGTATGAACCGTAAGAATATTGACCATTGCTTCGATGTCCTCGACCGGCTGTTATACCGATTGCTCTTGCTTGCTTTGGCCGCAGTCGGCGCTTGGCACCTTATTTTTGGAAGGTAATGTGGACTTGTCTTCGATTAGTTCTGCGGTTCAGGCGGTTTCGGCTTTGATTGTTGGCAGTCTAACATAGTGGCGAAGGTTACCGAGAAACAGTCAGCAGCTAGTATGCAGCCAGTGTTTATAAGCCGCTTGGTGATATCCCATTATCGAAGTTATCGATATCTCTCATGAATGCAATCTATCAAAGGCTGAAGGAACTTGATCCTGGAGTTTTTGAAGACTTGTGTTTTCAGATCATCGCCGCGCGTCATCCATTGGCGCACGTCACTCATGTTAACGGTGCGGGTGGTGATAAAGGCGTTGACATTTTCCAAGGCGAACTTGGAGCCCAGCCGACGATTTGGCAATGCAAGTTCTTCGTCAACGGAATTAGGAGTGCACAAAAGAACCAAATCAAGAAGTCGTTGCGGGTTGCACTTCATCATTTCCAACCGAAGCGGTGGATACTATGCGTTCCAGTCGACCTCGATATCAATGTGCACGCATGGCTCCAGCAACTCAAGCGGGAATATATCAGCCGCGTCGAGGTCGGAATGTTTCAGGCGTCAGAAATTGTCGGGGAGCTCGCTTATCGAAGGCCTATCCGCAACAGTTTTTTCCCGAATGCAATTCTTGACCCTCTGGAGTTGCGATCATTGCTCGCTAAAACGGGAGAGTATTCGGATCGAGAACTCGAAAAGCTTACGTTGGAAAACGTACAACAGTACGTGCAGAGGCTCCAAGACCGAGATGCCCGATTTGATTACCAAGTCACTTTCTTCCCTCGAGATAATGGTCGTACGAATTTCCCTCCGGGAATAATGGCGTCAATTACAGACGGCGACAAGCGGATCGACATTTTTGCGAGAGACGTAGAGGCACTTCAACTCGATCCTCCCAAAATTCAGTTTAAGACACAAGGAGAGGCCACCCGCCAGCTACGACATGCCGTTGAAACTGGCACTCCCGCTGATATACAGGTGTCAGGTTTTCGCTCTACCTTTGATTTCATTGCACCGGTGCCCGCCGAGTCTCAGCGATTGATATTCGAGCCATCGCCCCATGCGCACGCCCCCATTCAACTAAGCGTCATTTTTGGCGCCGGTGAGTCCGCGGTTCGCTATGATTGCCTAAAGTTTCGACGGTCGAGAGTGGGAACCAAGGAGGTGGAATTATCGACAGTGGATGCGAGTCTCCCCTTTAGCCTTTCGATGGTCGTACGTCCTGGCACTGCGCCGCCTGAAATCACTTTTCATTTTAAGGAGCGTTTTCGGGGAAAGGATATACGGCCCGTACGCCAGTTTGCGGCAGCTATTTTCGAACTCAAGAAAACCGGCCTCATTGAAGTCAGAGATTTTCAACGAGGTGCTCTCGTTTTCACCGCTACGACCAATCCGAATCAGTATCCAGAACTGAACGACCGTTTCAAGGTGCTTTTGGATGAGATTTGTGAGATAGCCAACAGGTTCCACGTCCGGCTTCCCGTGCCAGCAGTTGTCGACGAGCACAGCGTCGAATCAGTTCCGTTTTTTCTAAAGCTTGCACGAAAAGGCGAGGTTCAAGTTGAGCTTTCGAACATTTCAGTAACTCTTGCCAAGAGTACACAAGACAAAGACATGTTCGTCGCTGCCCTTGGGTCGGAGAAATCCTTCAAATTTGATCTTGTTGAATTTGTGGCACCAGATCGCATATTTGACACAGACATACAAATTGGTCCTTGCTCCATCGTTGCTCAGCGTGCGTTGATCAAGAATCCCGAGGAGGTGCTGCAGAGATACCTGTCTGCTAAAGACGGCGAAGGCTTTGTCGTTCAATTCGAAACACTAGCGCCTGCACGCATCATCCTCGGATCAGGGCAGTTCGGGGGAGGCAGAATTCCCCCAAGCACCCCTCCATAAATTTCCCTAATACCTCCCATCAACTTTTTTTACTGGCGAGGGGGAGCGGCGGGCTGTACCCTCGAACTTCACCCGGATTTCACCCCGAGCAAATGGGGAAGAACTTCACCCCCGAGCAGCGGGGCAACCGCATCACCGAAAACAGATCGTGTCAGTAATTAGTAGGGAAACCGCAATCAGCGAAAACGTAGCAAGTCCCGTTGCAATGCGCGATTTCATCTTCACCTTCATTCTGGCCGGAGCCGGGCGAATCCATTCCGCCCAAAACTATCCCGGCCAAAACTATCCCGGCCAAATCGCCGGCCGAACTTATTCCGAGGAGATCCATGTCCACTGAACTGCGTAGCTTCCTCGCGCTCTCTTATGACGAGCTCGAAGACATGAATTTGCGCTCCAAAGAGCAGCGCAAGAACCGCGTCCCCCTGCATAAGGTCCAGGAGGAGCGCCTGAAGTACCTGACCGACGAGAAGCGCATCAAGGCGGTCACCGTGCTGTTCAGCGACCTGGAAGGCCGCCTGCACATGCTCGACTACGACAAGAAGTTCCTGCTCAAGAGCTGGGACAACCTGACCTTCGATGGCTCCTCGATTCGCGGCTTCACCGCGCAGCGCGAAAGCGATCTCCGCCTGGGCATTGACTGGCCCTCGTTCTACTGGGGCCCGGCCGACATTTTGGGTCCCGGCAAAGTGCTGGTGTTCGGCGATGTCATCGACAGGGGCGGCACGCCGTATGCCGCCGACATTCGCGGCGTGCTCAAGACCTATGCCGAGCAGCTCTTCCAGCACGAGAGCTACACCCTCAACGCCGCCAACGAAATCGAAGGCTTTCTCTTCGATGGCGTCCAAGCCGAGCGCCATTATCATGAAACCCAGAAGTTCGATTACGTCAATACCGGCGGCTACTATCACTCGCTGCCCGGCGATCCGCTGCGCACCTTCATCGACACCACCGCTGAAGTGCAGCGCGCCATGGGATTCCAGAACGAGAAGGACCATCCCGAGGTGGCGCCGTCGCAATTCGAAATTAACTACGCGTATTCGGAAGTGGTGAATGCCGCCGACCAGATCCAGCTTTACAAGCTGATCTGCCGCCAGGTGGCCACCAAGATGGGTTTCACCGCGTCATTCCTGCCCAAGCCGGTGGTCGGGGTGAACGGCAGCGGCATGCATACCAACGTTTCGGTCAGCAAGAAGGGCAAGAACCTGTTTTGGGACGCCAAGGGCGAAGAGAAGCTGAGCAAGATGGGCTGGTCGTTCGTGGACCGCATTCTCACCCATGGCAACGATCTGTGCCTGATGCTGAACGCCAGCGTCAACGCCTATCGCCGGCTCGATCCGCACTTTGAAGCGCCCAATCAGCTGAAGGCCTCGCCGGTGGACCGCGGCGCGATGATCCGCATTCCCATCGGCAACGAGAAGAGCATGCGCGTGGAAGTGCGCTCGGTCAGCCCCGATGCGAATCCCTACATGGTGATGTACGCGGTGTTCAAGACGGGACTCGACGGCGAGACCGCCAAGATCAAGAACCTGCGCCAGGCGGAGCGCTATCTGCCCGACAACATCTACACCGCGCTAGAGAACTTCCGCGACGCGAAGTGGACGACCACCATGCTGGGCGATGACGTCAAGGGCCGCTACGCCGACCTGAAACAAGCCTCGGCCGATCGCTGTCCGCGGCTGCTGGGGACCTTCGTCAAGGCGCCCGAGGTGCAATACCACCACGACGTCTATAACCAGTTCCTGTGGAACCGGTTCTAGAAGCTGCGCTATATGCATCCGTGCCCACCCTCTTGCCAAAAGCGGGCGAGAAGGGTGGGGCACCGCAGGTTAAAACTCATGGTTACACGGAAGGGCTCGGCCACCCGTCGTCGCATAAGATCCTTTTGATTTTGTCATCCCGACCGAGGTCGCCGTGGCGACCGAGCGGGGGATCTGCGGTTCGAACTTTCTGCCGCCTAAATCCTGGCGTGAAATCGCCCTACACCTCCGCTTTCAGCCTCGCCGCAAACTTCTCCCGAATCTTCTTCACCTTGGGCGAGACCGTGAACATGCAGTACGGCTGGTAGGGATGGTTCTTGAAGTAGTTCTGGTGGTAATTCTCGGCGGCGTAGAAGGTTGAAGCTGGCTCAATGGCCGTCACGATGGGATTTGCAAAGGCGTGTTCCCTGGTGAGGTCATCGATTACGGCCTGCGCGGTCTTGCGCTGCTCTTCATTGCGGTAGAAAATGACCGAGCGATATTGCTCGCCGACGTCGTTGCCCTGCCGGTTCAGCGTCGTCGGATCGTGGACGGTGAAGAACACCTCCAGCAAGTCTTCGTAACTGATGATGGCCGGGTCGAAGGTGATCTGCGCGACTTCGACGTGGCCGCTGCGTCCACTGCAAACCTGCTCGTAGGTCGGGTTGGGGACGCGCCCGCCCATGTAGCCCGACACCACCGCATGGACGCCTTGCAACTGTTGGAAAGCGGCTTCCACGCACCAGAAGCATCCCCCGCCGAGAATCGCTGTCTCTGTATTTGGCATGTTGGATAAGATGCGCGAGCGGGCGGATTGTTGCAAGAAGGGAGCGATGAGCCGCTGGCAATTAGCAACTAGCATTCGGCTCATAAATCGTTCTGGTATGTATCAGGGCACGACCTTTAGTCGTGCCGAACGAAGCGCAGGAAAGGCCTGGGCTTTAGCCCCTGCAAAAACAATTTCCTCAGGGGCTGAAGCCCACGTCGTTGTTGACCCGTTGCGGCACGGCTGAAGCCGTGCCCTGATACAAAACGATTCATGCGATGACTTCTCGCAATTAGCGACTAGTTGCTAGTTGCTTTCTTCCCCTTCTAGCATAAACTCCAGCACCGCCTGCGGCGCCGACGAGGTCCACACGGGTGCGAACGACAACCGATGCAGTGGGCTTGGCCCCTTCTCGCGCAGCATCTTCAGATGATGAGGCGTGCTGTAACCCTTGTTGGACGCAAGGCGGTACTCCGGGAACGCCGGGTCCCAGGCGGTGATCATGGCGTCGCGCTCGACTTTGGCGATGATGGAAGCCGCAGCAATCGAGGCGGAGAGGGCGTCTCCGTGGATGATGGGTGTCTGCGCGCATTCGAAGTTGATACGCATGGCGTCGATCAGCAGATGGTCAGGAATAAGCGTGAGCTTTCCGACAGCCACTTCCATGGCGCGCTTCGAGGCCCAATAAATGTTGATTTGATCGATGGTGGCGACGTCAACCGCGGCGATCGCCCACGCCAATGCGTGCTCGCGAATCCGCGGCGCCAGCTTTTCGCGGGTCGCGCGGTCCAGCAGCTTGGAATCGCGCAGCCCGCGAATGCGATAGCTGGGGTCGAGGATGACCGCGGCCGCGACCACCGGTCCGAACAGCGATCCCCGGCCCACCTCGTCCACGCCGGCCACGAGCTTGGCCCCCGAGTCCCACGCCAGCTTTTCGTACTTCAGCGTGCACTTCAGCTTCTTCAGCAGGCGCAGCTTCAGCGTGGCCGCGGAGACGGGCTTGGCGCCGTTGTCGGCGATCGTATTTTTCGCGGACGATTTCATGGCAGGTTGAAGATGGATCCGATAGGGGAATTCTAGAGTAGATTTCGCGAATCGTCCGGGCAGCGGTGAAAAATTGTCGGGAGAAGAACAGCAGGTTCCTCCGCTCGGTCGGGATGACAAAAGGAAGAGAGGTCGCGTCACGCGGCGTCGAATGAATCGCCGCTCCACCAAATGGGCTGAAATCCGATCGCTAAGAGCTGAAGGCTAAGAGCTAATTGCTAGTTGCTAGTTGCTGCTTATCCCCACCAGCTTCTGCTCTTTTGCCGCGTAGTGCGAGTCCACGTATTCGTCGAGAATCTTGATGAACTCTTCGACAATGTGATCGCCTTTGAGCGTGAGCATCAAGCGGCCATCCACGTACACCGGGGCCTTCGGTTCCTCGAATGTGCCCGGCAGCGAGATGCCGATATTGGAGTGCTTGGACTCGCCCGGCCCGTTGACGACGCAGCCCATCACCGCCAGCTTCATCTCTTCCACGCCGGAGTAGCGCGTCTTCCACACTGGCATTTGCTCGCGCACGTAGCTCTGGATCTGCTCAGCCATCTCCTGGAAGAAGGTGCTGGTGGTGCGCCCGCAACCGGGACATGCCGTGACTTGTGGCGTGAAGCTGCGGATGCCGATGGACTGCAGAATCTGTTGTGCGACCGTGACCTCTTCGGTGCGGTCGCCATTGGGCGCAGGGGTGAGCGAGACGCGAATCGTATCGCCGAGGCCTTCCTGCATCAACACGGCCAGCGCGGCGGTGCTACTGACAATGCCTTTGGCGCCCATGCCGGCTTCGGTGAGCCCGAGATGCAGCGGGTACTCGCACCGGCGGCCCAGCTCGCGGTAAACGTCGATCAGGTCCTGCACCCCGCTGACCTTCGCGCTGAGAATGATCTGGTCTTTACGCAAGCCGTAGCTTACTGCTAGATCGGCCGAGCGCAGCGCGCTCAGGACCATCGCTTCCATGGTCACGTCGCGCGCGTCCTTGGGCTCGTCGAGCTTGGAGTTCTCGTCCATCAAGCGCGTCAGCAGCGCCTGGTCCAGCGAACCCCAGTTGACGCCGATGCGCACGGGCTTATTGTTTGCGATGGCGACTTCGATCATGGTGCGGAAGTTGTCGTCATCTTTCTTGCCAATCGAGACATTGCCGGGGTTGATGCGATATTTGGCCAGCGTCTGCGCGCACGCGGGATACTTCTTGAGCAGGATGTGGCCGTTGTAGTGGAAGTCGCCGATGATCGGCACGGGAATGCCCAGGCGGTCGAGGCCGTCCACAATGTGGGGCACGGCGGCCGCGGCGGCGTCGTTGTTGACGGTGACGCGCACCAGCTCGGAACCGGCGCGGGCCAGGGCTGCCACCTGGCGAAGGGTGCCGTCAATATCGGCGGTGTCGGTGTTGGTCATGGACTGCACCACAATTGGTGCATCGCTGCCGACCCGCACTCCGCCCACCGAAGCTGTGTAAGTTTTTCTGCGCTGAATTTGAGCCATACAGGACTACTCAAAAGTTTAACACGCCTGCTGCCGCGCCTTGGCCCTTGGAATACCACCGGCTGATCTTCCCGCCTGACACGAATTCCGGAACTCAGCCGTCCAATATGTGGAAGCCTTTTATGGAGGAGGCTCATCTGACTAGACCTTGCTTCAAAAATGTCCTGCAGCTCTCTGGGTGGAAGCGCGGGCCTTTAGGCCCGCGAAAATCGCGACTCCAAAAAGAGGGCTTTAGCCCTGGTGTCGCAAAACGAGGTTTTTGAAACACGCTCTAGTAAAAGCCTCGAATTGCGGTTGGATTTTGTCCGGTAACCTCCCGAAAATAAAAGGGCCAGCGGGCGACAAATCGGCCCACTTTGGGTTTATAACAGGGCTTAGGGCACTCGCAGGCCGGAGTCTATCTGGCCCGCGATCCGGCCCGAAAAGGTGTACATCATGCGTTACCTATCGCGTTACCTCGGTTGCTGCGCCCTTGCACTCATGCTGGTTCCATTCGGCGTTGCTCAGAACCAGAGCTCTCCATCGCAGGATCCGAACGCCGCGTCCAATCCGCCTGCGCCAGACACCTCCAATCCGCCGGCACCGGGGAAGCCGGAGAAGACCGAACCCATTCCCAGCACCTGGAACAACATTGACGCCATCGGCAACCGTAATGTTGGCTGCAACAAAGGATTGGGCAATTGGTACTCGCTCGACAAGCAGGTGGCTATGGGGCGCGCGTACTCGCAGCAAGTCGAGCACACCGCCAAGATGGTGCAGGACCCGGTGGTTACCGAGTACATCAACCGTCTGGGCCAGAACCTGGTGCGCAACTCGGACGCCAAGGTGCCGTTCACCATCAAGGTGATTGATACCGACGAACTCAATGCTTTCGCGTTGCCGGGCGGCTTCTTCTACGTGAACTCTGGCTTGATTCTCGCAGCCGATAACGAGGCCGAACTGGCTGGAGTGATGGCGCATGAGATCGGTCACGTCGCGGCATGTCATGCGGCCCGTGAGCAGACTCGCAGTAATATCGCGAACCTGGCCAGCATCGGGCTGATCTTCATTCCGGGCGGCTGGGCGGTGTACGAGGGTACGCAGGCCGCTTTGAGTATTGGCGTGCCGGTGGCCTTCATGAAGTTCTCGCGCACCTTCGAGGCGCAGGCCGATTTCCTGGGTATGGAATACATGTACAAAGCGGGCTACGATCCGCAGTCCTTCATCTCGTTCTTTGAGAAGGTCGAAGCTCTGGAGAAGAAGAAGCCCGGTACGATCGCCAAGGCATTCGCTTCCCACCCTATGACCGATGACCGCGTCGCGGCGGCGCAGCAGGAAATGAAAACCGTTCTGCCTCCGCGACCCGAGTACGTCGTGGACACCTCGGAGTTCGAAAACGTGAAGGGTCGCCTGGCCTCGATCGAGAACCGCCACAAGGTGCAGAACGACAAGGACAACAAAGACCGGCCCACGCTGCGGCGGGCCACGGCCGACAATCCTTCCACCGATAGCGGAAGCGGCACGGACAGCAAGACCGACGACGACCGTCCCACCCTGAAGCGTAAGGACGGCTCGCAGTCGTAAACCACATTCTTATCGGCCACTGAAAGGCTCCCCAGATAGCGGAGCCTTTTCCTTTTGGGCGGTCCCGCATCAACGGGATTCACACACTACTGCTCCGGCTGTACCACCAGATCGTCCGCCAGCCTGAAGCGCACAATCGCCTCCGCTGGTATGTCGATGTCCCGGTTGCCGGTCAATCCCGCGGCGGCGGTTCCAGCGCCACCACCCACCAGGCCGCCCACCACCAGCCCTACGCCGCCGCTGGCCACGCCACCCACCAGCATGCCCATCCCCGCCCCTCCGGCAATCAAGGCCGTGGAACGTCTGCCCTTGCCCTTCTTGCTGCGCGCCAGGTCCCGCGTGGTCAGCGGATACTGCGTCCCATTCAGCGTCAGTGAGGTCAACCGCAGCTCCAGCAGCGATCTGCCTTTGAAGTGTCCCCGCCGATGCGATATATCCACCACGCCACCCACCAGCGCACCCTTCGGCACCAGCACACTGTTGTCGCCGGCCAGCACCGGGTCCACCACCTCGCCGGTAAACGTGTCCCCCGGGTGGCTGGTTTTTACGCTGATGTGCTGATCGATGCGGATCGTCAGCGTGGTGCCCGCCGGAATGCTCACGCTGACCGGTTGCGGCACCGCAGAAACCGTCGGCCCCGAGGGTGCTGGAACCGGCGCCCCAGCCGCGGGCGGTGTCACCGTCGTGGTTATCGCCTGGCTGGTTTGCCCGGCCGCCGGCGGCTGCACCACTGTCGTCGTCGTGGTCCCGTCCTTGTCTACAGAAACCACCTGCTGCGCCTGGCCGGTTGCAGCCGCCTGCTTCTTGGCCTGATCCAGCGCCTGTTCCTGCTTGGAACTGCATCCCGAAAGGATGGCCGCTACCAACACCAGCACCAGCAGCGGCATCCGTCCGGTGCGAACCAATGAGCCTGAGCCTGAATTGAACATAGTTGATCCTCTTTCGCGCGCGCTTCAGTGACGCCGGCCCTCTGCCGCCGACGCCAGAGGATTCACGATTGGCGTGCGGGCGTCACGGCACGAAAGTGATCGCGACGCGAACCCCGGGATAAAACGGGTTAAACAGGAAATACTCGCCATCGATGTAGTCAACGTAAACCTGATCGGTGTAATACCAGCCCACCGGCCACGGCTCAACAAATCCGAACCAATAGCCGCCGTACTGGAAGCGAGAGTACCCGCCGACCATCACTGGTTGGTTGATCGCGAACCGGTGCCCTTCACCAAAACTGGCACGGAACCGATCGTCAGGTATGCGGCCGCTGCTTCTGGCACTCAGCCGCAGTGCCGGCACGGCGCGTTGCCTCTGCTCTTCGGCCGCACTCCGCTGATGAGCAGGTTGCTGCCCCGCGGGCTTACTGGGTTCCTGTTTTGCCTGCTTGGTCTGTGGCGCCTGCTGTGCTGGCTTGTTGGCCTGCTTCTGTTGCTGCTCTGCTGGCTTGGCCTGCTGCGCAGGTTTGGCTTGCTGCGCCGGCTTGGCTTGCTGTGCCGGCTTGGCTTGCTGTGCCGGCTTGGCTTGCTGTGCCGGCTTGGCTTGCTGCGCTGCTGGCTTGGCCTGCTTCTCTTGCTGCGCTGCTGGCTTGGCTTGCTGCGCAGGCTTGGCTTGCTGCGCCGGCTTGGCCTCCTTCTCTTGCTGCGCCGGCTTGGCCTCTTGTTCGTGTTGCGCCTCCTGCGCGAAGGCGGGAACAATGGTTCCGAGAGACAGGAACAGGACTGCTGCTCCGAGAGTTGTAAGTGCTTTCATTGGTATTTTCCTCAACTACAGAGTAGGTGTAGGAGCCACGATTAACTGTCTCCTTTTGACCACTGAGAAAAGTTGCTCGTTCCTAAACCGTGGGCCAAAAGTGTCAACTATGTGCCGGGCGGTACAATTTTTCGCCCCGCAAGCGAGACTTTATCTTTAATTATTAGGGACTCCGCTGTTTCACCACTTACGCCAAACGTTCCGGTTTCTCTGTTGCTTGCCAAATTTGAGAGCCAACGGCCAAAGGCATCCTTCTCCCGCGTTTCCGCAATCAAAAACGGGGCGCATGATGCGCCCCGTTTTGACTTGCAAGCAGCTATGCCGTCAAGGCAGCCGTTGCGCCAGTCCGGGAAGCGCTTTCATCAGGTCGTTGTAAATCACCACCGCCGCGAACAGTATCAGGAAGACAAATGCGGTTTGATAAATGCGTTCCTTGATGTGCGGTTTGATCTCCCGTCGTAGCACGCCCTCAATGACCAGCAACAGGATGATTCCACCATCGAGAATGGGAATGGGCAGCAGGTTGAAGATGCCCAGGTTGAGGCTGATCATGGCCATCAGCCTAAGCAGCGGGGCCCATCCTGGCTGGCGCGCCGCATCTCCGGAAGCGCGGGCGATACCGATGGGGCCTTCCATTTGCTTGATGGACGCCTTGTGCTGTACTAACTTGCGGACCAAGTCCACGATCAGCACCGAATACCGTTTGTTTTCGTCGAGGGAACGATTGAGCGCCTGCGCGAAGGGCAACTTGTCGATTTGCACCGGCCTGGATTGGAAGCCCAGGCGATAATTCTTCTGTCCGTTGTCCTCGGTTTGGACGGGCGTTACCTTGATATCTAACTTCTGCCCGTTGCGCAACAAAGTGACATCCACCGGCTTCTCACCGTTTTGCCGCAGGTAGTAGATCAC
Source organism: Candidatus Korobacteraceae bacterium (assembly GCA_049522855.1). Taxonomy (GTDB): domain Bacteria; phylum Acidobacteriota; class Terriglobia; order Terriglobales; family Acidobacteriaceae; genus Bog-257. The sequence goes on from JBEKNL010000098.1 coordinate 11,387, forward strand.
GGAAAGCAGCGATCGCATCTTCGCACCGTTCACCGCGACAACCTCGTCGCCCACCTTCAGCCCAGCCTTGACTGCGGGCATGTTTGGCTCAAGATAGGTTACGGTAATCGGCTCTTCCGGCAACCATCCCACGTTGTCGTATTGATCCGACCCATCAAACTCGGGCTGGATCTGTTTCTCCAGGACCTCGTTGCCGCGCTGAATGGCGACATCCACCGGTCCTTTGGTGGTGACCACCACCTTCAGCAGGACATCTTCCCAGGTGGGATTCTGTTGCCCATCGATGCGCACGATGCGGTCGCCCGGCTCCATCCCGGCCTTGGCCGCAGGCGAGTTCTCCATCACCCATCCCACCACCGCCGGCTGGTCGAGATAGACCGGATGCTCATAGTGCACCATGAACACGCCCGTTAGAAGAACGACGGCGAGGATGATGTTCATGCCCGGACCGGCGGCGGCGATCACGAAGCGCTGCCAGCGGGGATGCGACATGAACTCGTCCGGCGCGCCGGTGCGCGACTCCAACGGACTCTCGCCCGCCATCTTCACGTATCCGCCCAGCGGCAGGGCGCTGATGCGGTAGTCCGTTCCACCACGACGGAAGCCCGTAAGACGCTTGCCGAAACCGATGGAAAACACATCTACGCGTACGCCAAACCATTTCGCAGCCGCGTAATGGCCGAACTCGTGCACCAGGATCATGATCCCGAGCACCACCGCCATGGAAGCCAGTGCAATTAGGAACGATTCCATAAACCTCTTTTGACTAAGGGGAAATCAGTCTGGGGGTTACCCTATTCTAGCTCTCTTTTGGCTAGGCGGGGAAGTCACACCCTCGAGCCCACATATTGGATGCGGTCGCGCGCGCGGAGACGCGCATTCTCATCGACGGCCAATACTTCCTCGATAGATTCCGGTATCCGCGCCGGCGTTTCCCTGACCACCGCCTCTATTGTAGCCGGAATATCCGGAAATCCAATGCCCCTTTCGAGGAAGGCGGCCACCGCCACTTCGTCCGCGGCATTGAGAGCAATCGTTTTCGCGCCTCCCGCTTCGACCGCCTGGTAAGCCAAACGCAAGCAGGGAAACTTCTCCAAGTCGGGAGGCAGGAAATCCAGCCGCCGCAGTTCCTCAACGGGAAAGCGCAGGTCGGATTCGATGCGATCGGGATAGCACAGCGCATACAGGATCGGTAATCGCATGTCGGTGACCGAGAGTTGGGCCAGCAGGCTGCCGTCCACGAACTCGACCATGGAGTGAATCGTGCTCTGCGGGTGCACCAGAACGCTGACCTGGCTCGGCGGCATGTCGAACAACCGGCACGCCTCGATCACCTCAAAGCCTTTATTCATCAGGGTTGCCGAATCGATGGTGATGCGCTTGCCCATCTTCCACGTCGGGTGATTCAGCGCCTGCTCGACCGTGATCTTGGCGAACTCGCTGGCGGGAGTGTGCAGAAATGGGCCACCCGAGGCGGTCAGCCAAACCCGCTGAACTTCGTTGCGACGGCCACCGCGCATGGCTTGGTGAATCGCATTGTGCTCGCTGTCGATGGGCAGCAGTGGCTTGCCTTGTCTGCGGGCCTCGGCGGTGATCAGGTCACCCGCGGCGACCAGGCATTCCTTGTTTGCCAAGCCGACCGTCTTGCCGGCTTTGACCGCTTCGTAAGTGGCCTCGAGTCCGGCGACGCCCACGATGGCGCTCACCACGAAGTCGGCGTCGGGATGAGTCGCGACCCGGACCGATCCAGCCGATCCGTACACCGTTTCAATGGCGCTTCCCAGCCCAGCCTTGTTCAGCTTGTCTTGAACTTGGCTGGCGGCGTCGGCGGTCGCCATCGACAAAATCTGAGGACGCCAGCGCCGCGCCTGCTCGAAGGCGAGCTCGACGTTGTTGCCCGCCGCCATGCTCACCACGGAGAAGCGGTCGGGAAAGCTCTCGACGATGTTGAGAGTGCTCTTCCCGATGGAGCCAGTGGAGCCGAGGATGGCGATACGCTTCATGAATAGGATTAACTAGAGGCTATCCAAGCTATCTCACCAATCTAAATCGTTTTGTATCAGGGCACGGCTTCAGCCGTGCCGTCAGAAGCTGCTTAGAATCGGGCTTTAGCCCCTGCGGCCCTTTGTTCTCGCCGCTCCTAGTCAACGTACGATACTCCGCGGAAGTATTTTTCCAGCACGGCAAAGTAGAAGAACCAGCCCACGGGCATGGCGAATAGCAACGCGTCGATTCGGTCCAGCACTCCGCCATGGCCAGGAAGCAAGGGGCCGGAATCCTTTACACCGCCACCGCGTTTCAATATAGATTCTACGAGGTCTCCGAGTTGTGCGGCGACGTTCACGCAGAGCGCAAATGCGATCACATTGATCAAGGAAATGGATGCGCGCGGAGGCGCAAATGAGTCTGGTGCCATTGTCGGTGGGAACAAATGCATCTGCTTTAGCGCAAAGTAAGCAGGACGTAGATAGTGGAATAGCAACACTGCAATCACGATCGCTCCAATTGCCGATGCGATCGCACCTTCCCACGTCTTGCCAGGACTGATGCGCGGAGCCAGCTTGTGCTTTCCCATCGCACGGCCAACGTAGTAAGCGGCAATGTCTCCCGACCAAACCAAAAGCATGAGAAAGAGCAGGAAGAGTGCACCATTGGAATCCGCGCGCACTATAACCATCGAAGCGAGAGAAAGTCCGACGTAAGGCAGCAGCAAAAACGATGATGCAACGTCAGGCAAAGCTTGCGAGAGTGGATCGCGCCTCGCCCCAGCAACCAGCAGAATAAAGGGTGATGCGACCAGCAGCAGCGAGGCCGCCGTAGAAACGTATCCTGGGATCCACGCTCGATGGTGGTATTCTCCGGCGGCATAAACAAAAAGGAAGATGCAAACCACAAAGCCATAGGAGAGCTTTCGAAACGGCCTGAACCCTGTCGCCGCTGCAATGTCGAAATACTCCCGCGCCGCTAGCAGCGCCACGCCCAGCACCAGCAAGGTGAACAGCCACAGCGGCGCCTTGAACAGCGCCAGCACCACCAGTGGAATCAGGATGACCGCGGTCAGGACGCGCTTCACGAGGCATGCCCGTCATCGCCGACCAACCCTCCGAAACGGCGCTCGCGCTTCTGGAACGCTTCGATGGCCTCCAGCAACTGCGTGCCGCGAAAATCGGGCCACAGCGTTTCGGTCACATAGATCTCAGAGTAGGCCACCTGCCACAGCAGGAAGTTGCTGAGCCGCATTTCTCCGCTGGTGCGGATCACCAGATCCAACTCCGGCAAGCCGTTGGTGTAAAGGTGAGAAGCGATCGACTTCTCGTCGATCTTCAAGTGCTCGACACCGCCGTTGCGCGAGGCTTCACGCACCAGCGCGTTGAAGGAATCGACCAACTCGCTGCGGGAACTGTAGTTGAGCGCCAGGGTGAGCACCATGCCGGCGTTCTTCTCGGTCATCTCGCGCGCCCACGCCATGCGCTCCTGGACTTCCTGCGGCAGCTCCTGCTGGCGGCCGATGTACTGCAGCCGGATGTTGTTTTCCATCAAGGTGGGCAGCTCCATCTTGAGGTAACGGCGCAGCAAGTTCATCAGATAGCTGACTTCGCCCTTGGGCCGCTTCCAATTTTCGGCCGAGAACGAATACAGGGTGAGCGCCGGGATGCCGATGCGTGCCGCGGTTTCCACCGTGGAGCGCACCGCGGCCACGCCCGAACGGTGCCCGGCGATGCGCGGCAAATGGCGGCGTTTGGCCCAACGGCCATTTCCGTCCATGATGATGGCGATGTGGTGGGGCAGCCGCTCCGGATCGAGGTGGGAGAAAATCTCGGCCTCTTTGCGGTTCAGCCCGGCCGGCACTTGAGTGCGCAAGGCGTACCTCTAATAATCTACTGAAATTAGCATACGCCCCACTGCGCTTGCAACGAAACGGTGGCCGCTTCCATACGAGAGGAGCGCCAGGTTTCTGTAGCGGAATTAGAGGTGAATGGGTTGACTTCGTCAGTTACGACGTTTTGGTTCTAATATTGGCATACTGAGGTAGACATGAGTGAGACGCTGCAAGAAATAATCACCAAGCTGTGGATAGCTCCCAATAACGCGGAATGGACGCCCAAAACGGACACTGTGCAGCTCGGTGATGTTCGCCGCTGGTCGAAAAGCGACGACATTGAGATTCTTGGATTCACAAGCGCGCTCATTCATGACGCTCGTTTTCGAATCGAGCCGCCGCTCGCACCCAATGAGTACAAGGCTTTTGTGACTCACTACTACGAGAGATGCCTGAAAGAAGACCCTAAAGGTGAGTGGGCGGATTCAAGATACTCCGCTGGTACCACCTTGGTGAACATCTTTGGCAGCCTTTGGAGAGATTCCGCTGTTCCCCGAGAAGTCGTTAACGAGCTGAAGGATTGGCTAGGCCGACTCTATGCCGAGGGTGACGAAACCCTTCGCACCTGCATTGTGACAGCTACCTTGGAACACCTTTTTGAGCAGAAGGATATCAGAGATTTTTTCTCTGATTGGAAAGAGCGTCCAGTACTGACGATAGCCCACAAAGAGGCCTCTGAGTGGTACTTGGGCGGCGGCAATACGCCGCTCGGCAAGCGGCCGTTCGCGCATTCAAAGCGCAAATAGTGGGAGGGCTTCACAGTAGCTGATGATCGCGGTAGGGACACCAGTTGCCTGGTGCCCCCCGCACAGACCCGGACGGGCGCTCATTAGCGCATCCGGTTCTTATCTCGGATGAATCGCGGCCAAGCGTACCGCTTGTCCGCACACC
>JBEKNL010000099.1:0-15878 GCA_049522855.1 Candidatus Korobacteraceae bacterium
TCCGCCTCCGGCCGGCTCACCGAAGGCGACTATAGATGTCGCTGGGAAGTGATGGCGGTAAATGTCGTTGATAGGGAGAAATAGTTGCCGTCTAAGGGAACGAATAGTTGACGCCGATCAACGGACATTGCGGATTCGCTGGGCCGCTCTCGCTCGGACATTGTTAGGGTGTGCGGCGCGTTGAATTGTGCCCCGACTGCCTGAATGGAAGATGTATGCTCAGAAGACTAGCACTCGCGTTGATCTACTGGCGGAGGGAGCAGAATGGGCGGGTGTACTCGCCGCGCCGTATAGCTCGCCGCCAGTTCAGATATTGTCGGCGGTTCGTCTGGCACCAGTTCCACACCGGCGGTATCGGGCGGTTCATTCCCTGATTCACGCGGACACGCGGCGCGCCTTACGGATAGCGTGCAAGTCAGGGTGTGATCCGCGGGCGTCCTCGCGGGCGGGCCAACCGCCATCAAACCTCGCCGTACCTCGCACCCCGTCGCACCCATTCGTACTGTCTATGGTACGAGGTTTAACACGTTGAATATGCGACTATTTAGGTCGGAGATAGGTTCGGATTAGTCACCAAATTCCGAAAAGCGGCTTTTCCTCGCACGTTGACGCTAGCATTATGATACCATTTCGATAGCGTTGGACAGCGCTTGATTCGGCTCTAACACATTGGTATTGAATGCCTTAGAGGGCTTCGACGGCTCAGGCAGTGATTTTACGATTGTCCGTAAGTCTATGATCGCTCGCCCGTACGAAAAGCGGAACAAAATCCCTTCCACACCCCCAAAAGTGCGACGGCGAGGTACGACGTGGTATTTGAGTTGTTGGCCCATCGCCTGTACGCTGATAACCCGTTCGACTCCAGACAGCCAGACAGTGCCGAACAGCCTCGGCCTACAGTGTCTCTACCTCCCTGGTTCGCATGGTAAGAGGGAAGCGCGGGGATTCGGGCAAAAACGCTCACGAGAGGTCGCTGATTAGGGAACGCCAACGTGAGGGAATCGCCCTTGCCAAGAAGGCGGGGGTGTACCGTGGTCGCAAGCCTTCGCTGACTGCTGAGCAGGCTGAAGACCTCCGCAGGCGAGTTGCCTCTGGCGAGAAGAAAGCTGGTCTAGCGCGGGAGTTCGGAATCAGCCGTGAGACGCTGTATGCGTATCTACATGCGTAGTGTCCGCCAACAAGCGGTGCGCTGGCGGATCGGAGGCTCAAGGTGTTGGAGGTTCCCCGGCTGAGATAGAGTGTGAGTTGGCCTGTTCACGCCAACTAACGCAAATCTGGAGAGTGTCCTAAAGTTGCGTTGCTGACAATTCTACAGAGATGAGCAATTGGGGTCACCCGTAACGTTCGGTGTATCCGGCAGAAATTGTAATACGCGAAGTGCAGAGCAAATCTCAGGTTTCAGGATTGCTTGCGAAATGGGCTCCCTTGAAAAGGGCCGCAACTTATTGAGACAGCGCGATTAATTTGGCTGTCCTTTTCATGCTTGGTTGTGACGGGATACCGTCATGCTGACCTGCTCTCAACATTTATCGATAGAAACAGAAAAGCCGCCCCGGAGGGAGCGGCTTCAGCTTTCTCACGGATGATATACGCTTGGCTATAACAGCCTCCGGCGGATCGCACCCATAAGTCCGAGGATGCCGGTTCCCAATAGAACCAGGGTTCCCGGCTCAGGAGTCGTCCCCACAGGCGTGCCGTCGAGGGCAAAGGCATAGCTGAACCCTGTGCCAGCGCAGGCGCCAAAGAAGCACTGATATCCTAAGCCGGGGCCAGTACCCGTTGCCCAGCCCCACTGTGGCGGGAAGCCGAGATCCGGAACGACCGAAGCCCAGTAGGTGCCTGGGCCCATGTCGAAGCTATCGAAAAACAGCGAGTACTCGTAGATTGGGAAACCATTGACGGTACCAAGGAACGTCTCGCTGCCGTTCCCGGGAAAAGACCCAGTCGCGATCGGGTTGCCCGGTATACCGGCATTATTGTTATAGAAGGTTAGGGTCCACGCCGTGATCGGGCCCTGGGCGGGTGGATTGAAGTATCCGCCGACCCAGTGGAAGCTTTCTACATCCCACGTCTGGGAAAGCGTGAAGGTGTCATAGACGGTAGCAAAGTTCCCATGACCGCCCGGGTTCGTGTCATTCTGGGAAGCCGAGAGATTGGACCCGCCGTCCCAGGGTTGACAATAGATTTGGTTTGGTACTCCGCATGGGGCCTGTGCCCATCCGGCAACGGACACCCCAAACAGAAACAGGGTGGCCAGTAACATAAACTTACCTTTTCCTAGGTTCATCGTTTCTCCTGTTTGAAGCTGAGACTCCGCGGGAGACGAACCCGCACGCTAACAGCTAACAGTGAAGCAATTTTGATGCCAATCTAAATCATTTAAGATATTGAAGATAATGATTATTAGTTTCCCATTGCCGCAAGACTGTGCAATTTTTGACGAAATGAATGCCCATCGCTGACCTGCCTAGACAATAGATCGAAGCGAGTGCGGCCCGGCAAGTTTAGCGGCATACCCTGCGAAGTACCGCTTGTGCGCCGTCTAGAGAGCCACTGGTACTCTGTTTGGTATTACGCGGACGAAGTCTGGGACCTACGCAATCGCCTGAACTGCACCCGGGTTCGGAGATTAGCTGTCGTAAAATCGCCGACATTGTCATGGAATCAATATCGTACGGAATCAGCATCCTGATTGCTGCACACCGTGCAAAACCGAGGCTCTCAGTGTGGATGGGTGCTGCTAGCTGTGTTCCATACAGTGTAGGCACATACATGGGACACTCAGAGCCGCGCCAATTCAGCAGGTTTCGTCGCCTTACGGGCTGATTGGCGGAAGAATCACACGGCTTTGCGCAGCGTTTCCATGCAGCTCAGCCAACCGAGTACTTGGTTCCATCTCGTACACAGGTGGGCTACCAAACGCTCATTCGCTCCCGCAGCAGCCACCAAGTCCTTGAACCGCGCATCTTCGATGTCACTTTGCGCCCTACTATGACTTACGTTATTGAATACAAAGTAGATAGATAGCAGATCGACCTCTTTGCATCGCCAGTAACAACGTGCCGTGTGTTCGGCGGTGAGGTTTTCGTTGTGCAGATAAGTTACGATATGGGCTGTTCACGGCAGCTATCCCTGAGACTTTCTCAATTTTCGTATTGGAATCACCAAGCATTGTGACGTGGTCACCAAAGTGGTGGTTGCTGTTGAGGAAAGCGCTTAGCCCATAACTGCAAATCCCTGCGCACCCAGCCACAGGTGGGCCTATCACCTCGGTACCTTTCTGCGTGGACTCGCCTTACGTATCAGGGTTATAGATTCGAGAGCACTTCTTCGGCTGTGTGGTATCCGGATTGCAGTATTGTCATCGACCAGTCATTTCCCATCGGGGATTCTGTTTACACGCGTGCAGGGCGATGCCTTGGAACGTGCAATCTTAGCCGTTTTTCACTATGATTGGCACCCCACCTTGGAAGGAGTATATGAAAAGAATAACGCCGCTTCTACTGCTTTTCCTTTCGCTCGGGATCACTAATGCCTGGGCGGGAATCACCGGTAGTACAAACCCTAGTGACTTTCAGGACCCGGTCGACTGGTGCGTGAATTACGGATGCAACGGCCAGCAACTGGGTACGCCCCAGACGTGGATTTCGAACGGCAGCCGTACCGGCCTGGTCGGCCTCGTCAGCTCACAGAACATGGAAATCCGCCAACAGGGTGTGAGCTGGGGCGGCAACTTCGATCCCGGAATGGGAGTGATTTACAACGGCGTGGAAACCCTCGGCAATACCCCGGGCGGAATCCTCGTATCCTTCGATTCACCCGTGTTCGGCGCTGGCGCCTACATTCAGGACGATTTTCCTGGCGCCTTCACGGCTACGATTCAGCTGTTCGATTCCAGCTTCAACCTGCTGGGCACCTTCTCCGCCCCTGGCAACTCCGATCAGAACCCTGGCACCGCGCTGTTTATCGGGGCCTTCGACAGCTCGGCCGACGTCTCGTATGCCCTGTTCGATACCAACGACGACGACTTTGCGATTGGCACGATGCGTCTGAAGACTTCGCAACAGGGGACAACTCCGGAGCCGAGCACTCTGCTGCTGGTGGGTCCTTCGATGCTTGGTCTCGCAGGCGTGTTGCGCCGCAGGCTATCGCGTAAATCTCAGGAGGTGCGGTAATGAATCCTCGCAAACTTCTTTTAGTGGCCACAAGTCTGCTCCTGGCCTGTCAGCTGGGTCTGGCGCAGGATGGCCGAACCACGGCGGCCCAGGTTAATGCCCTCGCCGCCCTTGCCCAACAGACCGGCAGGGCGTTTCCCATCGTGCCGCTTTCGTCGCAGGGACACCCCCGTCCCTTTGTGTGGGTGGCCGGCCGGCTGCACAACCAGGGAATCCGGCCTGCACTGCCCAGTTTCTGTAACACGAATCTTGGCGGGGAGGTTATCTTCGTTTTCTGCCCGAATGCACTGCAGGTCACCTATCAAACCAACCAAATCTCCTTCGCCAACGGGGGAGCTGGCATGGTGATTGGCATCACTGATGCCTTCCACTACGGAACCCCCACCACCAGCAGAGCCGACGCTGACCTGACCAGGTTCGACACTGACATGGGGCTGCCCCAATGCACCCTCGCCAACGGCTGCTTCCGGGATCTCAATCAGAACGGGTCGGGATCTCCCTGGAATTGCGGCCACGATTCGGGCTGGGAGGTGGAGACCATGCTCGATCTGGAGTGGGCGCATGCCATGGCCCCCAATGCGAAGCTGGTGCTGGTAGAAGGCTGCACCAATGACGACAGCGACTTGAACCAAGCTGTTACAACCGCAGCCGGACTGGCGGATGTGGTTTCCGATAGTTGGGGTGAGGGCGAATTTGACGGCGAGCAAGCTTCGGATCCGTTCTATTTTTCGACCAAGCCAATCCTGTTCGCGTCGGGCGACGGTGGGGCGCCTGGGATCTACCCGTGCGCCTCTCCTAACGTAACCTGCGTCGGGGGGACGACCTTGACGCCGAACCTGACCACATTTGTCCGCGTGAACGAAACCGGTTGGGCCGGAAGTGGCGGTGGATGCAGCCCCTTTGAGCCGTCTCAAGGCTTCCAGACGGGCAATGGCGTTAACATCTGCGGCAGTACCCGCGCCGTTCCCGATATTGCCGCGGATGCGGATCCCAATTCCGGTGTGGCAGTATACGACAGTGGCAATGGCGGATACCTGCTGGTTGGTGGAACCAGCCTGGCAACGCCGTTGATGGCTGGCATTATCGCCGACCTCGACACGGCCCGCACCACGGCTCCTGGCCCTTGGAGGAAGCCGAAGCTGCAGGGCTCGGCGGGATCGCCGACCATCGACAGCTCGCTGTACCTGAAGTATGCCGGTTCGCCTACGGGCTATCCGTATACCTACTACTACTACGATGTGGTAATGGGTAACAACGGCTTCCCGGCTGGACCTGGCTACGACTTGGTCACCGGCCTCGGCGTCTTAACGGCGCCGCATGCTGGACCACCATTCAACCTGCCGTAGACCAAATTACCGGCAGTGTTTCACTTTTGAAACTCCCCCCATCCGAGCTTGGATGGGGGATTCTTGTTGCTGGATTCTGTGTCGAATTGGCTTCGATGCCGAGTAAATTTTCCGAAACCTAACCCTGGATGGGTCGAAGACTGGCGCCGTGCTCCATAGGTTCTGCCTATCTGTTGCTCCCCGTTTCCTCTGGGAGTGCCTCACTAGCGTTGGGCCCGGCGGGCGGCCGGGGCAAAGGTGTCGGCCTTTTTAGGCCATCACGCGATAGCTCTCGGTTTGTCGGACACTCGGAGACTGGTCTGTTTCGTGCTATTCCTCGGATAGTTGTTGGAATGTCGCCATGTCGTACGGAATCAGCATCCATAAGCCTGCACCTTGTGCAGTGAACAGGTGAGAACAGGTCGGGGCCGAGGCTCTCAGGGTGGATCGGTGCTGCTTCTGTGTTCCATACAGTGTAGGCACATATAAGGGACACTCAGAGCCACGCCAATTCAGCAGGTTTCGTCGCCTTACGGGTTGATTGGCGGAGGAATCACACGGCTTTGCGCAGCGTTTCCATGCAGTTCAGCCAACCGAGCACTTGGTTCCATCTCGTACACAGGTGGGCTCCCAATGACTGGGAGGCAATACACACCGTGCAGCAGGAATTGCGTAGACCTGTGCTGCAGCGAATCGGACAGCACTCGGATACCGCCCTCCCCTACACTGCGTAACCGTGCAGGTGTGACCGTACCAGCGGGAGGAGGGTATGGTCTAACACTTCATCTCAATCTGTATCTGGGTCTTGGTCTTACTCTGAGTAACAACCGTAGTAACGACCGTTGCCGGAGGTATACCTCCACGCAGTGGGGATGGCACCGTTAAGGCAAATAATTCTGGGGACTTACGGAGGACCACGTAAGGCTGGTAGCTCACGTGACAGCGCGTTGCGTGACGGTTTACTTCATCGTGGGCACCTGCCGAAGAGTAACCCGCGAAGTTAGAGAACCAAACTCAGTTCACCGATGACGATAGGCGGCTCGCTCCGCGTGTCTTCGATGTCACTTTGCGCCCTACCATGACCCAAGCTATTTATTACGAAGGAGATACGCTATAATCGTCGATGAGCTGACATAGCCCCGCTGTTTCACGGGAGAGTTTTCGTTGTGGGGAAGCCCTTAGAATCCTAGTAGGTTATCGACAGCTATCCACAGACCGCTGACGGTCACTTATCCCGTTACCCGACCGCTACGCTTGCAGCCTGCGTAAATCGTCCGAATTGTGTTGACATGCAAACTTCCCCGTCGGATAATCCGCCCCAGCTTTAAATCTAACGAGCCTTTAGAGATGCCGTGGCTCACGAAGTTGCGGGCTCTCCGTTGCGGAATCGGACTTCTAAAACTGGTAACAAGGAGACGTACATGCAACGTCGAACTCTGCGCTTCTCGTCCTGGCTGCGTCACTCTGTTGTAGTGCTCGCTACCGTGTTCATGATGACCCTGCCGTTGCTGGCCCAAATGCCAAGTATCACTAGCACGACGATCAGGTATTCGACTCCGCCTTCGCCAAACCAAATCACAATTTTTGGGAGGTACTTCAGTCAAGGAAGAGCGGCTCCAATCGTGGTTCTAAACGGCACAGGGTTAACGGTGACTTCGTTCACCAGTACTCAAATTGTCGCAACGTTCTCAAGTAGCCTGCCTGCAGGAAGTTACCTACTGACTGTGACCAACCCCCAAATTAAGAACGGCACTGGAACGTTCATAGTGGCGAACGGGGCTATCGGCCCGCAAGGACCGATGGGGCTGCAAGGACCGCAGGGGCCACAAGGACCGCAGGGGCCACAAGGACCGCAGGGGCCACAGGGACCCCAGGGACAGACCGGGCCCCAGGGACAGACCGGGCCACAAGGACCGCAGGGGCCACAGGGACCGCCCGGTCCTCAGGGCCCTCCTGGGGTGAGCAATGTGTTCACCAATCAAGTGGGAGGATTCACCGTGCCCGGCGACGGAACCTGGGTCCAGGTCATAACCGTGACCGTTCCCGCGGGCAGCTATGCGTTCAGCGGATCGGAGTGGGGTTTCAACGTGAATGATGGCCGCATCGACTTACAGTGCGCTATCAGACCGGCTAGTTCCCCTCCGGGCTTCGGTGACGTCCTCGAAACGGTGCAAGGGCACTACGCCGGGACGATGACCACGATCACGGAAGTTGCAAACGTGGGAGTAGCTACGCAATTTGCGCTGTGGTGCGCGACGGCGTCCAGCCCCCAGCCCTCCTATACTGGCGCCGCGGCTCATCTCCGGGTAATCCAGGCCGAGTCGGTGACCATGTCCCCCTAAGGCCGACCGATTCAACGGTAGTCCACTTGGGGTTTTGTGCTGGATGGGAAGTGAGTGGTGCCGGATGCTCCATCTTTTCGCTTCCTTTGCGTAAGGTTGGGAGACAATGAACTGTGGACTGTCATGTCCCCGTTTGATGGAGACAAACGAAAAGACTGGTCTCATGGGTCGTTCCCATCCTTCCCGCCAAAACCCCGCGAGAAGGATGGGGCACCCGGTCAGCATGGTGTTACTCCTGCCTATTTGTCGCAGGATAGCTGCCATGAAAATGGCGCACCTTTGCACAACAAATCAATGACTTACGAGCCTGCGCTGTTTTCATGTCACGTGGTGCACCGAAGGTGCATGATGCCTGTCGTGAGATCCCCATTGCACAAGTGATCCGCGCCGAGGCTCCCGTTTCGGGATTGGTTGTGCAATGGCCTGATTACAACAGTCAAGGCGCGGAGTCCTTCGGCTATGATGGGAACACCAGCGGAACATTACGCAGAAGGTCATCAACCGACTACAACAGCTTCTCGCGGGTTTCCGATTCACCCGACTACCGAAGGGGAAATGTTGGGACAAGTAAGCGATAGCTGGCGCGAAATCCCCTTATCACCACCAATCCGCATTCGTAAACCCGTTGACAGTCTCTAAAAGCTCAAGAAAACTTGTGCGACGCCTCCGCGGTGAATGCATTCCGATCTGCGCCAGACCATGACCTGCTTCCTGCACGCTGTGCAGTCCAACGTGGTTCCATACTACGTAGGGATACTATGTGCATTCACTACGGGAGTTCACCGACAGCCTGTTTTTGGGGCTTTGAGCGCAGATTGCCGTTTGGCCACTGATTTCGCGGAGTGTATTGACCAGCTTTAGCCAGCTTAGAAGCTGGTTCCAACTGTCGGTGATTAGGGACGCCAACATGACCTGTTTATTGTTGGCATCGGTAGGCGACCAGCGCCCCGAATGGCCTGTAATCGTGCCAGAATGCTCTATGACGAGCCGCAGCACTCCGGGCACCTCTGGTCTACCGTGGCGAAAAACCTGCAGACACTCTCAAGAAGGGGCAAAAAACTTCCACGCAACCTCCGCGTAACATCAAGGTCGAAGGACGCCCTACCATCATCCTTTTTCGGTGTCAGTTCTGGTGTCAGTTGGGTTTTGGTCCGGGTGCGGAATCGTGCGGATTGGTGCAGTGTCTATACGACGGGAACCAGCATCAATATTGGTCCTTGCGGAGTTGTGCGGATTGATGCGGAACGGTGCAGATTGCCAAGTTTGGATTATGAGTCCCCTGCTCCACCATTGAGCTACAGGCCCGGCAATGAGTTACGGATGCTGCCCTGCCCACTGTAGGGAAATTTGTAGGCGCCTAGTCAGCATTGTATGGCGAAGGGAGTGAATCACAAAGTCCCGGCCAAGCCCGGCATCAATCTTCCCTGAATTCACCGACGTTTAGTTAGGAGGAGTCGAACGGCCAGGAACATCACAACGAGCAATATGGCCAGAATCGGAATCCGGCTCCATCGCCCGAGTAACCAAAAGCAGGTTCCTCCAGCGAGCACAAGTACGATCCACCAGATCGTTGGACTTTGGCGGTCCCGCAACTTCCAGGTTCGAAGAATTTGCCAGATCGCATAGGCGCAGACTGGAACGGCAAAGATACCGGCAGCAGCCCGCAGGTTGGACAGCAGCACTACTCCAAATTCAAGCCGGAGGGTCATTTGCTCAGGGAGGGAATCTTCTCCCTCGCCGCATCCATCATTATTTCACTCCTGCGGGCTGGTGTTTGTCAGTGACCTGTGACGCAGTGCCGAGCGAGAACGGCAAGACTGGTCGTGGTTTGTGCCGTAACCCAGGCCCGGCTTTGACTTTGGCTACCTCGTTGTAAACGGGTCTGTCCCCGCTTCTCGCAAGGGGAGCCAGGAAACTGGCGGAAGGAAGATGAAGAAGCTCTAGGGAAGGAAGTCGCTACGGCAAGGCGGTCGAGGGGGACTACGGGCAAACGGCTAGAGCGGATCCTACGGGGCGCCATTTGGCGCCGAGGCTGCGGCACTGTCCTAGTGGAATGCTTTGCGCATCCCACCGCCGGTCGGCCACCAGGTGAGTTGGACCGAGGTGGTGAAATCGGTTTGCCGCGTGGGGGCCAACACCGGCACCCACCAGGTCTCGTACTGCAGGAAAGATTTGAGCTCGAGAGTTTTGCGAACGCGGAGCATCGCGGAAGCGTTCCAGTCCCATTGCGTGCTTCCGCCCGGGATGAAATCGTTGGCGATCTTGCTGTTGCGGACCCCTACTTGAATGCTGCTCTGGGGACTGAGATGGTACGTACTCCACGCCTGATAACCCTTTCCCTCGCGGCCAATCCAATTTCCCATCAGATACTTATTGTTGAGGTAAAGGTCGTGATAGATCACCTCCCAATACATGAACGTACCGCCAATGCTATTCGGGGTGGGAGGATCGGTGTAAACCGCTTCGGCGCGGAAGTCGAGTTTGGGCAAGCCGGGGAAATGTGTGAGATAGATTCCGGGGTTGACGGCAGAACGCCGAGGGGCGCTCACCGGAGAGACGTCGTCGTGCACCAGCGAATCGCTGTACAACGTCAACCAACGGCGCACAAAGGGCAGCCGGTACGAGAAATCGAAGCTGGCGTGGCGCGCGCCAGGGTCCTTACGCGAGAACTTGACCTCCGGAGTGACGTCGTTGAGGCTGGTGAAGCTAGTCCAAAACGAACCGAAAGTGATCGGTACGTGTCCTTGACCGCCAAATACGTCGTTGCGAGTGAATCCGATCTCGAGGTTTTCAGTCGGCTTAAAGCTGGCCTTTTGTCCGAACATGTACGGCCCTGCGGGGAACTGATGACCCGCGAGCGCTCCGAAGTAGTTCGACACCTCGAAAGGCCCCAGGAACTTTGACAAGCCTGGAACATTGACCGGCTCCGTGCGGTTGATTTGCAGCATCCAGAACGGGGCGGCATTGTCGCTCATCAAGAAGGCGCCGCCTTCGTCGGGCCCCCACCACATGCTTTGTTTGCCTACGGAAAAATCCAGGCCTCCAAATCTTGCCAAGGCATAGGTGTCCAACAATCGAAACTGGTTCGCCGAAACCGGGGTCGCTGGCTGCAGAGGATTTAGATCGGCGTTCGCGATCACTTGTCGCACCGACAGCGGATATCCCGGGATCGTGGGCGCATACTGGTACTCGCCATCGACGTAGAAGGCAAACCGGCCATCATTGGCGCTGGCGCTGAATCCGGTGATGTTGCTGACACCCTGCCAGTATGGGCGGCCATAATCGTTGATCAGCGTCTGGCCGAAGTGATAGCTGTCGTTCACCGGCGTTCCCGCAATGTCCATCACGCGCGTGTAAACCGAATCCAGGTGGATCGCTTCCACCGGTCTTCCATCCCAAGCCGCCAGCTCATCGGCGAATTCCGCATCGAGGGTCCTCTGAAGCTGCAGGATTTGCGGTGGAAGGTCCGTGTGATATTCGACGTTGCTATGCATCTCGATCAGCATGTGAGCGCAAGCCATTCGCGTCCACGGCCGCAAACCGATGAAGGCGGTGTTGATGTACCCGCGGGCGCTCAGGGTCTCCATGGCGGGATAAATCCAACTGTCCAGCGGAACGTAGGGGCTTGCGATGTTGCCGGCACGGGGCGCCGATGTCTGTTCCGCCACGATCTTCAGATCGTCATCGAGACTCGCATTGTGCCGTGTTTTGTAAATGTGCCGGCCGATTTGATAGCCGAGCAGCCCTCCCACGAACACGTCCGACAGGAAATGCTCGTCCGATGCAGCCCGCGCCAGGCTGACTCCCAGCGCCAGACCATAGGCCCCAACCTCAGCTATAGGGCGGGGATACTCCTGCGCGACCACCGAGGCGAACGCCCAAGTCAGCGCGGCATGGTCCGATGGAAACGATGTCCCGCCGTGATAGAAGATATTTTGGAAGTTCGACGGAATTGGCCGTTCGCGCCCGGTGGCGAAGCTCATCGCATAGTCAACGCCGATGGCGTTGATCATCGCTTCGGTCGCCAGCACGCCGGTTTCGCGCGCGCGCTCGTTATGGGTCACATGTCCCCAGATATACATGGCTCCCGTCATCCCCGCCGCCGACGCCACCCCCGCATCCGAAGCGACTCTGAGTGCGTGCAGATGGTCGAGCCGCATGGCATAGGAACTTTGCGGGTCCGTGACGAACAGTCCGGTGGCAATGCCGCTCATGGGAACCAGCCACTTGGCATCGGCGGGCTTCAGGTGGAATGGACTGGTCCAGATGTCTTTCTGATCTTCGGCCAAATGTTGCAGGAAGCGCGTCTCGTTAGGATGAGGAATGGAACCATCGGCCGCGACAGCGGTAGCCTGCGACGGCAATGCGCTGCCAACCGGAGGAACTGATGGCTGCTGCGCGTGCGCAGGAACCGTGGCGCAACAGGTCCCGAGAGTCAGAGCGAGCACAAACCTAGTGAGGGAGTTGGTCAAGGGGGGAGCCACGTTTTTGAAAGGGCACGGCTTCAGCCGTGCCGTTATGAGCTTGGAGAGTTGGGCTTTAGCCCCCGAGGGACGTCGCACTTCAACACAACACCGAAGTTCCTCAGTGGCTAAAGCCGCTATGGATGACAGCAATTATGGCACGGCTGAAGCCGTGCCCCTTCAAGGACGCTGACGCCGATATGCCGCCGGGACAGACTCTTTCGGATCTTCGTTCAAATCGAGCCCGCGTAGTAGCGGAATATGCGCGTCAGCGCAGTGGCCATGTCGTCCACATCTTGTTCGGACATGGCGGAGGAGAGCGGCAAGGAGATGGTGCGTGCTCCCACAAACGAGGCGTTGGGGAAATCCGAATCGACAAATCCGAACTGCTGCCGGTAGTAGGGGTGCTGATGCACCGGTATGTAGTGAATGCCGACGCCAATGTTCTCCGCATCCAGCGCCGCGATGATCGTCTGCCGATCAACCCCAAGCTCTTCCAACGCCAGTAGCGGTGTAAACAAATGGTAGGCGTGGCGTGAGCCGGCGGCGGGCGGCGGAGGCAGCAACAGGGGAAGCTGCTTCAGACGGTCGGTGTAGGTCAGCCAGATTTGCTCGCGTTGCCGCCAGCGCTCTTCGATGGTTGTCAGTTGCGGCAAGCCCAGGGACGCGGCCAGGTCCGTCATGTTGTATTTGAAGCCTGCCGCGATAACTTCGTAGCCGCTGGGGCCACCGACAAACCGGCTCCACGCATCGGCCGTCATGCCGTGCAAAGACAGGATCTTGACGCGCTCGTACACTTGCCGGTCGCGGGTAATCACCATCCCGCCGTCGCCGGTGGTTATGTTCTTGGTGGGATAAAAACTAAAGCAGCCGGCATCGCCCATCAGGCCTGCCGGGGTCCCGTGATGAGTGGCTTCAATGGCGTGTGCACAGTCCTCGATGACACGCAAACCGTGACGGCGCGCAATGTCGAGAATCGGGTCCATTTCACAGCAGCGCCCACACATGTGGACGACCAGTATGGCCTTGGTGCGGGAAGTGATTCGCGCTTCGATGTGCGCGGGATCGAGGTTGAAGGTCGATCGGATGCAATCGACAAGAACGGGTTTCGCTCCGGTGTGGACGATGGAGTGAATGGTGGAGCAAAACGTCATGGCGGGCGCGATCACTTCATCGCCAGCGCCGATTCCCAGGGCGAGCAACGCCAGATGAATCGCAGCCGTACCACTGCTCACTCCGACGGCATGGGGTGCGCCTTTGTAGCGCGCGAACTCCTGTTCGAAGCGCTCGACCCTTCCCCCCAGCCCGATCCAATGGCTGCGCAGACACTCGACGACCCGACGCGATCTCGGCCTCGCCAATTACCGGCGCCCCGAAGATCAGCCTCCGGTCACGCGCGCGAATGGGATCGCCGCCCGCTATCGCCGGAAGGCCGTTGGGTTCTTGAACTGGATGTGATGGTCCGCCTGCCAGCGGAGCGCGCTTCATAAGATTCAGTCTTGACGTTCTATGGGTAAGGCGATTGTAACTGATTCAAGGACCATTGCGGTGACCGGTGGCCGCAGGTTTGCATCGAACCCGTGCGGCTGGGGCGGTCGGCTATACTGACGCTGCTTCCACTCTATGCCCTTCACCGTATCCCACGTGGCCGCCGCACTGCCTTTGCGCAGATTGAACCTGGTGTGGTCGGCGTTCGTGGTCGGCAGCATGGCCCCAGACTTTCCGTATATCGTCGGGAACATCGACTATCGAAGCTGGGGCCACCAGTTCCCCGGGCTCCTCGAATTCACGCTCCCCGCCTCGCTCTTCGCGCTGTGGCTGTTTCATGCCGCCATCAAGCGGCCGGCCGCAACCTTGCTGCCCAGCGGCATGCAGCAGAGATTGCGCGGCCAACTTGGAGAGTTCAAGTTCGGCGGCCCTGCCCGGTTCATGGCCATCTTGTTTTCCCTGGTACTGGGCATTGCGACACACGTGGTCTGGGATGCATTTACCCATCCGTTCTCCTGGCCAGGGTGGCGCTGGGCTTGGCTGCAACGTTGGGTCAAAGTTCCGCTGCTTGGACCGATGCCAACGTACATGACTTTGCAGTACGCGAGCACCGTGGTTGGACTGGTTGCGCTCGGGATCTGGGTCCTGCTTTGGTATCGCAAGACAACGCCCCAGCCCGCGGTTGGAGGGGCGAAAGCCAACGCCGGTCCATGGATTGCCCTTACCATGATTGCGGTGGCCACCGTCGCCGCACTCGTCCGCGCCTGGCTGGAGATCGGCATGCCGCAGAACCAGCACAGGGCAGACGCCTTCCTGCTCGTCTTTGGAGTAACGGGTATCGCCCTGGTTTTTTGGGAAGTGCTGATTTACTGCGTAATGATTTCGTCCCATCAAACTTGGTGATCAGCTAAGCTCAGGATGCAGCCAGCGAGATCGTCATGCCTTCCGTCAGTGTCATCATGAACGTCCGCAATGGAGCTTCCACGCTCCGCGAGGCCCTGGAAAGTGTGCTGCGGCAGAGCTTCCATGACTGGGAGCTAATTGTTTGGGATGACCGCTCCACCGACGAGAGCGCGCAAATCATCGTCGAGTGTAAGGACCCCAGAATCCGCTACTTCCTATCGCAGCAGGAGACTTCACTCGGCAAGGCCACACCGATGACCTTTGCCGGGTTCTCGAGGTCATGAAGAGCAGCCCCCAAACGATAGACCGAGCGGCGCCGGCGGATTCTGCGCCGCAGCGGCAGACGACAACATGGCAACAGCCAGACTTACTACGCGAAAGTTTTTCACGATTGTCTCCAGTCAGAATTAGTGGATTTCGGCCGTTGGGCCGACGGTGGTACTTGAACCCGGAGCCCGCTGAGACGTGACCCCTCAATGACGCCATTACAACCCAGGCTCGGACAAGCGAGAATGTGTGCCGGTGGTGGCAGATTCTTAAGATGCACTTTGTAGTCCGGGAAGGCAGGATGAGCCGCCTTCCCGTTCGACAGGTTTGCCGGTATTACACGGCAACGGGGACGTTATGGAAGGTCGAGATGACCGTCTCAAACGTCTGAACCCGCGGCGTTCCATCGATTACTTTCGCCAGGGTCTTCAACACTTCTGGGTAGGTGTTGGTATTGTAATCGTCAGCATTGTTCTTGTGCTCCCACAGACTGATGGAAACCGCATCCTGGCTGCCGGTATTGCACAGCGTGATTTCGTCCTTGAAGCCCTTCTGCTTGCGCAGTAAAGGAAGAATCTGGTTCTCAAATGTGCGGGTGTAATCCGACTGCATGGTAGATTTCAGGCGAAAAGAGACATTGCGTGCGTACATATTCAACCTCCTAAAGGTTGCATCGCATATAAGAAGAAGGGAACTTCAGATGGACTGACTTATGTTCAGGGAACCTGAAAGAGGAGAGGGTGGCAACTACCTCAGTTTGAACTGTATCTGATTGCGTGAGCATTGTCAAATCGAAGTCTTTTCCAATACAAGATGAGCCTGAAGGAGGAGGCAGTTTCCAACACAAGATGAGCCTGGAGCGAGTGGCATGCTGAGGATTGACAACCAGCGTGCACGAAGCAGAGAAGCTGAACC
>JBEKNL010000100.1:0-16655 GCA_049522855.1 Candidatus Korobacteraceae bacterium
GGAAGCAGGCTATGCAGGTAGAGGGGCCGGAACCGCCGGCGCCGTCTGCACGCAAGACCCTGGGAAACACGCTTGGCCGGGCGTGTGGCTACGAGCCGATCGTTAGCCTCGTAGCTTGCTTCCATTTTTGATTTTGGTCTTAGCTTTCAATGATGCACCATGCATCGGGATATTGCTCTTCTAATTATCGCGCTGGCGCTGGCCATCACCGCCGCCGTTTTTGATGTGCAGCAGCATCGCATCCCAAACTGGCTCACCTACCCGGGGATTGTCCTAGGCCTGGTGCTCCGCGGGGTGCTGTTTGGATGGAAGGGCCTGAGCGGTGCAGGTGAGGGTTGCCTGCTTGCCGGCGGCATCGTGTTTCTGTTTTACGCGGTGCGGGCCATGGGAGCGGGTGACGTGAAGTTGATGGCGGCAATCGGATCGCTGGTGGGTCCGGAGCAGGCCATCGTGGTGCTGCTGGCAACCGCGATTTGCGGCGGGGTGATGGCCATCATTATTTCCGTTTACTGCGGTCGCATGGGGGAGACCCTCAGAAATCTTGGCTCAGTGCTGTGGTTCCATGCTCGCTCCGGCTTGCAGGCCCATCCGGAATTGAATCTGGACAATCCCACGGCCTTACGCATGCCATACGGATTGGCGATTGCGTCGGGAACGCTGTACGCGTTGCTGTTGATACTGTGGAGGTGAGTTACGAAAACTGGTCGGTTAGGTATTGCTCTTTTGATTGCGTTGGTGGTTTCGGTCCTGATCACATATTTTCTTTACAAGCGCATTAAGCAGCAATATGGGGGCGGGGCGCTCATCAAGGTGGTGGCCGCGGCCAAGCCGCTGGACACCGGGACCCCGTTGGCGGCTGGCGACCTGATGCTGATGGATTGGCCCAGTAACGCTCCGTTGGACGGGGCCTTCCACAAGCTGGAAGACGTGACCGGCAGGGTTGTGATGTATCCCATTGCCGTAAAGGAGCCCATCCGCGACGGGTTGTTGGCAGCTCCGGGAGCCACCGTCGGCCTCACCGCTAAAATTCCGGATGGTATGCGCGCGGTAGCGGTGGTCACCAATGAGTTGAACAACGTCTCCGGATTTCTGTTTCCCGGTTCGCACGTCGATGTGCTGGTGAGCTTGCACCCGGAAGCTGACAACAAGGAGCCGATGACCACCACCGTCTTGCAGAACGTCCAGGTTTTGAGCACCGGCGAGAAGCTGCAACCGGATCCGAACGGCAAACCGCAAAATGTGAAAGTGGTGACGGTGTTGCTGTCGCCGGACGATGCGGAAAAACTCTTACTGGCCAGCAACCAAGGGACGGTGCAGTTCGTTCTCCGGAACGCTTCCGATCAGGCCCAGCCGGTGACCCGCCCGGTGAATTTGAGGGACCTGCAAGGTACCGCTAAACCAGCCCCACTTGTCGTCAAGAAGGCGGCGCCGGCCAAACCGCCGAGCGTATACACAGTTGATACCTACGATGGTACAAAGAAGGGTGCGGTCAAGTTTTGAGAGGCCCTAGAATGGAGCATCTCGTGGAACGGAAGAGATCAAACCAGCAAAAGCCTTTGTGGCAAAGCATGGCTTTCGTGCTGCTAACGGGTACGGCGCTTTGCCTCACCACGTTGGGAGTCGCAGCCCAGGAACCGGCTGCACAACAAGCATCAACTACGGGGCAGGCTCCGGCGCCAACCCAGCAGCCGCCCGCAACGCAAGCGCCCTACCCGGAGCAGGCTCCGGCGCAAGCGCCCGCCGAGCAGGCTCCGGCGCCAACCCCGCAGCCGACCACATCGCAAGCGCCCTACCCGGAGCAGGCTCCGGCCTCAACCCCGCCGCCCCAGGCAGCCCCGCAACAGCAAGGCGAGGGGCCGGAGAGCGTGCACATCGTCGTGGGACATTCGCTGCTGATCCGCACTCCGACTCGCATCAAGCGTGTTCTTACCGGAAATCCCGCGGTCATCGAATCGGTACTGACTTCACCCCGGGAACTGGTAATTACCGCCAAGACGCCTGGCAGCAGCAGTCTGATGCTGTGGGATGAGGCGGGACAGAACCGTACCTTGGATTTGTACGCGGATGTGGATGTATCTCAATTGCGCAACACTTTGGACCAGTCCTTCCCGAATAGTGGCGTGGATGTGCAATCGAACGGAGACAGAGTGACGCTGGTCGGGACTGTCCCCACAGCCGTGGTTGCGGAACAGATGCTGAAGATGGCCGACAACTACTCCAAGGGTGTGGTCAACGGTTTGCGGGTCGCGCCCCCGCCGCATCTGAAACAGGTGATGCTGAAGGTGCGCTTCGCCGAGGCAGACCGCGGCAAGCTGACCCAATTTGGCGTCAATCTCTTCAGCACGGGCGCAACCAATACGATTGGCACCATAGGCACGCAGCAATTTGGCCCGCTTGCTCTTCAGCAGGGCTCGGGCACTGGCGGTCTAACGCAATTCAGCCTATCGAGTCTTCTGAATATCTTCCTCTTCCGCCCCGACATTAACTTGGGCGCCACCATCTCGGACCTCCAGCAGAAGAACATTTTGCAAATCCTGGCGGAACCCAACTTGATGGCTTACAGTGGGGTGACGGCACATTTCCTGGCGGGTGGTCTGTTCCCGTACCCGGTAGTGCAGGGCGGCGCCGCTGGCACGGTTCCGATCATCACCATCCAGTTCCAGCCTTATGGGGTGAAGTTGGAGTTCACCGGGACCATCGAGGACAATGGTATAATTCGGCTCAAAGTTTCTCCCGAGGTGAGTTCGCTCGACTACACCAATACAGTGACGATTGCGGGATTCGTCATGCCAGCCATCTCAACCCGGCGCGCTGAAACCGAGGTCGAGCTCAAAGATGGGCAGAGCTTCGGCATTGCGGGTCTGCTGGACGACCGCACGACCATACAACTCAGCAAGGTTCCGGGAATCGGAGATATCCCCATCCTGGGACAGCTTTTCAGGTCCAGGAGTGTGAATCGTACCAACACGGAGCTGCTCGTACTGGTTACGCCCACCATTGTGGACCCAGCGACAGGACAGCTGCCCAGTGGGGAGCCACAGGTTAATCAGCCGGTTCAAAACCTTGACAAGGGAGAATTCGATAAAGGTTTGCCGAGCCCGACTAAGAATCCAGGGACGAAGTAACTATGACTGACCCCAAGGTAACGATAAGAGGTTCGCGCAGCTCCGAGCGGCGTATCGGCATCCTCTGCATAAATCTGGATCCGGTCTCGCGGGAAGGCTTGGAGACCTTGGTTGCCCAAACGCCCGGAGCCCATGTCGTGGACAACGTCGATCGGCATGTCAACCCGCGCGAAGTTATGCGGATGCTGGGGGAGTTTCAGCATCGCGTCTGCGTGATCAATTTTGACGAAGGTGAGGAGAGCGCGCGGACCAGCCAGCGGATTCACGAAGGCTGCGATACCAGCGTAAGCATTTTTGCCGCTTCCAGCGACTCTCATCCGGACCAGATCATCGCGGCCATGCGTTCCGGGTGTTCGGAATATCTGGTAAAGCCCTTCCGGGCGGACCAGATAGTGGACGCCCTGGCGCATTTAGAGGCACGGCATCAAGGCAAGTTGCCGGGACAGAAAGGCCAAGTCGTCACCCTGATGGGAGCCAAAGGCGGAGCCGGGGTTACCTCCCTGGCCTTGCATCTGGCGCTGGATCTGGTGAGACAACAACAGAAGGTCTTGCTGGTGGACCAACATCCGGCGCTCGGCGATCTCGCCCTGTGCCTCGGCTTGGGCCGGCATCAGTACAGCTTTTATGAACTGGTCCACAACATGGACCGGCTTGATGCTGACCTGCTGCAGGGCTTCCTGTTGCAGCACCCCAGTGGATTGCACGTCTTGGATTCCCCGGAAGCCATCCATGCCTTTGCCAATACTCCCTCGGACGCCATCGAACATACGCTGGCTTTTCTGGCGGAGAACTATCAGTTTGTCATCGTCGATTGTCCCCCTGGACTGAGCGAGGACACCTGTGCTGTCATCCGGCAATCGGATCGGCTAGCCATCGTTATCACTCCCGAACTGCCGGCGATCCATAACGCCATTCGCGCGATCCAGTACCTGACCGGCTTGCACTATCCCGATGAGAATATCGATATCGTGCTGAACCGCTATTCCAGAAAGAACCCGTTGAGTGAACGCGAGATCGAAGCATCGCTGCATCGGCAGATTGCGGTGAAAATCCCCAACGATTACGACCTGATTGTGAACGCCATGAACGCCGGTACCCCAATCGATCTCGCTCGTAAGTCGGAACTGGCTGCGGCCTTCGATACTTGGACGGGTCGGTTCGTGGCGAATGAGTCGGTTATGGAGAAGGCGGGCAAGGGGTCGCGTAAATTGTTCAGCCTCTTTGGATCTTAGTTTTGAGGAGTTAAATGGCTAACACCACAAAGACCTTTGGCCCTGATATGCGCATTGGCAGTGGCACCTGGAGCGCGCCACGCAGCATTGGTGTTTCCGCCAAGGCGTACCAGGAACTGAAAACCACCCTGCATCGCGAGCTGCTCGGCAAGATCGACTTGGAGAAACTCACTTCGCTCGAGGATGTCCGGGCGCGGGCGCAAGTGCAGCAAGTAATTCAAGACCTCATCGTGGAGTTGGAGACCCCTCTCAGTACCAGCGAGAGAGACCGCTTGGCACGTGAGGTGTTGCACGAAGTCTTTGGCTTAGGGCCGCTGGAGCCTTTGCTCCAGGATGGCACCATCAACGACATCCTGGTGAACACGTACAGAAAAGTATATGTCGAGCGCGCCGGCAGACTGGAGAAAACGAACGTCGTTTTTAAGGACGACGCTCACCTTAGCCACATTATCGACAAGATCGTATCCCAAGTCGGCAGACGCATAGACGAATCCTCGCCCATGTGCGACGCGCGCTTGCCCGACGGATCGCGCGTCAACGTCATCATCCCCCCGCTGGCGGTGGACGGCCCGATTCTGTCGATTCGCCGTTTTGGCAAAATCCCCATCGGGCCCGAGCAGATACTGGCCAATCGTACCGTCACCGCTCCGATTTTTGAGGCCTTGAAGGCCGCCGTGCGGGCCAAACTCAACATCGTCATTTCCGGCGGTACAGGCGCCGGAAAGACGACGCTGTTGAATGTGTTGAGCGGGTATATAAGCGACACGGAACGCATCGTGACCATCGAAGATTCTGCCGAACTCCAACTGCAACAGGAACACGTGGTTCGCCTGGAATGCCGTCCCCCTAACGTGGAGGGGAAAGGCGCGGTACGTCAGCGCGAACTGGTCATCAACGCCTTGCGTATGCGGCCGGACAGGATAATCGTCGGCGAGGTGCGTGGAGAGGAAGCTCTCGACATGCTGCAGGCGATGAACACTGGGCATGATGGATCGCTGACCACCATTCACGCCAACACTCCCCGCGATGCCGTGGCCCGCTTGGAAACCATGGCCTTGATGTCCAACCTTAATCTTCCCGAGAAAGCCCTGCGGCAGCAAATCGCATCGGCGATCGCCCTGGTGGTGCAGATCGCTCGCATGAGCGACGGTACGCGTCGCATCACCTACGTCTCGGAAATTACCGGCATGACCGGCGACGTGGTGGCGATGCAAGACATCTTTGTCTTCGAAAAGCTCGGCATCGACGTCAGTGGACGGGTGTTGGGAAGGTTTAAAGCGACCGGTGTGTCTCCCAAGTTCGCCGAGAGGCTGAAGAAGGCCGGGATCATTCTCCCGGCAAGTGTTTTTGAACACTCGTTCGAAGTATAGGCGGAGTGAACTTATGTCCCCGATCACCGTATTTCTGATTGTCTTGGTGGCCGTGTTCGCTACGCTTGCCTATTTCACCGAGCCTTCGGAGGCCGACAAGAAAATCCAGCAGCGGCTGGGCGGGTTGGATCGCCACCACCTCACGGGCGAGGATGACCAAGGGGAAATCATAAGGCAGGTCACCTTCAGTCGAGTTGCCTGGGTCGATCGCTTCCTGCGCGAGACCAAGGCCGCGCTGCAGCTGCAATTATTGCTGGAGCAGGCGAAGGTGCCATGGACGGTCGGTCGCTTCTTCTTCTATTCGGCATGCATGATGTTGGTGGGTTCGATCGTTGGCCACTGGTGGATACCCGCGGGTTTTGTGGGATGGATTCCCGGGCTGACCTTGGGCTTCGCTCCCTTCGCTTGGGTGCTGTATAAGCGTTCGGTCCGCTTCCGTCGGTTCAATGTGCTGCTTCCCGAGGCTGTCGACTTGATCGCTCGCTCGCTTCGTGCCGGACAGTCACTGCCGATGGCCATGGTAACTGTTGCCGAGGAGATGGGAGATCCACTGGGGCCGGAATTTCGCCGTTGCGCCGATGAAATGAATTACGGGATGCCATTTCGCGAAGCGATGCTGGGTATTTTCCGGAGATTTCCTTTGCCGGACCTGCAATTTCTTATCTCTGCGATTCTCCTACAAAGGGAAACCGGAGGAAATCTCGCTGAGTTGCTAGACAAGACCGCGGCCCTGCTGCGGGCACGCATTCAACTGCAGCAAAAAGTGAAGGTGTATACCGCGCAAGGCCGGATGACCGGGGCTGTACTCATAGCCCTGCCGATCATCGCCTTCGTTCTGTTGAATCTGGTTAGGCCCGGCTACACAGCCCCGTTGTTCGAGACGGATACGGGCCTGAAAATGGTTTATGGAACGGTGGTGAGCATGGCCCTTGGGGCCTTCTTTATACGACGGATCATTCGGATCAAGTACTGATATGACGATATTTATTGCGATTTTCGCGGCCCTTGCACTGTTTGCTGCCAGCGCGCTGGTTCTTCTGGTGATCGTGAGAAAGAGCTCGCCGACCGAAGTCCGGCTGGCGGCATTGCAGTCTCAGTCTCGTGCCGCCTACGATACTGAGAGGCCCGCTGCAACTGAGGTCCAAGATGTATTTGCGCTGGTTACGCGCCCGCTGGCGCCTTTCCGCAATTGGCTGCGATCGAACGATGAAGAACTGTCCTTCCGTTTGGGCCTTGCCGGCTATCGCAAACCGGGAGACGCGGACACCTTCCTGAGCCTCAAGCTGCTGGGTCCCGTTGTCGGGGTACTCCTCGCTACCTTTGCCGGAGCGCAGAACTTCCTCCTTTACGGTATCTTTTTGGCTGTGGCAGGATTCTTTGTGCCGGATATGTGGCTGTTTAGTGCAATCAGTCGGCGCAAGGGAAAAATCGGCAGGGCCCTACCCGACGCACTGGATCTTCTGGTGATATGTATGGAAGCAGGCTTGGGCCTAGACCAGGCTGTGCTCAGAATTGCCGACGAAATACACGTTATGCACCCGGAACTGAGCGAAGAACTCCTCATTATCGGCCGCGAGCAGCGGGCCGGCAAACCGCGCCTTGATGCCTGGCGGAGCATGGCGGATCGGGTTGATCTCGATACGGTTCGTCAGTTCGTCGCCATGCTGGTGCAGACCGAGCGGCTGGGGACCCCGATTGCTCGCGCTCTCGGAACGTTTGCCGACGGTTTGCGGGTCAAGCGGTTGATGCTGGCTGAGGAACAGGCGGCTAAGACTACCGTAAAGCTGATCTTTCCCTTGGCCATCTTCATTTTCCCCGCGCTTTTTGTGGTGCTGCTTGGGCCGGGAGTGCTTTCCATGTTGAAGACGTTCGAAGATCTAAGCAGATAAGGAGACACGGAGGGTTATGGATAACGTAATGATGATTCGCGTTGTCGCAGCGGTGATCGCTGTGATCTTGCTGGCAATCGTAATCGCCCGGCGGAAACGTATGGCTTCGGGAAGGCGTATGACTCCGAAAAAGTAGTATGGAAACGGAGACGGTCGCAGTTCTGAATACGACCAGGAATACCGTGCTTGGCGAGCAGATTAGGGTCGCCGGGACGAGTCTGCGCCGGTTGGTAGGATTATTGGGCAAACGGGGGCTCGAACCCGGTACGGGCCTGCTCATTATTCCATCGCAGGCCATCCATACGGTAGCCATGCGGTTCGCCATCGATGTGGTTTTCCTGGACCGCAACTGGCGCGTAATCCATTTGCGACCGGCGATGGCCCCATTTCGCATGACCGGGCTTCATTGGAAGGCACGTTGTGTGCTGGAACTGCCTGCAGGTGTTATCGCTCAAACCTCAACGGTGGTCGGCGACCAATTGTCTTTCACGGAGTAAATGACCGGGCCCTCCGAAATGACAATTGAGCGCTTGCCCTCGAGGAAGCAGCATTAGTTACGGGCAATAGCATACCGCCAGCCTCCTATCGAGCAACGGCGAGCGGGGAAGACCAGATGCTTCCACCCCCATAGCGGGACGCCGGCCCTGAAACCCGATGAAGTACTTCCCGAACTTGGGTAGACGGCGATAAGCAACGCGACGACAAGCCCAGCTAGGATGACAGGCTCCCATTCCTTGTTCTCCATTAGGATCGGGGACGAAGCCCGAAGCGACCCGCCGCTGATGGGCATGGAGAGCAAGAGGCTCTGGTCCTGAGTGATCGCATGAATGATAAGTTGCCATACCCAGCGCCGAGCGACCAGAGGCAACCCTCGAAATATAGGTGGCCCGCCGTTCGCAGCTTGAACACAACCGGCGATCGCCCTATTCCGGTGAGTTCCACAAGGAGTCCTCTCGAAATGGAAGCGACCGACTGGCTCGACGCGGCCGTACAGAGGGCGAAGCAAAAGTATGAAGCCCAGCGGGCGCTGGATGAAAGATCGGTTCAAGCCGAGGCCCTGAAAGGTAAGCTTGGCAATCAATTTTGCCGAGAGCTTTTTGCATGGTTCGAAAGCGTAGAGGTACGTTTTAATAATAGATTTGGCAGTCAGGTGCTTGCGGTAAGTGTGGTTGGAGGTGAGGGCAGCCGCAGCGTTCAAATCCTGGCTCGACCGATACGCGCCAAAGAGGGCACTGCCAGCCTGAGCTACGAGGAAAACACCGCCTCCCTGGGATTGAGTGTGGGTTTTGCTGGGGGCGCGGAAACTGCTCAAACCATCAAATTGGTTCTTTCTGCTGAGGGAGCCGTACTCGCCGAGATAGGCGCCAAGCATTACACCCCGGAAGGCTTAGGCCAGAAGATAATCGACGATCTGTTGGCTTAGCGCTTGCCGTTTCTCACTCTTGTTTCGCGGCTTCTTCGCGCCGGGGGATCTTCGGTTTCGCAGAGTTGTGGGGCGTCACTACGAAGATGCCGGCAAGCCGTCGTTGGAGAGTCGCAATCTCGATCCTGAAATCTCAGCCCGTTCTATTGTCGCCGCGTTCTACTGTGAGACTGTCCTTATCGAAGAACTCGTCATGGTCCATGAATGAGGGGTAAAGGGAGAAAGGAATGAAAAATTGTATTGCACAGTGACCTTTACCGCGATAGGCCAGGAGCGCAGGGCGGTGGGGTAAAGGCGCTGCTGGGCGGCCAGCATTCGGCAGTCACGGTAAGCGCACTATGGTCGATTCCGAACGCATTACCCTCGACATAAGTCGTAATTTGAGGTGGGCCGGCTTTACAGTCCGTCAACTCCGGCGAGCCCGGGCAGGACGATGTTCCTCTCACCATCGCATAGCGTGTGCCTCGTCGTGCCGCATCCGACACCCAATCATAGGCATAAAGCGCCCGGCCCATGTCTATGATACCGAACAGCACGGTGAGGATGATCACGGTCGCCAGTGCGAACTCTACCAGGGCGCTACCCGCCTCTCCGTTTTTTTGTTCGACGCTTCGCATCATCATCACTCCTTCATAGGGCATTTAGCCATGGCCTATCGCAGCAAGCCCTCGATCTGCTACTGCCGCACCCGCTGGACTGCTTTCACGTTGGCCTGGTACGTCGTGGGCAGTCCTGGGTAGTGAAACAACGGACTGAAGTCTGCGTGGGTGGTAACTTGGACGCACTCGACAATTTGACCACTGCAGCCAGTTTTTAGGTGCCACTCACACGGAGCTAGAAGGAATCCATGAAAACCGCATCAATCGCGCAACGCATGGCTATTAGTACCTCTCGGGGTCGTGACGCATATAACCGGTACGCCACGCGAGCATAAGCGCCGTCACGACGATAGCCATCCATTGAATGTTTTGCGTCGTACTGGAGTCGGAAACGGCATCCCGCCAATAGCTATGAAGTAGAGCAAAAGCGCCGACCAGTCCGGTTCCAACAATAAGTACGTTGTAACCCACTAACGTAATGCCAAGGGCTAAAAGTACAATGGCGCCAGCCATCATGACTCGCAACATGCCGGTAAGTGTGGGATTGTTTTTTCGCAAAATCTATGGCCCCTATGGCGCAAGAAATATGCCACGAAAGCGTTATAGAAGACGGCAATGATGGAGCACTTTACGGCTATAATCGGATGTATACTTTTATGCTAGTCATTTTGGTTGACTTTCCAACGTAAGTGCTACAATATGGATCCGGGAAGGTATTAAATGAACCACTCGAAAGCGCCAGGCAGCCCGCTACCGCACAGAAGTAGCCTGGAAGTTGGTTGTTTCAGCTATAATGCCAGCTTCACCATGAAAACTCCCGCGGTACTGATTTTCTTGCTCGCGGCAGCCGCCAGTGTCTGGGGACAGACACCCGCCTCTCCTCCCGAGGTTTGCACCAAGAACGTCTCCTTCGCGGTGGCTGAAGGTGGACAGCCGGTTCCCGCCATCCCCAAGTTCGCCGCCAAGTGGATCGACAAAAAGTTACAAAAGCAGGACTATCGGAGCCTTTGCTTTTCTCAAATACCGTCATCGAGCACGAGTAACTACGTGGTGATTTTTTCGACCTCGGAAGCGATGTTCGAAGGGCTTACCCCTTCGGCCCACACCTACACGAGTACGGCGCCTGAGGCCGGGAATGTAACCAAGGCCAGCAGTTACGGAGGAACCTGGAGCTACGCGTATGCCGGCGTGCCACCCCCCAAAACCACCACCACGCTGGATCTGCAGCGCGACGACAAGCCCAAATCGCTGTATGCACGCGCCTACAATCAGCAAGGCCGGGTAGTGTCCCGTTACAGCCTGGCTGGCTTTCCTTCCCGCGAGAAACTTGTGGAGTATGTACTCGCCGCCATCCAAGGCGATGTACTGTTGCCAACGAGACTGATGCCGAAGGCAACGCCTCTCTCCGTTTACTACGTCAACTGCGATGTGGATAGTCCAGCGGTGCAGACTGCTATGGCACTTCCGCCCAGCACGGTGACAGCAGAGCCGCCGCGCAAGGAGCCGCCACCACCGCCACCACCGATGCCGTTGGAGATCTGGTCGAGTCCGGCGGGCGCTGATATCTCCCTGGACGGCATGTCCATCGGGAAAACGCCGCATTCCCTCGTCGTTCCACCGGGTGAACATACGATCACCCTGCGCAAGCCGGACTTCGCGACCTGGCAGCGCACCATGCGGACGGACCCCAACCAGCGTCGAGTCACCGCCTATCTGGAACAAAAGTCGATCTCCCTGAAATTTCCGCCCGCGCTCACCCCGCCAGAACCTGCTCCCAGAAATTCAGAACCTGCTGCCAAAGATAAAAATTCAGAAGGAGAGGCAGTATTGAATTTTTGGTCGAGCCCGGCGGGCGCTGACATATTCGTAGATGGCGCGTACGTCGGGAAAACGCCGTATTCCTTCGCCGTCGAACCTGGTCAGCACACGATCGCCCTGCGCAAGAAGGACGTCGGAACGTGGCAGCGCAAAGTGCAGGTGGAGGCCGGCCAGCGCAAAGTGGGCGCAAACCTGGAACAAAAATCGCTTGCCCCGCAGTGACCGCGTGAGGCTGGGTGAAGCTCACATCCGGGTTGGAGCCGGACCGTAGTTGGAGACCGGCATGGCGGTCCAGGTCGTGGTTCAGTTTGTCCGTTGCGCCAAGGCGGCGGCATGGGTGACAAACAACAGCACATTGGAAGCCACGATGACAGCATAGATTGCGCACAGCGTCCACACCCGCCGCATCCGTTTCGTCTGCCACACCAGCAACAGCACGAGTGCGCACACCAGCAGCTTCGCCGGCCATAACCCGAACTCGCGCACCAGCGGGTTCAGTTCCATGACTCCAGGTATTTTCAACGCCAGGCGGGTAGAGAGCAGGTCTCCAGCCTGCAAGACGCAGAGGACAAGGAACGGAACGATTTTTTGATTTAGGGTCATGGGATGACGATTGCGGTTCCTTCACCCGCTGCGATGCTGGTTTGACTGACGCGGTGGCATGGCGGAAAGCACAGCGCTCAAGCGTATCACGCGGCCATCGACGTCGCATCCGGATTTGTTGTTGCGGTGAGCGCCCCTTGGGGAATGCCCACTCTTAAATCATTTCGGCAATGTGCTGTGCGAACTTTACAGCAACGCAGACCACAAACTGATAATTGTGATTGAAAACTCCGTCTCCCAATAAGGGGCCCTGATGGACTTGGCCTGATTCGAGCCGTTAAACAACCCTAGACGACACCGCATTCCGTGTCTGGTCACATGTGCTCATCTGATGGAAAGCGTGGGAGAAAGGTTGTCCCTTTGACGGCGGTTGGGGCGCGGCGCAAATGCAGAATTGCCGCAGGTGCATTGCGCAACCGCGGGCGGAAGACGCCTTGGTTACGGGTGTTTGCACAGGTCGAGAGGAGTCAACGAGATATTCACGTCGTCAGTCTTCACGCTCCAGAAGGTCCTGTCCGAATACGCTTGGCACAACTCCCGGTCGTTGTTCTCTCCCTTGGATCGCGCCCACAGAATCTTTTCCGAGTTGAAATCCGCCCCATTGTGCACCAGTTCGTTTCCCGGATAGTGCCGTTGCAAATCGTACGACACCAGGACCAACTGTTTTCCCGCCTGGTTCTCTAGCTGCTGGGCCACCCATTTCCGGGCGTCGCGGAAGGCGAAGGCGGCATTCATCGCCGTGCCGCCGGTTTGCCGGGACAGCGAAACCGCAACCACGGTGAGGCATACGGCCAGAACGAAGGCCCGCTCGCCGTCCTTTTGCTGCTGCCAGAGATACTGCAGACCTGCGACGGCAAAGATGTACACGGCGACGGTCCCGGGTGAGAAGTAGTGGAGTTGCGAGACA
The DNA here is from genome assembly GCA_049522855.1 of Candidatus Korobacteraceae bacterium. Lineage (GTDB taxonomy): Bacteria > Acidobacteriota > Terriglobia > Terriglobales > Acidobacteriaceae > Bog-257. Next base: position 12,967 of record JBEKNL010000100.1, read on the forward strand.
GTACATATTGCAATTGCAGCTCCTGTCGTGATCGTGACGGCTACCGCAATCCGCAGCCGGCGCTGCATTATGCACGACAAGAAGCCAAGTAATACTGGTAAAGATAGCGCCGGGCCCACGTAGAAAAGCCAATTGATCCCAAGCCGCCGGGCTTCCAAGGCGGCGAGTCCAGAGACCGTGTTGGTTTGCTGATAGCCATGCTCCTCTGCCAGGACCGCGTACCATTTTTCGAAGACCGGATCGCTAGCCGGTAAGTAAGGCCTGGCTCTTTGCCCAAGAAATAGAGGTAGCGCAAGCGGGAGATCTGGATAGGTTCGTTGATACAGGACATACGGCAGCAAGAGGGGACTTCCGGTAGTCTTCTTGTTGTAGTAGCCCATGAGTACAACTCCGGCGAGTCCGATGACTACGACCGGCAGCACCGTCGCGCGAAGCAGCGCCTTGGTCCCAATCCTCGCCCGTACGGTCTGGTAGCCGAAGTACGCTACCAGCGGAATGGAGAATGCCAACCCTTCGTAGGGACGCGATGCAGCGAGGATGAGCAGCGCGATCGCAAAGGCACATGCAAGCATGGACCGGCGCCGGTTTGTAAGCCCAGGCTGGAAAAGCCGCACCACCGCGCCCAGAGCAAGCGCGCCGCCCAGCGCGGCCATCGACCCGCCCCAGTAGGAATTCATCCAGTAGGACAAAAGCGCGATGCGGACCACCGCCAGCAACCCGCCCAGCAGCGCCCAACTCGGCGGCACGAAGGCTTGCAGACACCAGCAGATCGCGCCACACAGGAGAGCGGTACTGAGATACACCCCGATCCACGGTTGATGAAATACGATCTGCCCGAAAGCCAACGCGAGTCCTTGCGACACCGGGTATTTCGAGTGATAGGTGGGCGTCATGTTTACATGGAAGGTCTCGAAATGCTGCCATGCGGGCGGGGTTGGATTGCTGAGCCGGTGATGGGAGAAGGTGTCAGCCATCAGCAAATAACTGTATTCGTCGTTGATGCGAGGTTGGGGAATACCGACGGCCGGCAGCAGCAGCGCCCGACCGGTCAGCGCGACGGCCATCACCAACACCACCGCGCGCAAATTGCTGCTGAGTATCCACGCCAGCCATCCTGGCCGCCTCACTTCTGGATGCAGAAAACGCAAGCTGACATACCCGATAAGGAATGCGGCGAAAAGTATGCCGCTTTCCGCTGCCAGCATCCGCAGACCGTTAATCGGCACATAATTCATAAAGGGACATTCTACGGTGAGTTGGGGTGCAAGTCTTTAAGGAGAGCTCTGCCCGCATCTAACGCCGGGGAATCGTGAATTCAGTGATGTGCTCGATGCTTTCCTGAATGTCACGCAAACGCGTTTGAGCGTCTCTAAAAGGCAAGGGCAGCCTCTCGGATGGCTCTGGTGCGGACAGGTTCTCGCATCCAGTCGGGGGAAGACAAATCAACCTTAACGCCCAGAATATCTTTCAGAGTTTTGTCATGGCAGTAGACGGTTTTCTGGGTGAATAGTCGGCAAGGATGTGCCACAAGAGCCGTCTCCAATGAGCGGAGCGCCAAAAGCCCCCAGGTTAAGCCCAACCAGATGAACGACTGTCTTGCCCAGATCAATGCCGATCGTGTGAAGTTTCATGGGATGTCTCCTCCGTACGCCTCTTACACCTGACTGGGGTGAAGGCGGCGGACCATCCCGTTAGTACCTGTGGCTCGCCATGACTGAGAAGCGGAGGGGGTCTCGCGGAGTACACGAAACTGCGGGAGAAATCGCAAACTTCAAGGCCGCTCTCCGCGGGGTGCCGACGAATTTCGTCAGCCATCCAAGGACTATTTTGACAATGTCGTCGATGAAGTCGGGTATGGCGGCGACTTGCTGTTCGGCCCGTTGGGGACATGAACGTTACAGCTTAGTTGCAGTCAGCCCGGTGATGGTTACGCTGCTACGCCTCGTTGTCGCACTCTAGGGCCTACTCTCCTCTATGCGAGACGACACGACCATCGGGCATTCTTTGCTCGGATGTTGCCCGCCGTGTCGGCCTGTCACCTCCTGCTGCAAATCGTTGTGCTCTTGGCTCATCAGTTCTAAAAGCACCCCGTCTGTCCCATCGCCACAAGCTATGGTCTGCGTCGCCTCACTCGGCCGATCGTTTCGCTGGGATACGAGAACCGCGTCCACCAACTCGGCCGCACGACCGCATACCGTCAGTTCGCGCCTTGTAGTCTTGACATTGAACACCATGCCATCCTTGCTGCGATGTCTCCACACTGCTGTGCTCGGTCCTTTCAGCGCCGAGCGACGGATCTCATGCAGCAGAAGCGGGATGTCTGCCGTTGGCTGAATGTCCAGGATGGTCATTCCTAGAAATTCTGCCCTGGAGTACCCGTAACCTAGAATGGCGGCCTGATTCACATCCAGAAACCTGAGAGTTTCCTGATCGTAGACCCACATCGGGGTCGGATGGCCATTAAACAAAGGACTGAGTTTTCCCGAAGCAGCGGTTTCAGCGATGATCCTGTCTACGGCCGCCGGAATAGAAGCGCCCATGACCGGCTGTGCTTCATGCGCGACCACGACCCGGTCGCGACCGTCTGCCTTGGCGTTGTACGGTTCCAAAAACTTCAGATGGGCCTTCGACGCAAACCATCTGCACAGAATAAGAAGAGGCTCGATCGCCAGCCGTCACAAACAGTAGTTTCCTCCCCTTGTCGGAAGGCAAGACCCCAATCGCTCGATTTTTCCCAAACGTCTTCGCTTCAAAAACCCCGCGGTCAGCCAAGCCGAGAACCGCTTCCAAGGGAGCGGCGCTGGCCACGTCGGATTCACGATTTCCGACTGCGCTTAAGATCCGCAACGCAAACGCCGCCGCTTCTGCCCGGTTGGAATATCGGGACACGATCAGGAATTCATCGCCGCCCCAGCGGACCAGAACGTCGGAGCTGCGGATCACGGAATTGATTCGCCGGGTCACTTCCAGCAAGACCTTGTCTCCAACGCCGTGTCCGTAGCGATCGTTGACTTCCTTGAAATCGTCAAGATCAACCATATAGAAGATCAAGTCGCTGACCCGGAGTTCTTGGACCTCGTAAGACCGCAGTGCATGGTTGGCGTCGCCAGCGATGGTAGTGTCAAAGAACCTCCGATTTCGGGCCCCGGTAAGAGGGTCCGTTGCGGAGGCTTCCTGAAGTACCTGGTTGGCCTTGGCTAAGTCCATCCTCATCCGATGCAGCTTGGCAAACACCAGAAAGGTCATCACCAGCATAATGCCCCGCGTAACCAGTTCTCGGAACTGGGTAACCGGCGAAGGCGAATTCCGATTGAGGACTGCCCATGCGCCCATGACCGGCAAGGACAGCACGGCCAGCATTCCCATCGTCGTCACATGAAGGGGCGCTTTCGATTTTTTCGCAGCCGCGGGAGCGCCGGCCAGCGTGAGGCCGAATAAGCCGACGAGCGTGAACGCTGCCAGGGCCACCGAGAAGGGAACGTCGTACCAGCTTCCCGGATAGTAAAGATGCTTGTCGATGGCCACGTTCGCCACATAACGACTCGTCGTTATGAGCAATTGTGCGCCAAAAAAAAACGCATAAAACCATTTCCAGCGTCCCAAACACCGACTCCACAAGAAACCCAGCGTCAACAGCAGCACAATATCCAGTAAACCATTGAGCCGGTTATAGTTGGAACCATATTTGG
>JBEKNL010000101.1:0-15556 GCA_049522855.1 Candidatus Korobacteraceae bacterium
TGTCTACGCTTCACTGCGTCCCTCGCGGTAGCAGCGCAAGACTCAGGGCCGAGCGGATCGCTAGTCCTTTCTCGTAAGAATTTTGCATTCTCTGCTTCATGCCGGTTTATCCCGGCGCACTGGAATCGCCATTGCATCACCGACAAAGAAAATGCCGAGGCAACGAGCCCCGGCATTTTCTGTCGGTTGGGTTTACGCGGCTTCCCTTCCCTCGGCACACGCCGATGTGCGCATGTTAAGGGTGGACCTCACCGCGCAGGCTGACACTCTTAAGAATCCTGTCGCCTGCGATTCTTGCGATCTTACGCACCCCGCCGCGGATGCAATACCATGTCGCGCACCTGGGCGAGCACACTCGACAACTGCATGGCATTGAGCTTGGAGGTGAATTCCAGCAGCTCGGCCACGAACGGATCGGCCAGCAGCTCGTGGATCTCGTCTTCGCGCGACGGCCCGCAAGCCCGCAGCAGGTCGGGGATGCTAACCTCCAGCGCCATCGCCAGCCGGTTGAGCGAGGACAATGTCGGCGTGGCCTTTTCGTTCTCGATCTTGGAGACATAAGTACGAGGGACGCCCATCCGCAGCGCGAGCTGGCGTTGGCTTAGCCCGCCGCGCAGGCGCAAGCTGCGAATGGCCTGCGCCACCCGCACTTCGCAATGAGTGGAAGTTGCCGGGGCTGCAATCTGGAGAGACGGCGCGAAGATTGGCTCCGGCTCATCCTCATCCAGCGATGTGCGGCAACGACGGCAAAGATTGTTAGTAGTTTTAAACTGGACGAGATGACATTGGTCGCATCTCACCACTTCCCGGGAATCTACGGGCGCGAGAGTCGTGGCCATTCGGGTTGCGCGAGTGCCAGAGCAGGCACAACATTCAACTCAAGCGTACTTTGCGGCATTCCTCTGCTAGAGTCAAGTGGATTGTCGGGTGAAAGCCGAAAAAGCTGTGCAAATCCGTCAATCGCACGCCCACGAGGCGGAAGAAAACCACATGAAACACGGGAGAAACACGGAATGATTCGCTCCGATGGTTGGTGTTTACTAACTGAGTTCACCCAGTCAGAAAGTTTGCGCAAACATGCGCTCGCGGTGGAGGCGTGCCTGCGCGCCTACGCCCGCAAGTTCGGCGAAGACGAGGAGCGCTGGGGCATCGTCGGACTGATTCACGATTTCGATTACGAGAAGTATCCCACTGCGGAAGAGCATCCCTACAAGGGAAATGAAATTTTGGCAGAGCGCGGCTATCCCGAGGACGTCCGTCGGGCGGTCATGTCGCACGCCGACTACACGGGCGTAAGTCGCGAATCGAATCTGGAGAAAGCGCTGTTTGCCTGCGACGAACTGGCGGGCTTCATTACCGCGACGGCGCTGATCAAGCCTAACAAATCGCTGGCCGAGGTGGATGCCAAGTCGGTTCGAAAGCGCATGAAGGACAAAGCGTTCGCGCGGTCCGTCAGCCGCGAGGACATTATCAATGGCGCCGCCGGCTTGAGCGTGGACCTGGACGAGCACATCGCGTTTTGTATCGAGGCGATGAGAGGGATTGCCGGGGAACTGGGCCTGGCGGGGAAAGAGCCGCCAAAGAACGAGCCGTGAAAGGAAGTGGGCTCACGTTCGCTGCCAGGACCTTCGTGTTACAACTTGAGCGACCTCTATGAACGGCAAACGCACAACGATCATATTTCTTTCCGTGCTGCTGCTGATTGCGCTCGGGCTCACCTTTGTTATTACCAGATCCTTTCTGGAGCCGTTCGCCTTCGCGATCATTCTGGCGGTCGTTTTTTATCCCCTGCACGAGCGCATTTTGCAATGGAACAAGCGCCGGCCGGGCGGCTCGGCCCTGCTTTCCACGCTGCTCCTGGTCCTGCTGTTTGGGGTGCCGAGCTTCATCATCGCCGTGCTGGCAGCCAACGAAGCGTTGGCGGCGGCGCACTATCTGGGCCGCAGAAGCGTTGAAGAGGGCGGATTCGCATCGCTGGTGATGAGCCTGGCTAAGGGCCCTCTCAGCTATGTTGGCCGCTGGGTCGACCTTTCCAAGTACGATCTGAACGCCATGATCAGCGCCAACACGCAGAAGGTCAGTGTGTGGCTGGTCGGCTTCGGCGCCAACGTCTTGAGTGGTATCGCCCGCTTCATTATCGACGCGCTAATCACGTTCGTGGTCGTGTTCTTTCTGTTTCGCGACGGAGCGCAGTGGGCCTATCGCGCGGGAGCGCTGCTTCCACTGTCTCGCGAACAGGTGGCGCGGCTGTACCGCAATATCTCCGACACCATCATCGCCAATGTTTACGGCATCCTCTCGGTGGGGGTGGCGCAGGGCGTGCTGCTCGGCGTCGTCCTGCGCCTCATCGGCATGCAGTCTGCTCTGTTGCTGGGTCTGGCTACCGGCTTCGCGTCCATCATCCCGGTTGTGGGCTCGGCGCTGGTTTGGGGGCCGGTGGTAATTTACCTGCTGCTGACCGGTTCCATTGCGAAGGGCTTGTTTCTCCTGGTTTATTGTGTCGTGATCGTCAGCAGCGTCGACAACATCCTCCGCCCCTGGATTGTGGGCGGGCGCGTGGAGTTACATCCGCTGGTCCTGCTCTTCTTTATCTTCGGCGGCGTGGAAGCCTTCGGGTTCCTGGGATTGTTTCTGGGGCCGGTGGTGGCGTCAGTTCTGGTGGCGCTGTTCGACATTCTGCGCGAAGAACTGAAAGAGGCGAAAACGTTGCCCGCAGCGGGTGATGCGTGATGCCTTAGAGCAATTCGAGGGTCTTGCGCTTTGAAGGGGCACGGCTTCAGCCGTGCCGCAAGGTGCTGTCGTTATGTTGGCTTTAGCCACTGAGGGATTTCGGTGTTGAGACGAAATGCGAGTTTCCTCAGGGGCTGAAGCCCAACTCGCCGTGCTCATAACGGCGCGGCTGAAGCCGCGCCCTTTCAAAAAGCGTCGAGCATTGATGCTCTACTCGCCGGAAAGCGGAGAATACAGCTCGCCCTCTTTGCGTTCTCCGATGTCCTTCAGCGCAGCGATCGCGTACTGCTGAAAATGCGGCGACTTGCGGTGGGCCTGCAAAGCGGCCTCGTCGCGATACTGCTCGTAGATGAAGAAGCGCGTAGCGTCGGTGCGATGCCGGTGCACGATGTACAGCAGGCAGCCCGGCTCTTGCCGTGAAGCAATCTGAAGTTTGCCGAAGATTCCCGCGACTTCGTCTTCATGCCCCGGTTTTGCCATCCAGGTCACGGCCAGTACGACCATTCCGCCCTCCAGGTTACGTCCGTGCTCCTATTTGCTTTTCCCGCTGACGCTGTTTAGCGTCTTCGTGAACTCGGGAATGAACACGGTCTGCTCGCGGTCGGGGCCAGTAGAAACAATGCCCACCTTCGCCCCCGATTCCTTTTCCACGAATTCCAAATATCGTTTCGCCTGCGCCGGCAACCGATCGTAGCTGTTCATGCCAAACGTGCTCGACTTCCATCCCGGCAGCTTGGCATAAACCGGCTCGATCTCTTCGTATCCGGAAGCCTGCGCCGGAATCTCTTGGGTTTCCTTCCCGTCAACCTTATAGCCGACGCAAATCCGAATCTCCGGCTGCTCATCCAGCACATCCAGCTTGGTCACCACCAGCCAACTGGTGCCGTTGATCATGTTGGAATAGCGCAGCAGCGGCAAGTCCAGCCACCCGGTCCGCCGCGGACGCCCGGTTACCGACCCAAATTCGTTGCCCTTTTTGCGCAGCGCCTCGCCGACCTCCTCTTTCAGTTCGGTGGGGAACGGGCCTGCGCCGACGCGCGTGCAGTACGCCTTGGTTACGCCGATTACCATGTCGATTGCCGTCGGCGGCACACCGGTGCCGATCGCCGCGCCTCCCGATGTCGCGCTTGAGGAGGTAACGAACGGGTAGCTTCCATGATCGATGTCGAGCATGGTGCCTTGCGCGCCTTCGAACATTACCGACTCGCCCGCGGCGATGGCCCGGTTCAGCAGCAGCGCGGTGTCGGCTACGAAGGGGGCGACGCGATCGGCGATCTCCGCGTAGTCGGTGAACATCTTGTCGGGATCCAGGGGCTCGCTGTTGAACAGGGCGTGCGCGATGGTGTTCTTCTCGCGGCAAGCATTCTCAATGTGCTTCTTCAGCAGCGTCTTGTCGAGCAGGTCCTGCACGCGCAATCCGCTGCGCGCCATCTTGTCTTGGTAGGTCGGCCCAATACCCCGCGAGGTGGTGCCGATTTTCACCCGCCCGGGAGCGTTCTCCGCCGCCAGCTCGATCATGCGATGGTAGGGCAGGATCACATGCGCGCGGTTGCTGACAAACAAATTGCCGTCAACACGCACGCCCGCCGCGCGCAGCGCGTCCACTTCCTTGATGAAGGCGAAGGGATCCAGCACCACCCCATTGCCGATTACGGCGCGGCAGCCCGCGCGCAGCACGCCGCAGGGGATGAGCTGAAGGATGAACTTCTTGCCCTTGATGGTGACCGTGTGTCCGGCATTGTGGCCGCCCGAATAGCGCGCCACCACATTGAAGCGTTGGGAGAGAACGTCAACGATCTTGCCTTTGCCTTCGTCGCCCCACTGCGCGCCGACAATTACTGCTGTCTTGCCAGTTTTCAACGTCATGCTCCATTTGCGGACGCCCGGTATCGAGCGCGAACGGCCGCGCAGATTTGCACACAACTCGCCTCTGGATTGCAAAACCAGATCAAGATTCGGGGAAATTGAGGGAGACGAACCGCGTACGCTAGATTTTACAGGTTGAACTATGCGCGGCGCAATGTGTGCGGAAATCTGGGTAGTGCTGCCGTTTCGCGTCGGCAGGGGTTCTTAGGCGCTGTCTCTCCCACACTTCTGTGGCGCATTTTACTGGTCTCCTTAATTGGGAGTGCTGCTTACGGCTTTCTGCCTACAATAATTTTGACAGTTCGCGATTCTCCCGTTTTTTCGAAGAATATGTTTTTGCGTTGCTCATCGTCATCGGGAGGGAACAGGTTAGTAGATAAGAGTTTCAGGAGTACCCCCGCTGCTCTTGCGTGTTGGAGGCGTGCACCTTCGGGAAGCCCTCGCAACTCTTCAAATGAAGTTGGATATTGTATGAACACGCGAATGCCGACCAGCGTTGTTACTGGAATGTGTTCTGGGACTTTATTCAGATTAAGTTCAACGGTATTCTCGTTCCCGGCTAGAACGGGCTTGACCATTGTCCAGCGAGCCTTGGTTAAGACACCGTTTATCTCGGCAAGTAGGTACTCTGATTCTTCGTCTCCATAGACGGCAGAAAATTGGTATTCCACTCCTGCGAAGGGCTGTAACGAGGAAATCATTGACTCCTTATTTGTGAACGAGCGCCACGTTCTCAAGCGCCTGAACGATTCTCTTTCTGCGGCAATATCTCGACTCAAAGACTCTGCTTGGCGTTCGACAGCGCGCACCCTTGTACCAGATTCGAGAGCCCTCGCTTTCGCATCCGAAGCCAACGACTTCGCTGTGTCGGCTTCGCCTTTAACAGCAAAAGCTGTAGAGTTTGCTGCTCCGGCATTAGTTATTGCCTGTCCTGATTCCTTGATCGCGGCACCAGAATCCTGGATAGCTTTTTGGGCCAGGGTGTCGGCCCCTTCTGCTCTGTCTCTGAGATCACCGATCACCCGCCCAGATAGTTGGTTGGTTTTGACGACGCATATAAGCTCTAGCACTAGCGCGATGATTAGTGCCCATGTCGAGGACTTGGCGATAGATTCTTTGCGCTTCTCTACCCACGGTCTCTTGTTGAAGTCAGCTACATATTCCCCAGCGCAAGCGGCAGCCACACACCCAGCAAACACATATTCGGCATGCTCCCACCGCCAGAGCTCTCGTGCAAGGGACGCTACGTCCGAGGAGGTGGACATCATATTGGCTCACAAACGACGTGAAAACAAAGCGTTGGAGGTGTGCTTAGCGGCATTGCTGTTTCTGTTCGTTGAAAAGGTCACCCAGCGGCACGCTGCCGCCGTACACTAGCAGTTTATGCCCGAACTTCCGGAAGTCGAAACCGTTGCGCGCGGACTCAACCAGCGGATCGCCGGCGATGTGATCGACTCGGTCTGGCTGGGAGAAAAACCGGAACCGCTGAAATCGCCGGCTGCGGAGATCGCGTCCGCGCTGGAGCATCGTCGAATCGTGCAAGTACGGCGCGTGGGCAAGCACATTGTTTTCGATTTGCAGCGCTCCCGGCGAAATTCGTCGCGGAAGTCGGCTGCCATTGACGCGCAATGGATTGTGCACCTCGGGATGACTGGCCGCCTGCTAATCGCCTCGCCGGAAATCCCGACGGCTAAGCACACTCACGCGGTGCTGAAGCTGGCCTCGGGATGGGAGCTGCGTTTCGTCGATCCCCGTCGCTTCGGCCGCCTGGCGGTGGTGCGGATCGAACCAAAGAGCGCCACCGGATTTGCCGCTCCCGGCGATGAGCCGCTAAAGTCGCAAATCGGACCATTCATGGCTCTGTTTCGCGGCCGCAAAACTCCCATCAAGAGCGCGTTGCTGAACCAGAAGCTGTTAAGCGGTGTGGGAAACATTTATGCTGACGAGTCGCTGTTCCGCGCCGGGATTCGGCCCCGCAGGCGAGCGGCGTCGCTCACCCGCGCCGAGCTGCAAAGACTGCATGTCGCACTAAAAGCGGTCCTGCGCGAGGCGATCAAGCTGGGCGGGTCGTCGGTAAACGATTACGTCGATGCCGAAGGCCGGGAAGGGTTGTTTCAACTGCGGCATCGGGTGTACGGCAGAGAGGGCGACCCCTGCCTGGTATGCGGCACCGCCATCAAGCGGGTTATCATCGCAGGCCGGAGCAGTCATTATTGTCCGCGCTGTCAGAAGTAAAGCAGTTTCAGAGTTGTCCGAAAGGTTGAACATGGGCGTTTATTCCATCGGAGTTGATCTGGGAGGGACCAACCTGCGCATCGCCGCGGTCGATACCGACGGCAAACTGCTGGAGAAGCTGACCAGCGGAACCGAGGTAGGCCGCGGGCGCGACTGGGTCATCGGCGAAATGTCCGATGCCATTCAGTCGTTAAAGGTGAAGTTTCGCGACGCGGGACAACTGGCGGGAATTGGCATTGGGGTCCCCGGATTTATCGACATGGACACCGGCACCATCATGGAATCTCCCAACCTTCCCGGCTGGGCGAACTTCCCGGTGCGCGATGACATTCAACGCAGGCTGGGAACGCCCGTGATTCTGGAGAACGATGCCAACTCCGCCGCCATGGGAGAAAAATGGCTGGGCGCGGGCCGCGATACCGACCACATGGCCATGTACACGCTCGGCACCGGGGTCGGAGGCGGACTGGTGCTGAATGGCCGCCTCTGGCATGGCATGAACGGCATGGCAGGAGAACTCGGCCACTTCTGCGTCGAACCGGATGGGCATCCCTGCGGTTGTGGAAGCCGTGGCTGTCTTGAGCAGTACGCCTCGGCGACGGCGATCGTGCGCATGGCGCATGAGGCGATCGCCAGCGGGCAGGCCGACGATCTGGCCCGGGCTACGCGCGGCAATGTCGAGTTCAATTCGCGGGTCATCTACCAGTTGGCAATTCAAGGCGACGTGTCGGCGCAGCGTGTCTATCAAAAGGTGGGACGCGCCTTGGGTATTGGTATCGGCAGCATGGTCAACGCGCTGAATCTCCCCATGTACGTGATCGGTGGTGGAGTGGCCAGTGCGTGGGACGCTTTCGCGCCCACCATGCTGGAGGAGTTGAGATTTCGCTCCTTCATCTACAAGGTCACGGCTCCCGATGGCGCCATTGCGGGAAAGAAGCACACCATTGTTACGCGGGCCTTGATGGGCAGCGATGCCGGACTCTACGGCGCGGCCAGATTGCCCATGCTGGCGTCGCTGACACAGACGGAGCCGACCCGCAGCCCGCAATCTTCATAGGTCCGCTCTGCACCGAGAGATTAGAAGCAATCCGCCGGTGCATAAATCGTTTTGTATCAGGGCACGGCTTCAGCCGTGCCGCAACGGTTCAACAAAGACTCGGGCTTCAGCCCCTGAGGGACTGTTTTTGTAGGGGCTAAGGCCCTGATCTTCTTGCGCTCCGTTCGGCACGGCTGAAGCCGTGCCCTGATACGAGTCAGAACGATTTGTAAGGTGAGTTTCTGAGTTCTTAGTCCGAGACGTAGTTCTAGCCCGCATAAGTCTGGTGTCGGACACATCGGAATCCATCCGCGGCTCAGGATGAAGTCGTCACTCACGCATTTCGCGCCGCTTAGGTGTGCAGGTTGCCGCAAAACTAACCTATTACCAAAAATTCGCTGGAGTAAAATCAAGAATTGTGGTTCATACTAATGCAACCGTCGAGGCTGCTATCAGCCCACTTCTCTTTCTATGGGGTGGTGTTGTGTCTCCTGAACTGGAACATATTCGCCGTGAAGTGGAACGCATCACCAGTACCATGTCGCCGGACGACTGGCGCTATGCCCCGCCCGGAAAGCGGAGTTGCGCCCAGATCCTGGAACACCTTCTGTTGAGTTACACAGCCACCACCCAGGGGACCCAGACCGCCCTGCAAACCGGCAAACCCCTGGGAGGCCAGCCCACATTGAAGGACAAACTCGCGACCTTTTATGTGGCCAGGATGGGATTCCATCCTACCGGGCGGAGGGCGCCGAAGGCGAGCCACCCTGCGAATGGTTCCGGAGTGAAGTCCTTGCGGCAATTCAATGACGCCCTGGTCGCTATGGATGCGACACTGGCGAATGCGGAGAAACGATTCGGCAGGGTGGCCAAGATACTCGATCATCCGGTCCTCGGCCCCATGAATACGAAAGACTGGCGCCGCTTCCATCGCACTAATGCCACGCACCATCTAAAGGAAATCGCGAAACGATTGAGGCAGGCCAGTTCTGGCCGCGCCTGACCGATCGCTCTGGCTAAAAAGAGCTCAGATACCAGCGCCAAATCGATTCGCCAAAAAAAACGGCGGCCAGAGAGCACGCCCCGAGGAATACGCCGAACGGCAGTTCCTGCGCCAGAAACCTTTCTCGACCAGAAGACTGCTCCGCAAGCGTTCCGCCCGTCTCCGGCGTCTTGCGGAAGCGCCCCGCGAGCAGCAGCAAGGCAGCATAAACGGTGCCCGCCAACGGCGCGGAGAAAATCACCAAGAGCGTCAGCTTCAGCCCCAGAAACGCTCCCACCATGGCCATGAGCGCAATATCGCCGAATCCCAATCCATGACGTTTGCGGACCAGGTAGTACAGCGCCCACGCCAGGTAGAAGAAGCCGGCCCCAGCCAGAGCACCAATGGCGGAATCGAGGAGCGCGACTTGTGCCTGAGTCCGAAGCTGCGCGCCGTACACGCGCAGAAAAAATTGTGTTGCCGTGCCGTCGGTTGGGGCGATCCAGGAGAGCGCCAGCCCCAGCACGATTCCGGAATAGGTGAATTCCCGCGGCAGCAGGCCAGTCTCGGCATCCATGAAAATCAGCCCCACCAGCAGGAAACAAAAGATGCAGAATTTTGCCGTTACCAGCGTCGCACCGAATGACAGGTAGCACGCTGTGAACAATACGGCAGTCAGCAACTCGACTGCGGGATAACGCAGTGAAATTCGCCCTCCGCAATGGCGGCAGCGGCGGCCAAGCAGCAGCCAGCTTAACAACGGAATATTGTCATGCCAGCGCAGAAAAGCACCGCAAGCCGGGCAGTGAGACCTGGGGCGGATGACCGACTCATCGCGGGGAAGGCGGCTGATGCAGACATTCAGGAAGCTGCCCAAGGCCAGCCCCACGACGAACAGCGCGCATTCGAAAGCTAGGTCCAAAGTGTGTTGTGGTTGTCCTCTCCTATGGTGGAGGAAGGCGCAGCACGTCGCCGCTCAGTTGGGACCCCGTTTGCGCTCGTCGCTCAGGATGACACCCAATAAACTACGGGCGCTCATGAATAATCCGCCTGAAGGCGTGCTCCACCCACCACTAGATACAGAAACCTCGGAACCGCTCTAGTGAGGATACCGCAGCCCGAGAAGACTGCGTACCCACCGAGACGCGAAAAAGGCGCAGCCGGGTTGTGACTTGCGCCTGCGAATCGTCTCGAGTAATGGTTTACGACAGTGGTGTGCGTCCTGCGTTGTGTTCATCACTGGCTTGCGGCGTAACCGTCAAGGCGTTGATGGTCTGGAAGTTCAATACCGCCTCCGCCGGCAACTGGATCTGCTGTCCCTTCTTGGAGGCTGCAACTCCGGTCCCGGCGCCCGCTCCGGCCGCCGCACCAATGGCAGCGCCTTTGCCGCCGCCAAAAATGCCACCGAGAATGGCGCCAGCGGCAGTCCCGACACCCACCTTAGTCGCCGTGCTTTTGCCCTCACCGCTCCCCGTGCGGGTCCACTGGTTGGTCTGAATGTTGTAAGTCCTGCCGTTCACCGATAGCGACGTCAATTCCAGGGTTAGCACCGAATTGCCGGCGAAACGCCCAGCGCTTTTCACATCGGCCACTCGGCCCACCACTTCCGCGCCCGACGGAACCACAGTTTCACCGTCCAGCACAATCGGGTCGCTGAGCGAACCGTGGAAAGAGTCGCCGACCTGGTTTTTCTCCGAATCAAGTGGATTTTCCAGCCTGATGACCAACTGCGTTCCCGCCGGTACCGTGACCTTCTTTGGAGGAGCCAGCGGCGGAGGAGGAGTCTGGGGCGTCTGCTCAGCGGGCGCAGCCGGTGGAGTGTCGTCGGCTACGAGGGTGCCGGCCCCAGCGTCATCCGCGTCGCTTTCGCTCCGGCGGCGGTGGCTGGTGCTGTTGGATTCCGACATATACAGCTTGCTGGATCCAGCGGAAGACGGCTTAGGTGTCATTGGCGGGGCCGGTCGCGCTGCGCGCGCCGGCGGCGATACCTCGGCCTGCTGCACCTGAAGGTTATTGACCACCGTCTTTACGCCTTTTTACGCCTTCAATTGTGGCTGCATCGCTGGCCGCTGCGGCACGTTCGCTATCGTTGCTGACCTCGCCGCTGAGCGTGACCACGCCATTGGCGGCCTGGACTTCGATCTGGCGACTCTGGATGGCCGCATCGCTGTAAAGTTTGCTTTGTATCTCAATCGTAATCTGGGCGTCGGTGGGGGTTGGTTTCCGGGAGCACCCGGCCAAAACGGCGAGCCCCATTGCGAGCATCAAAATGGCATACAGGGATGCCTTGGTCCTCATGATCGCTATCGCTCCTGCAGATGTTCTTAATCCTAAAGACAGTCCTCAAAAATATAAAACACTCTTCTGGCAGAGTTGTCGCGCCAGGCTGAAACCGCAATGTCGATGGTGAAGACCGAACCCCAGGCCGGCGATCCAACCCCCGCGGTCACAAACCTAATTCTGCTGGTCAGTAAGGTGATTATTGATCGCAAATAGCGCCAGCTCCAGGCGGCTGGCCACCCCGACCTTGTCGAAGATGTTGGTGAGGTGATGTTTCACCGTGTCTTCGCTGAGCGCAAAGCGGCGCGCAATCTCCTTGTTGCTGAGCCCGGCAACGATGGCCGCCAGGATCTCCATTTCGCGTTTGGTAAGGCCGAAGTTTCGTGGCGGTTTTTCCCCCGCGGCATTGGTCCGCATGAAGTCCACAATGTCGCCGACGGCTTCGCGGCCGATCCAGTACTGACCGCTCATGACGGTGCGAATGGCCTTCATCAGCAATTGGGTGGCGGCTTCCTTCATGACCACGCCGCGCGCCCCCATCTGCAGCGCCTGCACGATTTGAATGCGCTCCACCGCCGCGGTGAGCACGATGATCTTGGTCTTGAGTGCCTCGTCCATGGTCGAGAGTTCGCGCAACGCATCCATTCCCGGCACCCGCGGCATCGCCAGGTCCAGCAGAAGAATGTCAGGAGTCAGGCGGCGGGTTTGCGTGACGGCCTCGGCGCCGTCCGCCGCCTCGCCCACCACCTCCAGTTCGGGCTCGGCCTCCAGCAAGCGGCGCAGGCCGTCGCGGAAGATGGTGTGGTCATCGGCGATGACAATGCGCACCGACGGGTCGTGCTTATCCATAGGACTCGTTTCCTTTCTGTGGAATGGTAATTTCGAGCCTGGACCCGTGGCCCGGGCTCGATTCCAGCACCATGTCTCCGCCCACGGCCCGGACTCGTTCCTTGATGACGGTTGGTCCGCGGCGGAGGTCGTCGAGTTCGGTCAAGGTGAAGCGGCCGCTAAAAGGAAAGCCCTTGCCGTCATCGTCAATTACCAGCTTCCACCAACCGTTTTGCGAACCGAAGTGCACCATGGCCGACTGCGCGCCGCTGTGTTTGCGAATATTGACCAGGGCCTCTTGCACCACCCTTGCCAGCTCGCGGCAGGTGGCTGCGGGAAGGGTGACTTCCTGCAATTCGGAGACAAAGCGGGTGGCCACCCCGGTGTCTCTGGAAAAACGTTCTACGAGTTGGGCAATAAAGTCAAGGAATTGATGCGGCCCGACATCGGGAGGGCGCATGGTCTGCATCAGTTCGCGCAGGTTCAACACCTCCTGGCGCAGCAAACCCTGGATCCGTTGCAGCTCGCAGGGCAGTTGCGAGTCATGGGTGCCGCGGCGGCGCAACACATCGATTTGCATCTCGATACTGATCAGCGACTGGATCACGGTGTCGTGCAGCTCGCGCGCTACCCGGGCGCGTTCCACCGCCCCGGCCCGAGAACGAAAATGGCGAAACAGATAAACGGAATACAGCGCCGGTCCAGCCTGGCGCATGATGTTCTGGGCAAAACGAAGTTCCAGTTCGCGCCGCCGGCCGACGTAACCGTTGACCACCACAAAACGGCCACTCCAGTCTCGTCCCATCTCATGGCTTACCACCAGGACCGAATGGGCCCCAGCGACAGGCATCGATAGATGCTGAAGCTGCGACGCTTCCAGCCGCCGTCCTTCGTCGTCCAGGGCGGCGATACGGTATCTCGATTTCTGACCCGTGCTCTGCATGTAGAAGGTGTGAGGATAACCCCGCATCAGCTCAGACGCCTGTTGCTCTGGAGCAATTTCTCGGGTTGCGACGGGCCGCCCCGGAGGGGCCATAGTTACCCACTTAAAGACTCGCCCCGTGCTGCTCTGGCAAACAACTTCGTACACCTGCTGGCTGTCAAAGACGCGGCCCAGTTCCGTCATCGCGTCGTGCAGAGACACCGCGAAACGGCCGCCGATCCGGGCCAGCGATAAGAGTCGATTGGTCAGATCGATCTCGGCCCGCAGTTCTTTTTCCCCTTCGGCAAGAAAGCCGAGCAGGAATCCGGTCAACAACAGAAAACCACAGCGCAGCACCAGCCGCGGCGCGTCCACGTTGGTAGATAGCAAATGCTGCAGCGGCGGAGGTCCGTACTTCACGACTGCCGCTTGAAATAGCAACAGCCCGGCCCCGATCATGGCGGTGGTCAGGGTTTCCACAAAGCCCCATCGGAAGGCCGCCGCCAGCATCGCGAAGAGAAAGAAAATAGAGAAGATACTATTGGGCGCATCGGTGAACAGACACAAGAGTGCGGGCCAGGCAATGTCGCTGACCTGGGCCCAAACCACGAAGCCATGAGTCGGTATCCGGTGCATCCGCAGCAGCGCCAGCAGCAGCAGACTGTGGGCGATGTAGCCCAGCAGGACGAATCGTCCGAAGTGGTAATACACGCCGCTGGCGACCGGGTGGATCTCCCAGGCGACAAGTGACGTAAGTGCCAAAAACAAACGGGCAAACGCCAGCACCTGCTCCACACGCCCGTCTTCGTACCGGAGCCCCGAAGCCCGGAGCCGGGACAGAAACCTGCGAGAAGACGAAAGTGGACGCAAAGTTACACTCTCACGCGAATCTGCGGGAAATCGCTCGATTATGCCACTAAAGCGCTAAACCGCAAACGTAAATCGAGGGCTGACCGGCAGGAAACTCGCATTTGGAGATCGCCAGACCAAGGATTCAAAGCTCGAAGCGAGCGTCGGCGCGCCGCACCGAGGCCGAGGAACTGGTGCAGGAATCACCCTCTTTTGTGACCCGGCTCACTGCTTCCTGTGAAGCCTGGGGCCTACGTTTAAGCTTGCAGGGCAATCTGTTTTGGACGCAAGATGGCGTCGCAACAACGCCACAACCGTTTTCCTAAGACGCGGTCGGATCCGAGACGGAAAGCCCCGCGTCCGGGTGCGCACCTCCCTGGGAGATGCAGGAGTTTTTTGTGGCCGGAAGGAAGTACAGATTATGAACTCCAGATTGTGGTTGAAAGCCCTATTCATCGCTGCCGTCATGGCCTGGATCTCATGCGCAGCCTTGGGGCAGCGCCCCGGCAAGACAACGGGCCCCAAGTATGACACCGCCAACGAGGTGAAGATAAAGGGCGTCATCGTAGAAGTCCGTGAGGTGCCGGGCGAATTCGAAGGCCTCTACCTGGTGGTGAAAACCGAGACCAAGACGGTGCTGGTGCACGTCGCTCCCAGTGAGTTCCTGAAAGAAATTGACACCTCGTTCAATAAAGGGGACCAGGTGGAAGTGGTGGGCGCAAAAGCTCCGGATGCGCCGGACGAGGAGATACTGGCCCGCGAAATCATCGATGGAACTAATACGGCCACGCTGCGCGACGATAAAGGCATTCCCATCTGGGCCGGATGGAAGCCCTCAAAGCCCACTGGTAAATAGATCTTAGGATGGTGGGAGGCCCCGCATTCATGCGGGGGAAAGAGCGCTTCAGCGCCCTTCCTGAGAGTTCGCCCTTATTTTTCCACCCGCAAAAATTCCCCGCTGGTGGCATCCACGGCAATCCGCAACTTGGCTTCGTCCTGACTGCTTCCGTAGATCACGTGCCATAGCAATTGGCTCTTCGAGGCGTCCCAGTCGAGAACGAAGAACACCGGTTGTTTGGGGTCCTTTTGAGTGAGCTTTTCGCCGCCGTGCTTCTGGGCCACCGAATAAGCACTGTCGCTGTCCACTTTGAGAAATCCGGGATCGAATACCTCGGTCGAGGTGTTACTTGGATTCCAGGTATCTTCGGCGGAAAAGCTGATGCCTTGTTCCGGAGCGCCGGGTCCCACCAAACCTGACCAGACAAACAGTTTCATCATGCGCTTAGCGGGAGAGGCAAACGAGGCGCGCCATAGGCCGCTCTTGCCTTCCTGGGTGGGAGCGTCGCCGGTAAACTGCGACTGCAAACGGAATGGCTTCACGTCCGCTGCCCACATGCGAGCCGACACATACAGCTTCTGGAAGGCAGTGCGTCCGGTTTCGTATTCGGCTGGTTTGGCGACAGGTTTGGCGGACGGGCGCGATTCACTGCCGCCGTTAGTTTTGTTGCCCGACGAACAGCTCGCCAGCAAACAAACCAGCGCCAAGCACAGGATGACAATCTTTCTCATGAGGTCCTTGGAAGAAGCAACTAACAACTAGCCATCAGCCATCAGCCATCAGCACAGCCATTAGCCCTTGACAGCGTATGCAATTATGCGGCCTGCGAGTTGCTAATCGCAAACTGCCAGTTGCTCATTACTAGAGCGTGTTTCATAAACAGTGCCTCAGGGTAATCCAGAAGCAGGCGAGATAGAAGAAGGCGCGGTAGGTGGAGAGCAGATGCTCATGACGAACCAGCAACCGGCGGAACTGACCCAGCCAGGCGTT
>JBEKNL010000102.1:0-15188 GCA_049522855.1 Candidatus Korobacteraceae bacterium
CGGAATTGGCTCTACAGAAGTCGAATCTCAACGTCCGGCGTGAAATCCTTGGCGAGCCCACGAACCCGAGTACGCCGCTGGCCGTGCCCAAAATCAGCTGCTTGCACCACAGGCTGCTAGGGTCGGGATAAAGCTGAGTTGACAGTTTCAGGCGCATGGCTTTGTCGAGACCGTATCCGCCCAGGATCTTCAGCATCGCTGGATTCAGCGATTCAAAACGATCCTCCTTGAGCGAACTCCGGATGATGCCGAAAGGTGCGTTGTCCACCAGCAACTGTAGGGAGGCTTGCGATTGTCTTAGCGCCTCCTCCATAAGCTTTCGTTCCGTGACATCGTTGGCCAGTACCAATTCGTAGTGACCGCCATCTCGCCCGAAAGCAAACCCTCTGACCTCGACGTATAAGAGACTGCCGTCCTTTTTCCGGTGGCGCCAGATTCCAACGCCGTTCAACCCGGGATGGAGATGATTCCCATGGTCCAGCAACGTCGGTTTCCCCTCGTGAGGGCGTATATCCAAGACTGTCATTCCCAGGAATTCCTCGCGGGAAAACCCGTAGGTTCGTACCGCCGCATCATTCACGGAGACAAAGCGCAAGCTCGCGCAGTCATAAATCCACATGGGATAAGGATTGGCGGAGAAGAGGAGTTGTTGCTGGTTCTCGGCTTGCTGGCGCAGGCGCACCACTTCCCGATCACTGCTAAGCTTGCACCGGAGGAGCCAAAGCAATCCTGCAACCCCGATCACTAGCGCGACGATGACAATAAGCGGCATCGGGCCAGATCCGCGCAAGAGCTATGGCGCACGCACGTCCGAAGTCACTAATCCCACCGCGCAAAATACGGAATTTGTGGTGCTTGTCGAGACCTGGGTACCGCAAATTGCGCAAGGTCGCCCCCTATCGATCGGCGCCTTCTGTCGACCGCAGGACTTTGGGCGGCGCGTGCGGTGTCGATGGCAATTCACCCTGGCGTGGCGCGACAAGGAGAACTCCACACAACCTTTCCGCAGCATACCACTTTCAGGCTCCAATCCGCAGCATAATCTAGCGCGCACAAACTGACACTTTAGTAGTTCGTAGTTCCAATTTGGGACTACTGAGACTTCGGTGCGTTTTGGGCGCTTCGTTCTCTTCCGTGGTCACCGCCCGAGCTTTCCCACCCCTGCTACAATGCAGGCGAAAACCATCCGCACGTCCGGGGTTTCTGGCAAATGCCAGAAGGGGGGAGTCTGCCCTAATTGGATCGAACTTCGGTGCGTGTTTCTTCGTATAAGTCTTTAGCAGTGAGTGGGATTGGGCCAGGAGTCACGCCCTTGGGAGCGCTGATTGGACGATATCCAAGCCGTCAATGCCCTCGTCCGTCGCTGTGTTACCGGCGACGCTGCGGCTTGGCAGGAAATCGTTCAGCAGTATCATCGCCGGATCTATAACCTCTGCTATCGCTTTTCCGGATCGCCCGACGATGCGGCTGACTTGACCCAGGAAGTATTCATCAAAATGTATCGCACGCTGAGCACGTTCGACACTACGCGGGCTTCGTTTATGACCTGGGTCGCGACGGTCACGCGAAATCTGCTGGTGGACCACTTTCGCAAGGGAAAGTACGACCGCATCACGGACTCGCTGGAGGCAACGCCGGGCAACCAGGACGATGGCCTGACCCTGGCAGAGAAGCTGGAAGACCGCTCGGCCAGTCCCGAATCCCGGGTGCGCAGCCAGGAGGCGCAGAAGCTGGTCCACCAAGCCCTGGGGAAGCTCTCTCCCGAGCTGCGGGAGGCGGTCATTCTGCGCGATCTCCAGGATATGGACTACAAAGACATTGCCCTGGTCCTCAAAGTCCCTGAAGGCACTGTGAAAAGTCGCATAAATCGGGGGCGAACGGAACTTGCGAGGCTGTTACAACGTAGTTACAAACAGGTGAGTTGATGCCCAGCGAGAACCAATCCGGAATGCAATGCATCGAGTGCGAAGGCCTGCTGGCCGAAGCCATCGATGGCGCTCTGCACGGCTCTACGCTGGCCGCGTTTGAGGCGCACCAGCAGTCTTGCACGGCATGCCACACCATGGTCGAAGAGGCCACGGCGGGCATGCACTGGCTGAAGGGGCTGGATGAGGTTGAACCGCCGCGCCACTTGGTGCACAACATTCTGACGCACACGATCGGGGCGCTTCCGTCGGAGCACGCCGTAGTTCCACAGCGTGGCGAGGGCTGGCTCGACAAGGTGAAGGGCCGCTTGGCGCCAATCTTCGCGCCGGTCGCCACCCCGCGCTTCGCCATGTCGTTTGGCATGGCATTCTTCTCCATCACCCTGCTGCTCAGCATCGGTGGGCTCCATATCAGCGATCTGCGGCGGCTCGACTTAAGCTCCAAGGGCATTGCCAAGACTTATTCCTCGACCCAGGCGCGCGTAATTCGCTACTACGACAATCTTCGCCTGGTGTATGAGATCGAGTCGCGTGTGCGTGACTTGCGCCGCGTCGCCACCCCAGAGAAAGAGAAGCCGCCGGAAGAACCAACACCCAAAACCCAACCCAAGAGCGATAACCGGCAAGACAAGGATCGCACTAATCAGAACTACGGCCGCGACGCAAACCAGCCTGAGCTGGCCGCGTCTCCGGCTGGGAATGAACAAGGAATGAAGAATTTAACGAATCAGGCCCGGCTGAACAGGAGAACCGCATGAACTGCGCCAATCATGTCGACGCTCCCGCAGTCGCATTCTGCCGTACGTGTGGGAAACCACTGTGCAGCAGCTGCGTGCGAGACATCCGTGGCGTTATCTATTGCGAGGAATGTTTGGCCTCGCACCTGAGCGGGGCCATGCCGCCGCCCGGTACTACCGCCGTGCCGCCGGCTGCTCAACCGGTAGCCGCGGTCGGAAATCCCCGCCTGGCCGCGCTGCTGGGATTCATTCCCGGGGTCGGCGCCATGTACAACGGGGAATTTGCCAAGGGTTTCGTACACGTGCTGATCTTCGCCACCCTGATCTGGATGGCCGCGCACGTGAATGGCATCTTCGGTTTGGGTATCGCTGCGTTCGTAATCTATATGCCGATTGAGGCCTATCAGACAGCGCGCGCCCGCCAGATGGGCTTGCCGCCGCCGGATCCGCTCGGCCTTAATCACCTGTTTTCGGCCGGGGGCCCGGCGCCGAATCCGCCTCCGGGTGTCGCTGCCGGCGCCGCGCCGGTGACGGGGACCACCATTTCGACCGCAGCTCCAGAGGGGCAACCTGTGGAGGCCGAATGCTGCCCGCCGTCGCGAGTGCCGATTGGCGCCTTCGTCCTGATCGGTCTAGGCGTGCTGTTTTTGCTGAATGAGATGGACGTGGTGAACTTCGACCGTATATGGCGGTTTTGGCCGCTGGTCCTGATCGCCATCGGCATTCGCGTGCTGCTGCGGCGCCGCGGAATGGGCTGGTGAGGAGGGCATCATGAGATTCCGCTATAACCCTTATTGTTCGTGCAGCCGTTGCCGTGCTCATGGTTTCATGGGGCCGGTTGTCCTGATCACCATCGGGGTGCTGTTTCTGCTTGACCAGTTAGGACACTCGCGTTGGATGGACTTTGGCAGCACCTGGCCGGCGCTGTTGATCGTGATCGGTCTGATCATGTTCCTGCAACACAACGCTTCGGCCGAAGGTCATGTGCCTCGTGATTACCCGGGGATGATGCCACCTGGCAGGCCGGGACCACCGATGCCGCCGTATCCGCCGCCACCGCCGGTGGTAACGCCACCGCCGGCTCCTCCGGCCGGGGCAATCACGTCGGATACGAATTGGAAAAATCCTAACGATCCGGAGGTGCACAATGGCTAGCCAGAATACCTATCCGCCACCACCGCCGCCGCCGCAGTATCAGTATTCGGTACCGCCGCCGTATCGCTATCGGCGCTCGATCGCGGGCCCGCTGGTGCTGATCGTCATCGGCCTGGTATTTCTGCTGCGGAACTTCGGATTCCGGCTTCCGATCTGGCACTTCTTCGGCCACTGGTGGCCCTTGCTGCTCATTCTGTGGGGCGTGATAGCTCTGATTGAGCACGCTACGTCGCAGCGCATGGGATATCGCACGCGTCATCTGGGCGGCGGAGGAATTCTGTTGCTGGTATTGCTGGTGGCGCTGGGTGTCTCCGCCCACTACTCGTCGGACTTTGACTGGGGTGGGGTGCGCGATCACATCCAGATGGACGACGATCTTGGCGGCATCTTCGGCACCGCATTTACCTTCGACGACACCCTGCAGCAGGCGTTTCCGGCGCATGGCAATCTGCGCGTGGTCTGCGATCACGGCAGCCTGAACATTGCGCCCGCCGACGATAACACCTTGCGCGTGGTGGTGCACAAGAAGGTGTATGCGCAGAACCAGAAGGACGCCGATAAGTACAACGACGGGACCAAGCCCCAGGTCACGGTGACGGGAAATTCGGTGGTGCTGAACGCTAACACCAACGGCGCCGGCGAGCACGGAGTGGAGGCTGACATGGAGATCTTCGTGCCCCGCGACGCGATCCTCGATATTGCCAGCAAACGCGGCGACGTGGCCGCCAATGACCGCAAGGCCGATGTCAAGATCGCGTTGCAACATGGCGACGTTACCTTGAACGATGTGGGCGGCACGGTGAACATCAGCTTGCAGAACGGTTCGGTCCGCGCCTCCAAGATTGCTGGCGATCTTGAGGTGGAAGGCCATATCGACAATGTCACCATCGATGAAGTGGCCGGCGCGGTCCATCTTAACGGCGACTTCTTCGACGATATCCGCCTCAGCAAGATCGCCAAGACTGTGACCTTCAAGTCGTCGCGCTCGGACGTGCAGATTGCTGCTGTGCCCGGCGATCTGGAAATCGCCGGCGACGAAGTGCGGGGCAACGATCTAAGCGGTCCCAGCCGTCTCATCACCCGCTCCAAGGACATCCACATCGAGAACGTGTCCGGCGACCTGCAGCTTGAGACCACGAATGGCAATGTGGAAGTGCGCGCGGCCGACAAGCTGCCGCTGGGCCGCATCAGCATTTCCAGCAAACGCGGCGACGTCTCACTGGTGTTGCCGCCCAAAGCGGGATTCCAGGTGCAGGCCGCCACCAGCAAGGGCGACATCACCTCCGAGTTCGAAGCCCTGAAGATCGACCAAAGCAACGGTTCAGCACGGGCGTCGGGCGCCGTCGGCAACGGCGCGAGCAAGCTGCAAATCAACACCGACACCGGCGACATCCGGATAACCAAGGGGTAGTGCTCGTTCACCACAGAGACACAGAGGCACGGAGAAATCCGTGCCTTTTTGGTTTCAAGCGGGCCCTGCTACTGTATCATTTATGGTACATACCTGGAGTAAGCGAGGCCGAGGTGACTCGATGAAAAGGAAAAACCCGCACATTGGCTCGTCGCTGAATGAGTTCTTGCAAGAGGAAGGCATCCTTGAGGAAACCCGTGCCGCCGCTCTCAAAGAAACGCTCGCATGGCAGGTGCAGAGAGCGATGAAGAAGGAGAAAATCAACAAAATGCAAATGGCGAGGCGTATGAAAACGAGTCGGGCGGCTCTGGACCGCTTACTCGATCCCGCTAACGCTTCGGTAACGCTGCAGACGCTGTGCAGAGCGGCGCGGGCAATTGGGCGAGACCTTCGGATCGAGCTTATTTGACCCGCGTTTTCTCGCGACATAGGGGCTTCGCTGTGCGGTGAAGTCTTGAACCTAACGACTAGCTGCTAACCACTTTCCTCACGACCGCCTCCACCTCCGCGACCACATCGTCAATACTCTTGTGGGTAGTATCGATGTGCACCGCGTCCGGTGCGGCGACCAGCGGTGATGCCGAACGCGTGCGGTCGCGCTGATCGCGCGCCGCCAGCTCCGCCATCACGCGTTGTGTCTCCTCTGGAGAGTGCAGTCCGGCCTGCACTACCCGCCGTTCAGCGCGAACGCTTTCCTCGGCATCGAGAAAGATCTTGACGTCCGCGTAGGGAAACACCGCGGTGCCAATGTCGCGGCCCTCCATCACCACGCCGCCGCCCAGTCCCAATGCGCGCTGGCGCTTCACCATCACCTCGCGCACCGGCGGGTGGATGGAAACACGCGACGCCGCGGCGGTGACATCGGCGTCGCGTATCCGCTGCGAAACATCGCGACCGTCCAGCAGCACGCGGTTGCCTTCCCCGTGAGGTTCGAGGTCGATCACCGTATTGGCCGCCAACTGCCGGAGGGCTTCGCCATCGTCCAGAGAAACCTGCCGCTCCATCGCCTTCAGCGCCAGAGCGCGATACATGGCGCCGCTTTCCAGGTTCACGTAACCGAGCTTCTTCGCCAGGCGCGCGGCGATGGTGCTCTTGCCTGAGCCGGCCGGCCCGTCGATGGCGATCACCAACTTGCGCCCTGTGGTCATTCCTTGCCGGTGTCCTTGGCGGGAGGGACTGGTGTCGATGTCGATGGCGATGGCGATTTTCTGGGTCGGCGCTGCACCAGTGGCTTACCGGGCTGAGGTGGATGGGGTGCGAAGCGCGGCTGCAGTTTGAACTTCCGCTCAACGGGATGCACGGCTGGCAATTCCAAGGAGGAGACCTGCAGCAGGACGCGGCCGGCAACGTGGACGAAACTCAATTCACGCGCAGCTTGCAGCGCGCTGATGGCTTCGCGGACCCGCGCGCGACCAATGAGGTTGGAGAAGAAGTGTTCCACCTCTTCCTGTTGCGCGGCCAATACACAATCGAGATACTTCGAAACCAGCGCCGTCAGCGCCTCGGCCACCGAGACGTGCATGCCCTCTTTAACCGCCTCGGGTGACCAGCGGAAGAGCACGTCCCAGAACACTCCTTTTTCCTGGCTGTAATCCACGCGAGTAATGCGCAGCTTGGCCCACAATTCATCCAGCGCGCGGTCCAGGGCTGCGGCGGAGATGTCGCCACCCAGCAACTCGCGCAGCCGGTATTCGGAGATCGGCCCTTCCTTCTGGATGATTTGAAAGGCATCGATGGCGAGCGGAGAATATTCGGAGCGTGCCCCGGCTTTCGGCGCCTGGCGAGGGTTTCGATCGCCCATCAATCCGTAAAAATAAGGAAACACCGAGGCCGAAACGATGAAGTTGTTATCGGGGAAGACGTTCGCTTCGTAGGCCGCTTTTTCGCGCAGCAGGCGGACCATCAGATGCTTGGCATCGCGAGCGCTGGGGTCGGCAAAGGCCATCTGCCGGGCGGGCAAATGCTCGTCACTGCCGGCATAGGCGCCCACGAAGGTCGGCACGAGTACCGCCGGCCGTTGCGGGTAAAGCAGGCAAAATCCCACCGAATCGATGAACTCACGCGCCTCTTCCAGCGTGCGGATGGGCCGCCCGTTCAAGCGCCACTTTTCCCGGCGCAGCTCCTGTAATTGCTGTTCGTGCATAAAAAGCAGCAGTTAGCACTTAGCATTTAGCATTTAGCATTTAGCACTTAGCATTTAGCATTTAGCACTTGGCACTTAGCAACTAGGAGCCACCTCATCAATCGTTTTGTATCAGGGCACGGCTTCAGCCGTGCCGCAAACAGGCCAACAACGATTCGGGCTTCAGCCCCTGAGGGGTCTTTTCTTGCAGGGGCTAAAGCCCTGACCTTTTGTGCTTATTCGGCACGACTAAAGTCGTGCCCTGATACAAATCAAAGCTGACGGCTGACGGCTGAAAGCTGACGGCTGATTGCTGAGTGCTAGATTCGCTTAAACGCCCGCTGAATGTCCTTAACAGAATACCGCAGAACCACCGGCCGCCCGTGCGGGCAGCTCATGGGGCAATCGGTTTTCGCCAACTCGCTCAGCAGCCATTCCATTTTGTTCTGCTCCAGCGGCATGTTGACCTTGATGGCGGCATGGCACGCGATACTGGCGGCGATGCTGGTGCGAATCTTTTCCAGGTTCAGCACCTGCTCGTCACGCTCGAACTGGTCCAGGATTTCGTGCAGCAGGTGCTCGACGTCCGCCGCCGTGACCCCCGCTGCCGTGGTCTTGACGGCGATAGTGCGCGAGCCGAACGGTTCCACCTCAAAGCCGTTGCGCGTCAACTCGTCGGAGATCTCGGCGAAAACCGACATCTGGCCCGGCGTCAACTCGACAATGAGCGGCATCAGCAGTTGCTGCTTTTCGGGAGACTCGGCCAGGCGCAGCTTGCAGATTTTCTCGAACAGAATGCGTTCGTGCGCGACATGCTGGTCGATGATCCACAGGCCCTGCGGATTGATCGCCAGGATGAAGGAATCGCGAATCTGGCCAACCGGACGAAGCGTGCTCAACGAGTCGAGTCCGGCAGGCGCGTCGTCGTCCGCAATGACGGCGGAACATCCGTCAGCGCCTCGCGTCATGGTTGCAGCGGCTGCGACTGGACCTCCAAACGTCTGCGGAGCGAAGCGGGCCACAGGAACCGCCGCATTGCCTTCGACGGCAAATCCGCCGCCTTCAAACTGCAACCGCGCACTGAACGGTGGGACCTCGGGCGGACGCAAGGCAAACGCCGCGTCAGCAGCCGTCACCTGCAATTCGTCAGTCGTAAAATCACGGGCTCCCGACGTGAGCGAAGGCGAAGCTGTGGGTTGGGCGTGAATCTCCGTGGTGAACGCGGGCACGGGGCGGGTCTTCATCAGGACGGCGCGGACCGAATCGCGAATGAAGTCGTGCAGCACCGAGGACTGCCGAAAGCGCACCTCGGTCTTCGAGGGATGCACGTTGACGTCAACCTCAGTGAACGGCATCTCCAGGAACAGCAGCACGATGGGAAAGACAGTCGGCGGAAGGATGTTGCGGTAGGCCTCGGTTAGGGCGTGCTGCACTACGCGATCGCGAATCAGGCGGCCATTGACGAAGATGAAAATCGAGTTGCGGTTAAGCTTCTGAATCTCCGGCCGCGAAACAAAGCCGTGCAGTTTTACATCGCCAGCCACCGGCGGTTCGTAGTCTTCGTCGCGCCGCCACGGCGGAGGCTGCGGCAGTCCCACGCGCGACAGCGGCAGCAACGCGCTCAGCGGAATCAACTGATCGAGCGTCTCCTTGCCAAATACCTGATAGATACGCTGCGAGTGGTCAGCCACGGGCGGCGCGATCAACATGGCGTTGGTCGCGGCGTGCAGCTCCCAGTGCATCTCAGGATGGGCCAGGGCGTAGTGGGTTACCAGCGACGCAATGTGCGACAGCTCGGTGGACTCAGCCTTCAGGAATTTGCGGCGCGCGGGAATGTTGAAGAACAGGTCGCGCACCGTAATGCAGGTGCCCAGTGGCAGTCCCGCCTCCTCGACCGTCAGCAACTTTCCGCCAGCGATCTCGACCACCGTCCCGGCAGCGTCTTCGGGCGCATGGGTCTCCAAACGCAAACGGCTGACGGAAGCCATCGAAGGCAGCGCCTCTCCGCGAAATCCCAGGGTTGCAATGTTCAGCAAGTCGTCGGCGTTGCGGATCTTGGAGGTGGCATGGCGCTCGAACGCCAACATGGCATCGTCGCGCACCATGCCGCAGCCGTCGTCGGTTACCTGGATCAGCTTTTTGCCGCCCGCCTCCACGTTGACCCGAATGCGGCGCGCACCGGCATCCAGCGCGTTTTCCAATAGCTCCTTGACCACCGAAGCGGGGCGTTCCACCACCTCACCGGCGGCAATCTTGTTGGCTACGTTTTCGGAGAGAACGTGGATGCGGCCCATGCGTTCAAGAGTAATTCACCACACAGGCACAGAGACAGTATTTTAGTTTCGAGTTTCCAGTTTCGAGTTTCCAGCCACCGGTGGGAACCGGGACTGCGCCAATTCCGAAAACGCCATAAACTGAGCTAATGCAAGCAGAGCTGGATCAGCTTTGTGTGGTGTTAGTTGCCCCGCGCAACCCGCTGAATATCGGTGCGGCGGCGCGCGCCATGAGCAACTTCGGTTTTCTGCACCTGCGGGTGGTGAATCCCTATGAGGTCGCGTTTCGCGAAGCACGCTCCGCGGTCGGCGCCGCGGAGTTGCTGGCCAACGCCGAGGAGTACAAGAGCCTGGCCGACGCCGTTGCCGATTGCACGCTGGTGGTCGGCACCACCGCCGTCCGGCATCGCGAACTGCAACATCCGCTCAAACGGCTGGAATACGGGGCGCGCGTGATCCGCAAACAGCTCGCTTCCGGCCGGGTGGCACTGCTGTTCGGCACGGAAAAGTTTGGCCTGGCGACAAAGGACCTCAGTCATTGCCACTGGCTCATGCGCATTCCGACGCGCGAAGAACATATCTCCATGAACCTGGGGCAGGCGGTGGCGGTCTGCCTGTACGAACTAAGCCGCGACTCAAGAGCAGCACAGCAATCGGAGAAACTGAAGCGCGCCAGTGCGGGCGAAGTCGAGCGAATCAATGGAGTATTGCTGGAGGCCCTGCGCGCCAGCGGGTATGTGAATCCACGCGCCGAAAGCTTGACCGAGGACAAGGTGCGCCGCCTGGTGCGCCGACTGAACCTACAAGCCGAAGACGCCGAACTCTGGCTGGGCATGCTGCGGCAAATGCTGTGGAAGATTCGCGGCGGCGGGAAGTAGCCCTAGCCAGGTCGCCGCCGGCGTGCAGAAGATAGTCTCTCCATCACGCAAAAATCGCGCACCCGCACGGTGCGCCATTTTTCTCGATACTGGACAGCGGCTAACGCCCGAAATACTTGGCGTTGCGCTCGGTGTACTCTTTCCACTTCTCGGGCAGATCGTCGAGCGCGAAAATCGCCGAAACCGGGCACACCGGCACGCAGGCGCCGCAGTCAATGCACTCGACCGGATCGATGTACAACATCTCTTCGGTCGGGAACTTGTCGCTGTCCTTCTTGGGGTGGATGCAGTCCACCGGACAGGCATCGACGCAGGCCGTATCCTTGGTGCCGATACAAGGTTCCGCGATCACATAAGCCATAAAACGGTGTCTCCTCTAGACTCTCTCAAATGGAGCAATTCCGGCTGGGCTAGTAACAACGATAGTATCAAAAATCCCAGTTGCGTGGCGTCCGGCCGATCGGTAGTGCCGAAGCGGTCAGTTGGAGTTTCTGGTGTAGCCACGTTAGTTGACAAACCCAAACCTCAAATAATCCACTTCCGGCCGAGATGTTTCAGTAGTTTCTTCCGTCTCGGCGGCGGAAGGAATACCGCTATCAGAACCACCAAGAGGCTTAGGACGATTAAGGCGATGGATACGATTCCGAATAGGTCGAAAATAAGCTACCCCCTTCTTGTGAAGTAGGTGGCAAAAAACGCGGACTGGTGCGCACGCCGCGCCCTCACGCCGCGTGTGCGGGTTCGCGCGCGCTCGCCGGTTCGTACTCGACGATGTAGCCGGCGACGGCGCTGGCCGCCACCGTTAACGGACTCGCCAGATACATTTGCCCCGGACCGCTGCGCCCGGGAAAGTTGCGGTTCTGCGCGCTGATGACCACCTGGTCGGGACGCGTGGAAACTCCCGGCCCGGCGTTGATGCAGGCCCCGCAACTGGGCTCGATCACCTGTGCGCCGGCTTTGCGGAAGACGTCGAGATAGCCCTTACGCACGCAGTATTCGCGAGTCTCCTGCGATCCGAACTGGAGATAGAACTTGCAGCTCTCGGCCACCCGCTTGCCTTGCCGTAAGGCATCGCTGAGCACGCGCGCGTACATGTCCATGTCTTCGTTCTTGCCCGCGGTGCAGGTGCCGCCATAGGCGATCTCCACCGGGACCGGCGTATTCAGTTCGCGCACGAACTTGCCATTGCCGGGATCGCCGGGCGTTGCCAACATGGGATAGATTTCCGCAGCGTCGAGTTCGATCACGTGCGCGTACTGCGCGTCGGGATCGCTATACAAGCCCTCGACCAGCGTCCCAGCTTCGTTCTCGCTCATGCCGCGCCGCTCCATCAGGAAGTCAATCACCTTCTGATCGGGCGCCACGATGCCGGTGAATCCACCGATCTCCGCCGCCATGTTGGTCATGGTGGCGCGTTCATCCACGCCCAGGGCCGCGATGGCCTCGCCGGAGTATTCGATGACCTTGGCCAGCGCTTTACCGCTGCGAATGTATTCCAGCGAGAGCAGCTTCAGGATGAAGTCCTTCGCGGTGACGTTCTCGCGTTTCTTGCCGCGAATCACCACCTTCACCGACTCCGGAACTTTCACACGAACGTCTTTGGTGAACCAGGAATTGAAAACATCGGTAGTGCCGATGCCGAAGGCCACGCATCCCATCGCGCCGACGTGCGGCGTGTGCGAATCGGAGCCGACGTTGAGTTGGCCGGGCAGCGCATAGCTCTCGGTCACGATGGAATGGCAGATGCCTTCCGAGCCTTTGCGGTCGCGCAACTCGCCGTGCAACTTGATGCCGCGCGATTTGGCGAAGTCTTCCTGCTTCCACTTCAACTGGGTCGCCAGGTCCAGCAGGCCCATCT
The DNA here is from genome assembly GCA_049522855.1 of Candidatus Korobacteraceae bacterium. Taxonomy (GTDB): domain Bacteria; phylum Acidobacteriota; class Terriglobia; order Terriglobales; family Acidobacteriaceae; genus Bog-257. Next base: position 12,360 of record JBEKNL010000102.1, read on the forward strand.
TGCGCTTCTCTTCCGACAGCACTTCATCGAGGAAGGTGAGGTGATCGCGGAAGAACAGGATGCTGCCGGCGTCGGTGACCGGCGCGTCCTTGCCCAGAAAGTGCTCGAAGAAAATGGCCGCCATGGGCGTGACGTATTCATGGCTGAAGCGCAGATCGGTGCGCGCGAATCCGGTGTCGCCGGGCTTTACCGCCTCGACCCCAACCTGATTGGCGCCGTGCACCATGTGGCGCGCGAAAATTTTCTCCGCGATGGTCATGGGGCGCGGCTTGGTGTGGATCGGCGGCAGAAAAACCTTGCCCTGCAAGCGCGCCACGTTGAACGGAAACAGGCCGCCGTATTCGATAACCTGGCGGGTGATCTCATCTTCGCCCCGGGTGAACTCCGTCAGCGGGATTTCTTCGCCTCGGCGGACCTGGTCGATCAATCCAAACTCGGTCGAGGTCAGCACTCCGAGGTTCTGGCAATTCTGCTTGTAAATACGCTCGATGTTTTCCGCGATCACCAGCTTGATGCCCGCCGACATCTCGGCATACGGCGATTGCTCGCGGCTCGATCCTTTACCGCGCCGCTTGCCACTGACCGCGCACACAAAGCCGCCGCGCTTCACATCACCGCGCTTGATCGGCGTTTCATTGCCGCACTTCAGGCCGGTGTAGGGAAATTCGCCCAGCGTCTCGTCGAAGAAAAAGCAGATGTGCGCCGGCGTAATTTCGTCGGTGGAGATGTCGTCGCGCAGCTTGGGATTGCGCTCGGGATGCTGCGTGTCCCAGGGAAGGTCCTCGCCCGCAAGTTGTCGCTGGATGAGGTCGGGGTCTTCGGTGAGGAACAGAATGCGGCCCTGGAGACGGACCAGGTCGGGGCGCTTGGCAACAGTGTGGTTCAACAGCGGATTGTTCACCGAGTGATTTTACCGCAGAAACAGTGACTGGAGGCGGGCCTTCACGCGGGATGAGGCGCCGTGCGCTGGCACCTGGAGAATCGAGTGCTCGTCTGTGGAAACAGGACGGTGGTGTTCAGTTAAGGATGATTGTCAGCAGCCCGCGCACAGGCTAGCTGCGCGACTTGGCGTACTCCACCGGAGAGGGCAACGGCTCCAGTCCGCGGCCGGCGAAGATCTCCTCGAAGTTCGTGATCAGCTCCTGATGAATGAGGCCGTTCGTCGCCAGGACTTCGCGGCTGTCGAGGCGAAACGGCGCACCGTCAAAGCGGGTCACGCGTCCGCCGGCCTCCTGGACCAAAAGCGCGCCCGCGGCGGTGTCCCAGGGATTCAGATTGAACTCCCAGAAGCCGTCGTAGCGCCCGCAGGCAACATTGGCCAAGTCGAGGGCCGCCGATCCGGCGCGCCGCAGTCCATGCGAGCGCAAGGTGATCTGGTGATAAAAGTGGATGTTGGGATTCTTGTGCCGCTTGTGGCTGGGAAAGCCAGTGCCGAGGATCGATTCCGCCAGCCGCTTGGTTTTGGAAACGTGGATCGGTTTGCCGTTCAGGGTCGCGCCGTGGCCGCGCGCGGCGGAGAACATCTCGTCGCGGGTTGGATCGTAAAGTACGCCAACCTCGAGTTGCTCATTTTTTTCACCGGTGGCATTGCGAACCAGCCCGATCGAGACGCAGAACACCGGATAGCCGTGGGCAAAGTTGGTGGTGCCATCGAGGGGATCGACATACCAGCGGTAGTCGGCGCCGGGACCGCTGCGGGCGCCCTCTTCGCCGACGACGCCGTGTTCCGGCCAGCGGGAGCGCAAGCGCTCGACAATCATCTTTTCCGAGGCGCGGTCGGCCTCGGTGACCAGATCCACGTCGCCTTTGTACTCGATGGTGACGTGGCCGGCGAAGTAGCCCATGAGGAGCGCCCCGGCTTCTCGGGTAATCGCTTCCACCTCTGGCAAGTACTGCGTCATTCCGGACCGCTGGCAGAGTTGCCGTTCCTGGCCGGGGCAGGGCCATCCGGACGCGGTTTGCGTCCAGTGTCTTCCGCGAGGTAGGCAATCTCGTGCTTGAAGATGAACAGGTTGGGCGCTCCCTCGCGGGTCAGACGCACCATGCGGCGGTCGTAATACTCAATCCAGCCGCGGACAATGTTGCCGTCCATTAACTTGATGTGAACGGGACGTTGTTTTTCGCCCAGCATCTTGAGATAAGCCGCTTCCTGGCGAGTGTCGTCAGGCGGTGGCGACTTGCCTTTGCGCAAGTTGCCGTCGTTGCCCGATTCCTGGAAGGCCATGGCTCGATTCTACACGGAGGCGCACTCTTGTCCGAAGCTGCGCTGTTGGAATTGTTGGAATTCCGTTGCAGTAATGTTTGAATTACGTTGCAGCGACTTCGAATTATTTTGCAGTGAATCGGCAACTAAGCCACCTGGTTCGGGACCAGGGGGTCGGAGGTTCAAAATCCTCTCTCCCCGACCAATGTTTTCAATCAGATACAGCTGTTCGAAACAGAGTCCCTGATCAACTGTGGCTGTTTTTGTGACAGCTTCCGTCTTCGCCATTCTCAATCAAGAAACCTCAATGCGGCATCGCGGTGGTGCCTGCTCTCAACTCGGCAAGACGACTTGCCTGTCTCCCTGATTGCGCAACGCAAGGAAATACCCGGCAAGTCGTCCACGAGCCAAGATCATTGTTGCCCGGTTAACTCCGCAATGTTCGGATAACGCCGCTACAACGGCCCCTTGTGCTTGTGTGCCAAAAAACATTGAATCTGACGTCGTATGGTCAAAAATCTCAAACGCTTTGAAAAGGCTGGTTTCCGGTCTCATAATTTCCTCGCACAGCTGCTTTCTAAAACCTCAAGAGCATGTACAATCCGGGTTCGACGATCAAGTTTAGG
>JBEKNL010000103.1:0-14674 GCA_049522855.1 Candidatus Korobacteraceae bacterium
CGTTCCTATCTCCGCATCACGCAAGGTAGTCCGAAACGGGTAAAAAGATACTTTCACGAAGGCCACGTCCAATACGCAGCTTGATCAGTGTGTCACCAATTTAGTGCTCGGAGTAATAATTGTGTCGGACAGCAGCAGTTTGATGAGTGCTTCGATCAGTGGTACGCGCAAGTGCCAGATAAGCTCGTAAGCCCTTATCAAGACGGGATGGTGAAGTAAGTTCCAGCGGCAGCCATACCTAGAACCTGAGGGCTTGAGGGTCGATGGCCGGGTGTGATCATGACGCCCGGCCTTCTCGTTGGCAAAAGCCTGATGAAATGTCGTAGCTGACGGAAATGCAGTTACCCAGGATATCTTAACCTGCCACTGCGACACTGAATACAAAGAGAAGATCAACTGGGGTAAACCAGAGCCTCGGTGCTGGCGGATGGTTCATAGCCCCTGATCAGGCACCTCAAGTCAAGTCGGCATTCGCCGAATGATCGGTTTGTGATCGCATTGCATTCGCCTGATGCGAGTCGTTAAACCGGACTGCGCGTCTGCCCTCCAGAGAAAAGAGCCGTAAAGCTTGCCTTCTAGCTCCAGCAGGACACTTTCTCCGAGTCCGGTTTAAGAGCAAAACATGCAGAATTGCGGGGATTTCCCGCGATTCTCAGACGGAAGCAGCAGAGTTTCTCTGCAGTTGAGACTGTCTGGCGGAGGGAGTTGGATTCGAACTCTCGATACCGTTCTGCATTGTCCCTTAAGGTCCCGTTTTTCAGTAACTTGCCCGGATTCCATCCCAGAAACGAGCGCAGCGGAGAAACGAATTAGGCTCGCCCATGCGATCGAGTAGTCCGCTTTCTGTCGCGATTCAAAGGCGAAGGATTAGCGATCATTGGGCGATAGGGCGCTGTGGTTGAGCCTGTTAGACTCTCAAAATGGTTCGCAGATGACTGCTTCCTCAGCGGACAGTCCGAAGTGCAGAAAGTATCTCCGGCAGCGCTCGTCCGGAAAAGCAGGATTCTGCGTAATTCAGCAATGTTCGCCCCGGCTTTCTCAGCCGACTTCGGGGAGTCGGGCGCCACATTTCAGCGAGCAGCCGTCGACCATTTGGATTGTTTCCGGTTAGTCCATTGGGAGGAATTCGGCTGCTGAGGCTTCTCGCGGGTATCCCGGCACTGCCAACTTCCGGCTTACCGACAATACGTCCGGAACGTGCGGCCACTAACGTCGGTACTATCGGGTGTCACAATTGCTATCGGGTGGAAAAATATGCAGGCGCAGCCTCGCGGCGGCCTTCCACCAGAAACACATGGAAGTCCGTAGCCATAGGCTCGGCGTTAAGCTGGCGCATCATCAGTGCGACTTGACCTCGATGGTAAGTGGAATGGTTCGCCAGATGTTGCATCAGGTGTGCCAATCTGATTCGTGTTGTGCGAAAGGGAAGCATTTTTTCCAAGGATTCGTTTGTCACCCGATTCACGAACTCGGCCTGTTCTTTCTCGACTTCCGCCCACTTTACCTGCACCGCAGCAACGTTGGAGAATGCATCCGGATTAAATCGGGCGTCCCGTCGCTTTTTCAAGTCTGCCAAAAGGGTGGAGCTATGGGGCGGCTCTTTCCAATACGCAAGCCAAATCCACTCGCCGCCGATGATGTGGACGAGCGTGGCCCCCACGGAACGAAAGCTACCACCCAGGTCGTGCGTGAACTGGTCAGCGCTGAGCGCGGAGACCGCTTGCAAAAGCCTGTTGTTCGCCCAGCGGTCGTATTCGTAGAGCAGCTGAATGTCATCTTTAGTCATGGTGACTGTGGATCGCCGACCCTTTCGTCTGGGGAATCTTACCTTGCCCCGTGTATTCGGCAAAACGGAGATGTGGCATTTCTGGCACCCTCCAGCAAATTTTGCTGCTCTGATTCTTAATACGCCCATTCTTCGCCCGAGAAAAAAGCTGGAGCACCATCCCAGTGATCCTGCGCAGGGCGCTTGTTTAGGACACTATCGTCTCAGTTTGTAGACCGCCTAAAACGAGATGCTAATTGCAACCCCCGGGCTGTTAGGATACGTGCGGTTGTACAGGTAATACCCGTCATTGGAGTATGCGACGTAAACATCATCGGTTTGGTACCACGTGTCTCCCCAGTTTTCTGGATACGGGTCAACGATGCTGAACCAATAACCATTGTACTGGAAGCTCGGATACCCGCCCTCCACCCTGAAGGGGAGGCTGGAGACGCGAAAATAGTGATCCGGGCCATAGTAGCTGCCGTAAGAGTCGTCAGGAACGCGATTGCCGTTGTAGCCGCCGCGCTGCTGCCAACTGCGGTGCTCAGATTGCCAGTTCTGAGCGCGATACTGCTGCCAGGTAGTCTGCTGTTGCTGCTGCCAGTCACCTTGCTGTTGCGGAATGGGCTCTAGCTGTGCCTGCTGATTGTTCTGGCTTTCAAACGGGATGCTAATTGCAACCCCCGGGCGGTTAGCATACCTGCGGTTGTACAGGTAATACCCATCACCGGAGTATGCGACGTAAACATCGTCCGTCTGGTACCAGTTCCTACCCCAGTATTCCGGATACGGATCAATCATACTGAACCAATAGCCTCCGTACTGGAAGCGCGGATACCCGCCCACCACCATGAAGGGTTGGTTGTAGACGCGGAACGAATGACGCTGGCCATAGTAGCTGCCGTAATAGTTGTCAGGAATGCGGTAGCCGTTGTAACCGCCGCGCTGCTGCCAACTGCGGTGCTCAGACTGCCAGTTCTGAGCGCGATGCTGCTGCCAGGTAGTCTGCTGTTGCTGCTGATAGGCATGCTGCTGTTGCTGGGTGGGCCGTAGCTGTGCAGGTCTAATGGCCTGCTGCTGAGCAGCCTGCTGCCGGCTCTGGTTCTGCTGGGCGTGCTGCTGTTGCTGAGCTTGCTGCTTGTTCTGGTTCTGTTGCTGCTGCTGGGCATGCTGCTGTTGCTGAGCCTGCTGCTTCTTCTGGTTCTGCTGCTGCTGGGCATGCTGCTGCTGCGCCTGCTGCTTGTTCTGGTTCTGCTGCTGCTGGGCATGCTGCTGTTGCTGAGCCTGCTGCTTGTTCTGGTTCTGCTGCTGTTGCTGCGCCTGCTGCTTGTTCTGGTTCTGCTGCTGCTGCGCCTGCTGCTTGTTCTGGTTCTGTTGCTGCTGCTGGGCATGCTTCTGTTGCTGAGCCTGCTGCTTGTTCTGGTTCTGCTGCTGCTGCTGGGCATGCTGCTGTTGCTGAGCCTGCTGCTTGTTCTGGTTCTGCTGCTGCTGGGCCTGCTGCTTGTTCTGGTTCTGCTGTGGTTGCTGGGGGTGCTGTGTCTGCTCCGGCGGCTGGACCGGCTTGGCGTGCCGTATCTGCTCCGGCGGCTGGGCCTGCTGCTTGTTCTGGTTCTGCTGTGGTTGCTGGGCGTGCTGTTGCTGCGGCTGGGCGTGTTGCTGTTCTGGTTTGGCTTGCTTTTCCTGGTTGGTCTGCTTTTCGCTTTGCTGTTCCTGCTGCGCGTAGCCAAAAGCAGTGGCTCCGAGAAGCACAAACAACAGAAATGCTCTGCTGACAACTCCAAATCGTTTCATAAGCGTGCCTCACATTTCAGCTTAAGCGTAGCCACGTTGATTGACTGTCTCGTTTTGATCAGTTCAGGAAGGCGGCCCGTTGTGTATCATCCACAACGCGATGCGAATGGAAAAATCCCAAGCAGCACGCTGGCAGCACTTTCCGCCTTTTTTCTCTTAGACCAGACCGCTACACCGACCATTGCGACGGCCATAACGACTCCGCCAGCTACCATTTCGACCGGCGAGCCGAGGCGTGCCCGCAATGCAGACCCTCGGCGCAGCGAATGGGGCAGGCAGGATTAGCGATAGGACGCGCGTTGCAGGGCGGTTTCGGTGGACGACATTGCTGACAGAAGTCAAGTCGCATTCGCCGAATGATCGGTTTGTGATCGCATTGCATTCGCCTGATGGGAATCATCAAACCGGACTGCGCGTCTGCCCTCCAGAGAAAAAGGCCGCAGAGACTGGCTTCTCGGTGCGGCAGGACACTCTCTCCGAGTCCGGTTTAAGCGCAAAATATGCGGAATTGCGGGGATTTTCGCGGCCTTTCAGAGAACGGCCGCAGGGTTTCTCTGCAGTTCAGACTGCGTGGCGGAGGGAGAGGGATTCGAACCCCCGATACCCTTTCAGGTATAGCGGTTTTCAAGTTCCCCGGTATCACCTGACTATTGTTGAAGGGTTTTGATTTTACTCTATCTATCAAGCACTTACGGTTTCGGCCAGTGGACGCTCTCTGCCGCGTTTTGACCCCAGATGAACAAGCGTCTACTACACTTTTACTACAGTGTGCGCGAAACCGGTTCTGAGGGGTCGCCAGCCCTGTTCCTGCACCTACCCCACCCCCGAAAGTCCAAACGTTGGCCAAATCGCACGCCATGCACGCCCTGGCACCTTGTACAGCCCCTACCAGGGCGGTCGTTCAAAAGCAACCGTCCAGGGCATCGAGGAACGATGGACAAAGAGCGAAAAAAACCGTGGTTTCGCGAGTAGCGTGCCGGTTTCTTATCGATTCCTGTACGCCAACGACTTAGAATGGGTGCGTGAGGTGAGGGGGAGGGCGCTTCTTCCCCATGGACAGCCGAGCGTTCGGCCAGGATTTACTTGTCGGCATCGCGCTAGGCCACTACCGCATCGTCGAGAAGATCGGCGCCGGCGGCATGGGAGAAGTCTACCGCGCCCATGACGAGCACCTCGCCCGTGATGTCGCGATCAAGGTCCTGCCGCCCGGTACGCTCATCGACGAGTCAGCCCGCAAGCATTTCCACAAAGAAGCTCTGATTCTCTCGCAGCTCAATCATCCCAACATCGCCACCATCTACGACTTCGACACGCAGCAGGGGGTGGACTTCCTGGTGATGGAATACATCCCCGGCATCACACTCAGCGAGAAGGTGGCTGCCGGACCGCTGGCGGAGAAGGAAGTCCTCCGCCTAGGCGTGCAACTTGCGGAAGGGCTCGCGGCTGCGCACGAGCAGGGGGTAATCCACCGTGATCTGAAGCCGGGCAACGTGCGGGTGACGGCTGACGGACGCGTGAAGATCCTGGACTTCGGGCTGGCGAAGCTGGTAGGGCCGTTCAGCGGGACGGAATCGACACAGTCACTGGGTGAAAGTCAGGCCGTCGCGGGCACGCTGCCGTACATGGCACCCGAACAGTTGCGGGGACAGGCCTGTGACGCGCGGACTGACATCTACAGCGCCGGAGCGGTGCTCTACGAGATGGTAACCGGGCAGCGTTTATTCCCAGGCGCTCAGAGCGGGGAGTTGGTCGACGCCATCTTTCACCGCGAACCAACGCCCGCCGGGAAGGTGAACTCCAAGGTGTCGCTCGCGCTGGAGGCGGTGATCGGCAAGGCGCTGGACAAGAACCCGGCGTACCGACAGCAGAGAGCGCGCGAGTTGCTGGCCGATCTGCAAGCGCTGGCGGCTCCAAGCGACGCAGTAGCTCCGGCAGCGGCAATGCAATGGCTCGGATGGCTGAAGTGGCGCATGCGACGGCAGTATCGCGCGTTGCTGGTCGCGGTTGCGTTCATTCTGGCGGCGCTGCTGAGCATGGTCTGGCTGTCCGGCCGTAGCCCGACCCTGGCTTTTGCGGCGCGAGATTTCGTGCTGGTCAGCGATTTTGATAACCAGACAGGTGACCCGGTGTTCGACAAGTCGTTGACGACGGCGTTCACGACCAGCCTGGGCCAGTCGAGCTACGCCAATATCTACTCGCGGCTGCGCATCGCCGAGGCGCTGAAGCGTATGAAAAAGTCCGGTGTGGACCGGATCGACGAACCGCTGGCGCAAGAGATCGCTGTGCGGGAAGGACTGAAGGTGATCGTCCTGCCGAGCATCAGCGGCGTCGGAGAAAGCTACCGGGTAGCGGCCAGTATCCGCGACGTGGCTTCGGGCAAAAACGTAAAGACCGAGTTTGTGAAGGCCAACGGCAAAAACAAAGTACTCGATGCGGTAGACACGCTTTCCGCAGCGATTCGCGAGGACTTGGGCGAGAGCCTGCAGACCGTCTCGCAAAGCAAACGACTCAGCTCGGTGACCACGCAGTCGCTGGACGCCCTGCGGCAGTACTCGATTGGAGCGGAAAGGGCCTCGGCGCTCCAATGGGACGAAGCGAAGGTGTATTTCGAGAACGCACTGCGCATCGATCCTAGCTTCACTGCGGCCCGCGCCTCCCTGGGCATGTTACACGTGGAACAAGCCATGGACGGCTTGCCTCATTTTGATGGCGAAGAGGGCAAACGCCTGCTGAGCGATGCGGTAAAGCACGTGGACGGACTTACCGACCGGGAGAAATACGGCATCCTGGCGTTTCATGCCCGGGCGGTGGAAAAGAATCCAGAACAGGCAATCGGATACCTGAAGACCCTGATAGCGTTGTACCCCGACGACTCCCACTCTCACGTGAACCTGGGCCGGGCATACCTTCAGATGGGGCGCGTGCCGGAGGCGCTTGCGGAGTACAAAGAAGCGATCAGGATCGATCCGAGACTCGTTCTCGCATACGGGAACTTGGGGAGCACCTATCTGTACCAGATGGGCGATGTCGCCTCGGCTATGCCGGTGTGTCAGAAAGTCCTGGAACTTGATACCGGAAACGCCTGGGCGCAGGATTGTCTGGGCTGGTCGTACTTTGCGAAGAACGAACTTCCGCAGGCGCAAGCCGCGTTCGAGAAAGCGGTAGCGGCCAATCCGCAGGGAACGTTATCCCGCTACCGCTTGGCGCACACCCACCGGGCGCAAGGCCACTACCAGCAGGCAATCGAAACGCTCCAGCAGATCCAGAAGGTCGATCCGAGCGAAACTTCGGTGTTGTACGACATGGGCGTTGTATATGAGGGGATGGGAGATCGCCAGAAAGCGCGCGAGTCTTTCACCCGCTATCGCCACGAGCTGGAAACGCAGTCGAAAAAGACGCTGCATGAGCCGGGCAAACAACTGGACATGGCCGTAACCTACGCGCGTCTTGGGGAAACCGGGCGCGCCCGGCAATTGCTGCGCGAGGCCATGGCGAAAGCACCCCAGCTTCACCTGGATGTAGCCTCTGTGCTCAGCCTTCTCGGCGAGAAGAAAGAAGCGGTTGACCAACTGGAGCTGGCGATCCAGAACGGCTACACCAACTACATCTGGCTGAGGATGAACCCGGACCTGCTGCCGCTGCATGGATATCCGGCGTTTGAGCAGTTGATGGGCAAGGTGATAAAGATGTAGGCGGTGATTTTGGCGCCGGCTCTTTCACGGGCCTTGAACTCGACCACGAAGGGCGGCTCAAGGTTTTTCGGCAATCGGCTTGCTGCCCCCCAAGAGTCGATCCTTGCCGCCTTTCCGTGCGATTAACGACCGATTCTTGGCCCGTGCGTAACCAGGGGATTCAAAACGCTGCACGCTATTGCCTGGTCCAAGAAGGTGTCTTTTGCCGTTCGCTGCCCAAGGGGTGCCCGGTCTTCAGTTACACCCCCGACGGTCCTGTGTGACAAAAAAACAGGCTCTTCCGGGGTTCCGCTTTTCTTCAAACGTCCGCTGAGCTGCTTCATCACGGTTGCGCTCGCAACCGCCACCCTGCGAGGGGAAAGCCCGATCCTTACCGGAGGCAAATGACTGAAAACAAATGGCGGAAGCGTGTGCGAGTCGAACGCACCATTGACACCGCAAGGCGCCAATCGCCGGTTTTGAAGTTCACACAGCCGATTTTGCCTGGATATGAGCTTGGCATATTTTGGTCCCTGCATTCAACAGGATACAGGGACCATGCTTTGACCCATGTGGCTGGGTTTTGTCAGTTTCTGACCGAGCACCTATCACAATTTCATCACAGCCGAATCCGTGTTGCGGGAACGCTCTACTCCTCCTTCTTTCGCTCTGTCCAACGTTTCTTCATCATCGCGTAGAGACGTTTCCGACATACCGAGCCTCATTCGCCGACGTCGACCGGGTGGTGCGGGAGTCTGCGTCGATTTAGATGGACGCCCCACGTCTCGCCGACTAGCTGCTCAATCGTGCAAGTGCCGTAATGGCTTTGGTCTATTCGGTCGCGTTCAGCGCGAGGGGGCTGCCCGTCTCTGCACCCTACCCCACCTGTGAACGGGGAACGTCGGCCAAATCGCAAGCCATGCACGCCCCGACGCCTCGTTCGGAGGGGAGATCATTTCCGCAACTCTCCAACAATCTGATCCCTCCTGTGCAACCAGGACGCCAACAGACGCTGTTTGTCGCCGTCCGGGAGATTTCGAATGATCTTAAGATCCAGACCGGCGTAGGGCACGAGCCCCGCAACGACTGTGCGGTTCAACGAGAGGAACTCAAACGGCGTGTGATACTCCAGGTAAGCATTGTCGTCCGTATTGAGGGTATCTGATGGGTTGGCCGCCAGATAGGCGGAAATCTCATCGGGCCCCATGAGCATATAGCTGAGAAAATCGGCGGGGTCGGAGGAGATATGGATAGATGCCAAGTCGGCTTTCACTACCGGATCTTCGAGCCGCTTTGCCAGAGCTTGGTAGTCGATCGAGAAGGGACCCTGGGTTGCGACAAAAAGGCCGACGCGAGGCACATACCAAAAGGAAGCATTGGGGAATACGGCCGCAAACGTGCGAAATGAGACATCGAAAGATCGTTTTGACATCTGATGCATCGGCATCCATTGGCACACAACTCCCCCCGGCCGCAGGCGGCGCTTGAGCGCTTCGTAGTATTCGCGCGTGTACAGGTAACCGACACCCGAGTCGCGCGGATGGATGGGATCGGCCGTGATCATGTCGAACGATGCATCGGTCATGGCGAGAAAATTTCGGCCGTCGTCGATCCGCACCTGGACCTTGGGATTGTGCAGAACTCCGCCGGTTATATCCTCGACGTGCGCTTGTGCCTTTACCATTTCGGGGCTCAATTCGATGACCTGGACCTTCTCAATGCCGGAACTCAAGCCGTCAATGAGCTGGTTGGGGTAAGGGAGAGGTGTTGCAAAAGTAGGCCACAAATGGGGTACTTTTGGGCTGTGCTGGTGCGGATGGCAGACCGTCGCGAGTGCTCCCGATGGTAAATCGTTTCACGGTGTCGCGAACGGGCGAGACGGGTGTACTATAGTGCCGTTTTCGAGATCAAGAAGGAAATTCCGGATGGGACAGGCAACTCCGCGCCCACTCACAGCAAAGGTCTGCATCGCTCTCATGATTTGCGTCCTTGCGTTCGCGCCGCTCTGTGCGGGTTACTCAGTGCTGACTCACGAAGAGATCATCGACCTGCTGTGGAACCAGCAGATCCAGCCATTGCTGCTGGCGCGATTCCCTGACGCCACCCCGGAAGACCTGGTGAAAGCACATGCCTACGCCTACGGCGGGAGCGTGGTCCAAGACATTGGCTATTACCCGTTCGGTAATCAAGTCTTCAGCGACCTCGCCCACTATGTTCGCACCGGCGACTTCGTTCAGGCGATGCTTAACGATGCGCAGGACCTGAATGAGTACGCTTTCGCTTTGGGGGCGCTCTCCCACTACGTTTCCGACATCAACGGACATCCCTACATCAATTTGTCGGTGGGCATCGAATACCCCAAGCTCGCAGCGGAGTACGGGCCTGCTGTGCCCTATGACGTCGACCACAAGGCCCATCTGAAAACTGAGTTCGGCTTTGATGTTTTGCAAGTCGCCAAGGGCCGTTATGCGCCGGACAATTATCACAACTTCATCGGATTCGAGGTTTCTGCTTCCCTGCTGGAGAGGGCCTTTTACGACACCTACGGGTTGAAGCTGACAGAGGTGATGCCGAACGAACAACTTGCCATCGGAACCTATCGCCGAAGCATCAGTCAGATCATTCCGGAAATGACGAAGGTCGCGCTGTTGGTCAAGGGAGACGAGCTGAAACGAGAAATCCCAAACTTTAACCGGCAGCGCTTTCTCTATCATCTGTCGAAGGCCGACTACACCAAGTCGTGGGGATCGGGATACCAGAATCCGGGGCCGGGTGCCCATTTTCTCGCTGTCCTGTTCAAGGTTGCGCCCAAAGTGGGGCCGCTTCGCACAGTTGACTTCAAAGAGCCGACCCCCAAAACCGAGGACCTCTATTTCAAGAGTGTAAACCAGACGATTGACGGCTTCAGCAAGGCCCTCGGCGAAGTAAAGAATCACGATCTGCAGACGCCCAATATCGATCTCGACACCGGTAAGCCAACCAAGCGCGGCGAATATCCTCTGGCCGACGCGACATACCGGGAACTGCTCGACGGACTGGCCAACGACCATTTCAACCACATGGATGATGCGTTGCGGAATAACATTCTGGAGTTTTATGAGGGTTTTGGGTTCCCCAAGCCGGGTACGCGCATTGACAAATGCGTCGTTCAACGCTGGGAAAAAACCTGGATCGAGCTGACCCAGGTGCGGGCAACCGAGGTGCTCGGTCCGCTGGAACAGGCACAGCCAGCGGCAACGGCTCAAATGTCAATGTCGCCGGCAGATTTAGACGTTAAGCCCTGTATGGAATGATTCGGCGCCCAACCCTAATCACTTTTCCAAACAACATTTGGCCATCGACAACAATCCAACTTTTCATGCTGCAATTTGTGCGCGATGGATGTGTGTAGGTTAGAAGAAACGTAAGATACTTACTTACAACGAGCAATAGCTTTTGACTTTATATTATGTGTTATCATTGCTGTACAAGTTAGCTGAGGACCCGGCTCGGCGCTGCTGAAAATGCGGGACATAATCATCCTCTCCTGTCTTCGCGCAAAGCAGGTTGGCCCCTCGAAAATCGATTTCCCTGATGGATGCTGTCTAGATTGCGCCTCCTGAAGCTGCCAATTTGGCCAAGGCCTAGTCCTGGGGAACGGGCTGCTGTCCAACTACTGCCAGACCATCGCCAGTTGTTGGGGCAGCGCTTCCGGCAACTCCGGGTGACGTGACCGGCGAATTTTGTAGCAGGGGAAATGTTAGAGAAACTGGTACAAGAGGAGCTAAAGCATGGCACGGAAGAAGCACAGTGCAGAACAGATCGTCGCCCTCCTGCGACAGATCGAAGGTGAGTCAGCCAACCATAAAAGCACCGGCCAAGCCTGCAAAGAAGCCGGGATCAATGAACAAACTTACTACCGCTGGCGAAAAGAGTACGGCGGACTGAAACTAGAACAGGCTCCACGATCTGCCGCTATTTGAACATTCGAGCAGTGTGGGACTTTAGCGACCAACTGCTTTGACGTTAGCGCCTGGGCGCGAGGCGTTCCGCAGCCAGCCGCCACACGTCAACCTCATCTCATCACTATCGTCCTTGGTCGGACAACAGTTTCTTGAGGTGACGGAACAAGTGACGGTGGCAACGCTCGCTGCTGGGATCGTCGGTTACCGTAGTGATTGTTCCATTGCCTCCAGCGCCTGCAACGCGAATATGTAACGCCCGACCCTGCTTCTTCGGCATCCATATGCTGATTGTTACAATCACGCCGCTGTCCCGCCTGAAGCAGAGCAAGCGCAAGCGGGGCTCACAGCCGAACTCCTGATCCGCCGACCGCCCCCTACCTACTGCGGCGAACACGCCTCGGCGAGTGACTGGTTCTCCACATCTGATCTAGGTGTCGCGGGAGTCGGATTGGTCGATAAATCATGCGTGCGAGTTCGCTGAAGCGGTTGCCGTGAAGCGGGCACCGCACGGCTCGGGCTGCCTCTTTCTCGGCTTGCAACTGGAGGTCTGGAGGTTCGTTGGAGGGGAAACATATTCAAACTCTGGCGGCGGAGGTATCGAGCATCGATCGAGCAGCGGCACGCGACTCCAAGGAACCAAAGTGAGCACGCGGGCTACTGTGTCGCGTTGACGAGGCGGCTGCTTGGGAGCATGGTGAGGCGGATCGCGGCGCTCCCGTGGCAAGCGGGTAAAAGACGGCTCGAAAGTTCGGATGATCGTAAACCAGTATAAGGAATGGCCATGCCGGAAGAGGTGTATGCCCAAGCGCCTGGGGCCAGCGCCCTTCTGGGCGGACTGAAGAACAATGGGGGTGTTGGAGCAGCACCACGGGTCTCACTTGAGAGAAGAAATAGGTTGTTTTCCAAGGGGAACGGAAGCATAATCGCTCACGGCAGCGACAAAATGGAAATCCCCGCTAAATAATGAAAGAGAAGCAGTCCGCTCTCTGTGGCAAGAAGGTGTTCGTCGCATTCCTGTCCCTGTTGCTGTCATTCTGCCTGGCCAGTTGCGGCAGTGGCACCACTGGCAACAACCCCGGTGCCGCAACCTGGGACTATACGGCGCTCGGCGACTCACTGGCTTCCGGCGTGCTGGCGCAGGAAGGCTACGTGGCACGTTATGCTAGCTACGCGAACCAGGACACCGGCTCCAATATCAACACGATCAACCTCGGCGTGCCGGGTTGGCACAGCGGCGATCTGCTGAATGCGATTCAAACCGATCAGATTCTGCGTAACCATATTGCCAATTCGCAAATCGTGACTTGGGACATCGGTGGTGACGATGTGGCCAACGCGCATGACTATTACACGCAGGGCACCTGCGGCGGTACCGATAATCTGGATTGCGTCCGCACTGCGGTCACTACTTTTGAGCAGAACTGGAGCGCCATCATCGCCGAGTTGCTGACCCTGCGCAGCACCAGCAACACCATCATTCGCACCATGGACATCTACGATCCTTATGTCGCGTCCGACATGCAGAAGGGGATCTTTACCACTCTCGAACCGTATCTGGACGAGGTGAACAAATACATCCACACCACGGCTGCGGCAAATGGCATTCCAGCCGCCAACGTTCACCAGGCTTTCAACGGTGCGGACGGCACCCAGGATCCTGTCGCCCAGGGACTGATCGCGGTTGACGGTTTGCATCCCAATGATGCTGGCCACAATGTGATCGCAGACCAGCTTCGTGCGTTGGGATACGCACCCTTGCAGTAAGTCAGGTCAGAGGCGAACACAGTGACTGGCGGGGCCGATGTCGGTGTCATTCCGTCCGCTGCCAAGGGTTGATCGGCAGTTAACAGGGAACTCGATTCCCTGATGCAGCGTTGATAGTTCCCAGTTCTGGCATCCACTAATCCTGTTGACACCGACACGATGAGGACAATCGAGAACCTAAAGACGACTCATCTTATAGTCACCGAAGAGATAAAGATTCAGTCGCCCACAAGTAACGGCACCCGAGATGAGTCCGGTCTGCGTGATAATAGCGCACGTCGTCTTTCAGCACCTTCGCAAGCCGCTTTCAGGACTGACGCCGATGCCGTTCCAGGTCCCCTGGACACGCTTTAGGACAGCTACGCCAGCATCCAGATTAGTTAGGCTTTCTTCTTCTTCAGGTGGAGTACGTGCGTGCTTCCACCTACAAGGTACTTGCCCATACGCTGCTGCACGTCGAATTGGTACTTGTCGGGCCGTGTTCCCTTCTGTAGAAGCGGCTTGATCAGCAATAATGTCGAGCGGCGGCCGGGAAGAACGACCGGCAGAACTGAGCGGGGCTGGCCGACGCGCTGGGTGCCATACTGTTTTCGGAAGAGAAGCTATTGATAATACCGCACTTCTGTGGAGAAGAAACCCTCAGAATTTCGGGTAGTGTCTCAGTATTCCCGGTAGTGGTGCCGTTTGATTTCCACAGGGGTTGAATGCCAGTTCGGACGGCGTAAACTTGGGACATGGCAAAGCGAAAACTTCGGATTGTGCGAGAAAAGCCGCTGCTCGGCATCTGCGAATACTGCAACATGCAGTTTAGCGCCACAACCGCGCTTGGAGCGCCCAACAGAATCGCTATTCAGGAACAATTCAAGGCGCACAAGTGCAAGCCTATGGACAGCAGTCAGAACGCTTTGCGGATCGTGCGCGAAGCGACGGAGAACAAGTAGCCTATTCCTCATCTGATTCAGCTACCGCTTTCGACCAAAATGAAACAAATGGCTGCACAACTTTTGAAGTTTCTTGCCGAAGTTCGTCCCTCGCTGGAAGTCGGGGGAGTACGTCCCTGGGCCGATGCCATCGCTTCTGGGTATCAGCAGAAGTTCAAAGCTGAATTGCAGAATGTAATAGGTGAGATGAAAAAGCGCGGCATAAGCACAGGAATGACCGATGCCGATATAGATCCACCTCAAGGTCAAGATGCTGATGGAATACGTGGCATTGCCGACAAACTGGTGACGGCAGCGGTCAGTCTAGACTCACAGGATAAGTTTGAGGTACTCAGCGGCGATTAGTTCATTTGGCCAGCAAAAGCGAGCACTCGTTGTTATCTATCAACGCACATTTCAGACACTACCGAAAAATGGGGCCGTACTCGATACCAGTGCTGGCCAGGAAGGGACCGCCAGCCCTACCGATTCGCAAGCGGGCGCTCAATGCGCTTTGCCGAAGTGACTTCAGTACGCGTAGTACGGCCCTACGCCGCCGGGAGTGCTCAGGTTCTCGATGGCGGTAAACATGTTGCGGCCATAGAAGAACGCCAGCCCCCAATCGAAGCTACCTGTGTTCGGAGCGCCTAACGTGCTAAAGGCGGTATTGTTACCGCCGTTGTTGTTGAACAGGGTAGTCGCGTCCTCAATGCTGAAATCCACGGAGATCGGGCTTCCCACCGCCCCGTTGAGCGTCTGACCTTGATTCGTAGCCGTAAGGTTGTCTGGCGAGGTAGTCGGACAATACCAAGTGTT
>JBEKNL010000104.1:0-14606 GCA_049522855.1 Candidatus Korobacteraceae bacterium
CGCCTGGCGGGATCGGGAGGTCTTGGGGCTCGCCGAACCCAGCGCGAAACCGTTGGTTCCGATAGATCGAAGCCGAGCTTGAGCAACTCGCCATGAATGCGGGGCGCTCCCCAAGTTGGATTCTCGGCAACCATTTGAAAAATTAAGCCTCGAATCTGTTTGCTCACCGGCTTGCGACCGCCCCTCGCCTGGGCTCTTGAAAGCCATTTCCAATACAGCCGAAAACCGGCACGATGCCAGCCGACAACGGTTCTGGGTGTCACCTGGATGAGAGGTTCCTTCCATTTATCCCAGAGCCTTCGCAATACGACCCAGAACAGCTTGTGTGACGCAGTGAGTCGCCGGCGAGGGCGCTGGGCGTGAAGAGCCAGCAACTGCTGACGCAGGGCAAGATTTTCGAGGATGATATCCTCGCGGGACCTGAATGCACCAACAACCCAGCCGAGGAAGTGCCGGAGCCATACGATCATGCTCAGAATCTTACCGGAACGTTGCCAATCGAGCTTGGTGCCAAGTCATTGATATTGCGGGTGTACGATGTTTTGATGAATGACAGGAGCGGAATCCGTCTATTGACTCACCGGGAGCAAAGGAAAACGCGCTGGGCGCCCCTTAGAGCGTTTCGCCGTGTCCTGCATCACCGAGCAGCCAATGCGCCAGCCGGCGCGCGGGGCTGTGCCGTTGACGCTACGACATAAGTCGATCGCGTAACCAGAAATATGTTCGGGAGTGCGGGTCGGCATCTTATGAATCGGCATTATTCTGACGGAGGAGGTTTCCTGAGCACCGGATCTAATCGATGCGCCTGAACGTGTACTTCGTCTGGCCGCCATCGAGAATCAAATCGGTGGAGTCACAGGAGGTCTGGAGCCGGAGACCGCCCTGCCACGGGGGAGAGGTAAGAACGATTTGTCGGCTCTCGCTGGACTGTTCTTCCGTGCCGAGGTCGCTCGACCAGGACTCGAACTCGACGCTGTAGCGCCCTTCGCGTTGGAATATCCGCGCCGGACCCAATTCCTCGGACCGATACGCTCCGATGTACTTCTCGATCCAGGACGTTTCGTCAGAGGTGGTTTTCACTCGTTGCCGGGTTCCTTCAATCGAGGATTCGAGCGACGCTGAAGCTGCCGCGATCATGGCGTCTGCCTTGACGGCCGCGCCGAAGAGGATTTCGAACAGGCGCTGATGAACGGCAAGAAGGAATGAATTGGCCGCGCGCATGTTGGTTAGAACCACCATTCCGATTCCGTGCTTCGGCAGGAGAAGCATGTCCGAAGTGAAGCCGAGGGTGTTCCCGCCGTGGGCGATTTCCTCGATGCCCTGCTGTTCGGTGAGCATCAGGCCGAGCCCGTAGCTGCTTTTGCCATCGATCTTGATCGCAGGCTGACGGCGCGCCATGAAGTTTTCCAGCGAGACGACTCGTTGGCCGTCATCGTTGACGCCGTTGCGAAGCTCAAATCGCACATAGCTCGCCATGTCGAGAACGGTGGACCAGACCGATCCCGCCGGGGCGACAGCGTCTGCAAACTGCTCCAGAACCGGGTCGATAGGAACTGAGTTCCCTTCGAGGTCCGCACCGTGGGGTGCTGCCTCGTCGGGCGAGTCGTTGCGGAGAACGGAAGTCTGTTTCATGTCAAGGGGGTCGAAGACAAGCTCCCGCATCGCGCGGTCGTAGGCCTCAGCCAAGGGAGAGCCTGGAGCGAAACTGTGAGCCGCGGCATATCCTCCGGCGGCCACCAGGTAGTTGGAGTACTGAAAGGTCTCGCCGAATCCGGTGGTGGGCCGCATCGCCCTCATCTCGAGTATGCGGTCTTCCGGCTGAATGCCCCGGAACCGAAAGATCAGATCGACATCGCGGCGCGGCATGCCGGTGCAAGCACCGACGGTATGCCGCATCTCGAGCTTGCTGGTGGCTTCAGCGTCGGCGAGCGAGAATCCGGGTAGGACTTGGGTGACCGGAGTCGTCCAGGCGAAGCGGCCCATGTCCACGAGCTTTGCCATCATCAGGGTTGTCAGTGGTTTGGTCGAGGAGCCGATCATGAAGCGGGTGTCCGGGGTGATTGGCTCGTTGCCGCCCGCCCTGCGCACGCCGAAGCCGTCCGCGTAAACAATCTCGCAGTTTTGAACGACGGCGACCGCAACACCGGGAATGCGGAGTTGGCGCATGGCAGAGCGGATAAAGTCGCCAATGGCCTGGCGCTCTGCATCGCCGATGTGCTTTGGCTCAGCCCCGGCTAGGCTGGGTTCGCGGAGACCGGCGGGCTTCCATGCGTTGGCGATCTCCGATACCTGGGCAAGGCGACGGCTGAAGGCGGCTTTGGTTCCGTCGATCAGATTGATATACGCTCGCTCGCCGAGCAGACGTACAAAGGCGACCGCGAGCCGGCTCTCGTTGGCGGGCGTATCGTAGACAATCTGGAGCGCCTTATCCCAGCCATCGGTCGATGGCATTTCGGCCTGTTGTCGGACGGGCGCATTGAATTCGGAGTCCAATTGACGCCATGCGGCGCGAACTAGATCGTCCACGTTTCCGGCCAGTGGCCCACCGACAAAAGCGATCTTCAAGTCGAGTTCCGGTCCGACGACGGTGAGCGGCTCTGACTGGCGGAAGACCGTCCAACCCTTCGGCAGAGCGCAGGGCAGGGGCGAATCGGGCATTTCTACGTACACTTCCGAAACATCCATGAGTTCTCCAGAACGAGACAGACGATCATACCTGCACGGAGTAGACGACGACTGGGTTCCACTGAGTGTGCTTGCGGCTCACGCGGGTACGGACCCTGAGTCCGCGAAGAAGTTTCTTAATGGTCTGTGTGATGTTGACCTGGCTAGCACCCGGACGGAACGTGGCAACTGGGAATACAAACTTTCGTAGAAAGTTCTGGGTCGCGCCATCTTGGTTGTCATCGGGGGGCATACCTTGTCCACGCCGCCGCCCCCGAACTGCCTATTCAATCCCACACCGGAAGACGCCACCAATATGGACAAGGACGACGACGGGCCCGCCGTCCCCAGCGATGTGGTGCAGTTTTCCACCTTCATGCGCTATCTCGACCAGCCCACGCCCGCCTGTGAAGGCTCGAGATGTTCCGCCTCGGTAGTTTCCTGTTTGCCGACGATCCGCCCAGTGAGTCGGATACCGACAACACCTGCCTGATCAAGAGCGGAAATCCGTTGACGGGGTGATCACCAGACGTGTGGCACCAACCGGTAACGCACCTTCTGGAGATATTCTTTGTAGCCCTCCAGATCGCGTGCCAACAGCTTCTCCTCGCCAAAGATGCGCAGAATGAGCAACCCGACCATGGCCAGACCTACGAGAAGGCCACAAAGGGAGCCGAGCAGCAACGCGCCACCAACGAACACTAGACTTGCCCCAAGATACATGGGGTGACGCACAAAGCCGTAGGCACCCGTGTCAATGACATGCTGGCCCCGCTCAGTCTGAATGCGCACCAACGGTGAGGCAAAGGTGTTATCGGCGAGCGCGCGGAACGCGAAGAAACTACCCCCGAGGAGCAAGATACATCCGCAGACCTCGCCCCACAGCGGCAGGCGCGGCAGCCAACCGAAACGCACGTCCAACGGCGATAGGAAGATCCAGGCGATGAAACCCGCCTTCACCCCGATGAGGATAGCCATATCGGCGTGCGATTCACCGCCGCTGCCGGGCATGCGCATGCGCTCGGCCAGCAGCGCAGGATCCTTGTAGTGAAGCCACAAGAGAATGGCGGCCATGAAGGACACCCACCAGACGCCGAAGATCCAGCCCTCCACCCAGCGCCAATCGCCCGACAGCCATAGCAGCAGGGCCGTTAACCCCAGAGCGTAAGCCCCGGCGGCCACGAACACCAGCCCGGTGATGATCCGCGTGGAACGCATCGGGAGCTGAGAACATCCTACTACCGAGACGCACTTGCCTCTACTGGTGGAGCGGATCGCCTCGTGAGGTTTGACGGGCGGCAAGATTCCTTCGGGGGGATCACGGGCAAGCGGGAAGTAATTCCAAGGTAAGGTTAGCCGACCTTCCGGGCGAAACCCTAATCCGACAGTTCCCACGAGCCCGTTTCTGGACCGCAATGCGAAGCGCTGAAAGGTCCCAAGATTACTTTTACATTGGACAATCCGGAGCCATCGCCTGCTGGAGCTCGACAAACGGTTCCTACGCGAACACGGCGCTCGAAGAGCAATCTGCACTACGTTTCACTAGCAATATAGTGATGTCATCTTCATTGCGTGTCGGTTCCACTAAGGATTTGAGGCTAGACATCGTTCGTGTTGAACCGTTAGCAAAAGCATCGCATAACCGGTTTGCGGGATCTGTTCCGGAAATTGAGTCAGTCAATCCATCAGTGAATAAAAGGAGAGCACCGCCCGGCTCGATAACCGCAGTACGAGCTTCGTAGTCCGCGTCGGCAAACAACCCAAGCGGCATGCCAGTGGCCTCCAGCAATGTTGTTGATCCCGAACCAAACACGATAGGGGCGTTGTGGCCTGCATTCACATAGGTCAATTCTCCCGAATCGCGGTTCAGCGCGACAAACACTGCCGTCGCGAAGCGATCAATCGGGGTGTATCGGCTCAGATGCTGGTTAATCTGCCGAGCCAGTGCCAGAGGGTCCGCTTCGACATTAGCGATGCTCCTAACCAGAGCCTGTATGTTTGCCGCCAGCAGTGCCGCCGGCATTCCCTTCCCGGACACGTCCGCTACCGTGAACAACGTTCGGTTGTCTTGGAGGGCGATAACGTCAAAGTAGTCGCCGCCCACGTCCCGGAAGGGCTTGTAGAATGTCTCCACTTGGTAGCCCGGCAAGGGGTCCAGCTTCTCCGGCTGGAGCGTCTGCTGGATCTGCCGGGCGGCAATCTGGTCGGCTTCAAGTTGGGTCTTGCGGAAAAATTCCGAGGTCAGCATTCCGTTCATCAGGCTGGCGCCCACGATGTAAAGAAGCCACGCACTCGCATACAAGGGGATCCCTTTCGGCCACATCACAGGCCACACTAAAGATCGAGCCCAAAAGGAATAAATGGCATATCCCTGCATCAAGATGCCAGCCCATGTGATCAGGCGTTTGGATCTCGGCATCTCGCGCGTCCAGTCGTAGTAGGCGTAGTACAAGGCAGAGGAGACGTAGTGGAGCGCGCAGCGAAAAGGGCCAGCAGATTTGTCGAGCTCCACCGGGTGGATGCGAAACGGCATTGCGCGAGTCTAGCAAGAGGCAGCTGTGCTGCAAAACGGTCGGACAAAAATCTGCTACTAAAAGCACTCGCCGGGGAGTAATATTCTCGCGTAGACAAGAATGGAGCGCTTTCGCCGTTGTAGAGCACGGACAAAACGGAGAGCAAGGTTCCGTGCGCTCCGGCTCCGACTGACCCCGATGATTGGCGGAGCCGACTTGCAATGCTCGGCGCGATTGTGAAAAGGGGCAAGCAGATCAGGCGCGAGGGGAAGGAGAGGAAGTGATTGCTCACAGGTCAGCCGGTCACTTTGCAACCGCACCGCTCCTGCCAATGTTCCGCCGCATGATCTGGTCATCCTCTGCAAGAGTCTGGGTCATCCACGCGATGAACGCTTGCGTGAATAGGCTCCTTGTAAAAAGGTCGCGCGCTTCGGAAGCGCCTGCTGCGCCAGCGCGAGACTGAAGTCGCATTGCAGGGAAACGTCGGCATGTCGATCTAGCTGGGAAAGCAATACTTGGGACAACGAAATGAGCCAGCACCGCCAGGACAAGCCGACAAGCTCGCCAAACTCACCGAAGCCATCGGTAAGCACTATGAGGATCTGGTTGCTACTTACGGCGGCGATCCTTATCTGGGCGATCCCGCGGCAAGCGACCCAACCGACAAAGACCCCGCCAAGAACGGCGGCGGCAATGGCGGAACTTAAAGAGTTCGGCGACAAGGGAGGCGGCTTCGCATATCGGCCCGCAGCAGAAGACGCCAAAATCAACATCCTTGGGATGCAGTACGCTTCGCTAAAACCTGGTCGATTTCTCTTCCGGCTCAACCAGCCTTGGGGACAATTTCCGGTTAACCGGAAAATTTGCGGACCCAGCCGCGCGCGGGGGGCTTGGGCGTCCCTTCCGTGAACTATCTGCTACCTACCCTCTTGCGGGCCTAACCAAGAGTCCTCTAGCATAGTTTGTGGACGGCTACTGCTGGTAGCGCAACCAGCGGAAAAGGGCGCGGGCTTCCCCTCGCGCCTGCTGATCCCCAATAAGCGGGAGTCACGGGAAGGTGACAAATGCCATCTCCGGTTGAGCACTACAAGGAATCGGCTGAATACAGAGAACTGTGCCGGCAATTGAAGAGATGCGGGGAAATTCTCGGGAGAATGTCTTTCCGATCCCTGGCCTCATTTGTAGAACACATTCGTTCTTTCACGGTACCATCCCAAGATCCAGATCATGATATCCTGTGGCGCTGGTTTGAAACCGCGCAGCGGTTTTTTCAGGCGAGATTGGAGTTGTACGAGGCTCAGCGCAGCACCGACCGCCCGGGGGCGTCCGACTCTGGGGAAGAACGTACTAGAAAAGTGACGAAGCTCGAAGAAACAATTGCTGAATTTAAGGCGAAACTGTGGAACGACGTGACCCTCGTTCAAAACATAATCAACGAAAGGCCCGACCTGGCGGGGTTTCAAGCAGATGTAACGATGATATGCTCCCACCTATCAAGCCGGTCCGTAGCTGCTCCGGTGGAGATCGAGAGTGTATTAGGGAACGGCAGTCAGGAGGACCATGCTTCACGAGTCAGCGACCAAGCCGCTTCGACGCACGGCGATTCGCAGGTCGGAAGCATGGCACCGCAGTCGCCAGCCGGCGAGATATCGCAGCAACAGGCAATTCAAAACACCGAACCCCACAAAACGACGGACGGAGGCACTGGCGGGGGAAAAGTCACAATCCCCCCCTCGGGTGCTCTTTTGGCGAGGTATCGCTCTGAAGTAAAGCGCGCCATCCTGATCCAAATAAGCCATGATCCCCGTGGAAACAATCTAGAAATCTGCCGCGGTTTGGATGCCGATGGATTGTTGGAGCTACCGAAGGCTTGGAGGGGCAAACCGACTGATCGTAGTTTCGCCGACGCTTATTCGGACCCTAGCCGAAGGCACAAAGTCGAGGCTGCCATAAGCAGAGTGAGGCGAGATTTGCGCGAGCAAGGATTGCTGCCTAAGCGGTAAGGACCTACTCACCACTTGCTCTCCACTCACCAGTTACTCACCACTTGAAGTGACCTTCGTGCCTCGGCGCAGCACCTGGTCGCCGCTCCGCAGCACCGCCCCTGAATTACTCGCTGATTCCAATCCTTTTGCCGGCGGCCGTGGGTGTTTCTTGCTAAAAGCAGAGTCAGGCCCGAAGACCTAACGCGGCTACGGATTTTTGGCTTTCCGATTCATTGCAGAGGAACAAATATGAACAATCAGTCCCTAGAACGGTACGCCAGTCCAGAGGAAGCTGCAGAGTTTCTGAAGACAAATCGCCTGAAGATAATCCGCATGGCGCGCTCAGGGGCTTTGCCTGCATATCCTCTCGGCACAGGTAGAAGACGTCAATGGCGGTTCAAACTCTCCGAACTGGACAAGCACATGCAACATGGTATAGATATTGCTCGCCCGCCTGTGCGCCAATGAAAGGAAGACCAATGGCGCAAAGGTATCAGCAGGGACATCTCAGGAGAGCGAAGCGCAAACGCGGTCCCGACGTGTGGGAGTTTCTCTGGCGAGAGCGCAGCCCGAACGGCAAGCGCAGACAGCGGACGCTCACAATCGGGAACGTAAAAGAGCTTCACACCGAGCGGGACGCCCTGAACCATATCCAGACCCTGAGAGCGAACATCAACCGGGATGTGGCACCCTCGGCACTGATGACGTTCGAGGTTCTGGTCGATCATTACCGCCAGACCGAACTGCTGGCGGAAAACAAAACTGAGAAGACCAGAGCGACGTACCTGGTCTATTTACGTAAGTGGATACTTCCCTGGTGGGGACGCGAGTACCTGCACAACATCAAGCCTGTTGTTGTCGAACAGTGGCTCCGTTCTCTCGGTGAGCTCAGCAACGGAAGCAAGGCCAAAATCAGGAACATTATGTCAGGGCTATTTAGTCATGCGATCCGGTATGAGATGGCAGACAGAAACCCTATTACCGCGGTGCGGCAGTCTAGTAGGCGCGAGACGGTTCCGGTGATCCTTGAGGTCGAGGAGCTGCATCGGCTATTTGAGGAGCTGGCGCTGCGGGAGCGGGCCATGATTGTCTGTGACGCTCTGACCGGGATGCGGCGAAGCGAATTGATGGGCCTACAGTGGCACGACCTGGACTTCATCGGGCGCCGGATCAACATCTTGCGCTCGGTGGTGGACCAGGCGATCGGCAAATGCAAAACAGAAGCCTCACGCAAACCTGTTGTCATGGATGACCACATTGCACAAGTCCTCATCGCGTGGCGACAGGAGAGCACTTACACGGCCCCGGCCGATTGGGTGTGGGCTTCAACGCAGATGGCAGGAAAGCAGCCGTTGTGGCTCTCGACCATCATGCGGTACTACATCCAGCCGGCGGCGCGTCGCGCCGGCATCAACAAGAAAATCGGCTGGCACACTTTCCGGCACACGTTCTCGACTCTTATCAAGTCACTGGGCGTGGACGCGAAGGTTGTGCAAGGACTCCTGCGACATGCTTCCTTCAGCACGACAATGGACGGCTACACGCAGGTACTGGAACAACCGCAGCGCCAGGCGCAGGAGCAACTGGCGGACCTGATCATGCGCACGGGCAAGGTAGGCCATGCATGATCGTTGTGGAATGTTGTGGGCAGAACGGCCCGGACGCCGCTAAGGCATTGAATTGTTGGCGTCCCCGACGGGATTTGAACCCGTGTTACCGCCGTGAAAGGGCGATGTCCTAGGCCGGGCTAGACGACGGGGACGCTTGCGTGGAGGGAACTTTGCGTCTGAACAGGTTGATACTAGCAGCCGCTTAGAAGCAGTGTCAAAACGAGAACGCCGGCTCTACCCGAACATCGCTGGTTCAGAGTTTCCCTAGAGCAAACTTCCTGCAATTCTTCGTGCGACCGCTTCCAGCACAGGATGAATTCCAGACGAATTCTTTTGCGGCTTTTACCTTTTCCCATCTGACTTCTCCATCAGCTTCATGAGCATCGACAGATCAGCGGCGTGGAGAACGTCTGGTGCGAATCGTTGTCCATCACATTTCGCTGCCAATTGCCATTGCGGGTAGACTGCGATAGGAGCCAGCATGCGCTCTGTGGTGAAATGGGCGAATTACTTGCCAGACAGTTGCGAAAATCCATTCGACTGCCGGCCTTCGCGGCGGCAGCCGTGTATGGCCTTTGGGAACATCGCAAACTGCGGCGCGATGCTTCTCGCGCGGAATGCGCCGAATGGCTGCACCAGAGTTGCGCGCGCGGGCTGTCGGCTATTAACGTCCATCTATCGAGCACCGGAGTCTTGCCGTCCCACGGACTGATCGTCAGCAACCATCTCAGCTATCTCGATATTCTCGTCGTGAGCGCGGCGGTACCCTGCGTCTTCGTGTCGAAAGCGGAGGTCGAGCAATGGCCCATCTTCGGCCGCTATGCCCGCTGGGCGGGGAGCGTATTCGTGCAGCGCCACGACCAGGCCGATGCGGCGCGCGCCAACGCCAGTGTCGCCGAGAGCCTGAAGATCGGAGTTCCGGTTGTGCTTTTTCCCGAGGGCGCCACGACCGACGGCCAAAGCGTCCTGCGCTTTCACTCCACCATGTTGCAGCCCGCCATTGATGCAGGTGCGCAGGTAACGCCCTGTTCCATCCGCTACGAACTGGATGATGGCACCGTCGAGCGGGAAGTCTGCTGGTGGGGCGATATGGCATTGCTTCCCCACGTTCTCAATCTGCTGGCCAAGAAGACTATTCGTGCAACCATCGCGTTTGGTGATCCCGTGCCAGCAACCGGCGATCGCAAGGAACTCAGCCAGACTCTGCATGGCCAGGTACTTCACTTGCACCAACAGCTTCGCTCCAGCGGGAAGGCCGGGTCGGTCGATTCCGCAGCAGATCCACTGCGTTCAGAATGAATTTAGGAATGCTGAAGGTTCACACCTTTGCGCTGTTCGCAGCCTCGTCGCTCGTAACCGGCAGCCCCGACTCTTCTTCCTCGCCTTCGTGCCAATCGGGCGATTGCAGTTCGAACGGAGTCTTGTCCAACTGATCGAGTTCCGGCAAAGCTGCCACCGCCAGCGATCGATCCAGGTCGGGGAATTTTCGCGCCAACGGGAAAACGCGGCGTTCCATCGAACGCAGCATCTCGTCGTAAGCGGTAACCGCACCGCCCAGCTTCTTGCCCATCTCGTGCATGTACCCGGTCATGGTGCAGAGCCGCTTGTAGAGGTCCTTCCCCGCTTCGCTAATTTTGCGCGCGCTCTCGGCCAGATTCTTCTGGTTCCACCCGTAGGCCACGGCTTTTAACAGCGCAATCAGTGTGGTTGGTGAAGCCACGATGACTTTCCTGCTGACGCCATACTCGATCAACTCGGCGTCCGAATCCATGGCCGCCCGGAAGAACACCTCGCCGGGCAGAAACAGGACGACGAACTCCGGCGTACAGGTCAGTTGCGCCCAGTAGGATTTGCCGCCCAGCGCATCGATATGCTGCCTTATCTGGCGCGCGTGGTCGGCAAGGCGGGCGGTGCGAGTGGCTTCGTCGGGTGCTTCGAGCGCCGCCAGGTAAGCCGCCAAAGGGGCCTTGGAATCGACTACGATTTGCTTGTCGCCCGGCAAGTTAACAATTACGTCAGGGCGGAACCGCCGCTCGTCATTGCTGATGGACTCCTGCTCCTTGAAGTCGCAATGTTCCAGCATGCCGGCCAATTCAAGAACGCGGTGCAGTTGCAACTCGCCCCAACGTCCACGCGCCTGCGGCTCGCGCAGCGCTTTCACCAGATTGCCAGTCTCCGCTTGCAGAGCTTTCTGGGTGTCGAGCAGAGACGCCACCTGAGTCGTGAGGGTGCCGTACGCCTGGCTGCGCGCCTGCTCCAGACCTTGTATCTGCTGACTCATCTCCGCCAGCGATTGCGCAATAGGATCGACCAGGTTCTTGACCGCCTGCTCCTTCTGGGCCAATTCGCCGGCGGCGTGGGTCTGGTAATTTTGCAGCGTCGTCTGCGCGAGCTGAAGGAAATTCGAGTTGTTGCTTTCCAAGGCCGCTGCCGCCAGCACCTTAAACTGCGTCTTCAACTCTTCGCTGGCTTCGGCGAGAAGGCGCAGTTTTTCTTCCGCGTTGCGGCGTTCACTCTCCAACGTAGCGTTCAAAGCCGCCCTGGCTTCGGAAAGTGACTTGATATCGGCTGTCTGCTGCTCGATGGTGTTCCTGGCGCCCGAAAGTTCTTGCTCAAGGCCGTTTCGCCGTTCGGCCAGAGCGGCGATCTTGGAGCGCGCCAGCAGCGCGGCGAACGTGCCACCCAACAATGCACCGGCGATTACGACCAGAATCACGGCAAGATTAGTCATAAACAGGTCCCAAAGAAGCGATGTCGTATTGTATGTTGGCGACGACAGGAACGGAAATCGGGGTTACCTATTCGTGTAACTGGATTGACAGCGAGGACGGATCGGGATAAGTTTCTCAGACCCAGGAAATCCAACTTCCGCTTACGATGCTCGCCGAGGAGGAAGCCGTGGCGATCACCATGCTACTGCTGCAAGGGTCTGATCTGATGCCAAAGGATTGGACCGGCATAATCCAAGCTGCCTCAAAGAGCCCTTTGGGCATTCTCGCGCTCATGATTCTGTTCCTTGGTGTTCTCGGATATGTCTTCTTCAAGGACGCCGATGCGAAGATCAAAGCTGTTATGTACCTTGCCATGCTGGGTGGCGTCATCGGCTATGGGGCGGCAATCTCGCGCGCCACGTCGAACGTCGGCAGCGAGTCGTACCGCGTCAGGGTCATCGTGGTGGACGGGCACCAGACGCCAGTGAGCGACGCCAGAGTGTGGTCCTCGATTGGCGGGGAGCCCATGAAGGTCGAAGGCGGCTGGCTGTTCGTCATCGCCAAGGACACCAAGCCTCTCGACGGCAAGGTGACGTTCTATGCCTCAAAGGATGCGGCATTTCTGAAGGGCCAGATGCCGCTTCAGTTGGGCGAAGACCACAATCCCAGTGTGACGGTGCCGTTGCAGAACGACCGTGCGGCCAAGGTCATCGGCATCATTGAAGATGACAAGCAGACCGCTATTGCGGGCGCTACGGTGAGCGTGATCGGCTACGATTCCGAGGCCCAGGTGACCAAGGCGTCTGGTAATTTTTCGCTGCCGGCGCATGCGACTGACGGACAGCAAGTGCAGTTGCATGCCGAAAAAGCCGGATACCACGCGGCCAATTCGTGGTGTCCGGCGGGAGACACGCCGTGCACCATTTTGTTGCAACACGACTAACTTCGTCTGGAAAGAATTAGGGCGAAAAAGAAAGAAGCCCCAATGCACGTCGACGGATTCGCCTATCGCTGGCGGGCTATCTTGCTGCTTATTGTTTTTTTGCTCGTGACCTGCACCATGCTGGCCGAAGAAGGTGTGCTGGTGCTGGTCGTGATGGACACCGAGCAACATCCTTTTGCCAATGTCCGAATCGGGGCGGCAGGAGATGGCGGGTCTCCACAGTTCACCGATCAGAACGGCAAAGCCAGGCTGAGGCTCGCGCCCAACACCAAGCCGGCCGTATGGGTCACGCTGCAGTTGATGGGCACGCCGAATGGCCTGGACCTGGCGTTCATCTCTCCTTACGACGGGCGCATCCGGGTCCCGCCCTTCGATAATGAGCAAGACAACTACGATCCCGTCGTGCTAGCGAAACACGGCGACAAGGCCATGCTGGAGAGTGGCTCCGGCATGCTGGCCATACACGCCAACGTCAATCATTCCGTGGCGGCCCAGAAAAAAAAGGCGTCTCCGCGCACATCCCGAAATCGCTGGGATTACCCTTCCCCTCTCGATTACAGAAGTCCGCGCCTGCTGACCGTTGCATGGAACATCGTTAGTCCGCAAGCGCATTCCCCCGCTGCTTCACCGACCAATGAGGAATTGCAAAAGGCCGCTTTAGCCGCTGCCGCGCAGAAGTTTGGATTATCCGTTGCGGAAATCAAGGCAGCCATTGCAAGCTGGGGAGGCGACCCTCTGGTATGGAAATTGATCCTGCTTACTGCCACCATCGAGACCGGAGGGACCGATCCATTTCCGGCCATTCATGCGACACCCCAAGACCTGTATTTTGGCGCCGGGAGTTGGAGTCTCAGCGAATGCAGCCTGCAGCCGCTCCTGTTGAAACTTCAAAAGCGCGACCAGAAACGTTTTGCCGAGATTTTCGGTACAGACACGCAGTGGCTGAGCAAGACCATCAGCGGACCGTGTGAGGCATCTTCCCAAGCCGTTCTGAAGCGCATACTTGACGACTCCGGACACCTGCAACCAACCTGGAGAGACCGCTTCCGGAAGCTGGGATACGAGCACTCGTTTCAGCGGGTGCAGGTCGACCAGATGATGCCATGGATGCGTTCGGCGCAAAACGCGGCAAATGCGCTTGGACTACAGTCAGAACAGGCGCTGGCATTTTGCTACGACGTGGCCGAAGCCCACGGAGCCAACACCATCATCCGCCAGCGGCAGAATTTCTCGAATGACGTTGCGGCCTTCCAACAGCGGATCGGACGCCAGCCTGACGAGCAGGAAAAATTGCTGATGCTGGCGAACCACCTTATTCACCAGGATATAGAGAGCGGCCGCAATCCGATGTTTACGGCTCCCTCCATCGCACGAGCTACCCTGCTTTCCCAGGGCCAGGGCGTGGTCTTTGGGACTCATTACGACCTTGAGGACTTCGGCATTGGAATGCAAGATGCTCAAACCGGCGCCGACTTGCCGCTCAATAACGATCCCACAGTTCTGCAGCAGCTTCAGGATGGATGGATTCCGAGCGCGGGAGCACCCCCACCTCCTCGTGCTTCTCAGGCGGGACCACCTTATACCTCCATTGAGGAACCCCCGGGGCCGTTTGATCCCGCCGGTGAGAAACAATTAGTGGAGCTGATCAATCAAGAACGCATCAAACAGAGGCTTCAGCCGCTGGCCGTGGATCCACGTCTGATACATGCCGCCCGCAAACATACCCAGCTACTGGTCGCACATAAGACTGTCTCGCATCAGTTTGAGGGAGAGCCTCCTCTGGACGTTCGCTTCGCCAATGAGAATCTGCCTTCCGACCAGTTAGGGGAAAACACTGCCGTCGACCGGGATCTGCCCTCAGCTCATAAAGGGCTCATGGATGATCCTGATCATCGTGACAACATCCTGAATCCCAATTACAACGCGGTCGGAGTGGCTGTTATCAGAAGCGGCCGCCAATTGTATGTGACCGAGGATTTCGCTCACCTGCCGAATTGAGTGATGGCTTCTTGCACGGGAGGTAGCTTCTTAGCAAGCGCGATTTGCACGGTAAAGTAGCTAGCAGCCTGTGGTGCAAGCAGCTGATTTTGGGCACGGCCAGCGGCGTACTCGGGTTCGTGGGCTCGCCAAGGATTTCACGCCGGACGTTGAGATTCGACTTCTGTAGAGCCAATTCCGAG
>JBEKNL010000105.1:0-14565 GCA_049522855.1 Candidatus Korobacteraceae bacterium
CCATTAGTCGTCCTGGAAGGCAGTCCGTACCTCAGCGTATTTAAGGTGGACCAGTTGCAGGCCGTGGCGCTGATGTTTATCAAGTTGAATGTTCAGGCCGCCTACATCTACCTGGTATTTTTCGGACTGTTTAACCTCCTGATCGGCTACCTCATTTTCAAGTCGACCTTCCTGCCTCGAATTCTGGGCGTGCTGATGGCGCTTTCCGGTTTGGGGTGGCTGACCTTTCTGTCCCCGTCGCTCGCAAACTATCTGCTCACCTACATTGAGGTTCTCGGCATCATCGCCGAAGCATCGCTGATGCTATGGCTCCTTGTGAAGGGCGTGAACGTTCAACGATGGAAGGAGCAGGCCAGCGCAGCGCGGGGGAACGGCGATTCGTAGCGCCATATACACTTGATTCCATTATTCGCATAAGGACGAAAGAGCATGAGCACAGCTGAAATAATGGAACGGTTTGCAGAAGCGTCGCCGCGTTTCAAGGCCAGGATGGCCGGTGCCCTTAATTTTTTCAGCCTACTGACGGCAGGGTTCACCGAGACATTTGTTCGCGGCAGGTTGAATTACGCAGGGGGCTACATCGCGATCGCGGGCATGGTCGGTGTGACGCTGCTCCTCTATGACATCTTTAAGCCGGTGAACAGGCGCCTCTCTTTGCTGGCGGCGTCCTTCGCCTTCGTGGGACTCACCTTTGAGGCTCTTCGATGGCAGCCTCAGGGCGTGAACATCGCTATTGTAGTTCACGGATTCTATTGCCTCCTGATCGGCTACCTGGTTTTCAGGTCGACCTTTCTGCCTCGAATTCTGGGCGCGCTGATGGCGTTTGCCGGTTTGGGTTGGCTGACTTATATGTCACCACCGCTCGTAAACTATCTGTCCCCCTACAATCTGGCCTCCGCCATCCTCGCGGAACTATCGCTGATGCTGTGGCTCCTCGTGATGGGCGTGAACGTTCCACGATGGAAGGAGCAGGCCAGGGCAGCGGGGGAACGGCGATCGCAGCGCGCCATGTACCCTTGATTCAATCGGTCGCTAAGGAGGAACGAGTATGAGCACAGTTGTATTGGCCAACCGGTTGGAGCTCAATTCCGGCTTTCGGACAATACCTGCTGCCCCTCGCCATGCTCGCAATTTATCTGCGCGCGAAGGGCCGGGCCGGCACGCTGGCCCACCCAAGCTGCCTTTGCT
The DNA here is from genome assembly GCA_049522855.1 of Candidatus Korobacteraceae bacterium. Classification (GTDB taxonomy): domain Bacteria; phylum Acidobacteriota; class Terriglobia; order Terriglobales; family Acidobacteriaceae; genus Bog-257. The sequence goes on from JBEKNL010000105.1 coordinate 1,189, forward strand.
TGGGTAAGGTAGTTCTGCACATTTCCTGTATCCGATTCACGAGTAAGCCAACCGATTTCACTTTCTCCATTGGACGGTGTGAGGTTAAACGAAAAATCCCCATCCAAGCACAACCAGGTTGGATGGGGCACCCAGGCACCCAGACCTCGGAGATGGCCACTCACGGCGGTCTTCGAAGGAGGGTCGAATCGGGATTTTTTCCAGTCTAATGGCAGAAAAATGCATTCGCAGGCAAAATCTTGGTTGCGGTTTCCGGGGTGAAAGGCTTAAGATAGAAAAGTTGGAGGTGGTTCCAGGCTATCTCCGATTCCAGAAGTAGACCCTTTAGTCCCACGTTCGCAAGTTCAGCATTCCATCATGCACAGCGATAAAGTAACTGTGTGCGAGCACTCCCAGGAGAGACTGAGATGGCGTGGTACGCGTACTGCATTACCGAGCAGCAGGGCCTTCAAGGTAGTATCCGAGCCCGGCGTCCGGTGGCGATTGAAAATCTCCGAGGCGTAAACGACGCTCCGGTGTTCGCCTGTCCCAGCGGAGAATTCGCCGTCATCGTAAGCGAGCATTCCGCTTCCCAACCCCTCAATCAACAAGCCATTCTGGACCATGCTCATGTAGTCAGTGAGTGCTTCCGTACCCTGACCGTCCTGCCCTTTCGCTTTGGCACTATCTTCGATTCCGATGAAGCCCTGCGCCGCGCGGTCAGGGCGAATCGCAAGACATTTCTGGAGACGGTCGACCGTCTGCGGGGAAAAGCTGAGATGCATTTCAAGCTGCTCCTCAAGGATGGAACACTGCAGGAAGCGGTTGCCGAGCTTCCCAATGGCGTAGGGGGTGAGTACCTTCGCAAATTGCGGGAGCAGGCTACACGCGACCGGGAACGGCAGACCAAAGCTCGGGCACTCTCCATGCAAGTGCACAAGCTGTTCTCACCCCTCGAAGAAGACGTGATCTGCAAACGTACTGACTCCGGCGGCATGCTGATCGACTTTGCCCACCTCATCGATTCCACCTCCATCGTCAAATATCAGAACCGCTACAGCGCTGCGACCCGGCATTTCAAGGATTGCCACATCACCATCACGGGACCTTGGCCGCCCTATCACTTCATGCCGGGTAAGCTGCGCACGGTTCCTGGCGGAAATTGATGGTGTAGAGCAGCCACGACAATAGTCAGTCAATCAGGCGGCCAGCGGGCCGCCTTTGCCTTGGACGTCGCAACCGCCGCAGCCACCGCTGCAAGCCTGGGGAGAGTGTGGCCAAAATCTCTGGCCGGTGGGCCGCTTCTTATAGCGCAGTAAGAGCCGAATCATGGGCTGGCGGGTAAGCATCCAACCTCTGCAAACCGGAGTTCTTGGGACCGAGCGGAAGAGTCCGGCAGTTGACGTGGGTTCCTCCCACGCATATCATTCCGGTTTCACGTACCCAATTTTCGCCCCACGAGGGTTGTCGGCGCGAGGGATCGGCAGGCTACGAACCTATGGACAAGAAGAAGCTGGAAGTTTTCAAAAAGCGGCTGGAGGAACGCCAGCGGGAGTTGCGCCAGACCATGACCCGCACCGCTCAGGACGGGCGCGAAGCCGATGTCGAGTCGGCACAGGACATCGCCGACCGGGCGGCAAACTCGTACAACAAGGAATTTCTGTTCCATCAGAGCAACAACGAACGACAGCTCCTGCAAATGGTGGATAGCGCCCTCGACCGGATCCGGGAGGGCACCTTCGGCCAGTGCATCTCCTGCGGCGCAGAGATCAACCCCAAGCGGCTGGAAGCCGTCCCCTGGACGCGGTTCTGCATCGCGTGCCAGGAGAAGATGGAGAAAGGCATTCTGGAGCACAGCAGCACCTAGGGAATCTCAGAACCACTGCCCCAAGCCGGAATGCCTCCCAGCATCCGCCAGCACTAATTTGCACTAGAAGTGGAACCCAATCTGCGCTGTCAGCGCGCGCGGTGTTACGTAATGCGTGCCGCTAAACGTCGACAGAAAGTTGTACAACGCATACTTGTTGGTTAAGTTGATCGCCGTCAACTGCAGACTCCACTTGTACTTGTCTCCTTTGAAAAGGTTGTCGTCGCCCACCGCCAGGTCAAACAGATTTCGTGACGCGATGCGCGGAGGATTGTGGTCGTCATTCTCGCCTCCCGGCGCCGGCACCTGGGTGAGCGTGGAGCCGAATTGCGATGCCAGGCAAATAAAAGGCAAAGCAGTTGTCGGAGTTGCATGCACGCCATTGCAAGTGAATCCCGCCTGAAACTCCTGATCGGCGGTTAGCGGGATTCCGGCCGGATCGGTCATGGTAATGGCGGGTTGCCCGTTGAGCATGGTCGATTGCGGGCAATCGTTTTCTGGGCCGATTCCGTAACAGGGCACAGCTCCGGCAACCAGTCCGCTGTCGTAGCGCCAGTTGAACCCGACCCACGGGCCGCGTTTCCAGGGGGTCTGGTATTGCAGGTGTGCGGTCATGTTATAGGCTTCGTCGTGGTCAATGCGGAAAACCCCCGTAGGTGCTGAGGGAGTGGCTCCGGCTCCCGAGATCTGCGGAGTGAAGAACCGGGCTGCGACGCTGGACATCACCACCAGCGCGCTGAAACCATGGTACACCGGCACACTGGCGCGCAACGCCCAACCGGGAATCTTCGAGTTATGCCATTCGATCGGAAATGTGACCGGTGTATTACCCAGCACACTGAAGTCGTAGGCGCTGTGCGTGTACTTCCAGATGTATTCGCCGTCGATCACCAGAAACCTTCCGACAGCTTGTTGCAGGCCGGCGTGGAATTCATTGCGAAAGCCGGGTGCCAAGGGCGTCGACGTGCTTGATGAGCAGGCGAGAAGAGGATTCAGGACGGGCGAGCCGCATCCCGCGCTGGAGAGCACCAGGTTCTCATTGAAAGGAGTCTCCAATGTGCGCGCATAGGAGATGCGGAGAATCGTATTCGTCTTCTGGACATTGTAGGCAATTCCCAGACGCGGCTCCGCTTGGCTGGCAACGGAAAGGCCGTTGTACAAGTCCCCGCGAATTCCCAGATTGAAGCTCCAATTGTGCACGTTGATGTTGTCCTGCACGTACATTGCGAGCTCCTTCACGTCGGTGTGGCCAACAAACGGGAAGAGGGTCCCTCCGCGTGTCAGGTCATAAGGCAGCAGAACATTGTTGAACAAGGGATACAGGGAAGAGTTGGGCGCGTTCGGGTTGGAAGCGATGTTGGGCTGGTATCCAGCTGCTGCGCACTGCGAAGGATCGGTAAAACCAATGACCGGGACGGCGTTTCCATTTAAGCAGGGTGCATTGAGCGTGGGATCGACAATCCCGAGCTGGTCATTCTCGTTCAGGAAGGTCTGCTCATACGTCACTCCGGCTTTCACGTTGTGAATGCCCTTGGTATAGGTAACGTTCGCGAGCGCGCCGGCATTGGTAAGCGAGCGCTGCTGGGCGACGGTTTCCCTTTGGAGGTTCGCTGGCCCAAGGTCCGCGAAAGGGTCATTGCTGGGATAGTAGTTGTAGGCGTCGCGCCGTACGTAGCCCGTCACGTTCAAGACGGCATTCGGACTTAATGTGTGTGTCCACGTGGGCGCAATGTTGAAGGTGAGGATTTTGGAGCGCTGGTCGGTCGGGCCGACGGGAAGCCCATCCGGCCCGACGACGCCAAGGTTCAGGTTGTCGTAGGTATTCGGCGTCTGGAACCACGAGCGGGTAAATTGGAAGTTCAGGTGCAGCGCGTTCTGTGGAGAAAACAGGTAGTCGAAACGGTCGAATACGTTCTCCTCATTACCCTTGTCATGCATGACCACAAATTCCGGCGGATCGAGGAAGCGGCCGCTGTTGAGCCCATTTAGCGCAATAAAATTTCCCCAGTTTTTGCCGCCATAGGAGAAGTTGAGATCCACGTTCGAGCTGCCGAAAGTACCGTAGCTGGCGGTGATGTCGCCATGGGGCGTGGTCGAGCCCAGGCCCGAACGCGTACTCACGTCGATCACCAGGCTGGTCTTGTCTCCGAACTCGGCAGGCGGCGCTCCGCCGATGACCGTCATCGACTGCACCGCGTCGAGCGGAATCTGATTGGAAAATACCTTGCTTTGCTGATCGGTGATGGGCTGGCCATCCAGAGAAAACGAGTTTTCTGCATGATCGCCCATGCCGTGAAAGAGTCCGTTGGAATCCGCCGCGACCCCCGGCGAGGCCAGCGTGACCAGTGAACTCAGCTCCGAGGAAGTGCTCTCCAGCGGAAGTTTGTCGAACAGACTGCGGTCCACGTCGGTGTGAAACGTGGGATCGTTTTCCAAAAGGTCGCTCGCCTCGCCTTGGACCGTGACGCTTTCGGCAGAGCCGGCTATCTGCAGAGTGATTTTGAGACTAAGCGGCACAGCGGAACGCACATCAACGTCTTGCGAATACGCCGCAAACCCCGTCACGTTGACACTGAGGTGGTAAGGATTGAAGGGGACGTTGGGGAAGCTGAATCGCCCCGCGCTGTCGGTGGTGGTTGACCGGTCGAATTGGCTAACCGGATTATGGATCTCTATGGTCGCGCCCGGCACCACCGCGCCGGAGGGATCGGCAACAACACCGCTCAGCGATGAGTTTCCCGTGGTCTGCGCACTTGCGCTGATGACGCCAAGCGCTAAACAGAACATCGCTACTGCAATCGCACTGATTAACTTGTACTGCAAAGCCGTCTTGCTTGTTTCCTGTGTCGAAATCATCTCTTCTCCAATCTCGCTGGCTCCGCGGTCGTGCCTGGCCCGCGCAACACACTGCGGGCAGCACGCCGAGAGCAATGGAAAATGCATGCGCATGTACGCGCCCGAGGACGCGCCATCGCAAGTTTTCAGAATTGTGAGTTTGGATTAGAGGCTGGGAGGCGCCCGAGAGGGGAGTCTGTAGCCGGCTTGAAGCGACGCATAGTTTACTGCCTGAAGAGCGACTCGAATCCATAGCGGATTCAATAGATCGGCTTGTGGCAGTTGAGGGGTGACAATTGTGTTATGTCCAACGCGGCAAAGTTCGCATTGATCGCCTGTTGCTAGACTGCTGTCCGATTGAGTCGAGCTGGCGGTTACGCGCGCGAGGTCATTTGCCGCTCCTGATGTGCCGATCATATGCACCAGCGGGTGCAGCAGAACGTGCACAAACAACAACGTCAGTAGCCATCCTCGAAACTTCACGGAATTCCTCGCTAGGGCCCGATTTGCTGTCATTATTCTGACGTAGAGCCTTGCCAAAGTAAAGCAAGCCTACGTGACGATTGGCTCATGCAATAAAGGTTCGGGTAGAGCGGGCCTTGACGAAGCCTCATCTCCCAGCCGGATCGCAGATCGGGATGACCGGCTCGCCTGTCGCTGCGGGGCCATAATATCGCCGCTGGAAGTACAGCGCCACGTTGACCAGGCCGATCATCGCGGGCACCTCAACCAAAGGGCCGATCACGGCGGCGAACGCCTCACCCGAGCTAATCCCGAATACCGAGACGGCTACGGCGATCGCCAGCTCAAAATTATTGCTCGCCGCAGTAAAGGACAGCGTCGCCGCCTTGGCGTAGTCGGCTTTGAGCTTGTAGCCCAGGAAAAACGAAACCAGGAACATCAGCACAAAATAGATGAGCAGGGGAACCGCGATGCGCACCACGTCCACCGGGAGACGCAGGATATACTCACCCTTCAGCGAGAACATCGCCACGATAGTGAACAACAGCGCTATCAGGGTGATCGGGCTGATGCGTGGGATGAAGGTCTTCTCATACCACGTCCGCCCTTTGGCCCTAACCAGCGTGAAGCGAGTCACGATCCCCGCGAGGAACGGGATGCCGAGGTAGATGAATACGCTGCCCGCGATGTCGCGAATCGAGACGTTGACCACAGAACCGCGCAGGCCAAACCACTCCGGCAACTTGGTCACAAAGATCCACGCGTAGATCGAGTAGAACAACACCTGAAAGACCGAGTTGAAGGCCACCAGGCCGGCGGCATATTGCGTATCGCCCTTGGCCAGTTCGTTCCACACGATCACCATCGCTATGCATCGCGCCAGTCCGATCAGAATTAGTCCCGCCATGTATTCCGGATAGCCGCGGAGGAAGATGATGGCCAGCACGAACATCAGCACGGGGCCGATCATCCAGTTCTGCAAAAGCGACAGAGCGAGAATTTTCTTGTTGCGGAAGACCTCGCCCAACTCCTCGTAGCGCACCTTCGCCAGCGGCGGGTACATCATCAGGATCAAGCCGACCGCGATCGGAATGGAGGTTGTGCCAACGTTGAAGCGGTTGAGGAAAGGAACAATGCCAGGAAGCGCCCATCCCGAAAGCACTCCGACGGCCATCGCGGCAAAAATCCACAACGTCAGATAGCGATCGAGAAAGCCGAGACGAGCTGTCACTTTGAGGCGGTTTGTCATTGCTGGCCGATTTTGTCGATCTCCCGCTTGATCGCCAGCTTGTCGAGGCTGGCAAGCGGAAGGCATAGAAACAGGCCGATCCGGCGATCCAAAGCCATGAAGGCATCGCGAAAAGCGCGCTCGATCTGGTCGGGCGAGCCGGTAGCGGCAGCGGGATCGGGAATGCCCCAATGCGCAGTAATGGGCTGGCCAGGCCACACCGGACACACTTCTTTGGCGGCGTTGTCGCAAACCGTGAAAACGAAATTCATCTCGGGGGCGCCGGGCTGGGCAAATTCCTCCCAACTCTTGCTGCGCAATCCTTTCGTGGGCAGGCGGGCCATTTCGATTTGCCGCAGCGCCTCCGGCCGCACCATGCCCGCTGGGTGGCTGCCAGCGCTGTAAGCGGTAAAGTTCGGCCTGCCTTTGTGGTTCAGGATCGCCTCGGCCATGATCGAGCGGGCGGAGTTTCCCGTGCACAGAAAGAGAGCGTTGTAACGTCCCTGCATAGTCGTCATCTCTTATGCCTTCGGCATTTCCGCCTGCGGCTTCTTCGCCCGAATAAATGCGCTTATGAATTTGCCATCCACCTGCGGAGCGATGGCGTCCACGTCAACCCCCTGGTCATGCAAGAAAACGCGTGCATCCTCGACCTTGTGGACCCGCGTCGGTTCGATCTCGATAGCTTCGAATCCAGCGTCCCCAAGCTTCGAAATATACTCCGTATCCTGCAGCGCGCCGGCAATGCAGCCCACCCATAAGAGGACGTTTTGGCGCACCTCGGCAGGTACATCGCCATGTACCACAACGTCAGAGACAGCGAAGCGGCCGCCCGGCTTGAGCACCCGGAAAGCCTCCCTGAGGACGCGGTCTTTGTCGGCGGAAAGGTTGATGACGCAATTGGAGATGATCACATCCACCAAATTGTCGGGCAGCGGAATGTTCTCGATCTCGCCGCGGAGAAATTCAACGTTCTGCACGCCCGCCTGGCGCTGATTTTCCCGCGCCAGCGCCAGCATCTCGTCGGTCATGTCAAGTCCATACGCCTTCCCGGCCGGCCCCACGCGCCGGGCCGAGAGCAGCACATCAATGCCGCCGCCCGATCCCAGGTCGAGCACCGTCTCGCCGGGATTGAGCTGCGCCAGCGCCGTCGGATTGCCGCATCCCAGCGAGGCCTTCAGCGCATCTTCAGGGACCTGGCTCGCCTGTGCGTCGTCGTACAGGTTCATCGTGATCGGATCGCAGCACGCATCCGTCGCCGCAGATGCTCCGCAGCAGGAGCTGCCTCCGGTGTGGACGCGGAGCGCCGCCTGGCCGTACTTCTCTTTCACCACTTCCTTGATATCAGTGCTCATGATGTTCTCCTATTTGCAGATGGTGATGATGTTTTCGGGTTTGACCGCTTTGTTGCGCGTGCAACATTCGGCGTAGAGAAAGCCCAGCAGCTCTTGCAGAGCTTCGGTGTTCGCCGTGTACCAGAGGAAGGTCCCTTCGCGGCGCACCTTCACCAGGTCTTCGTTCTTCAGCTTGTCGAGATGGTGCGACAGGGTCGAACTCGGAATGTCCAGCTCGTCACCAATTTCGCCGACCACCAGGCCCTCGGGATGCGCCGACAACAACAATTGCATGATGCGCAGCCGCGGTTCGGTTCCCATCGCCGAGAGCATGTCGGCGTAGCGGATGATTTGCCCGGAATCTTGTTTCTTGGCCACCGCTCGTCCTTTTTCCATTATTCTACTATCATCGAAATATACTCGCGATGTCAAGCTTCAAGATGGGAAAGTTTGTTCCTCGAATCCTGCCGAGTTCCGGCGGCAAAGGAAAGGTCACTGGCGGCCGGGGTGGCTGAAGGCTGACGGCTGAGGGCTGAGGGCTGACAGCTAGTTCACTCCCGAGTTTGGCTGTGCGGAAGGCATGGCGTTGGTCACTGGCGGCTTCATCAAGCCGAAGTTCTGCAGGTAGGCGACGGTGCGCTGCGCAGCGCCATCGAAGGTGAGCTGGCAGTTTACGAATTGGGTGTTCTCCCAGGTCACGTCTCCACCGCCATAAATCAGTTTGCAATCGGTCAGTACACATTTGACGAAGCGCTTGTCGTCCATATAAACGGTGACGCCCTGGGGGTGCCAGTTTTCCAAGACTTGCATGATGAGTTCCTCTCTGCGGAAGCTGATTAAGGAACTACAGAATAACCGAAATGAGGGCCGTTGATGAATTTCCAGCACCTGAGCGCGGTCTGCGCCGCAAAAACAAAGGCAGGCGATCGCCTCGTCTGCCCTGGTATGAGAATTTCTGGAAGCAAATCTAAACGCCGCTGGGCGAGTGGCTCTCGGTGCCCGTGGGGTAGGTACCCTCGCTCGCGGCGGAACGGACCTTACCCATAGCGCGCTCGGCGGTTCCGCGAATGGACTGCACTCCACGTTGCACGCGGCTGCGGTTCTGCTCATAGGTCTCGCGTGCCGAATTCGCTAAATCATTAGCGCGGTCAGTCAGGTTGTTGCGGGTCTCTTCCCCACTCATGGGGGCAAATAGAATGCCCAGGCCGACTCCCAGCCCCAAGCCAATCAGGAAACTCTTCATGCCGTCCTCCTAAGATGGAAATCTTGTTGTGAACTTGCCGACCCAGAATGTTGACAGGACAATCCCATAATAGAAGATGCCTCCCGCGGACAAGAGTTTGCCGGCGATCGGAAATGTTTTTAGCGACCCTCGACGCGGGCCGGTTATAACGTTCGCTTGAACAGCGCGGTGGCAATGGTGATCATGATGGCGGCCGCGAGGGTCAGATATAGCAGGTCAGTGCGGATCGCCGCGAAGCCCGCATCCTTCAGCAGAATTGCCTTGAAGCCGTTCACCGCGTAGGTGAATGGATCGACATAGGCAATTCCGCGAAGCCACGCCGGGAATGCCTTAACGGGATAAATCGCGCCGCTGGGGAAAAACAGCAGGGTGTTCAGGATTCCGAACATGGCGCGTGGCACCAGCGGGTCCTCGACCCGTACCATCAGCAGGAACATCATGGTGTTAAAGGCCAGCGAGGTGGCCACCACCATCAGAAAAACGTAGAACATGTTTTGCGGCGTGAAGACAGTCCCCAGCCCTGCCAGCAACGATCCCAGTACGGTGATCACAATGCCCGCCATGATCGCCTTCAGCGCGCCCGCAACATTCAGTCCGGCCACCAGTTCGAACTTGGTAATCGGCGTCACCAGATAACCTTCGTGCACCCCGCGCGCCTTATCGTCGATGTACAACATGCCGCCGCCGATCATGACGGAGACGAACATGGCCAGCGTGATCGATCCGGGCAGCAGATATTTCATGTACTCGATGTAGGGATACAACTCCACCGTGTCGAGCGTGATCTGTTGCACAATGCGCGAGGGCTCGACCTCGGGATTATTCAGCGCGTTGGTCAGGTCGTTGAATTCCTGCTCCAGGGTCGAGCTCATGAAGTTGTCGGTATTGTCCACCACCAGCGCAATCCGCGGATGGTTTTCCTCGTACACGCGGCGCGAGTATTCCGGCGGAATAATGATGGCGCCGTCCAGCTTTCCGGTACGCACGTCTTCCATCGCCTGCTTGTCGCTGTCGTAAGGCACCGGAACAAACGTCCGCGCGTTGGATTGCACCGCCGCCAGCGCCTCGCGAACTTTCACCGCCTGCGTGCCGTGGTCCTGATCGACGACCCCGAGCCGCGCCTCTTTGATCTTTCCGCCGAATGCGTTGCCCAGCACGATGAGCTGCACCAAGGGGAAGACCATAGCTACCAGCATTAGCGCGGGCGAGCGGAAGAACTTGCGCAGCTCGCGTTCGACAATTGCCGACATCCGATTCATGGCCGCATCCCCGGGCGATCGGGCATCACGAAGCTGTAGGCTTTCACCTGCTCATCGCGCAGTTGCCGGCCGGTATAGTGCACGAACACATCGTCCAACGTCGTGTTCTGCACCGACAGCGATTTCAGCTGCACGTTGGAGCGCACCGCCAGTTCCACCAGCTCGGTGGTCGTCTTCGAACCATTGCTGCTGAGAATGCGGTACATGTCAGCGCCCACCGGCTGTACCGAGGTGACGTCTTTGAGCTTTCCTAATTCCTCGTGCCAGTCCGCCGGCGCATTCAGGAACTGAGCTTCAATGACATTGGTCCCCGGCACGCTGGCTTTCAGCGCCATGGGAGAATCCAGCGCCACCAGCTTGCCATGGTCCACGATCGCCAGACGATCGCAAAGCCGGTCAGCTTCGTCCATATAGTGAGTCGTGATGAGAATGGTCAGCGCGCGCCGGTTCTTGACCTCGGTGAGCATCTCCCATACCGCTACGCGCGACACCGGATCGAGCCCCGTTGTCGGCTCATCCAGAAAGAATATTTTCGGACTATGCACCAGTCCCCGGGCGATCTCCAGCCGCCGGCGCATACCGCCAGAAAGCGTCTTGGTCTGCGCGTTGCGCCACTTCAACAGGTCCACCGTTTGCAGCAGGTCATCGATGTTGCGCTTGCGATCTGCGGCGGGAACACCATACAGCTTGGCGTAAATGCTGAGATTCTCTTCCACGGTAAGATCGATGTCGCTGGTCAGCGCCTGCGGGATGACGCCCATACAGTGCCGCGCTGAGTCTGCGTCCTTGGCTACGTCGAACCCATTGATCAACGCCCGCCCGCTGGTCAGCGGCAGCAGCGTCGTCATCATGCGAATGAGCGTGGACTTGCCGGCGCCATTCGGCCCCAGCAATCCGAAGATTTCGCCCTGGTGTACGTTGAAGGAAACGTCGTCTACCGCGGTAAAGTCGCCGTATTTTTTCGTGACGTGGTCCACCACAATGGCATCGCCGTTGGCGGGCGCATCGCAGGCCGCTGTGGGCCTCGATTTTGGACTGAACCAGCTCATCGCGCGCCTTTCGTCAGTTGTTGCGGAAGCAAAACTTCGGCGGTCATTCCGGGGACGAGCGCGCCGTCGGGATTGTCGACCTTCAGCTTGAGGCCAATGGTCTTGATGTCGCGCTTGCGCCGGCTAACGTCGCGCTGGGTTGCGTAGTCGCTCTCCACCGCCTTGAAGATCACCGTGCCTTCGATTGGCTTCCCAGCCGGCAGGCGCACCGCGAGTTTGTCGCCAGCCGACACGAAGCTTGCCTCCGTCTCCGGGGCCTCGGCACGCACCCAGGTGTCGCCGAAGTCGATGATGGTTACGATCGGCGTACCCGGATTCACAACTTCACCCTGCCGCGTGGCCCGCACGGAAACCGTTCCCGTCACGGGGGCATAGATTTTCGTGTAGCCGAGGCGGGTTTCGGCCTCGGCCAGTTGCGCGCGCGCGTTGGCCACCTGGGCCTGGTTGGCGGCCACGTTACTGGCCGCAGCGCCCTGTTGGTGAGTCCGCGCGATGGCGGTGTTCAGGTCAGCCTGTGCCGCATCGACATTTTTCTGCGCACTCACGACCACGGCCTGTTGCGCTTTCAGTTGCTGGTCGGCGCGTACCCGGTCCTGTTCGGATTCGACACCCATCTGGGCCAGCGCAATCATGCGTTCGGAATCGCTCTGGATCCGAGCCAGGTCAGCTTTCACCTGCACCAGCGTGGCTTTCGCCGCAGCCAGTCGTGCCCGTGCATTCACCACGCCGCTATTGGTTTCGCCCAGCGTATCCGCCTCGGTGGCACGCAGAGAAGAAACTTGCGAATCGTAGGAATGGATCATGGCTTCAGCCGCATTCTTCTGTGCCTCAAGTTCGGCGGAGTCGATCTCTGCGATCAGGTCTCCGGCCTTCACCTTCGAGCCTTCGTCCACGTACAGCTTCTCAATCCTGCCCATGACCTTGGAACTGACGATCACTTGATTGGCATCCACGATTCCGATGAGCACCGTGTCGATGGTGCGATCGGTGGAATAGAAGTAGTATCCGGTCGCGATCACCAGCAGAGCGGCTAGAAAGATGAAAAAAACCTTCGGCTTCATTTGCGTTTTCCTTGCACCCTGAAGCGGCGTGTGGATGTCTTGGCCGCATTCGACGCGACCCCTGGCTGGGCTTCGGCGCGGCTTGCTACTTTCACCGCCAGCTTCACCCCAGCGGATTGGTCGGCGAACAACGCCGCCGCGATGAAATCGAGAACGGCCGCGCGCCGTTGCTGTAGGGCTTCCTGCGAAAAGGGGTCCCTCGATAAGAGCTTGCGCGCCACGGGCGCCACCACGAAGTAGTGGACAATCATCCCCGCTATCGAGGGCGCGAATTGCATGGCATCCACGCGCCGAAACTCTCCACTCGTAATGCCCTCCTGCAACACCGCAATCAGTCGGACGGAGATTGGCCGGATGTATCGCTCCACCACCCGCGTCAGGTGTGACGGCTTTCCCCTGCCAGCGCTCATCAACTCACCCTGGAAGAGCCTGGCGTAGTGCAAGGATTCGGCGATGCAATCGAAATGTGCGCGCGCATAGTTAAGCAGACGCTCGCCAGCCGGACCCGCCCCATCGAAAGCCTGCGTGACACGACCCAGCAGCCGGACGAAAAAATCGTCGAGCACCGCAGCGTACAGCGCTTCTTTGTCGCGAAAGTAGTAGTAGAGCAGCGCCTTGTTGACGCCGGCGGCGGCCGCGATGGCGTCCATGCGCGCCCCCGCAATGCCTTCCTGGGCAAATTCGACGAGCGCCGCCTGCAGAATCGCGCTGCGGCTTGCCTCCGGTTGGCGACGAGTTCCCCGCCGTGTCGTAGATGAGACTGCGAGCGGCATTTCTTAATTAACCAGTTAGTTAGATTAGCAGAAAGGCTGGCCCGATTCAACTTCCCCAAAACTTGCCTAGCGGGCGGCCTTTCGGAAGCGGGGTTTGATCCCGGTGTTTACGCGACCGCAGGAAGAGCAATGAGGAAGACGGGCGGCCAATCGCAATCTCTGCTTAACCCTAGCAGCCTGTGGTGCAAGTCTAGATGCGTGAGCAAAAAATGTTGAAGTATCCACAGGCTTGGTTCGTAGAATGTGCGCATGGCAATGGGCACGCGCAAGCAGCGGGAGAAGCAAGA
>JBEKNL010000106.1:0-14245 GCA_049522855.1 Candidatus Korobacteraceae bacterium
CGCACTTCGAAAATCACGGTGTACAGCTGCTCCCTCACCCAGCCGATCGCCCGGTACTGTTCGGGCAAATCCGAGCGCTGGTCAAGGTAGTACGGGTGCGAGAAAACTTCTTGTGCCTCTTCGAATCCGACGCCTCTTTTCGGGTTAGCCCGTAACCGCCCGCTCTTCCGCTCATCGAAGTGAACCCGCATGAGTATAACAGTTATACCATATCGAGCGATAGTATGAATCTTTTTGAATACAAAATGAACCTGAAAGGGAGGTGGGATTCCAACCGTTTTGAAGTTGTGAGGCACCGCCACCGCTCAATGCCAAGGGCTAGACTAAATTCGTCTATCCTCAGTCTGGCAGGGTGAGTTTCAAGGTCTACCACTCCAGACCGCGATGGACGCGATTGGCTCTGGCAAGGACGAAGGTGCTGGGCGCACTCCCCTCCAGCACTCTACTGATCGCTTGAAACCTGAACGCTCACGGGTGCCGGTACGTGCTCCCCCTTTGCGAGCTCGTTGCATGCGCTCCAGCTGATTGATGGCGTATGCCCACTGGCGATTGATCGATGTTTCGTAGCGGAGAATTCTGTCTAGTTCTGCACCAAAGGGCACGCTTACCGGATCCTTGGATATCCTCCCAAGCGGTGTTCAAGACGGCTAGCTTACTCTGCTCAGCGGCTACAGTCGCAACTAAAGCGAACCAAGGCGAGCCCTTCTGGTAGGGTTGGGCGTCCCAAAGATTCACTAGACAAGAACCACGCTCAGCGCGCGTTCCTCTGCGGATTCGCCACAGGGTTTCGGCGATCTTCTCCGCGAACCAAGTCTGCATGATACCGGCCGGCTGAAGCTCCTGCTGGATTCCATTTAGCAGCGCCCTGCATTTCTCCAACGCCTTCTCGCCGTCGCAGAGCGGGATGACGAGTTCTTCAGAGAAAAAACCGAGCTTCACCGCATTGAGCCGGGCGGCTCGTTTACCGCGCTCCGTTCGGGGACCGGTAGAAAACTTAGCGTTGGCGCGGTTTGCTGCAACCTTCTTTGAGGTGACGGTTTTCTTGTTGAACATTGGGCGTGCCTGAACCTTTCTCGGGTATGGACGTGGAGCCCTTACCTTTAAGAAATGTCTTACCGTCGATCTTCAACACACGCCTCAATATCTCATCAATTTCCAGCCACGAACTTGGGACAAGTTGCATAGTCCATTGCCTTAATTCTAAAAAATCGGCAGCGGGAAAGTCCACAAGCTAGTGAAGATTCTTTTTTGGCGAAACTACAACCTAGCAAAGCGCGGTGAGGCAGGATTGGCGCGGGTCCGCGCACGCGCTCTGGCAGGCGGCTGCCGGCAAAGCTACGGCTCGGGCACCCAAACAGAATAAAAACGGGCGCTTTATGTTAGCGACTCATTTTTTGACCAGGGCGTCGGAAAGCAGTCGGGCTTTCGTGGCCAAGTTATAGGCGCGCTCGAATTCATTCTCCGACGCGGCCTGCTTCGACTGATGAATGTACGCCTTGATCTGCGAAACCATGGCTTGCTCGTCATGGTTCAGTTTTCGATTCAGGCTCTTCAAGTTTTTCGCGGCGGCTTCAAGTAATTGAACGGTCATCTGTTTCTGCTGGCTCACCTGCTCGCTGCTGACGTCAACGTCGATTGCGGTGCCGGGAGCCCAATTAGCCGGATTTACTGGAGGATGGGCAGCGGCAATCGTAGCATTGCCGGTTGTATTCGCAGGAGTGCTGACGTCTGGCCGGCTGGCTGGAGGCGGAGCCGGTTTCTTTCGATAAGGCGGCTGCGACTTCGGCTTCGGTGGTTCGACACCGGACTCCTCCTCCTGCTTCGGCGGTGGAGGTGGAGGTGGAGGTGGAGGTGGAGTGGTCTCGGAAATCTCATTCGGTACCGGGATGGTAATGCTCGGAGCCTGGGCCTGCGGCGGAAGCTGTGCCTTCTTCTTTTTGCAGGCCACGCTCAGCAACAACGACAAGATCAGAACCGAAGCGGTGAATTGGTGGCGCCAAGTGTTCATGCGAAGTGTGCGATATCGCTGCCGCGCTAGTCTCTGTCTGGACGACTGCCCAGGAGCAAGCGAGCAGAGCAATTGCTCTCAATGATAAACCTCAGGCCGCAATACTTGATACCCGTAGAATTACAGTTCCAGCACACCCCTGATGATCAGGCGCGAGTCGCGATTTCCGCGTTTCTCAGCTCCGGCGCTTCCGCCGAGGGAAGAACTAGGCGGAAGGTGGTTCCTCGGCCCACTTCGGTGACGAAATGAAGGGCACCATTATGTAGTTGCAACACGCGGTAATCAGGAACGCGAATAGGCTGCAGGCGAGCACGTCCCCGTTCGGAAAAACGTCTGCGTGGCCTTCGGCGAGCCGGCCGCAAAAGCCTCGACCGGCTACTTCGTCCTCAGCTTCTGTTTGGCGACCAGGCGCTGTATGAACTTGGGCCTTTCTTCTTATTGATTGCCCCGCTTTCACTTCGCAGCCATCGAACACGGCGAGCGCTTCGAAATGGCTCCAGTCCAGGCATCCCACACCGCTAATGCTTGTGCGAGTGCTCGCGACGACCAGCCATGATTTGACGGAAGTACGTCTTCGTCGCCAACCGTTGCACCCTGGTGTCGGCCCGGTTGACTGTGGGTCTGATTGTGGAGTATCCTCCACAACGTGGAAACCATCCAGGTAGTGTTGGATTCGGAGTTGCTTCGGGCGACGAATGGAGCAGCCAAACGGGCGCGAGTAAACCGTTCCTCTTTGATTCGAGAGGCCCTTCGCGAACACTTAAAACACCTTCGTGTACGCGAGGTCGAGGCTCACGATCGGCGGGGTTACAGCAGGTGTCCGGACGTGGCGGGCGGCGCTGCGGCGTGGGAACGGGTGGCATCGTGGCCGAAGTGATCGGGCGCGGCGAAGTCCGCTTGTACCGGTTCCCCCACCCCGACAAGCAAAGGCCTGTCGTCGTGCTCACCAGGGACAGCGCCATAGGCTACTTGTCCGCCGTCACTGTGGCGCCCATCACTTCCACAGTCCGCGGCGTACCATCCGAAGTCCTCCTGACTGAGAAGGACGGAATGAAAAATCCGTGCGCAATCAATCTCCACAACGTCGTCACGGTCTCCAAGGCCCATCTAGGGCGCCGGGTAGCGATTCTGAGCTCGGAACGCTTGGGGGAAATCTGTACGGCACTGGGCTTCGCTCTCGGCTGCATGTGAGCAGATAAAGCCCAGGAGAAAGGGCGAAAGGGAACGACGTTTGATTCGATGCAGTCTGCATTCGTCTCCCAGTTGCACCCGCGATCACCCCCACCGACAAATGCCTGGTTTCCGTTAGATAGGACAAGATGGACCGGGTCCTCTTCTGGCGGCGGTAACCGCCGCCACGGTAGCCACTCGCCTGCGACCTTCGGACGCTCGACCAACCGCCGCATCCGCGTATCTCAAGATCAGAACCGCGAATAGGCTGTAGGCGAGCAGGCCCCGTTCGGAAAAACGTTTGCGTGGCGTTCGGCGCCGGCCGCAAAAGCCTCGACCGGTTCCCTCGTCCTTAGCTTCTGTTTGGCGACCAGGCGCTAATTGAACTTAAGACCCTTCCTTCGCTTGGAGGCCTCAACGCGCCACATTCAGGCGTGTCTAGGAACGCTCCCTGGCACGGTCTCGCGGCGGAGCGTCCCGAAGGGCTAAAAAGCGACTAACGTATCTAGCCCCTTCCTTTTCGTATGCCACAAGGCCAGCTTGGAGAAACGCTTCACAGATCTGCGCGACACTCCTACTTTCTGAAGCCGCAACAACCTCCAACTTCGTTTTGAGCTCAGAGCGGATTCTGAAAGTCAGCCTTGTATCCTTGGCGCTCATGTTGAGGCGGATTTTACCACCTGCACTGCAGAATCCCCATTGACAAACAAGGATCCTTATGTCATCCTATAGTCACATAATGGATGACATCAGTACCCGTTAGGAGTGCGTATGACCAAAGATCAATCGCGATTCTCAGGCAAATCTCTGAAAGCATCCAATCTTGGAACGAAACTCCTCCAGGAAAACCTCCGCGCGGCGAAGCGAACTCGGCGCGGCGCTGGTAACATCTCGCGCACGCATGGCCTCATCTTCCACTGGTGTTGCGAAGATGCTTGTCCGCGTCTTCACCGGCTTCGTCCGAGTGAGGACCCGTTCCGTCCAGAGGACGATTGACGCGGAGTATTCAGCGTGATCAGCTCCAATGATCGTGAGACGCATATCCTGCCACTGCCCGTGAACTAGCCCAGGGGGCATGAGCCCTCCGATTCCTAAGAGCCACCCTTTTAACGGTCGTGTCGCTGGGAGTCTCTTGTGCTCCAGCAAGCGGTGGTTGATGACCTCCTTGTACGCAAACTCCGATCCAGGTCCCGGGAACCGATAAACCGAGTAGCTGCAGTCCCGTTTCGCGTGGGTGTGGATCTCGACCGGCAGCAGCCATTCAAAAAAGCTGTTTTCCCAAGTCGCCCGCAACTCGACGTCGACCACGTCGATGGTCCTGGAAGTCTGATTGGTTACCGCAATGTCGACCATGCAGGCAACCCGCCCGTCTTGCAACTCAAAGAGGTGCGAGCCATGGACCCAGCCGACTTGTTCGATTTGCACTTTCCCGTCCTCGACTTCCGTGTCCGCCACCGACAAATCTACAGGACTTCTGCACCTCGCCGACTCCTCGAGCGATGCTCTCAGTCTGGCTTGCTCAGCAATCTTGTTCATAAGCACTCCTGAAAAACAAAATTAACGTACATACATACAGACGTACACGCTACCCAACTTCCGGCAAAACTTGGAACACGCGACAGTAACGGCACCGGCGCACACCATCAACGGCAGGTACTTGGTAATCGAAGGCCAGCTGATGGATCTGCTCTCTGAGGGCATCAGTGACAACAATCTTATAACCTGCTGCCCCGCGTTCGCCGTATACCCCCAGCTCGCGCAGTACTAACCCCGCTTTCTTATCCGAAAGGTTCGATTCTTCGTGCCGCCCCTTCAGAAGGTCATTGACTTTCTTTGCCAAATCACCAACAAAGAAGTGAGCGGGGTCTGGGTCGTGGCAGAAAAAGAGTGCGGCTTCCACCACCACGCACTTGGGATCGAAGAACCGAGCGCCGGCAGCCTCCCGGCTCTGCCGCAAAATCTCGGCATATACCGACTCTCTCAGCCCTGGGCAGTCGGCGATGGGTGCAAGCCAAGTGCTGGCCGGCTCACGCATCTCCGGAACGAACGCGCGGGCATCAATCCTTCTGCCACGCACTTTGTCATAGTTAGCTATACGGTAGCGCAGCAGTCGGGTTTGGAAGTTTCGCTGTTCCTGCTCATCGCTCAAAGTCGGCAGTAGACCAGGGGTCGGCGATAACGAAACTCGGAGCCCGCTCTCGTCGCCAGGGAAATCCTCGCAGGAAAACGCCTTTCCGCTGAATAGATCTAGCCGCTCGCTTCCGTGAACCAGACCGAAGTGACGACGGTTTGAAGCGAGCAACGTTCTTTGCACTCGGCGACTGAGGTGCCGTTGATTGATGAGCAGCGTGGCACCCAACCGTCTTGGCAGCGTCGCGAGGCCCGCGAAGTCGATGTCCCCCAATAGAATCGGCAGACGGCAGAAACACCCTAGAAGACGAAGGGTCTGGCTCACCGCACTGTCCGGCCCAAGTAAATAGAGGACCGGCGCCACAGTCATCACATCGCAAAACCAAGTGGCCAGCCCAAACGCCACGAGCAGATCCGCCACCTCAGGTTGAAGGCGGGCATAAGTCGACAGAAAATCTCGGAGCGACGAGATTACCTTCGCTGGCGTTCCGAACGGCAAACTCGGAGGGGCAAAACATACCGATTGCACGAGGCCACTGCCTAAGTTCTTGGGGATGTAGGCCACGCCCCCGTGTTCAATCTTGCGTGCTGTGGTTGCCCGATGGCCATTCCAGGTGTGAAGGAGGAGATGGCCGGGATGATCGGGATCGACAACGGATTCCAACATCAGTCCGGGCAGTGCTTCGCCGAAGGTTTCAACCGCACCATCGGCGAAAACTTCACTTCCAGTGATGATGCGGTTGTTTGTCGCATTCGACTTGCTCTTCGCATTGGTCTTTGCTTTATTGTTCAAAGCAGCCTCCTCCTTGCGCGACGGCTCTGCACGAAGCGTGTGACGGTTTTGCTTGCCGTCTCTTTTCCTCCAACAGTGGGTGTGGCACCGGGTTTAGCAACGTTGTTCGACGCCGTAGGTTTAGCATTGGCTTGGCCTGACCTGTTCAGGGACGTCGGTGTAACGGTTTTGTTTTCCATTTCTCTTCGTCCAACAGTGGGGGGAACACCGGGTTTAGCGATATTGTTCGACGCCGTAGGCGTGTTACCAGGTTGAACTGCCCTGTTCACGGATGTTGGTGTGACAACTGTCTCTTTCATATTGCACTCCTTCAGTGGAGAATCGGATTGAGCAGAAATACCCGTACGCGTGAGGGCTGGGAATTCAGATGCTTCGCCATTGGATTCACGCTTCGGTACTGTCTGAAAAGCGTTGAAAGACTCGTCATTTACCTCTCCCCCAACGTAATTGAAGAATAGGGCCATACCGTGGGGTCATGTCCATGGGTGACATGGGTGGAAACGTTCGTGGAATGGGTGGAAAATTGTTACTTCCACCCTCGTGGACGAGGCCGCTTTCTGTAGTCACTTGGGGACATCTTGCTCACCAACATCGCTCGGAATGCGCGATCAGGTGCGGAGCCATCTTTGGCAACACCACGGCGCCATCTTTTCAATTCGCTGTAGTGTTGACAGGCCGCCCAACAAATATCGAGAATGCGGAAAGACTTTTTAGGGAAACTGCCGAGATATGAATCATAGAGACTCTTGCGATCCTTATTGTCTGCTGTGGATACGATCCCAGGCCCTGCATGGCCGTTGGGCACGGTTTGAACTGCCCTCTTTAGGGCCGTTGGTGTAACCCTTCTCTTTTCCATTTCTTTTTGGTCGGTTTTTTGCTCGTCCGGCTTCATACGGTTGTTCCTTTCCGAGAGCAGCACGCTCTCAGACTGTTAAGCGCCGGAGAGAGGGTTCAGGGCCGTTTCAACTCAGGTGTATAGTTTTGGCGAGGCTCGGCGGCAAACTGGCAATGGCGAAAGCGTATGGGGACGATCTGCGGCGCGAGCTGCTGCAGGCCTATGACCGTGGCGCGGGAACGCTGCGACAACTGGCCAAGGACTTCGGGGTGAGCGCGGCCTGGGCGTGGAAGATCTCGGCCAGCGCAAGCGCAGCGGGCAGATGGAGCGGGCGGAGCAGTGGCGCGGCGGACGTCGCAAAGTCACCGTCGAGGTAAAGCAGACGTTGCGCAGGTTGCTGCGGGTAAACCCGGATTTGACTCTCAGGGACCTACAGGAGATCGCCGCCAGTGACAATCCAGTCGAGGCTGCGGCCAGAATAAGACTTCAGTTTCAGCAGCAACTCCAGCGTGGGCGCACTCAGCCCCTTCTCGTACTTACTCAGCTGCGTCTGGCCGATTCCCAGCATTTTTCCAAACTCCCGCTGCGTATGATCAAAACCTCGAATCTCCCGGATTCGACGCCCAATCGCTTGAACCCCTATCCTGGTGGCGATATCCCGAAACTTTGGGAAGAAAGTTTCGGGATAGAGAATCGTGTCCACGCTCGAGTGACTTCGCAAGGCTGTCTATTCAGACTTGGCCTTGTTCCATCTGGCGTTGGCTGCCTTTCTTGCTATCTCGCTACGCTCTTCTGGTGTCGTCCCTTCCCATCTGGCCTTTCCGCCGATCTTCCCGCCCTCGCTGCCGAAACGGGCAAACAATGCTCGCACGCCTTTGGGCAGGCGACGACGTTTCTTGGTCTTGCCCATGGGCAGCAGTCTAGCCGTGCAAGACGCCCCCACGCAAGCTATTGATAACAGAGACAGAAAAGATCAGCCCCCGTCCTCCTTTCATGCTTGATTGTGACGGAACATGCCGTCAGGCTCACCTCCTATCAACAGTTGCCAGGAGTGCATGCTTCGCCCCTTGCGAGCGGGTATGATTCTCCATCATGAGCGCAGCAAATCCAATTCGCCACATTTCCGATACCGCTTTGTGGGTAGCGGTGTACCGTGCACAAGAGAGCGAGCGTGCTGATGCTGTCTTCCGCGACCCGTATGCGCGTAGGTTAGCCGGGGATCGTGGCATGCAAATCGCCGCCGCCATGCCATTTGCCGAGCGGCATTCTTGGTCTTACACGGCTCGCACCTGGCTGGTTGATCAAGTCATCGAACGCGAGGTGCAGCAAGGCACGGACATGGTCATCAATCTGGCTGCCGGGCTCGATTCCAGGCCGTACCGGATGCAGCTTCCCGCTTCGCTTCGATGGATCGAGGTCGACCTGCCGGACATGCTGAATTACAAGCAGGAAGTACTCGCCGCTGAACGTCCGGTATGCGCGGTCGAGCGTGTGCCGCTGGATTTAAGAGATACTGCCGCGCGCCGCGCATTGTTTCAGCGGCTCGGGGAAGAAGCGGATCGGGCGCTGGTGGTGAGCGAAGGTCTCATCGTTTACTTCGAGGCCGACGGCGCTGCCGAACTGGCCCGCGATCTGTCAGCCCCGTTCAGCTTCCGGCTCTGGGTCACCGACCTTGCTTCACCCGCGCTTCTCAAGATGCTGCAGAAGGCCATTGGTGGCCCGCTCGTTGCGGCCGGTTCGCCGCTGAAATTCGCGCCGCATGAGGGTCCAGAATTCTTCGCGAAGTACGGCTGGAAGGTGGTCGAGACGCGTTCGCTCTTAAAGACTGCGGCCAAGTTGAAACGACTGTCATTTGGCATGCGGCTGCTGTCACTTCTACCCGATCCTGCAGGCCGCAAGCCTGACAAACCATGGGGCGGAGTTTGCGTGTTGGAGAACAGCGGACCAACTCGTTCTGGACTTACAACAGAGTAAGGAGCGATACCTGGCATTCATGAACTCTGGTAGCTCCAAAATCCGATGTTGGATCGGGCCTGCCGAACACAGCAGCGCACTGTGGACGAAGAGTCTGGAGGAACCACCAATGAAGACCCCAATGCTGTTTATGCTACTGCTGGCCGCCGCCTTGATGCTGCCGGCGATGGTGCAACAAGTGCCTGGCGACAACCAAACGGCTGCGACGCCGTCGCAGGGCAACTCCCAATCCACTTCCACACAAAACGTCAATTCCGACCAGAACCTAGCTGCGCATCAGCCGCTTGAGATCGAGCGGCAGGGCTTCTGGGGCAAGATCAATCCGTTGGCCCGCAAGAAGTATGTACAGCGCCAGCTCCGCCCGATTCGCAACCGCGTGAACGAACTCGACGATCTCACCGCCGCCAATGCCAAGGCGATCAAAGACGTGGATGCTCGCTCCCAGGAGGGAATTCGTCAGGCGTCGGCCAAGGCTGATCAGGCCGACAGAGATGCGATTGAAGCCGGCAACCGCGCCCAGCAGGCCAACCAGACTGCCCTGCAGGCCAGCAATCGT
This sequence comes from Candidatus Korobacteraceae bacterium, assembly GCA_049522855.1. Taxonomy (GTDB): domain Bacteria; phylum Acidobacteriota; class Terriglobia; order Terriglobales; family Acidobacteriaceae; genus Bog-257. The sequence goes on from JBEKNL010000106.1 coordinate 9,467, forward strand.
CTGAACACGGTGGAGCAGGTGGTCGGCAGCACTGATCAATATCACCTGGCGGCACAGATCGAAATTCGATTCCGTCCCGGCCAAACCGCGGTGAGCGCGAGGGCAAAACGGGCGCTCGACATCATGACCGCAGACTTGAAGGACCAGAAGGGATACATCATCGTGGTTCAGGGCTTCTCAGGGTCGGGCGGGCAGGCGGGCATCGAGAGTTCACAGGCGATGGCGAACTCGGTAGTGCGCTACCTGGTCGAGAAGAACAACATCCCGGTTTATCGCATCTTCACAATGGGACTGGGTAATGCACAACTGCCAGGAATGGAAGACAGCAATGCTCAGCCGAGCCGCGGCAATGGGGTCGATGTCAATCTGCTGAAAAACAGGCTGGACCAGCTCACGAATCGCGAACCAGCCGCCCGGTGATGGGCGCCACCGCCTCGCCATAGCCGAGGATTTGATCACGCGAGTTCCTCTATCGATGAAATCAAGCCGCTCCACAGGTTCGTAGATCGTCTTCTCCGGTTGCGCGAATACCGCCTCACCGCGGTCCTTTAACGTAGGTAGTTATTTTCGGTTCTCTTGGAGTACCTTTGGTTCTTACCAGGTATGTACCGCAGAAGGCCGACGTCCGAATCTCTATTTGGACCTGGCTTTGAAGCCTCGCACTAGATTCAGCAAGTTGTCGCACACTGGTCAGGCTGCCGGTTTTGTCGGCAACGGCGACGCCGACCCCTCCAATGTTTCCCTGTTGGTCCGCTTCGCCGAGATGCGGACCGCAGAAACCCGAGCCGTCAATCGCGCCCTGCGCAAGGCGTATGGTATCGGTATCTGCTCGGTCGAGGAGATCGGATCCAATTCCGGTCCAACCGTAGCGGCTACTGATGAACATAAGTTTCCGCCCAAGAATGCCAACGAAAACGGGGACGGCAACGGCAACGGTGCCGGTCACAAGGTGCGTAACCGGCTCTGCCAAATCATCCGCCAGCACAAGCTCGATCCGGAACTGGTCAAAGCCTACGCTGTTGATTTCTGCGGGACCAAAGCCCTGAAAGACGCCAGTCGTGAGCAGGTCGAAAGCTTCGTGCAGCAGCTTGCTCAACAGCTACATACCCTCAAGCCAGGAGGTAGCGTGATGAAACGTCATGTTCCCGGACTCTCCGGAGACGCCCCTGTTCAAAAACCGCTTAATCATCTATACTAATAGATGGGTATATGCTTATATGACGAGGAACAACGTGTCCGAACCAGAAACCACCCGTTTGACCATTACCTGGTCCAGGGAGGCCGATCATGCCTTGCGAACCTTTCTGGGTTCCCAGGGCATGAAGAAGGGGGACCTCTCGAAATTCATCGAGGAGGCTGTCCGCTGGCGCATCTTCCATCAGACAGTACGCGAAGCCCGCAAAGCTTTCGCCGACGTTTCCCCGGACGAGCTCCAGAAGATGATTGACGAGGCCGTCGAACACGTCCGCGCGAAACACTACCGGGAGCGCGCCAAAAGGTCGTGATGCGCCTCATCCTCGACACCAACATCCTGCTCTCCGCGCTCCTGTCTCCTCTGGGCGCGCCAGCCAAGCTTCTCGACGCTTGGGAGCGCAAGACGGTCACGCTCGTCGCCTGTGACGCGCTCATAGCGGAGCTCCGCGATGTCGCCGCCCGGCCGTTTTTCCGGGCGAAGCTTCGCGCCAGCGCGGCTGAGCTGCTCGCCGCCGGCCTTCGGGACTTCTCTTTTTTTTGCCGGGACCTACCCTCTGACCCCGTCGCGCCGGATCCCAAGGACAGTTATCTGCTCGCGCTGGCTGAAGCCAGCCAGGCCGAGTTCCTAGTAACCGGCGACAAGGAACTCCTCTCCCTGAAACAGCACAAATCCACCAGAATTATTACTCCCGCCGCCATGATCGGGATCCTGAAGGAAGCTGAGAGCGGCAAATAGTACTGTTTGCGGAATGCCTGCCGGTTGGCAGCATCGAAATCGCTTGCCGACCCTTACACTCTATGGCCAGAGGCTTTCCCCGGCGCGGCGTCAGCACGAAATCCACTTCATGTCCGCGCTTATCGCGCCAGTAAGGAGCATGTTCGCTTTGTTTCTCTGGCAAGACTGGTCAGCGACGCCCTAGATAGAGTACTAATGATAACCAGATCGGAAGCCCTTACTTTGTCCTCAGCTTCTGTTTGGCGACCAGGCGCTGGATGAACTTGGCCCCGTCCTTCTTGTAGGCCTCAACGCCTTCAACTAACAGCAACTCGCAGATCTGCGAAATGCTTCTCGCCTCGCTGGCAGCGATTTCCTGAATCTCGTCCTTCAAACTGGGCGAGACCCGAAACGCCAAGAACTGCTTGTTTATAGCCACGAAACGAATATATCCGCTTGGAAAAGAAGAAACAATCTAGAATTTATATTGCATTTAATAATATCGTATGTTATCGTTTATATATGAATCGATATGCTAGGAGCTTTTATGAGCCAGTCTGAAGAACAACGCTGCAGTGCCCGCCCGCGGAAAAACTACCCTCTGGTACGGGAAAACTTGCGGTTTGCCCACCGGCTGATTGCTGGTACCTTGCCCATTCGATTGGCCGCGTCGCTGAAAACTCTATCTCAGGATTTTGACTTTTCTCTGAGCAGAGGTGAACTCCAACTTCTCAACAATTCCTGGTACGTGACCCACACGGGTCTGCTTCGGCTGGCGCGTCGCAAGAGATGCCGCGGCATCCATGTCGAGGCCGTCGATTCACTTTGTGATTCCGCGTCGAATCGTTTCGTTCTAAAGGCAACGGTGTATCCGTCCAAGGATTCCGCCGGTTTCGTTGGTTATGGCGATGCTGATCCCTCTAACGTTTCTCTGCTGGTCCGCGGCGCCGAGATGCGCATAGCCGAGACCCGAGCCGTCAATCGTGCCCTGCGCAAGGCGTATGGCATCGGCATCTGCTCGGTCGAGGAGATCGGATCGAATGCCGGTCCGATGGCGGGGGTTTCCGATCAACGTAAGTTTCCGCCCCAAAATACCAACGGAAACGGGAACGGCAATGGTGGTGCTGGTCACAAGGTCCGCGACCGGCTCTGCCAGATCATCCGCCAGCACAAGCTCGATCCTGAGTTGGTGAAAGCCTACGCCGTCGACTTCTGCGGGACCAAAGCCCTCAAAGACGCCACTCGCGAGCAGGTCGAAAGCTTCGTTCAGCAGCTGGCCGATGCAGCCAAGAAGGACCGCGACGCACTGCTCTGTCAGCTCAACAGCTACGCACCCCCAAGCCAGGCGGTGGCGGGATGAAATGTCATGTTCCCGGCCTCTCCGATACCGCGCGGGATTCGCAATCTGAGGTTTCGGACGGCATATTTCTCGTCCGGCTCGATGGGGCGCAGCATCGCTGGCATGCCCAGAAGCGCTTTTATCTGTTGCGCCTCTCCGTTCTTGAACCCGAGCCATTCGCTGGACGATCGATCGTTAGCCGTCTCTACTGCACCCCAAAGGCGATGTGGAAGCTGGGTTGGTTTTTGCGGGATTTTCTCTATGACCCCGAACTGTTGAGCCAGGACGAGGTCGACGAGCACGCCCTGCGCGGGCTGGTCGGCGTCGTGAAGATCAGCCACACCGTGATCAATGGCCTCTCGCTGGTGAACTTCGACGGCTTCGCCCCGGCCAGCCAATGGGAAGAGCTGGCCACCTCCGTCCGCGTTCCGCCGGCCAGCAACGGTAAAGGTGCGCAGAAGGAACGGGCATCACGATGAATTACAGCTACACCCAGATTTCCCAGTACCTGACCTGCCCTCGCCGTTACCGGCATCGCTATCTGGACGGCTGGCAGGAAAAAGACACCCGCGCCGCCATGCTTTTCGGCCGCTGCTTCGAGCAAGCGGTGGCGGCGTTGTTCCGTCGCGAAGATCCAGCGGCAGTTCTATTTGAGCAGTGGGCGCCGTGTAAGAACCTGCAGCTGACGTACTCAGGCAACGACACCTGGGACCACATGCTGCAGCAAGGCATTCAGTTGCTCGAGCGCTTCGTCCAAGATGACCGCGTTCAGATTCACCAGCCACACAGCCATCAACAGATCCGATTCACACGCACGTTGAGTTCTGGCAACAGCTTTGTTGCCTTCGTCGATGCGGTCGGCGAACTGGACAGCACACCCTGTGTGCTGGAGTGGAAGACCAGCTCCGCCCGCTATCCCGAGGAGCCGGACGGCATTGCGGCCCTGGATCCGCAACTGGTCTGTTATTCCTGGATGACTGGGATCAATGATGTCGCCCAGGTCGTCTTCGTTCGTAAGCGCACCGTAGAAGTCCAGTACCTGCCGGCCACCATCACCGACCAACAGCGGCAAGAGTTCGAGACCCTGGTCGACGACACGGTACGTCGGATCGAGTCTGGACTTTTCCTGCCCCACAGCGGCATCCGCTTTCCCCAGAACCCGTGTACCACCTGTCCTTTTCTCGGCCTGTGTCTCGACCAGCGCGATCTGGTGGAGGCTGGCCTGATTCGCAAGCCGGGAGTCGATCTTGGTCTGTTTGACGAACTTGGTTACTAAGTATCCGCCCATGCCACCCAAGCTGAATCGCCGTCGTGCCCAGGAGGTGCTCAGCAAGATCGACGCGATTCTGGCCTGGGAGGCACGGCATGAGAACGAGCGTGATACCAGGTTCGTGGAACTGGGCAAGTACCTGTGCGAGGTGCGGGCCGGCCAGTACTGGCGGCTGGAGAACCTGAAGTCGTTCGATGAGTTCCTGGAGCGGCGGTTCCCGGAGTCCAGAAGGAAAGCGTACTACCTGATGTCGATTCACGA
>JBEKNL010000107.1:0-14083 GCA_049522855.1 Candidatus Korobacteraceae bacterium
GGGGTGGAAATCTACTCCTATAATGATCATTGTTCGGCTCCTTTCTCCCGAGCCTGTTGGTTGGGTTCAGCACCACCAACTCTACTCGGGCGTGGGAGCCGACATTGTCATGGAATCAATTATTCTCCCAGAGAACTACTGCAGGTTTGCGAAAAACTGCTGGCGGCATTTTCGCCCGCTAGCGATGCATCGCCGCTCGACGACCTGCTCAAGCTGCTCTACGATCAGCGCCAGTACTTCTCGATTGGCATTTACTTTGTGCTGAGCGACAAAGTGGTGCGGCAGGCGATGCTGGGCCGGATCGCCATGCTGTCGCTTCCGGCGGGATAGCCAAGGCTGTGGCGCCGGGAACTCCATCCAGAGTCAAGAGGGGACGGAGGGGTGTCTGACAAAACCGGAAGTGAAGGCTGCGACCAGCAGTTTGGGGACTCGGATTGGCATAGTCGGGACTCTGTCCCGAGCCCTGGGCCGGCCAAAGAAAATAATCATGCGCTGGAACTCCAGAAAGAGTATACAGTGTCGGGCTATTGGCAGCTAAAACGGAAATCCTGGTGAAAACTCAATTCCAAGAAAGAGAAAAAGGAAGTTATGACCAAGACAAGGTTGTTTGCGGTACTGCTCTGCACCGCATGCTTCATCGTGCAGCTCTCGCCCGCAGCCGCGCAGACGCCGTTAATTCAATTTACGGTCGCTGTTCCCCCCGCGCCGGCAGAAATGCAAATCTACAAACTTACAGCGACGAAAGCCCCGCTCGAATTTCTCAACGAGAAACTCAGCACCATCAAACTGCCGGCGCTGAAACTCGAACAAAAAAGCTACATCGTGCGTGGCACGACCGGACAGAACGACCAGGACCGCGTACGCGTGTTTGCTGACCCGGCGACCGGCGATACGAATTTCACACCGAACTTCTCCGAGCTGGTCCGGGCTGAGAAGCCGGAGAAGCCGGTTTCCGTGGAGAACGCGCAAAAGGTTGCACGCTCCGCCCTCAGCGACGTGCGATTTATTCCCAAAGATGCGACCGAGCTGCGGTTCGCCGATGACATCACCGTTATGGGCGGGGCGACGGCGCCCACCGTCGCAAAGAATGCGGCCGCGCCGGCGCGAACCGAACCGAGGGTCGTGCTCACAATCACGCCAGCCATCCGCTACGCCTCGGGGTTCCGGGTCTACGGCCTGGGCTCGCACGCGGTCGTGTCGCTGGCGAATGACGGATCGATGGTCGGGGCCTTGCGGCGCTGGCGCGCGGCGTCGCTGGGCGACCGCATCCGGACGAGCATTACGGCTGAGCAAGTGCGCGCCGACATCGAACGGCAGCTGCGCCCTCAGCTTTCCGCGGCAGGCACACGGGCGACCGTCGACAAAATCGACGTTGCCTATTACGACGGCAACGCGAACTACCTGCAACCGGTCTACCGTTTCGCGGCCACTATTCAGCCCGGGGAGAAGAAGATATCGAGCATCAGGGTTGCCGGCTACGTTCCGATTGGAAAGGCGCTCGAACCGATCCCTGATTTGGCCGCCGCACCTAGTGGAATAACTCCGACCAAGCCAAAAGAGGTATCAGAGGCATCGCCGCGGATGGAGATGCGGCCTGAGACCGCAACCGGAGGCGCGGGAGATCCGGCGGACATCACTCTCGGCGAGTACGCGAACCAGGATTGGCCCAACAACGGCGCCTACGTGGACATGGCGAACAAGTTCCTGTCCGGCCTCACTTTTCTGGACAGTATTTTCCCGGGGTGGACACCGCCGGTCAACAGGACGCAATGGTACGTCGCCTATCCTTCTGAAGTCGTCGGACCATCTCGAAGTACTATCTCAACGCCGTGAACGTCGCGTACACCGAGCCGCACGGTGACTGGCTGTTGAATACCACCCTCTCGAACTACGGGGACCTGTGGTATGTGCCGAACATCGGTACGGGAGGGAACCCCGGTTTCGGCGCCGCCGCGGGCGGCGTGCTTGCCACTTGGGTCATCATGTCGTGCGAGGTGGTTCCGTCGATGTATGATCGGCAGAACGAAGCCGGCGCTAGCGACAATCCTTACACGGCGTTCGATGCTTGGTGGCCCGTGTTCCAGGGGCTGCACAACGTGATCGGATTCCGTACCCAGATGCTCTACCCCGATGACAGCCTGCAGTTCGGGTTCGGCTACGCTGCGTCTTTGGGCGGAGACCTTAACGCGGCGTGGTTCCAAGAGGTGGCGGCGAACGATCCGAACGATGGACCGTACCAGGACACGCACCTCAAGGGGACCCCGTGGGTCCATTATGACCGGGCATCGACGATGATCGACGCCCGCGACCTGGGGCAGTCGATCTTCAGCGTCGGGGCGCAGAGCGCGTCGACGACGCTTTGGAACTTCTGGATGAGCAACTGATGGGTTGAATAAGAGGTGAGTCGCCCAGCCTACCACTCCTTCGAGGGGGCCCCACCCAAGCTTCTTTTGCTTGGGTGGGTTTTCGTTTGACCTGAGCACGCCGTTCGGTGTCGAGCGTGACTGACCGGCGATCCGCGATAAATAGTTCTGTATCAGGGCACGACTTTAGTCGTGCCGAAGAAGCGTAGAAAAGGTCGGGGCTTTAGCCCTTGCAAAAACAGCTCCTCAGGGGCTAAAGCCCAAGTCGTTGTTGGCCCGTTGCGGCACGGCTGAAGCCGTGCCCTGATACAAACCGATTTCTGAGCTGGCTTGATGTCTTCTAAGCTCGCCACAATTTTTACGAGGGTAATGATTTGATCCGCTTCTTAGTTGCTGTGCTCGGTTGCGCTCTCTTCTATTCGCCGCTGGTTCCCACTCAGGAGAAATCTCCGGCTGAGCCATTCACACCGCCTGCAACCATATTCGGATTTCGTGATCCCGGCCCTGAGCTGAAAGCGGAGAAGACCTTTCTGGCGGTGCCCGATCCGCAGTTGGCCAGGGAGCATCTGCAATTCCTGACCGCCGCGCCCCACGTTGCCGGATCGCCGGAAGACCTGAAGACGGCTCAGTACGTTTTGGATAAATACAAGGCCGCCGGGCTCGATGCCTACATCCAGCAGTACAAGGTCTGGATGAACCTGCCTCTCGACATCAAGGTCGAGGTGGTTGCGCCCAAGGGTGTCACCATGATCGGCCCCTCGCCCGAGCATGTCAGCGACGACCCCTTCCAGGACGATCCGCGCATTCTGCCCGCCTTCAACGAATTCTCGCCATCGGGCGACGTCACCGCCGATGTGGTGTACGCCAACTATGGCCGTCTCGAGGACTTTAAGAAGCTGCAGGAGATGGGCGTTGACGTGAAGGGCAAGATCGTCATCGTCCGCTACGGAGAGAACTTTCGCGGGGTGAAAACCTTTGTTGCGGAGCAGTACGGAGCGGCAGGCGTCATCATCTACTCCGATCCGTGGGACGACGGCTATTTCAAAGGCGACAAGTATCCCACGGGGCCGTGGCGCCCGGATACAGCCGTGCAGCGCGGATCCATCCAGTACCTGTTCCGCTATCCCGGCGATCCCACCACGCCGGGGATTGCCTCCGTGCCCGATCTGCCCGACAGCAAACGCATCGCGCCCGAGAGCGCCACGGACATGCCGAAGGTTCCGACCACTCCGCTCTCCTATGCCGACGCCACGCCCATCATGGCCAACCTCGGCGGACCGGAGTCGCCGCGCGAGTGGCAAGGTGCGTTGCCCTTCACCTATCACGTCGGCCCGGGGCCGGTTAAGGTGCACATGGCGCTAAAGCAGGACTACCAGTTCGTCACCATCTTCGACGTGATTGGGATGGCGCGCGGATCGCAGCTTCCCGACGAGTGGGTAGTCACGGGCAATCATCGCGATGCGTGGGTGTACGGCGCGGTGGACCCAAACAGCGGCACCGCTGCGCAATTGGAAGCGGTGCACGGCGTGGGGCAGTTGCTCAAGACTGGATGGCACCCCAAGCGCACTATCGTTTTCGCCAGTTGGGATGCCGAGGAGGAAGGGCTGATAGGTTCGACGGAGTTCGCCGAGCAGCACGCCAAGGAACTCAGCCGGGCCGTCGCCTATTTCAACATGGACGCCGCAGTTTCCGGCCCCGACTTCGGCGCGTCGTCGGTGCCAAGTTTGAAGCAGTACCTGCGCGATATCGCCAAGTCAGTGCCCAGTCCGAAAGGTGGCAGCATTTACGATCAGTGGAAAGCCACCGCTGAGAAGAAGGAGCAGGAGCGCCCCAAGCCGCCGGAGCCTGAGTCCTCAGGTGCTCCGGCAGTAGAACCGGCAGCCCCGGTCCAGCACGATGTTCGCGTCGGCAATCTTGGCAGCGGTTCCGACTACACCGCTTTCCTGCAGCACCTGGGTGTGCCTTCCGCCGACATCGGCTCCCGCGGGCCTTATGGTGTCTATCATTCGGCATTCGACAACTTCGCCTGGTTCACCAAGTTTGGCGATCCCACATTTGTCTATGAGCAGGAGATGGCGCGGGTCTGTGGACTGGAAGTTATTCGCATCGCCTCGGCCGACGTTTTGCCTCTCAATTATCAGGACTACGGTAAAGAGATTGGCGAGTACTTGAAGGCTGCCGAACCGAAGGCAAAGAAGGCTTTCGGCGAACAGGAGCCGTCGTTCGCAGAGGCTTCGAAAGCGGCGGCACGCTTGGAGAAAGCCGGGGCCGCCGTGTTGCAATTGCAGAACAAGCCGCTGGGAGATCCCGGCGGCATGAACCTGATTCTGCGCAATATCGAACGCGCATTCCTCATCGACGGTCTGCCCGATCGTCCCTGGTTCAGACATGCCATCTATGCGCCGGGCGAATATACGGGGTATGCAGCGGTGGTCATTCCCGGAGTGAATGAGGCCATCGACAAGAAAGATTTGACGACCATGCAGCAGCAGTTGCAGTTGCTGACGAATGCCATCAACCGCGCGGCCGAATTGTTGGAGAGGGCGAAGTAAGAAGTCGAAGTCGATTTGCGCGGGAAACCATTGCGAAAGGATACTAACCCCCGACCCCTAGCCCCTGCCTTTCCTCCGGTAGCGACTGAACTGGTGGTCGCCGGCCTTGCGGCAGCTCAGCCACGTCCAGTGCGTCAAGTTCTCTCTTGTGTATCCGGGGCCGCCGAAGACCGTTGGCCGTAACAACGCGGGCGTGGTTTGCTCGCTGGCAAGGCGCTCCTGCTCGGGTGGGACCACTTGTCCCACTTCGACCGGCGAGACCGTCATGAATTTTTCGTCCACCAGATCGGCACGCGCCAGACTGCCGTAGAGGGTTGGTCCGCCTTCACACAGCAAGTACTTCACGCCCAGCTCCTCGCGCAGCTTGCCGACGGCGCGGGGCAAGTCAAAGGTTTCGCCTTCACCGGCGGCAAGGAGCGCAACATGCGGATGCGAGCCCTGCGCGCGCAATCGTTCAGCCCCGGCTGGAGAAGTAAGGATCGCCGCGTCCACCACATCGCCATCGAAAACCTTATGCCGCGACAGATCGAGATTGACCGCGCGCGTCACGAAGATGTTGCGCTCACGCCCTTTACCCAGGCGATCGCGCAGCCCTCGTAGCTGCGGATCGGCGACCTGGAAGACGATGCCCCGGCTCTCGGGACCGCGAATGCGCTGCTCCTCCAGCAGAGTATTCATTCCCATCAGCAGGCCGTCGGCGTGAGCCCGCAACAGGTCCATCAGCCAGCGATCTTCCGGCGACTGCGAGATCTCGCCCCCGGAGGCGTGCTTGCCCAGCAGCGTGGTGATGCCGTCAAGCGATTGCACGAAGTTGGCGTAGATCCAGGGGCGGCCAGCAGGAGGAGGCGGGAAACCGAAGTTACCGTAGGGCTCGTAAGCGTCATCGGAAACAAGGCTGGGTTCGGCGTTATCGAACAGAACTTCGAACCGGCGGCTTGAGATGGGCTTCTCCATCACTTCTTGGTCTAGGAATTCCTGCGAATCTGGCGCGAAGCGAGGGCGCTCATCCAACTTGCACTCTCTCGCGATAGGCTGCCACCTGCACGTCCCATCCCAAAGCTTTCACCATGGCGTCGCGCAACTGTGCCGCGGCCGGCGGTTCGCCGTGGACGAGGTATGTCTCCTGCGGCGCACGTTTGAAGGTGTGCAGCCACTCCAGCAATTCCGGCGTGTCGGCGTGATCGCTGAACTGTTCCAGTGCTGCCACCTGGGCGCGAATCGGGACCTGCTGGCCGAAGATCTTGACCTCAGGCGCGCCGCTCTTGATGGTGAATCCCCGCGTGCCCGGTGCCTGGAAGCCGATGAACAGCACCAGGTTTTTCGGGTCCGGCAGCCGCTGCATCAAGTGATGTAGCACGCGCCCTCCGGTGACCATGCCGCTTGAGGACACGATAATCGCTGGATACATCGACTGGTTGATCTTCTTGGACTCATCCTGCGTGATGTCGAAATAAAAGTTTGGCCACTCCAATGGCGAGCCGTATTTCTCGATCAGCGCCTTCGTCTCGGGAGTGAATTCTTCTGTGTGCTTCAGGAAAATCTGCACCGCCTTGATCGCCATGGGACTATCGGCGTGCACGGGCACGCGCGGCACCTGTCCTGTCTCCATCAACTCCTTGAGCAGGAACAAGAACTTCTGCGTCCGCTCGACCGCGAACGACGGGACGATCACGCTGCCGCCGCGCTGGAGTGTGTTGCGGACCAGTGCCGCCAGTTCGGGACGGGGATCGGTGTGCGGGTGCAGGCGGTTTCCATAGGTGCTTTCCATCACCAGCAGATCGCACTCTTCGCCCTCGGTCGGACCGGAGTGTACAACTTTGCCGGGCGCGGCCTGGCTGTCGCGCACGCGGCCGATGTCGCCGGTGAAGAGCAGCTTTGATGATTTGTCGTTCGAGATAAGTGAGACCTCAGCCATGGCGGAGCCGAGAATGTGGGCGGCCCGAACAAAGCGGAACGACAGTGCGCCCGTGAGTTGCTTGGCTTCGTCGAAGTTCACCGGACGGAAGAGCGTCATGCACTGTTGTGCCTCTTCCATGGTGTAGAGCGGCAAGGCCGGCACGTGCTTGCTGGCCCGCGTCTTGTTGTAGTACGCCGCGTCTTCTTCCTGTAGGTGTCCGGAGTCGGGAAGCAGGATGCTGCACAGATCGATGGTTGCCGGAGTCGCGTAGATGGGGCCGTGAAATTCTTGCTTCACCAGGCGCGGAATCCATCCCGAATGATCGAGATGGGCGTGCGTCAGGATGACGGCGTCAATCGCATTCGCCGGCACCGGCAGGTCTTGCCAGTTGCGCTCCCGCCATTCTTTTTGCCCCTGGAAGAGACCGCAATCCACGAGTACCTGCAACGGTGGCGCGCCATTGTTGTCGACATGGATCAAATGCTTCGAGCCGGTAACCACTCCGGCCGCGCCGAGAAACTGGATGTAGCTCAAGTCGTCCTCATTCTTGCGAATTAAAGAGCGTTATTGTCGCGGAGCCGCGACTCAGAATGATAACAGTGTCTCCGAAAAGACGATTCACCACAGAGTGATCCGTGTTTATCCGGGGTAGATGTTTGTTCTTTATGTTTTTCAACATCACGGCTGCTTGCCTGGAATTTCATACACATTATTACCTAGGTTGGCTTCCGGAACGCTTCCATCATTGACCACGATCTTGCCGGGCGCCACTGGCACCTCGATGCGGCCCGTACCCTTTTCTCCCGCCTTCACCACTACGCGAACACTCTTCTCCCCGGAAGGAGTCTGAATCAGCACCGGCACCTCCGCTCCTGCGCTGCCGCGGTTCTCGATGGTCGCAGTTACTAGGAAGCTTTTGTTGGTCTCGCTGAGCAGAGGGCGAGTGTACGCCGACGCCACGTGAAACCCCGGCAAACCGCGATCGCGATATACCCAGTCATCGAAGAACCATTCCAGATCGCGTTTGGGGCTGCTTTGCACCAGATGCTGAAAGTAGCTCGGATCTTTATCGGCGCCGGCTCGATAGGAAGCAATGGCGCGCTGCATGGCTTCATTACCGGTCATATCGCGCAGCATCCAGAACACGAAGCCGCCCTTGCCCCGCAGGTAGAGCTCGTCATTCGTGTTGAGGAGAGTGTTGTTAGCGGCGTTGCTGTCCGACGAGGATTTGGTGGCTTTCGGATGCGCTGCTTCTTCCGCTTGCACCAGGGGCTCGCGATATTGGTCGAGAAACTCCAACGCTGCATGTCGTCCGCTGCGGCGTTCCACTGCGAGGGTTTGCAGGAATCGCTCCAGCCCATCCTGAATCCAGGCGTGCGGAGAATGGAACCGCGCCGCCACTTGCGCCGGGAGCAGCAGAAGCTGCAAGGTTGCTGTCGGCGCCTCACGCAGCGGCGTGAAGAGCACCGGACCGTTTTGCCAGGGATTGGCGTTGGGATCCGTCAACTCGAACATGCGCGCCGGCTGGGTCGACTCGCCCAGCCAGTCGTGCAGCAGAGGGTCGTTGGCTTCGGCGGCAACGGCGTAATCGCGGGCCGGCGAAGTGTGATCGGCGATGTGCAAAAGCGTAACGGTAGGCCTGGCCAGCTCGACGTAATCGGCGACTGCAAAAGTCGGGACGGTTTCTCCCAGCCCAAGCACACTGGTCTTGGCCACCAGCCGGTAGGAAGTCTTGCCGTCTTGCACCTCTGGCATCAGCTTGCCTTCGCTTGAGTCGGCCATGTTGGTCACGATTCGCACGGGCAGCTTGCCATCTCCCGCTTCGATCGCGAACGCAGCCTCGAACTCGCTGCGGTCGTGCCGCTGCTTCCAACGCGCGATGGCGTCGAAGACGGCATTGCCGTCGCTCAGGCTTACGGCTTCGATTGCTACGGGATACCAGGCTACATAGCCGAGTCCTCGCACCGCGGTGAAGGGATCGCTGATCTCGTCCCAATCATTGCGCGCCGCCACGTCGGTGGGAGCGCCCATGCGCGTTAGCCGCGTTGCATCCGGAGTGATGGTGCCGCCGTATTGCACGTCGAGAGTGACCGTGGCCGCCGGAGCCACTTCCTTGGGCAGCGTGACGATTGCCTCCGAAAGGCTTCCCGTGTGATCGATGTCGGAGGTGTAGTTATCGCCCAGCCACTGTAGGGGCGTGCCATCCAAAGCGATGGCATTCCATGCCAGCGACGACGATACCTGCAAAGTAGCCAGCTTCTGCGGCTTGTTGGAATCGTTGCGCAGAGTGAGCTTGCCGGTGACCGCGATGACATGCGCGCTGCGGTCCACTTGCACCTCAAGCTGATATCGCGAGATGGTGAAAGCCTCGCGGTCAATCGCAAGCGCGGGCAGCGCCGTTGCCAACCCGACCAACACCAATAGCGGCAACCGCTTCATTTGGAGGATTGGACCTTCCCGGAGCTTTGCCCAGAGCGGCGCTGTCTGACCAGTTCATACATCACTACCCCGCCCGCCACCGACACATTCAGCGATGGCACATGGCCGAGCATGGGAATGGAAACCAGGAAGTCGCAGCGCCTGCGGACCAGGTCATGCAGGCCTTTGCCTTCGGCGCCTAGCACGATGGCGCAATGCATGTTGTAATCCACTTCGTCGTAGCTCTGGGTCCCGCGTTCGTCGAGGCCAACGGTCCACACGTTGCGCTCTTTCAACTCATCCAAGGTGCGCGAGATGTTGGTGACGCGCGCAATCGGCAGATGCTCGGACGCTCCCGCCGAAGCCTTGACCGCGGTGCCCGTCAATCCGGCGGCGCGACGCTCCGGGATGATGACACCGTCGGCGCCGGCTGCGTCGGCAGTGCGAATGAGCGCGCCCAGATTGTGAGGATCTTCCACGCTGTCGAGCACCACCAGAAAACTATGCTCACCGTGGCGCTGGTCGAGCAGCGTGTCCACGTCCGCGTATTGCTTGCTGCTGGTGACCGCAATGACGCCCTGATGGGTGTTGGTGTTGGCGGTGCGATCAAGTTGCTCGCGCGGCAAGAAACGCACCTGCACACCGCTGGCGCGGCAGTCGTCAATCAGGCGCTGCACCCGCTGATCATGCCGCTCGCGCGCAATGCCGACGTACTCAAAGCTGCGTGCCCCCGATTTCAGCGCCTCGCTGACCGAATGGATGCCGTAGATGACGACCATGTTTGAATCAGTGTACGACACGGGAGCTGTCAGCTGTCAGCCGTCAGCTATCAGCCAGAGCTGTCGAATTCCTTAGACTTGTCATCCGGACCGAGGACTGAGTCTGGGCAGAGGGACCTGCTTTTGACTGAACCACGATGCCCTCTGAGGATGTCGCATGTGACTCGTTCCGGGTACTCCGATTGCCTGCGCCGGTTGGTTCCGGCGCTCCATCTCGGTATAGTTGTGTTTAAGCAGTTCTGTATTCAGGAGACTGGATGTCACTATCCGCCATCATTGTGGATGACGAGCAGCTTGCGCGTGACGAGCTTGCCTATCTTTTGCGCGATCTCGATGTGGACGTCGTCGCGCAGGGCAAGAACGGCATGGAAGCCGTTAACCTGATCAAGGAGTTCTCGCCGGAACTCGTCTTCCTTGACGTGCAAATGCCTGGGCTTGACGGCTTCGGCGCTATCAAAAAGCTGATCGACAAAAAAGTGCCGCTGCCGCAAATCGTATTTGCCACCGCCTACGACCAGTATGCGGTGAAGGCGTTTGAGGTCAACGCGGTGGACTACCTGCTGAAGCCGTTCGACAAGAAGCGAGTCGCGAAGGCCGTGGAGAAGGCCCGGCAAAAGCTGGAGACCGCCGGCTCGCCCGGCGACCAGATCGGCACCATCGTCAAGATGCTGGAGCAGCAGGCGCGTCCGCCGGCCGCGAAGGTTCTGCTCAAGTCGGGCGGCCGGCTCTTTCTGGTGGACCAGAAAGACATTTGCTACGCCTCGATTGAGGACGGGATCATCACCGTTGTGGCGACCGGGATGGAAGGCCAATCGAACTGCCGCACTCTGGAAGAGCTGCTCGACTCACTCGACCCCAATATGTTCTGGCGTGCGCATCGCTCCTATCTGGTGAACATCAACCGCATCAAGGAAGTCGTGCCCTGGTTCAAGAGCTCGTACCAGATCCGCATGGAAGACAAAAAGCAGACCGAGGTCCCGGTCAGCCGCGCCCAGACCAAACGGCTGCGGGAGCTGTTTGGGCTGTAGGAAGCAATCAGCAGTCAGCAGTCAGCGCTCAGCATTCAGCCGTGGGTGAGTACGCGATGTCATCCTGAGCGGAGGTGGCGGTTCGCCGCCGGAGTCGGAGTGCCTGCCCCGAGCGCAGCCGAGGGGATCTGTGGTACCGCCTGCCGTCGATCTGGAGCAATGCTGTTTCTAGTGGTCAAGCAACCTTCTTACTTCGACTCCTGAATCTTGCGCACCACCTTGGTCACCATCTCGCGCGGCGACAAGCGCAGCATTTGCACGCCAAAGCGGTTCTTCCATCCCGGAATAACCATGCGTTTGCCCTGCTTCATGCCTTCATAGGCCACGTGCGCGACCTCGCGCACGTCCACCAGCAGAGGACTTGTCGCCATCCGCGTGTCGCCGATATGGGCGCGCTTCTGAAAGTTAGTCTTCACCGGTCCGGGACAAAGGCAGGTCACCGTGACGCCGGTGCCACGCAGCTCTTCCGCCAGCGCTTCGGTGAAATGCAGCACATAGGCCTTGCTGGCGTAATAGACGGCCATGAAGGGCCCCGGCTGAAAGGCGGCGGTGCTGGCCACGTTGAGGAGTTTGCCCTCACGCGCGCGAATCTGCGGCAGAAACAACTTGGTGAGGTGGGTCAGCGCCACCATGTTCACTTGCATCATCTCGGCTTCGTTGTTCCATTCGGTGGAAAGAAACGCCCCCCCGCCGCCGAAGCCGGCATTGTTTACCAGCACGTCGAGGACAATGCCGGCTTCCTGCAATTCCTGGTAGAGCTCGGCTGGCGCCGCCGGATGGGCCAGGTCCTTGGGCGAGATGCGCACGGTCACGCTGTAGCGCGACTGCAGGTCGTCGCCCAGTTCGCGCAGTGCGCCACGATTGCGCGCCACCAGCACCAAACGATAGCCATCGCGGGCGAACAGGTGCGCCAGTTCCAGTCCAATGCCGCTGGAGGCGCCAGTGATCAAGGCCGTCTTGGGAGCGAAGAAAGGATTGCTTGCACTCACCACTCTGTTATAGCGGATTTCGCATCATCACAGCAGTGACAAGAAGGGCAAATCCCGACCTGCATACAACGAAAATCAACCACGGAGATTCACGGAGATCACGGAGAGGACCCGATAGAAATCAAAAACTCCGTGTCCTCTGTGTCTCCGTGGTGAATGATTTTCGACGAAGCGGATGCTCACTTCGCTTCGGCCTTGGTGTTGCCCTGCGACTGCAGGAAAGTCACGATCTGCCAGCGCTGCTGTTGAGACAGGTTTGCCCACGAGGGCATGCCCGATTCCAGCTTCCCTTTGGTGATGAACCAGAACAACTCTCCGGGTTTCGCGTTCCTGACTGGAGCGCGGTCGAGCGACGGCGCCGGTCCTATTCCCTGCAGATTGCTGCCGTGACACTGCGCACAATTCAGCGCATACAGCTTCTTGCCGGCCGCCGCGGCGGAGCCGCTTTTATAGGGGTTCTTCATCTCCGCGGCCGACGGAGGCGCATTGCGGAAGCTGGAATTCTGGGCGGTAGCGCAGGGGGCCAGCCACAGCACTGCGCCGACGCTCACAATCGCAACCAAGGTGAAGAGAATGCGTGCTCGTGAGATCACAAGATCGACTCCAATTTTCATGCGTTGATAATTGATAGAGGTTGGAGATCGCGGGGAGCTCGTCGCTGGGCCGCCGCGGGTCCACAACAAAGGCGCGCAGAGGTTTCCCGCGCGCCATAGTTTCGAAAATGGTTGACCGTCCTCGCCAATCCGGCTCTACCGGGTGGCGACCGCTTCCTGCACCTCGTAGATGCTGTACCAGGGAGTCGCGGCCTTGAGCGCATTGTTTACATTGCCGATGTTCTTTACGCCTTCATCCTCCAGCCAGGCGCGGAAAGCGGCCCCGCCCTTTTCGGCGAAAATCGGAATGCCATCTTTCCAGGTGGCGCGTCCACAGAGCACGCCATTAAACTTCACGCCCGCTTCGGCGGCGAACTCCAGGTCCTCGATGAACTCGGAGTTGCTCACCCCGGCCGACAGATAGATGAACGGTTTGCCGGTTGCGCCAGCGGCGGCGCGATAATGGTCAAGCGCTTCCTTCTTGGTGTAAGCCTTGGTGCCCTTGAACGATCTTGCACCCTCAACGAACTGCAGGTTCACCGGGACCTCGACCTTCAACACATCCACGCCGTAGCGGTCCCTGGAGAACTCTTCCATCGACTTGGCCACAACTTCAGGCTTCAGCTTCGCGTATTCGGCGCCCTTCTCGTCCAGGCCCTCTTTGTAGCCCACCAGTTCTAGGAAGAACGGAATGTCGTTGGCCTTGCACTCGTCGCCGATGCGCTCGGTCCAAGCGTGTTTGTGATCGTTGATCTTCTGATCGTCATACGGCGTGTAGTAGAGCAGGATCTTCACGCAATTGGCGCCCGCTTCCTTCAGGCGCTTCACCGACCACACATCCAGCAGGTCAGGCAGGCGGCCGGGCAGAGTTTTGTCGTAGCCGGTTTTCTCGTACGCCAGCAGCAGGCCCGCACCCTGGGCGCGGCGCTTGGAGGCAGGCAGCCCCCACTCGGGATCGAGGAGAATGGCGCTGGCGTGCTTGGTCAGCACCTCAGTCACGTGGATCTTGAACTCTTCCAGGCCGGCGTCGGTGGCGTAGGTACCCAGCGCTTTTTTCAGCGAACCGCGCTGATCCATGGCGGCCGCGGCGATGACGCCGCGCGGGTTGGAAACGGCCTTGATGCCTGCAAGTTTTCCGGGAGTAAGTTTCATGACAGAACCTTCCTCAGGCGCGCTGCGCCCGGTATGAACGGATTTCGAATTTGGTCCTACAGGACAGCGGTTGGGCCGCAGTTGCAGAACAGAGAATTCTAACTGAATTCCCGCGCCGCGTGCGAGGACTTCTGAGCGGGCTGGAGGGCTGTTTCCGAGCGCCCGTCACGTTGCAGTCAGAGGATTGCGAGTGCAATTGATTCCATGACAATGTCGGCTCCCACGCCCGAGTAGAGTTGGTGGTGCTGAACCCAACCAACAGGCTCGGGAGAAAGGAGCCGAACAATGATCATTATAGGAGTAGATTTCCAC
>JBEKNL010000108.1:0-13058 GCA_049522855.1 Candidatus Korobacteraceae bacterium
ATCGAGAGCTTTGCCCCAATGACAAACATCAGCAGCCCTCACTGAACGTCACTCCCTGAATCCAAGGAACTCACACACCTACCAGGACTGCGTTTCGACCCTTACTCAGACACGCTCCTAGTACTTGTCTTCCTCTTCAACGCCGGTATGGCAAGCCTTTTGGATTTCGCTTTCTGGAGGAGCTCGCTTGCGCTGGTGTCAGTCCACCGCTGGAACGAGCCTGCATCCATGTCACCGGACAGCACCATTCGTTTGTTCGTACCACTTATAGTCGGCGCTGTAGTTTTTCTTGTCCGCCGGGCCGTGGCTGCCGACCGCACTACGGTCATCACGGCGCGCCCAGGATTTCTGCTGAGCGCATTCGCATTCTCCGTTCTCGCCATGCAGAGTGGACTGGTGCGCTCCGATCCCAACCACATCGTGTTCGCGGTGTTTCCCATGGTGTTCTTTACCGGTGCGGTTTTGTTCTCGTTCCCGTCGCGCTTGGTATCGTTGCTTGCGGCCGTCATCGCGGTGGCGTCTTCGCTGTTGTTCGCGGAGCCGGCGCCGGCCTTCCGTTCATCCAGCCTGCGGTACCGCTATGCTCAATTTCGATACCCTTTGACCGCGTGTCCGGGCGGCTTCGAAGAATTCGACCACGCCTGCTATCCTGCCGGATTCAGCGCGATGCTTGAAACCATGGCGAAGTATCTTCAGCAGCGCACCGCAGCGGGTGGTTCGGTCGTGATATTTCCCTATCAATACATGTTCGGGATGGCTTCGGGCCGCAACGTGGTAGGAGGGGTGGAGCAGTCTTTTCTCGCTGTCGGCCCGTACCTGGCCCATCTTGATGTCGCCGCCTTACAGCGCGCGGCAGCCCCTTCGGGACTCTATTTTCCGGACGGCGGCCTGAGTCTGCCCATCGACGGCGTGCCCAATTTCACGCGCAATCCTGAGATTTGGTTCTGGATCTTTCAGCATTACCGCGCCGAGCAAGAACTCGCCCCCGGCGTTCTCGGATTACAACGGGACGATTCGCGCGCGAACCGAATCTCCATGCAGGCACGGCCGCTCCTGGTAGCAGCGAAAAGCTTTGCGATTCACGACCGCAGTTCCTTGCTGGATCTCGGCGACCCCGCGTGGCCGATCGAGAGCGGCGATTTCCTGCGGTTGCGCGTCAACGTTCACTATGGGCCGATGTTGAAACTGCGCAAGCCGGAACGCCTACAACTGGAGATTACCCGGGCCGATGGCAGTCGGGATGTGAGGGCATTCGTCGTGGAGCCGAACGTCTCATCGGAAGTGTGGTTTTATCCTTGGAATGAACCCGACCTTGCGCATTACTTCGGCGCTGACGAGATTCAGTGGCGCACCGCAACGCGCCCTGAGATTACGCAGCTTCGCTTGTTGGTCGCGCCAGTGGACTGGGTTTCACAACAGCCTGACTCGATCGCGATCGAGTCAGCCGACGCTGTCACGTTCAGCATGGCGCACCAGTAGGGTTGAGGTTAACGGGTAGCAACATGAGGAGAATGTCAGCCGCGCAACTTCAGACTGGAAATAGGGGTCCTTCGACTTCGGTGCGTCCGCCATGGCGGACGCACCTACGCTCAGGATGACACTCGCTTACTCACCCAAACGTCCTCTACTTCAGCACAAGGTGACTGGGGTAGTGGCTCAATTGAGCCACTACCCATGGGCGCTTTTACTTGCCAGGTAGGTGCGGGATCATCCCCGGGAAGACATATGCCTGGAGCATGACGATCAAGCCGATGATGCCGGCCAGTACTATGGAGTGCCAAAAGACCTTGCGGAAGATCGGCCCCAAGGCGTGGGAACGCTCGTAAGGATCATCGTAACAGGCAGCGCAGGCGACCATGATGGACTGGGCGTCAATCATCTTACCCATGACGCCGCCCGTCGAGTTGGTGGCGACGATGAGGACCTCATTCAAATGAAGCTGCTGCGCCGTGATGCGTTGCAGGCTGCCGAATAGTGCATTGGAGGCGGTATCGGAGCCGGTCAGGAAGACACCCAGCCACCCCAGGTAAGCGGAGAAGAAAGGATAGAAGGGACCCGCGGCGGTGAAGGCCAGTCCCAGGACCGCATCGGTGCCGCAGTAGCGGGTCAAAAAGCCCAGGCCCAGTACTTGGCCGATCACTAGGACGGGGATCTTCATGCGGCGCAGGGTGCGGGCGGTAGCTTCCTTCCATTGGGCGGCACTCATCTTCAGGGTCAAGCCGGTGAGCAGGGCGGCAAGAAAAACGCCGGTACCGGCGGCGGACAACCAGTTGATGGCAAAAATAGCGCCCTCTGGCTTGGCATTCACCGCCACCACCGGAGGCATGCGCTGCACCAGGTTATGAAGTGCGGGCATCTGCCAGGCGGGCAGTGAAAGTGTACCGGCTAACTTTGAGCCAAGCAGCGTGGTGTTGATCTTCACGCTGGCGAAAAGGGTATTGAGGTACGCCTTCCAAGACGGCATGCCCCAGATGCCACAGCAGAGGATCAAGATGGCCCACGGCAACCAGGCATATACCGTCTGACCGATGGTGTATGAGTATTTCCACTCTTTAACCGGCTGTGTGACCTCTCCTGCAGTCGAGCCGCCGGCTGCTGCGGCCAGCGCCTTGCGCTCGGACCTCAGGAGAAAACGTGTCTTTGGATGCCAGACAAAGCGCAGGAAAAGCGCGGTGCAGATCACCGAAAACACGCCCGACACCACGTCGGTCATCAGGTGGAAAGCCTGTGTCTGGGAGGCGAAGAACTGCATGATGGCGAATGACGCGCCGGAGCAGAGAGTCGCCGGCCATACTTCCCAGGCGTCCTTGAATTTGCCTCCCTGCATAAGCACAAAAGTCGTCACCAGCCAGAAGGGGATGAGAATGGAGACGAAGGGGAGCTGCCGGCCGGCCATGGCGGAAAGGGTGAGCTGATCGAGACCGCTCACCTGGGCCAACGTCACGATTGGAGTGCCAATTGCCCCCCATGCCACCGGGGCGGTATTGGCAAGCAGGTTGAGCACGGCAGCGTCAAACGGCGAAAAGCCGAGGCCTACCATGACGGCACCCGCGATGGCCACCGGTGTCCCGAAGCCGGAGGTACCCTCAATGATCGCCCCGAAGGAAAAGGCAATCAACAGCACCTGCAGGCGCCGGTCAAAAGAGATGTGGATGATCGATTCCTTGACAATCTCGAACTTACCGGTGATGACCGTCATCGTGTAGAGGAACATGGCTCCGAGGACGATCCAGATGATGCCCAGAAAGCCTGAGAGCGATCCATAGGCAAAGGCTGAGACGGCCGATTTGAAGGGCATGCGGAACGCCACGCATGAGACCAGAAAAGCGGCCACAACACCGTAGAAGGCGGCATAAGGTGCGCTGATGCCGCGATGGCGAACGCCTTGCTTGTCCCGGTGCGGATGGAGGGCGATGAAATACAGGAGTGTCAGGATCGGGATTGCCGCCACGATCGTCGACAGAGTGACATTGCCCAGAGGATTGTAATTCTGATGGTACATCTGAGGTGCACCACCATCGGTGGCGAAAAGCGGACTTGCAAGAGCGACAAAACCCAGTGAGGTCAAGAACCTTCTCATTACTGCTCCCTTTCCCCAGCACTTCCTTTAAAGGCCATCGAGGTTGTCGTGCTGGATTCGCAACTTGAGGCTGCGCGGGCGTTTCAGAACCACGCTCGCCAGCCGTGTGGGCGCAAGGCTGAATGACGGCAAGGGAAGATAAATCGCACTGCTGGCGCGAACGCCACCAGGTTCCCCAATTCGAACGGCGCGCTCCCCATCGTCCCGGTGACACCAGGCGCAAACCTGACGGGAACAGGGATAAAGTCGCTAGGCCGAACGCGCCCTCCGAATCGGGAACTTGGCTGCGCGCCAGTCTAACACGGTGCACACCGGGGAGATCAGTAGTCGTAAGTCTTATGCAAATCGCCTGATGCAAAACAACTCAGAACGTTAGACGAAAGGCAGCAGACCGCGAGTGACGGGCGTCACAATTCATGGTGATTCATCGTACAAATTGGCGCCGGAAAGGGGTGGCAGGCGGGAGAATCCCGCGTGCGAGACAATCTCTGGGGCCGGGGTCGAGTTTTCTCGGTCCGGTATGCGCCAACCCTGAACTACTCTGGCGGGGGCAATTCCTCTGCCGTCGACTGCGCAGGCGCGGCCAGCGTGCCTTGCTCTGCTGCGCTCGGCGGCTCCGGCTGGGGCGCTTGCACCGGCTGCTGAGCGGGCGCGCCCCGTACTGCTTCGCTCGGCGCCGGCTGCGCGATCGCCTGCGCCGGCGGGTAAGCGAGGGACGATCGCAGTCCATCCATCAGCTTCTGGATGTTCTTCCGGCTCACGGGTTCGAGCATGCCGCCTGCCAAGAGAGCCAGCTTGCCCAACACGCTGGTCTCGCCTTGCCAGGCGATCCTGGTGCCCTCGGCAAGCGGCGAGAGATCGAAGCCGGTGCTGATGGCGATCTGGCTGCCCACCGCGTTGCCCCGGCCCTGGTATTGCGCCCGGATTGGCCGCACTGCCTGGCTCAGCTCCATCCTGATTTCTGCCGTGCCGCGAATGTTGCCCACAGCCACGCGCACCTTCACCGTGAAGTGGGTCACATCCTCGACCGACATGCTCTCGAAGTCGGGAAGCAACGGACCGAACTTATTGGCATCGCAGAGGAAGTCGTAAACTTCGTCCGGCGTGCGCGGCGAGGTGAACTCGCCTGAAAACGTGATGGCCACGGCTAGCTCCTCGGCCCTGATAGGATAGCCCAACGCGCACTGCTCGGTGGGCGTTGATTTTTACCCAGGAGCCCCTTCAAGGCAGCACACTTTTGCTCAAACAAATTCCGGCCGAGATGCAGGCGGCAAGGTCAGGTATAGTGGCCGTAGTGTACGCCTCGGACCGCTGAACTTCGCGGTACGGTCTCACGAGCGCTTTCATGCCCGAACTAGTTACACCTGACGAATTCAGAGATGCTCTGGGCCGCTTTGCCAGCGGCGTTACGGTGATTACCGTCGAGACGGCCCAAGCCGAAGTGCACGGCATGACCGCGAACGCCTTCTGCTCGGTGTCGTTGCGGCCGCCCCTGGTGCTGGTTTGCATTGACCATCTGGCCGAGACCTACCTGCACATCCGCGAGCGCCGCCAGTTTGGAGTGAGCGTGTTCAAAGCGGAGCAGGAAGCGCTGTCGGAATTTTTCGCCGATCCCGAGCGCAACCACGATGCCGCCTATCGTCTCGGCGTCCAATACCGTCCCATGCGGAGCGGCACGCCCGTCTTGCAGAATGCGCTGGCCAATCTGGATTGTTCCGTGGTGCACGCCTACGACGGGGGCGACCATACCATCTTCGTCGGCGAGGTGAGGGAAGTCATCGTGAGCGAGGGCGCACCGCTGCTGTACTTTCGCGGGCGGTATGGAATGAGTGATGTCCCGCAGGAACCGTGATGAGCGTGAATAATTTGCAGTGTCATCCTGAGCGACGAGCGAAAACGGGGCCCCCAGCAAGCACCGGGTTTGTGCTTGCTGGGGTGTCGAAGCGAGGAGTCGAGGGACCCCTATGGCCTACAGGTCGCGCATCCAGCGACTCTCTGGCGGCCCATTTGCGCGAGGTGCGCGAGGGGCGGCCACTCTCCGCCGACATCGCCTGCCAGCTCTTGCGCTGTGACGACGAAGTTCTTCCCGACCTGCTTGCGGCTGCGCGCGCCCTCAAGGAGCAATATCGCCCTGGCGTCGTCACCTACTCGCGCAAAGTGTTTATCCCGTTGACCAACCTGTGCCGCGATTATTGCGGATACTGCACCTACCGCCGCGATCCCGGCGAGCCGGGTGCGCACACCATGACGCCCGACGAAGTTCTCTCCGTGGCGCAGCAAGGCGAAAAGGTGGGCTGCACCGAGGCGCTGTTCTCGCTGGGAGACCGTCCAGAGGCGCTGTTTCCCGAGATGCGCGAAACCCTGCGCAGGCTCGGCCATCGCAGCACGCTGCATTACCTCGAAGCCATGTGTGAGATGGTGTTGCGCGAAACCCGGCTACTGCCGCACGCCAATCCTGGCCTGTTGAGTGCAAACTGGATTGAACGTTTGCGCGACAGCAATCCCAGCTTGGGGCTGATGCTGGAGAGCACCAGCACCAATCTTGCGGCCGCGCATCCGCCAGATCGCACTCCCGACAAGCTGCCCGCCCTGCGACTGAAGACGATCGAGGACGCAGGCAGACTGGGAGTGCCGTTCACCACCGGAATCCTGATTGGCATTGGCGAGACCATGGAAGATCGCGTCGAGTCGCTGCTGGCCATCAAGCGCCTGCATGAGCGGTACGGTCATGTGCAGGAAGTTATCGTCCAGAATTTTCGCGTGAAGCCGCGCATTCCAATGGCGGCATGGCCCGAGCCGGACACGGGCGACATGCTGCGCACGCTGGCGGTGGCGCGCCTGCTTCTGCGGGACATGAACATCCAGGCGCCGCCGAACCTCACCGAGAAAGGCTACGAGAAGTTGCTGGACGGCGGCATCAACGATTGGGGAGGCGTGTCGCCGCTGACCCCCGATTACATCAACCCGGAAGCTCCGTGGCCGCACCTGCTCGATTTGCAGCGCCGCACCGAGGCCGCTGGTCAGAAGCTGAAGCAGCGCTTGCCGGTGTATCCGGAATTCATTGCGAGTGTGGCGGCCCGCGGCGGACTGCTGGGCGAGCGGCTTGCAGCGGCCGCGGATGCCGACGGCTATGCGAGGGCCGCATAGATGATCGTTGTCTTCACGGGCGGGACCGGCGGCGCCAAGCTGCTGCAGGGTTTGCAACCGGTGGTTGCGCCGGAGGAGCTCACGGTCATCGTCAATACCGGCGACGACATCGAGTGGTGGGGACTGCACGTCTCGCCCGACATCGATTCTGTGCTCTACGGATTGTCGGGCTTGCTCAGCAAAGACCGCGGCTGGGGCGTGGACAACGACAGCTTTCGCTGCCTGGAGCGCATGAAACACCTCGGACAGCCGTCTTGGTTCAGTCTCGGCGATCTTGACTTGGCGACTCATCTCACGCGCACGGCGATGCTTAAAGCAGGGAAGTCGCTGAGCCGCACCACCGCCGAACTCGCGAGCAGAATGGAGATTCGCGCGCGTGTGCTGCCCATGTCGGATGAGCGCATTTCGACCATGCTCGACACCGCGAAGGGCACGATGACCTTTCAGGAATACTTTGTGCGCGAGCGGCATCAGGTGGCAGTGCGCAGCGTGCGCTTCGAAGGAGCCCACCGCGCCCATCCAGCGCCCGGCGTGATCGAGAGCATCGAAGCGGCCGAGGCGATCATCTTTGCGCCCAGTAATCCGGTGACCAGCATCGGGCCAATTCTCGCAGTGCCGGGAATTCGCGATGCGTTGCGGCGGGCGAAGGCCGCGATTGCGGCGGTGAGCCCGATTGTGGGAGGAGAGGCGGTTACCGGCCCGGCGGGTGCGCTGATGAAGATGATGGGTTGGGAAAGCGGTATTGCAGGAGTTGCCAAAGCCTATGAGGATTTTCTGGATGTGCTGGTCGCCGACCGCGCCGACGAAGCCGCGGCTTCATCGGTGTGCACTGCGGGCCTGCGCGTTGTGTGCACGAATACCATCATGATGTCATTGGACGATAAGCGCGAGTTGGCGCGATTCACGCTGGAGGCGTGCGCCGTACAACCTAGCGCCAAGACCTAACCATGCGTGGCATCCTGCTCATCCCGGTGAAGAGCTTGACCACGGCCAAGCAGCGTCTTGCGGCGGCTTTGGACCAGGAGCGGCGCTCGCAACTGGCGGAAGCCATGTTGCGCGACGTGGTGACGGCCGCCGCTGGCGTCCTAGGAAGAATCGACGTAGCGCTGGTGACCGGCGATGCCCGGGCGCGCGCGCTGGCCGCCGAGGTCGGTTTCCTGGTGATTGATGACCCGCGCAGCGAGAGCGAGACAGCCGCCATCGAGATGGCGACTGCGTGGTGCGAGCAGCGCGGGTACGACACCACCGTCGTTGTGCCCGGCGATATTCCGCTCATCACCAGCGACGAACTACAGCGCGTGCTTGACGCCGCTCCCGCCGAGGGTGCGGTCTTCGTGCCCGCTTATGATGGGCGCGGCAGCAACTGTATTCTGCGGCGGCCGGCATCCATCATTCCGCTGCGCTTCGGCAACGACAGCTTTCTGCCCCACTGCGAAGCCATGCGAAAGACCGGCAGGGAACTGGTGGTCCTGGAAATGCCCGGCATTGGACTCGACATCGACAATCCTCACGAGCTCGAACTGCTGTTGCAGCGCGACGGCAGCACCAACGCGCAGCGGCTGCTGCGTTCGTGGAACTTCGGCGCGGATGACGAGGCGCCATGGAAAGCAGCGGTCTGATGCCATCTACGCCTACTGTCAAGACCGGCGAACTGCGCGCGATTCCCGTGCTCGACATTCGCGACGTTGTGGCCGGCGATTCCATTGCCGGTCTCGTCGTGGACGCGCTCGCTCTCGGGGGGCTGGAGTTTCACGACGGCGATATTCTCGTGGTCAAGCACAAGATCGTATCCAAGGCGGAGGGCCGCAGGGTTGCGCTGGATTCGGTGAAGCCATCCGCTGCGGCCAGAAGTTTCGCTCGTAACAACGGCGCCGATGCTCGGGTTGTGGAGTTGGCGTTGCGCGAGGCCAGGCGCGTGGTGCGTAAGAAGCACATTCTGATCACCGAAACGCAGCACGGGCTGGTGTGCGCCAACAGCGGCGTGGACGTTTCCAACGTGGACGGTGGCAAGACGGCGGTCCTGCTGCCCGCCGATGCGGACCGCTCGGCGGCGCAGATTCACCAAGAACTAAAGAAGCGCACCGGACGGTACATTCCCGTGATCATCGCCGACAGCTTTGGGCGTCCGTGGCGCGAGGGACTGTGCGACGTTGCCATCGGCGTGGCGGGGATGAAGGTGATTCACGATTATCGCGGCCGGCGCGATCCTTACGGATACAAAATGCATGCCACCGAAGAAGCCGTGGCCGACGAATTGGCGTCTGTCGCAGGCTTGGTGTGCGGGAAAAATGCGCGCGTTCCGGCTTGTATAATCCGGGGTTATCCGTATCGTCGCGGCAAGGGCAGCGCGCGGCAGATGGTGCGGCCGAAGGAGAAGGATTTGTTTCGGTGACGAGGTGTCATGCTGAGCGAGGGTTCGCCGGGGTTAGCGAACCTGAGTCGAAGCATCCGTTTAGCTGAGCCGAGATTCATGGTAGCTATAGGGGTCCTTCGACTCGTCGGTCGCCGCGGCGACCTCGTCGCTCACGATGACAAACCGAAACTGACCGCTCTCGCGCCGGATGACAACGTGGGCCGCCTCGATCGGATGAGACTTGGGGAGCTATGTACGACATCAGTTGGGCCAATCAGCAAACGCTTCAGAGTGTGACTTGGAACGACGCGCACCAGCGCGTCAGTTCGCCCGTGCGAACGGCATTGGAGAAGGTGCTGTCGTCTTTGGATGGCAGCGCACTCACGCGCGAGGAATGTCTCGCTCTGGCCAGTTGCGGCGGCGATGACCTGTTGGGATTGGTGGTCGCGGCCCACCAACTGCGGCGGCAGTTGGTGGGCGATGTGGTTAGCTACGTGGTCACCCGCAATATCAACTTCACCAACGTGTGTTTCGTGGGTTGCAAGTTCTGCGCCTTCAGCGTCGGCCCGCGCGACGACACCGCCTATTTTCTGTCGCTCGATGAAGTCGCGCAGAAGTGTCGCGAAGCCGAGCAATGGGGCGCGACCGAGGTCTGCATCCAGGGCGGGCTGCCGCGCAATCTCCCGCCGTTTTACTACCGCGACATTTTGCGGGCGGTGAAGTCGGCCACGCCCAAGATGCACGCCCACGCATTCTCGCCCATGGAGATGGTCTATGGCGTCGAGCTTACGCGCATGCCGCTGCGCGAATACCTTCTGATGCTGAAGGAGAACGGGCTCGACACCTTGCCGGGCACCGCGGCGGAAATCCTCGACGACGGCGTGCGGCACGTACTTTCGGCCAACAAGCTGAGCACTGCGCAATGGTGCGAGGTGATCGAGACCGCGCATGATTGCGGCATCCGCAGCACCTCGACCATGATGTATGGTCACGCCGAGACGCATGAACACTGGGTGAACCAATTGCTGCTGTTGCGCGAGATGCAGTCGCGCACTGGCGGGTTCACCGAGTTCGTGCCGCTGGGATTCATTCACGACAATACATTGTTGTTCGCGCAGCGACTGGCGCGCGCGGGCGCGACGCTGGCAGAGCACTTGAAGGTACATGCGTTGGCGCGCGTGATGCTGGCGGGCTCCATCAACCACATTCAAGTTTCATGGGTAAAGCTCGGTCGCGAAGTTTCGCAACTGTCGCTGCTGGCGGGCGCCGACGATTACGGCGGCACGCTCTTCGAAGAGAACATCTCGCGGCTGGCGGGAGCGGCTGCGGGGCAGTACATTTCGACGGCGGAATTCCAGGAGCGGATTCTGGAACTGGGCCGCGTGCCGGCGCAGCGCAACACGCTTTACAGCAAGTACAGCTCTCCGGCGGAATCGGCCGCGGCGCAACCGGCGGCGGTGGGCGGTAGCGCATGATTGCAATTGTCGGTGGTACGGGGCCGGAAGGGTCGGGGCTGGCGCTGCGATGGGTGCGGGCCGGAGAGTCGGTGATCATCGGCTCGCGCGCTGCGGAACGCGCCAAGGCCGCAGCGGCGAGGATCGCGGAGAAGGTCGGACATCTGGGCAGCGTGGAAGGCGCGGAGAACGCCACCGCCGTGAAGATGTCTGACATTGTGGTACTCACGGTGCCGTTCGCCGGACAAGCCGAATTGCTAAAGCAACTGAAGCCGTCGTTCCGGCCGGGCACGGTACTGATTGACGCGACGGTGCCGCTCGCCGCGGCTGTTGGCGGGCGGCCCACGCGCGTGCTGGGCGTGTGGCAAGGTTCGGCCGCCGAGCAGGCGGCGGAGATCGTCGGCAAAAGCATTGCCGTCGCCGGGGCGTTTCACAGCCTTTCGGCAAGCGTGCTGCAAGGCGATCAGCCGGTGGATTGTGACGTCATCGTGTGCAGCGACGACGATCGCGCGCGGCAGGTTGCGTCGGAGCTGGCGACGAAAATTCCCGGAGTGCGCGCCATCGATGGCGGCAAGCTGGAGAACGCGCGCATCGTGGAAGCCATGACCGCGCTGCTGATCACGCTCAACATCCGGCACAAGGTACACGGCGCTGGATGGAGGGTGACAGGGCTGGGAATCTAGAGACAGTTGCCAGTAGCCAGTTGTCAGTGAGCAGTCTCAACCAGACAGCAGTTGTCAGTAGTCAGCCGCCAGTTGTCGGTGGCAGGTGCTACCTGTCTACCTGTAGTTCGGAGCACAAAGCTGATTCCCGGTGTAGTGGCCGATTCTCATTGTTTAATCTTACCTCCGCCAAACCCGTCCAACTGAGGACTGGCAACTGGCAACTGCTTCATGTTTCCCTTAGCGCTCGCGTGATCGGCATTCTTGCGGCGCGAAAGGCCGGCAGCAATCCGCCGACGAATCCCATCACCACGGCGAAGCTGAGCCCGATGATCAGCAGCCCTGGCGTGACCTTGAAGGCGAATGCCAGTTCGCTGAAGGCGTTGGTTCCGGTGGCGGCGGTGTAGCCGTTCATCGGCAAGGCGATCAGGCAGCCCAGCACTCCTCCGATGATGGCGAGCAGCACCGATTCCATCACGAAGGAAAGCAGGATGCTGAAGCGCGAGAAGCCCAGCGCGCGCAGGGTGCCGATCTCGCGGGTGCGCTGCGAAACGATGGCGTACATGGTGTTCATGGCGCCAAACACCGCGCCGATGCCCATCACGATGGCGACAAACGAAGCCAGCATGATCAGCGCCGTGGCCGTACTTCCAGCCAGGTTCTCGTAGTACTTCCGTTCCGAGTCGGCCTGCACCTGGATCTGCGGATTGCCGCGGATGTCTTTATCGAACGACGCAAGTACGGTTGGGTTGGTGAGGCGCACAGTCAGCGACTCGCATCCGCCATTGCGACCAATGGCCGGAGCCATGGCGTCATAATCGCCCCAGATCTCGCTCTCGAACGAGCTATCATCGGCGGCGAACAGCCCCACCACTTTCCAGTTCTTGCGCTGAATGTTAATGGTCGAGCCGATGTCGACCCCGCTCACGCGGTCGGCGATTTTCTTGCCGACAATCACCTCGAACAGGCCGGGCGTGAAACTCCGGCCCTCGACAATCTTGATGTTGTTGCGCACGTTGAAAGCAGTCGGCGTCACCCCGCGGAAGGTGATGTTCGTTGGGATGTTGGTCCCCTTTTTGGGGCGGGTGGTTATGACGACGACTTCGCACGAAGCCATCGGCTTGCCATCAGCGCCGCGCGCGACCCGCGGATCGACCGCGATCAAGTTGGCATTGCCAATGTCGATCCACGAGGTCAGCTCCGACATCGAACCCCGCTGGGTGACGATGGCATTGTTGTCGGAACCGGTGGAACTCAAAGCGATGTTGAAGCCGCGGGCCATGGACAGAATCGTCACAAATGCCGCCACCACCAAGGCAATCCCGAAGATGGCCAGCAGGGTGACTTTCCAGCGGGCGCGCAAGTTGCGAACGTTGTAGGAAATTGGCAGCGCCATCAGAGAACCTCTGTAAATAAGCAACTAGCAATGAGCAACTAGCAACTAGTGATTAGCATTTAGCATTTAGCATTTAGCAAACTAAGCGCATCCTGCGGTGACTCGAACCCTAGCGCAGAAATCGTTTTGTATCAGGGCACGGCTTCAGCCGTGCCGCAACGGGATCAACAATTAGGTGGGCTTTAGCCCCGGAGAAACCACGTTTGTGCAAGGGCTAAAGCCCTGACCTTTTGCTACGCCGTGTTCGGCACGACTAAAGTCGTGCCCTGATACAAACCTGACCTCCGTCGAGTTATGAGGCAAGCTCTTATTCATGATGCTTGCTAGTGCCTATTCGCTAATTGCTAGAGCTGGTTTCATAAATACCTAAGCGTGATGAGTAAGCAGGCGAAGTGGAACAGGCCGCGATAGACCGTCAGGATGCGGTCTTGGCGCACCAGAAGGCGGCGAAAGTTTTGCAGCCAGG
>JBEKNL010000109.1:0-12968 GCA_049522855.1 Candidatus Korobacteraceae bacterium
CGCAGAAGCTCTGGAAGGCGCCATCGCAGAAGCCCTGCGAGCTATTACCGCCGACAACGCTTTAGCTTGGTTCTCTCATTGCGGATATGGTCTACGATAACATTGAAAATGCTCTAGCCTTCACTCGCCCTTCCACTGATACGCGTCGGGCTGCGGCAGTCCCACATGCGCCAGCACGCGGTTGACAAACTCGCGCGCGATCTCGTCGGTCGAGACCGGGCGGAAGTAAAACGCCGGGATCACCGGAAAGATGGTGGCTCCCGCTTCCGCGGCCAGCATCATGTTGCGGAGGTGGATGAGGTTGAACGGGGTTTCGCGCACGCATAGGATCAGGGGCCGCCGCTCCTTCAGGGAGACATCGGCGGCGCGCTCGATGAGTTGGATGGCCATTCCGTTGGCGATTCGCGCCAGGGTCCCCACGCTGCAGGGCAGCACGATCATGGCGTCGGTATGATAGGAACCGCTGGCCACGTTGGCCCCGATGTCCGAGTTGTTCTGCTGGCGGATTTTCTGCGAAGCTCGTCCCAGCAGTTTCTGGATCAACTCATTGCGGCCCGATACCTGAAGTTCTTCGACCATCACGCGCAGGCCACTGTCGGAGAGAATGACGTTGACGGTTGCGATGCGCTCGTCGCGGTCCAACGCATCCAGCAGGTGCCGGGCAAAGATGGAGCCGCTGGCGCCGGTGATGGCAACGGTCAAGGTCCGCGGTGCTGTAGGGGTCTGCGCGAGCATCTAAGCTTCACATCGTAACACTCAGGCGTGGCCTGTTTTCGGCAAGAAGACGGATCGGCCTAATGCGTTCCTCTCTTGGGACTTGCATCTTGGGACTTGCATCTTGGAGCTTGCATCTTGGGACTTGTATCTTGAGTCTCGAAACTTGAAACTTTCTTCCTGACAACTGGCAACTGACTACTGACTACTGACTACTGCCCAATGACTTCCGACGCCCTCAAGAAACTGTTCGACCAGGTGAAGCGCGGCAAGCTCTCTGCCGAGGAAGCGGTGCAGCGTCTGCGGCATCTTCCCTTCGAGGACCTCGGCTTTGCCAACCTGGACCATCATCGGACGTTGCGAGTCGGCATGCCCGAAGTCATCTTCGGGCCAGGAAAAACTCCGCGGCAGTTCGCGGAGATTTTCGCGCGACTGGCGCATCCCGGCCACAACGTGCTGGCGACGCGTGTTTCGCCGGAGCAGTTTCGCGCCGTCAAGCGCAAGTTTCGCAAAGCCGCATTCCACGAGCTCGCGCGCGCCATCACGCTCACGCAGGACGAGACTGTTTACGGCAAAGGGAAGATCGTGGTGGTTTCCGCCGGGACCAGCGACATTCCGGTCGCCGAAGAAGCGGTGGTCACGGCGCAGGCGATGGGCAACGAGGTGCAGCACGTGTACGACGTGGGAGTGGCCGGCATCCATCGGCTGCTGGCCCGCCGTGAGATGCTGGCGCAGGCGCGCGTGGTGATCGTCTGCGCCGGAATGGAAGGCGCGCTGCCCAGCGTGGTCGGCGGCCTGGTCGGCGTGCCGGTGATTGCAGTGCCCACCAGCGTCGGTTATGGCGCTTCCTATGAGGGAATCGCAGCGCTGCTTGGCATGTTGAACTCCTGCGCCTCGAATGTCAGCGTGGTGAACATCGACAACGGCTTCGGTGCAGGCTACGTCGCCTCCATCATTAATCGGCTGGAGTAGTTCAGTTGTCAGTTGTCAGTTGTCAGTTGCCGGTAGTCGGTTGCCAGTTGTCGGTCGCCCACTAACCACCAACCCCTAGCCCCTAGCCTTCTCCCCGAACACTCTCCGGAAGATCTTGTCCACATTGCGCAGCGGCCGCTGCAAATCGAAAGCGTGTTCCAGCGTTTCGTGCTTCACCTTCGAGGTGATCTCGGCATCATTCATGATCAGGTCGCGAAAATTCAAGTCTTCTTTCCACGCCTTCATGGCATTCGATTGCACCAGGCGATACGCGTCTTCGCGCAGCATGCCCGCTTCGACCAGGTCGAGCAGCAACTGCCCGCTGAACACCAGCCCGCCAGTGGACTCCAGGTTCTTCAACATGCGCTTGGGATAAACCAGCAGCGTGTCGATCAGCGTGGTCGTCTTGCTCAGCAGGTAATCGGCCAGGATGGTCGAATCGGGCAGGATGATGCGCTCGACCGATGAGTGCGAGATGTCGCGCTCGTGCCACAGGGCAACGTTCTCCAGCGCGGCCTGTGCATTCGCGCGCACCACGCGTGCCAGGCCGCTGATCTGCTCGCAGGTGACCGGGTTGCGCTTGTGCGGCATGGCCGACGAGCCTTTTTGCTTCTCGCTGAAGTGCTCTTCCGCTTCGCGCACTTCGGTGCGCTGCAGATGGCGAATTTCAGTGGCGATCTTGT
Organism: Candidatus Korobacteraceae bacterium; assembly: GCA_049522855.1. Taxonomy (GTDB): domain Bacteria; phylum Acidobacteriota; class Terriglobia; order Terriglobales; family Acidobacteriaceae; genus Bog-257. The sequence goes on from JBEKNL010000109.1 coordinate 2,370, forward strand.
CCAGCGTCGAGGCAATGACGGCTAGGGTTGCGACATAAAACGCATGGCGATCCCGCTGAATGACTTGCGACGAAACTGCCGCCACGTTCAGTCCCAGGCGCCGGCAAATCTTCTCTTCGCATTCCGGCTCCAGGTGGGCCGCGTTTCCGACCGCTCCGGAGAGCTTTCCGACGCGCATCTGCTCGGCAGCCATCTCAAAGCGCTCAACATTGCGCTGCATCTCCGAATACCAGTTTGCCAGCTTTAGTCCGAACGTCACCGGCTCGGCGTGGATACCGTGGGTGCGGCCGATCACCGGCGTGTCCTTGAACTCCCACGCGCGGCGCTTCAGCACCTCGCGCAATTTCTTCAGGTCCTCGCGGATAATGCCGGACGCCTGCTTCACCAGCAGGGCTTGTGCGGTATCCACCACGTCGTTGGAGGTCAGCCCGTAGTGCAGCCAGCGCGATTCCGGGCCGACCTTCTCGGCGACGGCGGTGGTAAAGGCAATGACGTCGTGCTTCACTTCAACTTCAATCTGGTTGATGCGCGCCAGGTCGAAGCCGCCCTTTTCGCGGATCGCCTTGGCTGCCGCCTCAGGAACGATTCCAGCCTCCGCCAGCGTTTCCGTGGCGGCGACTTCCACCTCCAGCCACGTGCGAAACTTGTTTTCGTCACTCCAGATATGCCCCATCTCGGGACGGGTATAACGAGCAATCAAGCGAGCTCCTTAGCAACCTGCAATTTTGCGGAAAGGAGAACTCTTCATTGTAACTGCTGGCACAAAGGAGGTTTCGGTTTTCGAGCAAAACTAAAGGCTGCCGGAGTTTTGCCGATGAGCTGGGAATGAAGGACACGATTGCGCGGAAGGCTACCGCGCCGGCAGCCGGACCTCCTCCCCACGAGCGGCGCAGGGCAAACCGCATCCAGCTCCGCGCGCCAGTGCGGATCATCTACCAGGGCTTACTGGATGAGGAGTCGGAAGAAGGGATCTGCACCGACCTCAGCGAAGCGGGCATCGGTTTCGAGACCCAGGCCAGTTTGTATGTTGGGGAAATCGTGGAGGTGGAATTCCGCGACCAGGAGGCCACCCCGTTCCGCTTTCAGGTAAGGCTGCTCTACAAGATGGGGAACTGCTATGGCGCTTATTTTGTATCGCCCGATTCCTGATCCAGCGAGAACGGGGCCGAATTGCGCTTGGCGGCCCTAGATCAACAAAAACGCGCTCGTTCCTGACCGGCCATTCGCTGACACAACCTTTAAGCCTCGTTTATGTTCGTCATCCCGACCGAGCACGCCGCGGCGGGCGAGTGGGGGGACCTGCTGACCTGCTGTTCGCTTGCTGCTCCAAAGCTAGTTGCTGTACAGCAGCACGCCCTCGGTCTTCTCCTCGCCGACGGGGCGATAGAAGAGCTGGTTGTTCTCCAGGTACACCTCGATGAACGTGGGCCGCTGCGCGAACGTGCCTTGGATGAGCGCCTCCGACAGCGGGTCTTCGATGTACTTCTGCAGCGCGCGGCGCAACGGACGCGCCCCGTAGCTGCGGTCCACAATGGTCTGGTCGAGGATCCACTTGCGGGCCTCTTCCGCCACCGTGACCGTGATGGCGCGCTGCGCCAGGTTCTGGTTCAGTTGCTGTACCATCAACTCTACAATCTGGATCAGGTCGCCCTCGTTCAGCGCGTTGAAGATGATGACCTCGTCGAGACGGTTGAGGAACTCGGGGTTGAAGGTGCGCTTCACCTCGTTCTTCACCATGTCTTCGACCTTGGTGGAGATCGTGTCTTCCTTCTCCGACTGGAAGCCCATGCCGGTGCGCTTCTGCAAATGACGCGCGCCGATGTTCGAGGTCATGATGATGATGGTGTTCTTGAAGTCCACCGTATTGCCCAGCCCGTCGGTGAGCTGGCCGTCCTCAAACACCTGCAACAGGATGTTGAACAGATCAGGGTGCGCCTTCTCCACTTCGTCGAGCAGCACCACCGAGTAGGGCGCGCGCTTCACGCGCTCGGTCAACTGGCCGCCCTCTTCGTAGCCGACATATCCCGGAGGCGATCCGATCAGCTTCGATACGGAGTGCTTCTCCATGAACTCCGACATGTCGAAGCGCACCAGCGATTTCTCGCTGCCGAACATGAACTGCGCCAGGGTGCGTGCGACTTCGGTCTTGCCGACGCCTGTCGGCCCGAGGAAGAGGAACGAGCCGATGGGACGGTTCGGGCTCTTCAGGCCGGCACGCGAGCGGCGGATGGCGCGGGCCAGCGCCGTGATGGCGCGGTCCTGCGAGATTACCCGCTTGTGCAGCTCTTCTTCGATGCGCAGCAGCTTTTGGCTTTCTTCTTCCTTGATGGAAGCGATGGGAACGCCGGTCCAGCGCGACACCACATCTTCGATGTCTTCGCGTCCCACGACGCCGGTGGACGACTCGTCGAGGTGGTATTTCTCGCGCAGGGCGCGCAGGTTCTCGCGCTCTTTGCGCTCCTCGTCGGAATAGAAGCGGGCCTTCTCGAACTCGTGGTTGGCAATGGCGTTTTCCATGCGGTGCACGATGAACTTGATCCGCTTCTGCACTTCGGTGATGTCCTCGGGCAGCGAAGTCTGGCGCAGCTTCACGCGCGCTCCCGCCTCGTCAATCAGATCGATCGCCTTGTCGGGCAGGAAGCGATCGGGCAGATAACGGTTGGAATGCGAAACTGAGAACGTGATGGCGTCGTCGGTGTAGGTTACGGCGTGGAACTTCTCGTAACGTTCCTTGATGCCGAACAGGATCTTGACCGCGTCCACTTCGTTGGGAGGTGGAACCTTAACCGCCTGGAAGCGCCGCTCCAGCGAGCGGTCTTTTTCGATGGACTTACGATACTCGCCCGGAGTGGTGGCGCCAATGCACTGGATTTCGCCGCGCGACAACGCCGGCTTCAGGATGTTAGCGGCATCGAGCGAACCCTCTGCCGAACCGGCGCCCACCAGGGTATGCAGTTCGTCAATAAAAATGATGGAATTCTGCGACTCCATCAGCTCCTTCATGATGGTTTTGAGGCGCTCTTCAAACTGGCCGCGATACTTGGTGCCGGCGACGATCAGCGAGAGATCGAGCGCGAGGATGCGTTTGTCCGCCAGGAACGACGGCACCTCGCCGTCGGCGATGCGTTGCGCCAGGCCTTCGACGATGGCCGTCTTGCCCACGCCCGGTTCGCCGATCAGCACCGGATTGTTCTTGGTGCGGCGGCACAGAATCTGCACGACGCGCTCCAGTTCGGCATCGCGCCCGACCAGCGGGTCGAGCTGATTGTCCATCGCCGACTGGGTGAGGTCGCGGGAAAACTCCGAAAGCAGCGACGACTCGCGCGAACGTTGCGAGGGCTGCGCCTTCTCCTGCGAGGTGCGCGCCAGTTCTTCGCGAATGGTCGAGAGGCGCAGTCCGCGTTCATGCAGAATTTCGGCGGCGAAGCATTTCTCTTCGCGCAACAGGCCCAGCAGCAGGTGCTCGGTACCGATGTGCTTGTGCGATAACCGCTCGGCTTCCTCGGCGGCGTACGCCAGCACACGCTTGCACTCGTTGCTTAAGGGCAGGTCCACGGAGGTTGAGACCTTCTCGCGAATGGTCGTGTGACCCTCGATCTGCTTGCGAATGGATTCCACCGAAGCGTGGGACCGAAGGAACCGATTGGTGAGCGCTTTGTCTTCGCGCAACAAACCCAGCAGCAGGTGCTCCGTTTCGATGTAAGGAGAGCCGAACTGACTGGCTTCGTAGCGCGCAAAGAAAATTACTCGCCGGGCCTTTTCCGTGTACCGTTCAAACATTGAGCCTCTCCACGGACCCCTCTGGAACGTTCCCCCTCAGCGAAGGAACAGTCATCCGCAGTGTCCCGTTGCCTGCCTCACCCCTGATCGTCGGCCATCAAAATACTGCGACCGATCCATAAGGACCTAGCCGGTCCTTTCCTTACTCTGTACAAACCCGTCTTTCGCTTGGCGGTTGCCTCACGCCGATAACGACTGCGGCGACACCTCGACTACCCGCCCGCGCTCCAACCGCAGCACACGGTCGCAGCGGCGTGCAAACCCAAGATTATGAGTAACGATGAGCGAAGTCAGACGATAGTCGCGATGTAGCTTGGCGATCAAATTAAAAACCACGGCCGCTGTCCGGCTGTCGAGGTCTCCCGTAGGCTCGTCGGCCATCAGGATCTTCGGCTGGGTGACCAGGGCGCGGGCCAGCGCTACCCGTTGTTGCTCTCCACCCGACAACTCGCCGGACCGATGACTCGCACGGTCCGTTAAACCAACCTCCTGCAACCAGTGCAGGGCTTGCCGCTCGGCCTCCCGCCAGTTCCCGCCGCGCATCAACAACGGCATGGCCACATTCTCCACCGCGGTAAACTCCGGCAACAAATAATGAAACTGCCAGACAAACCCAAGTTCGCGGCTGCGAAACTCCGCCGCATGTTCTTCCGAGAGTTTACCCAAATCGAGTTGGGCGAAGTATACGTTACCTTCGGAAGCGCTATCAAGCACTCCGAGTATGTGCAGCAAAGTACTTTTGCCGGCACCAGACTCGCCAACAATGGCCAGCATTTCGCCGGCCTGCACCTGGAACGACAAGTTCTCAAAGAGCACTAAATCGGAGTCGCCCGAGCGGAAAACCTTTTTCAGGTTCTGCGCTCGCAACAGCACGTCTTGAACGATTGGATGCAGGTGCGCTCCTGCGCGTTACAAATTCGGGCCAAGTCGCTGCAACCAAGCCCGTTTCGGAACTCAGTATGCCAACTCACGGCCTATAGGAATTAGATCACGTCCGGGCTGCGAAGTCAGCGACTCTGCCACGGAAGCGGTAGGGAAACTGATTGTGGATATTCCAATCCCCTCAGCAAATGGTTGTGCGCCAGGATGTCGCGTGATCGGTTGACGAGTACATCGATTATGCTTCCCTCGTTCTACCGAGCTTCCGGAACTGGTCGATCTCCACCTTGCCCTCGGGGAAAACGGCAACGATCTGAAGCGTTCCGCCCATTGCCCTGATCATCGCTTGAAGCGTGCTGACGTACATGTCCGTTCTTCGCTCCATCTTGGAGACTGCGGATTGCCTGATCCCCAGCAGTTTTGCCAGATGCTCCTGAGTCAGGGCGCGGGCTTCACGTACTTCATCCAAGGCCATCTCAGCCAAGTCTTTGCGGGCCTTTTCTTGTGCGCGGGCACGGGCCGCGGGCGACATTCTGGCGCGCAGCGTATTAAAGTTCTTTGCCACGGGGTTCCTCCAACTCGCGTAGGTGCTTATCGAATAGGTCATCGGCAATGGGCACGTAACGGTCATACCACCCTGGGTCACCTGCTTTGTCGCCGCCAATCAGTAGAATTGCAGTTCGCCTGGGATCGAATGCGTACAATACGCGCAATTGCCGCTGCTCCACTTTACCGCGTAGTTCCTTCATGTTGGAATGACGGGACTGCACAATTACATCTGCATGCGGGCGTTGTCGGTGTACTCTACGCCCCATGCCACAGAAGGAATATAACTCAAAAGGAATGCTACGTCAATTTGTGGTGAGTCGGGATTTTTGGCTACTCGTACCGGAGGGCTTCGGCGGGCAGAACGTTGGCGGCCGACCATGAGGGGTAGAGGGTCGCAATGAAACTGACGCCGATGGCGATAATCGCCACCAGAACTCCGTCGAGCGCGCGTGGTGCGAACGGCACGTAGTCGATGGAATAAACTTCGGCGGAAAGCGATACCAGGTGGTAGTGCCCGGCTGTCCAGGAGAGCAGATACCCGGCGATCAGCCCCAGCACCGTACCGATCACGCCGATCAGGATTCCCTGATAGATGAAGATGCGCCGGATCTGCCGCTTCTTGGCGCCCATCGAAACCAGCACCGCAATGTCGCGCGTCTTCTCCATCACCATCATGATCAGCGAGATCAAGATGTTCAGCGCCGCGACAAACACAATCAGCCCGATGGTGATAAACGTCACTACCCGTTCCAGCCGCAGGGCATGGAAGATGGCACGGTTCTGTTCCATCCAGTTAGTTGACATGAAACCCTTGCCAGCCGCGGCCTCCAGCTTCTGCGCGATTTCCGGCGCCCGGTAGATATCGTCGATCTTGAATTCCAGCACGGAGACAACATCGCCCAGGTCGAATAGTTTCTGCGCGTCGGGGAGCGAGATGAAGGCCCAGGAACTGTCGTACTCATAGAAACTCGACGAGAAGATTCCCGTCACCTTGAAGCGCTTGTACTTGGGGACAATGCCAAATGGCGTGAGCTCGCCCTGGGGACTGGTGACGGTCACCAGCGACCCAACCGTAGCGCCCAGTTGATCAGCCATGTCTTTGCCCAGAATAATCGGCGGCAGGGAAGCGGTGATGCGCGTCGAGAGCGGGTTGGGTTCATCGGGGTCCGGAGGCGAAGTGCCGGCCTGATCTTCTTTTTGCACCTCTAGGCTGTCGGCTGAGCCGCTCTTGACGGTATCGAGGATGTCGCTGACCCTGCGCTCGTCTTGCGGCAGGATGCCCTTGAGAATCGCTCCCTGGGCGCGAGCGCCGCGCGAGATCAATACCTGCTCGTAAATCGCGGGCGCACCGGCGAGAACGTGCGGCTGCTTCTGCAGTCGCGCCAGCAAGTCTTGCCAGTTGCGGATGCCATCGCTTTCCACGCGCAGCAGGTTGATGTGCGAGGTCGAGCCCAGCAGCCGCTCCTGCAAGTCCTGGCGAAATCCGTTGTTGATGGCCAGCGCGATGATGAGCGAGGCGACGCCCGCGGCCACTCCGACAATGGAGATGACGGTGATGACCCCGATGACGGCCTGGCGCCGTTTGGCCCGCAAATAACGCGCTGCGACAAAGAGTTCAAATTGCATTATTGAGAAGCTCAGCGAAGGTTCATTGTAGCGAAAAGCGGGTCGGCCACAGATTTACAGGCATGAACACGGATCAGTTAGGGTGGGTCTGCGACCCACCCATAGATAAAAATCAAACACGGAGGCACGGAGATCAGGGAGGAAACTCGACATAAATCAAAACTCCGTGTCTCCGTGGTAAATGATTTTCGACCGAGCGGAGCACGGCCTCTTTTGCCCGTGGTCAATTCTTTCGAACTCTCGGTAGCACCCCAGGCACGCGCTGCCGATACCCTCGAAACGCTTCCCCAAAGCGCGCTTCCAGTTCGCGGTCTTCCATGCGGATCATCACAGCACCGGTGATCACGGCGAAAGCCGCCAGCGCGTATAGCGTGACCAATCCCGTTCCGATGCACCAGCCGGCGATCTCGCAGAGATGACCCAGATAAATCGGATGGCGCACACGCGCGCGAATGCCTGTGGTGATCAGTTGCTGACGATGACGGTCGGGCTCAAGTTCGGCGAGGCCGGAAACTTTCGCCCGGTCAAATGTCTTAAACGCCGCGCGGTAAATCGAGAATCCCAGGAGGAAGAGGATGGCCGCAGGCACCCAGGAAAACCGATTCGTATAAAAGTGGATCGAGCGAAATGGCCACATCAACAGAAACGCGATGGCGATAAATCCGCCCCACGCCGGCAGGATGAAAGCGTAAGCGCGCCGCCCGCCTGCACGCCAGCGCTCCACAAAGGGATGCACCACAAACCAGAACAGCGGAATGGTGCCGTACACCGAGCAAGCGAGCAAAGCGACGAGATCGACAATAGCGCGAAGGTTCATGGAGGTGAGCGCCCCAGCCGTCTGCAGAGTGACCTATTGTCATCCTGAGCGCGGAGTCGACGGACCCCTATTAGGGATACAACCCCGCGCGCCGACTACCGACCGCCCGCAGCCCTCACCACACTCTTGCTGATGCCCATATTCTCGAAGCGATCGTACACGCGGACCACAAGCGTGTGCTCCTCGACGCCCCTGCTGGCGACGCGTTTGCCCGCATCAACCTTGCCCTCATTCTCGCTCGCACCCGCCACAATCGGCACGTTGAAATCGTAGTTCTCAACTTTGTAATCCGAGATATGCCCCACCGGGTCGACGGTTTGCCAATCGCCCGCATCCAGCGAGTACTCGGCGCGGCTGATGGGCGAGAAGCTGTCCACCGCGCGGAACGTCACGTGTAGCTTATCTCCTTCGACCTTGGTGCTCAGCGACTCAATATGCGGCGGGGTGTTGTCCACCTCAAAGCGCGGGCTGGTGCCCTCGCCCGTCAAGGTGTCCTCAGGCGAGTGCGACGGTGCATCCGAGGCAACCACACGAATAATGTAGCCACCGTCGGGAAACAAATCGGCGTCGAGGTTGACGAACCGCTCCTCAATCCCTTCGCGCAGCAGTTTCCAGCGGCCCTCGCCGTCACCGCGGTAGTAGACGCTATAAACCAGCGAGTCGTCATTTTCGTCCTGCGCCTTCCACTTCACCGCGATGGAATGTTTGTCGCGCACGATGGGAATGGGAGGCGTATAGGGGTTCGGCGCGGAACTCTCCGGCTCGGTGTGCGTGCCTGCCGGGACTCGCGAGCCGACGAGCACGGTCACATCTTCCACCTCGGGGGCGACGTTCTTGGGCAGGTAATTCAGGGTTACGCTCTCGATTGCCGCCGCTGGTTTACCGGGATGCAGCACCGCCTTCCACTGAATGAAGCGTGCTGAAGGCGCATCCACTGGAAGCTCTTTCGGCAGATCGACTTGCTTCCACAAGCTCCAGTTGCGGTCGGGATTGTCCACGTTGCCGCTGCGCGCGAAAACATCGAAGCTGCCCCTGCCGCGAACTTCCACCCGTCCCCACTGGGAAAAGTTTTTCGCGTCGAAGACATCGCTCTCGTAGGTGCCTTCTGTCATCGGGTTGGGACCGAGGAGAAAAATCTTTCCCAGATTGCTGGTGGCCGCGTACAGTCCGCCCTTGGGCGCGCGCGCGAAGGCCGTGACCTGGTTGGCGCTGGCCTGGGCCAAATCCGTGTATTGATTGCCGCTGATGACGAAAATCTTGCCACGATTTCCCGTGCCCGCGAGCAAGCGCCCCGCCTGATCGAAGGCGAGCGCATAGACCAAATCTTCATGCGACGCCCACAGCGTCTTCGGCGAACCGTCCGCCCCAAGTCGGTACACCTCGGACCCGCCAACGTTGGTCACGTTGGGGTAGGGAATCGCCGTGAATGTGGGAGTGGAGGCGCCGGGCGTCGCCGAACCTGGCGCGCCCAGCGTGATGGCGCTTCCACCGCTCGGCGGCGCTGCGGCCGCAAAAGGAACGCTGGTCACCGGTGCAAGCGGCGGTGTTGTGCCGCGTTTCTCGCCAGCTCCGGCTGCGTAGATGTCGCCGTGCCCATCAATGGCGAGAGCGGTGATCTCCTTCTTGGGCGCGCTGTACAGCACGAAGCCTTCACCTTGCGGAGAGATGCGATAGATCAGCCCGCTACCGTCGGTCCCGGCGATCAGGTTGCCGGAGTTGTCGAAATCGAGAGCGCGGATTTGCGCCTCATCGCTCTGGAAGAACAGCGCGCCGTTGCCGTTGCGATCCACCCGAAAGATTTCGCCGCGATCGCCGGTACCGACGTACAGCTGCCCCCGGCGGTCGAGTGCCAGCGCCCAAATGTATTTCGTCTTGGGATCGAAGAATACGCTGGCACTGTAACTGGAATCGACGGCCACCGAGAGTCGCGGAGATTCGCCCGCCGAACTTGGTTTGCTGCCTTCCTGCGCTGCGGCCACTTCCGCCGTAGTGTGCGATCCTTCAGGACTCTTCCCCGGCGCCGGGCCGCCGTGGATGATCGTGTACACCTTGCCGTCGGGCGAGGTGGCCGCGTAGATGGCGCCGCTCGGGTCCACCACCAACGCCTGCACCTGTAACTCTTGCGGAGCAAAAATAATGCTGGCCTTGCCGTCCGGCATCAGCTTGTAGACGCGCGCCGGCGATCCCGCCGCGGCATAGGCATTGCCCTGCGCGTCGGCAGCGAGACCCCAAAGATAGGTGGATGGCGAAGTGTACAGCGCGCTGAACCCAGGCGCGAGCGTGAGCGTTCCATCGCTGCTGATGGCGACCCCGCGGCTGGTACCTTTTTCGAATTCGTCGTACTTAGTCTGTTCCCAGGTGCGCGTCCCTTGTGCCCAGCACATCGCTGCAAGCAACGGGCAGAACAGCGCCAGGCGAAGCACTTTCATCATGCGTCCTGATTGGCCGATTGGCAGGAATAAGAAAAGCGTAACACAGGCGGGGCGCTGAACCGTGCGGGAGTCGAGCGCAAACAATTGCCTCAGGTCCTCGACCCTACCAGACGCAGAATGCTACCCGTTTATTTCCCAACCCGGCTCGGGCCGGCTGTCACGGCGAACGGTGATTTGAAACACTGCGCCACCTTAGGATTGGGTGGTACATATTCCTTGGAGTTAGTGTGGTGCCTTGCCAGGAGCCATTCCTGGGAGCGGCGCACTTGGGGAGGAGCAGCGGAGCGCGTCGGCATGGGCAGAATGCGATAAGCGCAGTTCCATCGGGAAGGAGGTTCTCGATGAACAGGAAGATATTTGCACTGGTGGTGCTTCTAGTTTTCTGCGGTCAAGCCCTATCAGCCTGTGGTGCAAGCAGCTGATTTTGGGCACGGCCAGCGGCGTACTCGGGTTCGTGGGCTCGCCAAGGATTTCACGCCGGACGTTGAGATTCGACTTCTGTAGAGCCAATTCCGA
>JBEKNL010000110.1:0-12754 GCA_049522855.1 Candidatus Korobacteraceae bacterium
CACTTCGACAACCGCGCAAAAGGCAAGCAGGTTCTGCAACTGCTCAACCGTCTGCGAAACCTCGGATTCGCCGTCCAGATCACCCCCGTGGCGGCATAGTCCAAGACTTGTTTCTTGTCAGGACGATCGAAGACTGCTGCAATCTTAATATGCTCGACCGCCTGGCGACTGAATTGCGCCCCGATGAAATCGGCCAGCAACAGCACCGATCCGAGCGGCTCGCGGGTGACGAAATCAGGCAGTAGGTCGGCAATCGTGGCTATCTCAGCCGCCGTGCAATGGCTGCAATCCACCAGCAGGATGCGGTGGTCCCCGTGCGTTATGAACCGAATGCGATCCAAGGGCTGCTCCTGTCCAGTAGTTCGGTACTGCCTCTCCTGGTAAAGCCCAAAGTCCAAGTTTGCGCAGTTTACTTCAGAACGTCTGGTGACTCAAGCGGCTGCTTCTTGGGCAGTGAATCCCCACCCCGCTTCGTGGTAGTTTGGAACCATGATCCACGAGATCTTCCCGGTCGGCCCGCTGCAATGCAATTGCTCGGTGATCGGCGATGAACAAACCAAAGAGGCCATGGTCATCGATCCCGGCGACGACATCGAAGACGTGATGGCTGTCGTGCAGCGTCATGGGCTGACGGTGAAGCAAATCGTCGTCACCCACGCACACATTGATCACGTTGGCGGAGCGACCAAGCTGAAGCGCCTCACCGGCGCGCCCATTCTGCTGAACCAGAACGATAACGCGCTGCTGAAGATGCTGGATGTGCAGGCGACATGGACCGGCATGCGTCCTCCAGGGAAGGTCGTGATCGACGCCAGCCTCAGCACGGGCGACCAAGTTCGCGCTGGCGGCCTGGTTGCAGACGTTCTGCACACGCCGGGTCACACCGAGGGCAGCATCTGCCTGTATTTCGCGCCCGAGAAGAAGCTGATCGCGGGCGATACGTTGTTCGCGGGCTCGATTGGCCGCACCGACTTGCCAGGCGGCTCCTACAAAAAGATCATGCAGTCGTTGCACGGCCCCGTGCTGGCGCTGCCTGACGAGACCATCGTCGTGCCCGGACACGGACCGCTCACCACCATTGGCGAAGAGCGCGCCACCAACCCTTTCCTGGTGGGGTGAAACGCTTCGCTTTTCGCTATTCGCTAGCTGTTTGCCTCTTGAGGCTGTCCCGAAGAGTCTAACTCGTCGCCACCTTTCGCATACGCTTTGACGGATGTTGAGAGGAGAGTGTGCGGGAAGTATTATTCATAACAAAGAACTTGTTGGCTTCGTTTCGCAATATCAACCCTTTATAAGCAATGAACACGGGAAGAAAATTATATCGTTACGCGATATATTGCTTGATAAAAAACTACCGGTTAGTAATCCAGGCGGGCGCCGGGGTGCCGACTGTTACGGACAGATCCTGTTTTGGCGACAACAGCACCGGTTTATGAGCATTTCTCGCAGGCGCTGCATGAATTTGGATCTTTCTTCTTTCTCATAGCGGTATGTTCAGCTAGGTCGATGCCAACTGTGTCGCCTATTAGCTTATGTGTGGTGGCTCGCTCCGCTGGGCTTTCCTTTTAGCTTTCGCCCATCTTGCCAGTACAGCCTTACGAGCAATCTCGCTCCTCCGTTCAGGGGTCAGCCGTGCAGCTCGAATCTTTCCACCTTTCGATCCACCCAGTTTCCCCAGGGCCACTGCGTTCGGGTTCTTTTTCTTGCCCATATTGACACAGGCTAAGAGCTTAACAGAAATCAATCAAAAAACACTTGACACATACTTAGGCGTTCATGTATAAAGTAAATGTTTATATACATAGGCGTCTAAGTATAAGAACAAATGGGGATCGGCCGAAGGGGTGACATATGAAGCGAATGCCGCAAGCATTTCGGGTCAACAAACGATTGGCGGAACACATCTGGGGTAGGCTTTCGCGGCTAGCTTTGGCCTCGTTGAAAGCCCTGACGCTTACCTACGGTCTTTCGGTTGGTAGGGGCGACATCATCTGCTTGGAAGGACGATGGTATGTGACGCACACCGGTCTTCTTCAGTTGGCTCGGCGCAAGAGATGCCGCGGTATCCACGTCGAGGCTGTCGATTCGCTGTGTGATTCCGCGGTGAATCGTTTCGTCCTCAAGGCGACGGTGTATCCATCCAAGGATTCCGCAGGTTTCGTTGGCTACGGCGATGCTGATCCCTCCAACGTGTCTCTAATGGTCCGCGGCGCTGAGATGCGGATTGCGGAGACCCGAGCCGTCAATCGTGCTCTGCGCAAGGCGTATGGCATCGGAATCTGCTCGATCGAGGAGATCGGATCCAATCCCGGTCCGATGGCAGGGGCTTCCGATCAACCTAAGTTTCCGCCCCAAAATACCAACGGAAACGGGAACGGCAATGGTGGTACCGGTCACAAGGTCCGCGACCGACTCTGTCAGATCATCCGCCAGCACAAGCTCGATCCCGAACTGGTGAAAGCCTATGCCGTCGACTTCTGCGGTACCAAAGCCCTCAAAGACGCCACTCGCGAGCAGGTCGAAAGCTTCGTGCAGCAGCTTGCCGAGGCAGCCAAGAAGGACCGCGACGCCCTGCTCTGCCAGCTCAACAGCTACGCACCTCCAAGCCAGGAGGTGGCGGGATGAAACGCAAGGTTCCCGGACTCTCTGACACCGCACGGGATTCGCAGTCCGAGGTTCCGGACGGAATATTCCTCGTCCGGCTCGACGGTGCGCACCATCGCTGGCAAGCCCAAAAGCGCTTTTATCTCCTCCGGCTCTCCGTTCTTGAACCCAAGCCATTCGCCGGGCGCTCGATCGTCAGCCGGCTCTACTGCACCCCAAAGGCAATGTGGAAGCTGGGCTGGTTCCTGCGGGATTTTCTCTATGACCCAGAACTGTTGAGCCACGACGAGGTCGACGAACGCGCCCTGCGCGGCCTGGTCGGGGTCGTCAAGATCAGCCATACCGTGATCAACGGCATCTCGCTGGTGAACTTCGACGGCTTCGCCCCGGCCAGCCAATGGGAAGAGCTGGCTACCGCTATCCCTGTCCTGCCGGCAGCCAAAGGTAACGGTACGGAGAAGGAAAGGGTCTCGCGATGAATTACAGCTACACCCAGATTTCCCAGTACCTGACCTGCCCTCGCCGTTATCGCCATCGCTATCTCGATGGCTGGCAGGAAAAAGACACCCGCGCGGCCATGCTTTTCGGCCGCTGCTTCGAGCAGGCGGTGGCGGCGTTATTCCGTCGCGAAGACCCGGCGGCCGTCCTGTTCGAGCAGTGGGCGCCCTGTAAGAACCTGGAGCTGACGTACTCGGGCAACGACACCTAGGACCACATGCTTCAGCAAGGCATTCACTTACTCGAGCGTTTCGTCCAAGATGACCGCGTTCAGATTCACCAGCCACACAGCCATCAACAGATCCGATTCACACGCTCGTTGAGTTCTGGCAACAGCTTTGTCGCCTTTGTCGATGCGGTCGGTGAACTGGACAGCACACCCTGTGTGCTGGAGTGGAAGACCAGCTCCGCCCGCTATCCAGAGGAGCCTGACGGCATTGCGGCCTTAGATCCGCAGCTGGTTTGCTATTCCTGGATGACGGGGATCAATGACGTCGCCCAGGTCGTCTTTGTCCGTAAGCGCATGGTTGAGGTCCAGTGCCTGCGGGCCACCATCACCGACCAACAGCGGCAGGAGTTCGAGACCCTGGTCGACGATACGGTACGTCGGATTGAGTCGGGACTGTTCCTGCCGCACAGCGGCATCCGCTTCCCCCAGAACCCGTGTACCACCTGTCCTTTCCTTGGTCTCTGTCTCGACCAGCGCGATCTGGTGGAGGCTGGGCTGATCCGCAAGCCGGGAGTCGATCTTGGTCTGTTTGACGAACTTGCTTACTAAGTATCCGCCCATGCCGCCCAAGCTGAATCGTCGTCGCGCGCAAGAGGTGCTGAGCAAGATCGACGCGATCCTGGCCTGGGAGGCCCGGCATGAGAACGAACGCGATACCAGGTTTGTGGAACTGGGCAAGTACCTGTGCGAAGTACGCGCGGGCCAGTACTGGCGGCTGGAGAAGCTGAAGTCGTTCGATGAGTTCCTGGAGCGGCGGTTCCCCGAGTCCAGAAGAAAAGCGTACTACCTGATGTCGATTCACGAACATCTCCCACCCCAGGTGAGAAGAGAACTGAAACAGGTGGGATGGACGAAGGGGCTGGAGTTGGCGAAGCTGGCGCGCCACCAGGGGCAGCGCTTCGAAAGTGCAACCTGGCTGCACAAAGCCAGACAGATGCCCAAGGCGGAGTTCCAGCGGGAAGTGGAGAAAGAGCTGACGGGCAAGGACAGCGAGCCATCAGAGCTGATCTATTTCAAGGTCTACAAGAGTCAGGTCCCGGTCATCGAACAGGCGATCGAGACCGCGGCTCTAATGCTGGGGTCGGACAAGTCTCGAGGCTACTGCCTGGAGATGATCTGTGCGGACTTCCTCGCTGGGGCCTCGATGGATGGCAACAACCCGGAGATCCTGTTGCAATCCATCTCTCGCTATTACCAGTTTCTGCCCGGTCCTCAACAGGAGGCTTTTCTCTCTGAGGTCAACCGGAAGGCTTCATGAAGAAGGTCCGCCGCAAAAGCCCGCGACTCAGACTCGATGCGAACACCTACCGCGAACTGCATCGGCGGGTGCTGGAGCGCGATGGTTGGCGCTGCCAGGTCTGCGGTAGCATGCAGAATCTGCAGGTGCATCACCTCAAATTCCGCAGCCAGTCGGGCGGCGACGAGGAACAGAACCTGATCACGCTGTGCGCTGAATGTCACGCACGGATGCATCGAAAAGCTAGCTCCTGTATTACCTAATTTCTTTCAATGGGAGTGCCACAACTCTCGACGACAAAGCGGATGGCCGGGACGACCGATCGCTCCACCGCCCTGGCGTCTGCCGTGGCGCTGTCTCTGCCGGACTGCATGCAACGATATCTCTATCACAAAAGCCCCGAGTAAGGTGCCGGAACCAAACCGCACAGATGAGGGAGCGAGCCGTTGACGCACGGTAGAGCGGCGCATTAGCGCCGCGTTCCCTGCGGACCAACTAAACTAGCGGACAAGTTGTTCGAGCGCCCTGTGCACCATGCTGAGGCTCGCCGGCCAGAGAACTACGATCATCAGCGACGCGGCCATAAGCGCCCCGGCCCCGCTTACCAAGGGAATTAATTCCTTCGCCGGCTTGTCGGGAATGGGCTGAGGACGCAGTAGACGGTCCACCCTCTCCGACAGATTGTCATCATCGGCCATCAACGAGCTGGATAGATAAGAAAGCTGCGGTTTGTTGCCCATTCTCGCCACTTTCACCAGCGCGTCGGCCAGCGAAAGAGCGCGACGGGGATCGCCTGCGCTGGCTTGATCGTCGGCCGCCCATTCGATGGCTTTCGCCCAACGCTGTTCCAGGGTTGCAAAACCGCGCATGAAAGGTAGAACATCGGGCGCCAGCAACATGAAAAAGCGCTTGAGGTTGTCGCCCGATGCGCGATGGGCACGCTCATGGCGCAGGGCAGCGTCAATCTGTTCCGCGGTAAGCCCGCGCATGACGCGACGCGAAATCACCAGCCGGGGATGAACCACTCCGGCAACGGCCAACACGGGAGATTTATCTTTGAGCAACAACGCCGGTGCGGTTTCTCCCGGCATTTCGATCGGCTTGCCGTGGCGCTCACAGCGATGCAGATAGCGCGCCGTGCTACGGACCGCATGGACCACCCGCACGATAGCCAGCGTCCAAATCGCCCCTCCCAGCACCGCTGCCAAGAAACAAACGAATCCGACTCTTTCGCCAGCCGCTTCCGGCTCCAGCCACAGATAGCTGGGAATGCAGAAAGCCAGCACCGCAAACAGGGTCAGGGTAAATGGAAGCATGCGCACCGCAAATAGAAGGCGCGCCGCGCGACCGGGCTTCAAGCGTTCCGCTATGCGCATCGCGACGCCGGCACTCAATTTGGTCGCCGCAGCCAGCGTCACGTGAATCATGAAAAACGAGGCGCAACACAGGCAGAGTAAGCGCAAAGTGTACGGCAGGCTCACAGCTTCCTCCCCGCTGACAGTTCTTGGCGCTTTTTCAGGATCTTCTCTTCCAATTGATAGAGCAGGACGGCGTCGTGTTGGCCGACCGCGTCCACCAGCGATGACAACAACAGTTCGCGGGCGGGTTGCGGACCGGCCAGAAAACCGGCGATCAGGTCGCCAGCGCGCTGGCGCTTCCACTCTTGACTGGACAAGCGAGGCAAATACAGGAACGCGCGCTCCGACTTCTGCCGATCCAGCATGCCCTTCTTAAACAGCCGGTCCAAGGTCGTCATTACGGTGGTGTATGCCAGCTTGCGTTCCAATTTCTCGACCACGTCGCGTACACTGCTCTGACCCGCGGTCCACAGGACCTCCATGACGCGAATCTCCAGCGGGCCGAGTATCGGGTGCTGGTTCGTGCGGGTTGTCGCATTGCTAAGCAAACTGTCGTTCCTTTCCCACCAGCGTAAGGGCGGCGGTGAGAGCTGTCAATTTAGAAATCGCTCTATTTTCCCGTGGAGCTGTTCGTGGAAAACACTTGGCCTCGCACCGGAGCCAAAAAGGGAATGACGTAGCCCCTTATATCAAAATGGCCGGACTTGATGGCCTCAACTAGGAGGTCGTACTTGAATTCGCCCCGGCTGAACGACTCATCCTTCAAATGGAAGACGATCATCTGGTCTTGGGCGCCTCGCATCGAAACCTGTTCCGGCGTCATGTTCTTGACCACCAGCAAGATCGCTCCCCCTTTTTTCTCGTCCGCCTCTCGCTTCTCTTGTGACTCTTGCTTTGGTTGCTCTTCCCGCTTCTCGCGTGGCTTTTGACCTTCTTGCGGCAGCTGGAATCCGGGTACCAGCTTGCGCGCCTCCTCCAGATTCGTCGCGGGAAAGTTTCCCGGCTGCCAAGCCCCGTCTGCTATATCGCTTGGACCCTCCACGATTGGGAACGTTACTAGAGTCTGACCTGGTTGCAACTCCCTATCTCCGTTCTTGAGGGTGAACTCGCCCACTGCTACCGGCAGTGCGACCACCTTTGAGCCCTCCGCAATAAACAAGGGCCGCGGCCCCGGTTCGGTCCGCTCTGGAATACGAATGTAAGCGGTATCAGACGTTTCGGCCACGACCATCGCAGGGCGGTCCTCGAAAGCGGCGAAGGTTTTTCCCCCTTCTCCGCTGAACGGCCCACGGACGGTACACAGTTGGCCCCTCAGGCATAGCGCCGCCGCCTCAAACGAAGCTGGCGTTTTCTGCTTCTTGACCGCGCTTTGGGGAAAGCTTATTAGCTTGGAAACGGAATGAGCGGAATTCCCCGTTTGCTTGAACGTGATATTAAGTTCCGAACTGCCACGCGGCACAGTGAAGGCGATCGGCCCGTCGGCGCGCTGCGGGCTTTCGCCGGGCACTTCGACACTCCAGCCCGCCAGCGTTGAAGCTTCGCCCGCCGATTCGCGCGGCATCGCGACTCGTGTGACCGTCACTCCTGCCATGCGTTCATATTCGGCGGGGTTTGCGACCATGCTGCCCGAAACTCGCTCGCCAGGATAGACCTGCGCCGGCACCACCAATCCGAACTCCTGGGTCGCCGTGGTGGCAGTCGCCTCTACCTGCGCCTTCGATTGCAACTTTTGTCCTTCGCCGGCCGCCTTTCGGGCGGCCTCCAGATGTTGCATGACCTCGTCGTAAGTGAACTTCTTGACCGGTTCAGATCCACCACCTGATTCCTCGCCCGCTGGACACTCGATAGGCTTGTAGCTTTGGGTGGCGGTGTTCCAATCCGCGCAGGTGTAGACGTTGGTCATGGGATCGTGGGTCAATCGATGTCCGCCGACTTGTTTGCCGGCCTCGTCGAAGTCCTGGACGAACTCGCCGGTGAAATTTGCGCTCGCATCGTAGGTATTCTGGGTAATCCGGCGGACCTGGCCGTCCGCCCAATAGAAAGTGGTGGTTTCGTCAGCCACGTAGTATCCGGGCCGATGCTGGTAATCAACTTTCTGCTCCAGTTTGCCATCCGCGGCGAGGGTACGTTGCTGTGTCACCTGGCCGGCAGCGTTGTAGTCAAACTCCAGCCTTCTGCCGCCTCCAGCGTCCTGTACTACGGTCTTTTGTGCGAACAATGGTGTTGCACCCCACATCAGGACCGTGAAGAAAGCAAAGCTAAGCCAAATACGCGGTGGGTAATGGTCATGATTTTGTCGCACGTGTCTTCCCCTTGGCGAGAATCTTACCGTTGATGAAAGTCTTGAAAAACTCAGGGAGCTGGAATGGGAGCCTTACGATTGCCGCGCACACACTGTGGGGCCACCCGGTGGCTGTCAATTTTCTAGTCTAGCACGGAGATCCTCCACCCGCAGCCTGCCCACAATCTGGCCACCAGGAGCGGCGCCGAGCGAGAAAGAAAAGAACAACCCTTATATTCATTCGTTCCGCAGGAGGGCGGCGTCCCGAGTGTTAGTTTTCACAGGCCTTTCCTGGCCACCACAAGGTGCTGACCAAAAAGGGAATGCGAGCTACCGCATTGGATCTGCGCCATTTGTAAAATTTCTGTGACATTTTTGTCATACAGACTGGGCCAAGAACGGGAGCTCCGATGCCGCCTTCTCGCTTAAATCCCATGAAAACAGGGGTTTGACTGCACTCCGGCGAAAGCCGAACGGACTTGAGAGGGAGGGGGGCTGGACTTGGATGGAGCCTGTAACTACGTGAATAATAGTTGCATTGCGCCATCCCTTGTGTTTCAGTCTTTTCACCCCCGAGAAACACTTCAAACACGTAACGAATCACAATTGCCCAACTACGAAGACACGAAGAACCGTGTTCCAACCACACACCTGCCGAGCTGCGAAGACTACTGCGGGCAAGCGATACCCAATGCGCCGCGTAGATCAGTTAAGGAGAATGGGATCGATATGACAAGAAATACCGCGAGAATTATCGGGACGTCCATGCTCGCCGTGGCCGTACTCGCACTCTGTGCCCTGCCGCTCGTTGCGCAGGAAATAACCGTGAACCACGCCGTGGCGTCTGGCCAGACCGCGCCACTCAGAGAATTGATGAAGCTGCCACAGCCGGTGCAATACGGCTTCCACCTGGCGGAGCCCTATCGCCGCATTGCAAAACGCGACTTTGGAAAGTCCGTGGATCCAGTGGAACAGCGCGGTAGCGCTCCCTCAACCAATTACTCAATCATCGCTAACTTCCTTGGAGTCGGCCACGGCTTCCCGGGCTACCAGGTTCCTGACGCCCCCCCGGATACCAACATGGCGGTGGGCGACACCCAGGTGCTGCAGTGGGTGAACGTTTCCTACACCATCTGCTCCAAGACTTCACCCTACACGTGCGGGCCAGCCATCATCGGCAACACGCTTTGGGCGAATGGCATTCCTGGAAGCATGTGCGCCAACAGCAACGACGGCGACATCATCGCCCAGTTTGACCAGAAAGCGGATCGCTGGTACCTGGCGCAGAACGTCTTTAGTTCTCCGTACGCCGTTTGCTACGCTATCTCCGACACCAACGACGCGACTGGCACTTGGCATGTTTGGCAGTTCCCGGTACCGGGCGCCGGCTTCCCCGACTATCCGAAGTGGGGAACTTGGCCAACCAGCGGCGTCAACAACGGCTACTACCAGGCTTGGAACAACTTCGGCCCCGGCGGCAGCGGCTTCATGGGCCCGAAGATCTGCGCCTATGACCGCGCCGCCATCCTGGCGCACGCGGCTAATCCGACACAGATTTGCTTCCAGTTGACCGCGGGCGAGGACAGCTTGTTGCCCGGCGACCTCGATTCGATTTTTGGTGTGCCGAACACCCCCGCTGGAACTCCCCAAGATGACTTCTATATTGGCAGCGTAGGCGATGTGGACAACTCTCACTTGTCTCTGTA
This sequence comes from Candidatus Korobacteraceae bacterium, assembly GCA_049522855.1. GTDB lineage: Bacteria > Acidobacteriota > Terriglobia > Terriglobales > Acidobacteriaceae > Bog-257. Next base: position 9,914 of record JBEKNL010000110.1, read on the forward strand.
TCAGTTCCACGCGGATTTTACGACTCCCAGCAATTCGTTCGTCATGGGTAGCCATAACTCAATCCTCCAGCCGGTACCCACGTATACCGGTTCCTGCAGTGGTGGATTTGGTGGCGATTGCGTTCCGCAGAAGGGCATTACCGATAAAGCAGATTCCCTCGGCGATCGCCTGATGTATCGCTTTGCCTATTGGAATGATGGTCCGGCGCCGAGCGGCCCACCCTGCGCTATTTGCGCCACTCCTCACTTCCAGCACTGGTATGTGAACGGCGACGTGGAAGCCTCCGGGGGAAATATTGGCCCTCGGTGGTATGAGTTCCGGGCCCCGCCGGTACCCGGTATCGGCACCCTGACGTCCACCACTCTCAACACTCACCAGGCCGGCACCTACGCTCCCGACGGGAACTGGCGCTGGATGGCATCGATTGCGCAGGACAAGGCAGGCGACATCATGCTAGGTTACAGCGAATCCTGCGGAAGCACCTGTCCCGGCGGTACTCCCGGCGGAGTTTATCCTTCCGTGTACATAACCGGACGCACTGTCAATGATCCGGTTGGGCTCAGCAATATGGAAGCTGAGACACGGGTGGTCGCTGGCAGCGGTTCGCAGCCGGACACCTCAGACCGCTGGGGCGACTACAGCGCCATGCGGATTGATCCGACTGACCACTGCACCTTCTGGTACACCCAGGAATTCTACGAGGTTACGCAGAGCTTCGACTGGAGCACCAAGATCGCTTCGGCGAAATTCTCCAACTGCCACTAGAAGCAGCCCCGCTGCGCCTCTCGGCCTGGCAAGGACGCAGTAACTAACCTCAACCACAGGGCATTCCGGCAGCGGGATGCCCTGTTTCTTTCTCCCCATTGGTGTTTGTGCGCTTCTGGCCTTGACAAGAATCAGCGCGACTGCAAAGTTACTGTTTCGTGCGAGCCAGGGCGGAGCGTCGCTTTAGCACCGCGTTCGCCGCCAACAAAACTACCTTCCGCTGCTGTAGTCATTGGACGCTCTGCCCGATTCCTTATCTGTCAACTAAGTGGCAACAGATCGCGGGAAGGCCACGGCATCCTCTGCCGTAAACTCGCTCGCCTTCAGTGAAACAGGATGGAGGCCCTGGGCAGAGTCGAACTGCCGACCAACGGTTTAGGAAACCGCTGCTCTATCCATCTGAGCTACAGGGCCACTCGTCGTAACAGGTTGGACTATTTCAGTTTACCGCAACAGACTCTCGGGGAAGGTCGGATTCTGTTGCCCAATTGTTGCCCAATTGCGGGATGACGCTTTCGAGTTTCGCCATCGCTGCCTGTGCATCGGCGGATGCCGTCTTGATGTAATACGTGTTCGTCGTGCTCACATTCGCGTGACGCAGAATTGCCTGAATCGTTTTCTCGGGGATGCCGAGCCAGAGTTGGGCGCCGAGGTTTACTCTTCGCAGAACCAGGAGCTTATCCTTTATCACACCTGCAAATCGCGAGCCTGCCCGAGTTGTGGCTACCGCGCCAACGTACAGTGGCTGCGCGAGCGATGGGTCGCACTGCCAAACGAGATCTATAAGGGATCACGTTCACGACGCCGAATTTACTTTGGCCCCTTTTCCGCGACAACCCGCTCTTGGCCAAGGCTCTGCCAGCTCTAGCCGCGAAGGTCATACAGGCACGGGTGAGTGCGAGATACGGTGTGCAAGTTGGCGTGATTGCCATTCTCCACACATTCAACGGGCAGTTAGGGTTCAACTCACATGTCCACACAATGGTTACCGGGGGAGGGCTGCACGGATCCTCCGCCAGCTGGGTTTCTCGCGTCTACTACGAACGTGACCCATTGATGGAGGCTTGGCGCAGGGCCGTGATAGCGCTTCTCCGCGCAGCCCTGCGAGCAGGTCAGCTTCATACGACGATGACCGTTGGCCAGATGGAAGGGATGCTCACCCAGCAGGAGAAACGTTGGTGGAGCATCAAGATTCAATCGTTCGAGGACAAATGGCATTTCCTGCAATACGCCGGTCGCTACGTAAGGCGGCCTCCCATCGCGCAGCGTCGTATCACCTGGATTGGGGAACGAACCGTCAGGTTTTGGTTCAAAGACAAGAAGCTGCGCCGGCGTGTTGAGGTGCAGTGCTCACTGGAAGAGTTCATTGACCGTTGGTCCCAACATATTCCAGAAGGTTATCAGCACGCCGTTCGGGGCTTTGGGCTGTTTGCTCCGCGCGCTCTCGGGCAAACCTCGGCAGCCATCTTTGCCATTCTGAGACAGGAGCAAAGGCCACGCCCCAAACCTCGCCGTTGGGCGGACTCCGTAAAGCGAGACTTCGGACACGATCCGCTCCTCGACGAAACTGGCACAAGGATGAAATGGGTACGACGACTAGCGCCGACGGTGTCTCTCTAATCAAAACTCAGCCGAAAATACCATCACCTTCCTACCGCAATCCCGCGATGGGAGATACCAGTTTCCGCGTGCTGCCCTCGCCTAACCCCAAACAGCCCCAACTTCGCCCGCGCGGAATGATCGAACGATCTGGATTTGTTCTTCCAGCAAACGCGACCCACTCGACCCGCCACAATGCCTCGTTCCATGCCTAACACGAGATTTTGATCTTCCTATACTTCCAGCTTGCGAGCTACGGCCACCACCGCCCGCTTTTTGCCGCGCTTGCCGCCACGGGCCGCCAGCTTCAGTCCCCACCTTCGTAGTTGCGAATCTGGTCCGAACGGCCCCAGTACGTAATGGGCGGCCTGCACCAACAAACGCCGCAGATAGTCATTGCCGGTCTTGCTGATGCGATGCTGCGGATCGGAATCGCCCGATTGCGATTGCCGCGGGCGTAAGCCCAGAAACGCTCC
>JBEKNL010000111.1:0-12618 GCA_049522855.1 Candidatus Korobacteraceae bacterium
CCGGATCTCATCCTGCAATCCGAGAATCATGGCGGCCGAGTCCGCAACCCTTAATGGTCTCATGCCTCCATCAGAGCACAACTCCCGCATATGCGCAATTACTTAAGACGTTATGTTTAGAAACAGGCTGAAGGCCAGGACCCCCGCCAGCGCCGCCGTCATGGCGGCCTGTGCCCAGGCGCTCTCGTGCCCGACAAAATAGGTGAAGAGAACGAGCAGCATCCCGCCAGAAAGCAACAGGTACCATAGCGTGGCGGGGACCGTGCCATGGCTGGCGAACAGCCGGGTCCGGCGATAGTCCGAGAGTTGAGTCAAGTGCTTCAGCGACTCCGCGAAGTAGATTTGCAACCGTGGCGTTTCGGGCTGGATCGCCCCATACACATCCCACAGGTTTTGCACCGCGATCCAGGTGCGCTGGCTGTCGCGACCTTGCTGCATACCCGGAAACTCATCTTCCACCACGGCGTTGAGATACTCCATGAGGGCTGTGGTGATCTTTCTGCGCACTGGGTCAGGCATTGCCATCGACAGACGAGACAGGTCGGCTACCTCGGTCGCTTCGTGTTCAAGGTTGGTGCCCGCCTCCTTGGACGCGCTCCAGACTACGTAGATGGCAAAGGCGACCAGCACGGCATAGAGCGTTCCAATCATCAGAAAGAAATAGCTGGCAACTTCGTGATGCCGCTTCAGCCATTCGACGTTGGCATAGCGACGCACCACTAGCAATCCTGCGATAGACAGCAGCATGGAGGTGCCAATGACAATCACAGCGCCCATCGAAGTGTCCATCCAGTCTTCTCCCGTACGACATTCACTGGTATTCCATAATGGGGCCTGGAATGGGCAATGAACAGACTAGCTGTCACACATCGACGTGATGGCGCCGCCGCGCAGATTAAAACCCGATTAAGCGACTCACTGCACCGACACGACCACGCTAGCTTTGCTAGACTCGATTGTTTATGACTCCGCTGCGTATCTCCGCTATCTCCTTTCTGAATACCGCGCCCCTCATGTGGGACTTCGAGCACGGAGACGCGGCCCGCGATTTTGCCATTGAATACACCATTCCCTCCGCCTGTGCGGCTGCTCTAGCGGCAAATCAGGCCGACATCGGCATCATCCCGGCGGTCACGTACGCGGAGATACCGGGGCTGGTGATCTTGCCGAACATTGCGATCGCGGCCAAAGATTTTGTTCGGTCGATCCTGCTGGTCAGCAAGAAACCCATCGAGCAGGTAGCGACGGTTGCTACAGACACCTCATCCCGAACCTCGGTCGCGCTATTGCAGGTTCTGTTCGCCAAGTTTTTCGGGGGACACAGGCAGCTCACACCGCATACTCCAGAGCTGGACGTCATGCTGCGCAGGCATGACGCGGCGCTGCTGATTGGAGACGCAGCGCTGGAGATGCCAGTTAATCAGGAGTACTTCGTGTATGACCTGGCACATCTGTGGCACGAACGGACGGGCCAGCCGTTTGTGTTTGCCTTCTGGGCGGTACGGCTCGACTCCCTGGACCGAGCGCCCCGCGATCTTGACCTGGTGAAAGTGTTTCAGCAGTCGCGCGACCACGGGCTGGAACCGGCGAACCTTCGTACCATCGCTCAACAGTGGTCGTCCAAGCTGAGGCTGAGCGAAGCCGACATTCATACCTATCTCACCCAGAACGTTCATTACTATCTCGACCGCCAAAACCATGCCGGCCTGCAACTCTTCCTGCGATATTCGCAAGAGATTGGACTGATTCCGGCAGCCCCTGATCTGCGCTTCCTGGGGCCAGTGGCATTCGGAAGTTCTCGCAAGTAGCGTGCGCGATGTTGCGTGACAGGCGGCCACCCAGCGCGTAGCATTCCACTGATAGTCGAATGGAGGGCCTCCCCATGAAACTCCGCAATCTCGCACTTTATCTATTCTTAACGCTCGCGTTAACTACTTTACCGTTGCTCGCGCAGAACACGGCCTCCAGCGCTACGGCTGGCGGCAAAGCCGCGCAGACCAGCAAGCCGGCGAGTTCGGCCACCTCACCATCGGAGAAACTCGATATCAACAGCGCCACTAAAGATCAACTGGAGGCACTGCCGGGCATTGGCGGCGCCTATTCGCAGAAAATTATCGACGGCCGTCCCTTCCATTCGAAGCGTGACCTGCTGACTCGCAAGATTGTTCCGCAGAAGACTTACGATGGCATACAGGACAAGAATCATCGCCCATCGGGCAACGGGCGCAAAGACGAAGACTAAGAGCAGCACAGGCACGCCGCCAAAGCCGCAGTGAAGACGGATCACCCAGGCCGGCGATCTGCCGGCCTTTGTCCCGTCCCCGGCCTCAATGTCGTGAATCATTCAAACTTCCAGCGCGTGACCCCTTTGGGGAACTGCTTTTCAGGCATGGCAAAAACCACCCGTGGTCGCACCTCGAAGACCGGCCCCAGCTTCGGGTCGAGCTCCCAAGCGTATTTCGCTTTGTAGTCGGTGAATGCTTGCTGGGGAATCTTGTCGTCGTCCACCTTGCGTGCCACACCCTGGATAATCACAGCTTCTTCCGCATTTTCGGTGCATACGACGCAATTTGGATTCTGTTGAAGATTGCGGGCCTTGCGACTGGTTGCATTGGTGCTGAAGTAGTAGGCGGCGTCGAGCCAGATGCCCCAGACCATCATGGTGTGCGACGCGCCGTCGGGCCGCACGGTTGTCAGCCAGTAATTATGCGACTTACTGATCCGCTCGCGTGCCCATTCCCAAGGCAGGCTGCCTTCCAAGGACCCCGGGACACCATAACCTGCCATGTGCGGACGTGAGGCCTTCGGTTGGGCGATTCTGGTAACGCCGGTTTGGTCCATGACTCTCCTCTGGTGGCCCCGATTCTAAGCCAGGAAAGCCGTCAGTAGGCAAAGTACGGTCCGGGGCCTACTCCGGGAGTGTTCGTGTTGTCGATAGCCGTGAAAACATTTCGTCCATAGAAGAACGATAGCCCCCAATCGAATTCCACCGGTGGTGTGCTTCCATACGGTCCAGCTAGCGTGCTGAAGGCAGTGTGGGGAGTGTGGAAAAGATTGTCCGCGTTCTCGATGCTGAAGCTGACCGATACGGGAGAACTCATGTTCGTTCCCTGGTTTTGGGCGCTGAGACTGAGGGGCGAGGTGGTTGGGCAAAACCAGTACTGATTAGGACTGGGACAGGTTGAGATGCTGGAATCGTTGAAGAAAAACCCGTTCGAGCCGCTGTCGATGAAACTGCTGGTATAGGTGTTTCCATTGAAGATGGTGGTGAAGCCGCCAGCATCGGGTCCGGAGTCCGGAACGTCGTAAACCTGGGTGCCATTCAACTGATTGTTGGATTGCGTGTTTATACCGAAGATCAACGAGCCGGTTGGTCCGCCCACAGGCGACGAACCGCCGTCAGGAACGGAAGGCAGTTCGATGATTACCCCGTTATCGTCACCCGTCGAGGTGAACGCCGTCACCGGGTTAGGTATCTGCTCCGCGAGAGCAATGTTGGCAGGACTGCAGCCCGAGGGTGGGCAATCATAGTAGACACACGGATTGTTGTTGCTACTATTACAGGTCGAGCCCTGGGACACGCAGTATCCTCCGCAATCCTGCTGGAACAGTCCCACACCGATAATCCCATTAGCGCCGAAAGTGGCAACGCTATTGGAATTGCTGCTGCCCCCCTCGTTACCAGCCCCTCCTGCCGGATTCTGAACGGAACAACTACTGGGGACCGCCGGTGAGCTCGATGATGGGATGATGACCTGTACCGGCACTGATGAAGCCGTTTCCCGGGACATAGTGACGTCTGCCGTTGCGACCGGTCCCCAGATGTAGCCATCCAAGAACACCAAACACTCGTCAAAGGCGTCGTTGTTGTTATTGGGGTCAGTTTCTGGAGGCAGCGCGATACTCAAGACACCCGAGATGAGGCGCAAGCCAGAAGAGCCGGTGTCCACCATAACGTGGTCGATGCTCTGACAGGTGGTCGTACCTGGCACGCAAACCGTGACGGTAGTGAAGGCCACATTCGTGGAGGTGAAGGTCTGCGGCTCAGGTCCTGCATCTACAACGATTGGCTGGACATTATTCGTCTGCTGCGTCGGATTCACCGTCACCGTGGCCGTCCCCGACTTGCTGGTGTCCTGCGTCGAGGTTGCGGTAATGGATTTGCGCCGGATTGTTGCGCGCGAGCCGCCGCTAAGGTTGGATGTGCCAGCCTGCGGTCAAGGTTTCCGGCCACCCACAAATAGATGGCCGGCTTCCCTGCGCTCTGTCTGCCCAGTTAGAATGTCACTGTGGGTTGTGACGTCCTATGTCTCTGACCAAAGCTGAAGCGCTGGAAATGTATCGCTCCGATGACCTGATCGGCATCGGGATGGAAGCCGACGCGCTGCGCCGCAGATTGCACCCCGACGGCGTGGTGACCTACATCATCGATCGCAATATCAATTACACCAACTTCTGCACCGAGTACTGCACCTTCTGCGCCTTCTATCGCCCGTTGAGAGGCAAAATGGCGAAGGAAGGATATCTTCTCGATTTCGAAACTATTTACGACAAGGTGCGCGAGACGGTGGAGTTAGGGGGCACGGGCGTCCTGCTGCAGGGCGGTCTGCACCCCGATCTGAAGATCGAGTGGTACGAAGCCCTGCTGAGCGGCATGAAGCAGCGCTTTCCGCAGGTCCACCTGCATTGTTTCTCGGCTTCCGAAATCATCTGCATTGCCGAAGTCAGCGGCCTCACCATCGAAGACACCATCAAGCGCCTACGCGATGCCGGACTCGACTCCATCCCCGGCGGCGGCGCCGAAATCCTGGACGACGAAGTGCGCTACAAGATCGCGCGCCTGAAGTGCCTCACCAACGACTGGCTCAATGTACACCGCACTGCCCACAAACTCGGTATGAGAACGACGGCGACCATGATGTTTGGCGTCGGCGAAACCTACGAGCACCGCATTAATCACTTCCAGCACGTCTATGATTTGCAAGAAGAGACCGGCGGTTTCACCGCGTTTATTCCCTGGTCGTTTCAGCCGCAAAACACAGCGCTCGGCGGACGCGGTTGGGACGAAGCCACGGCGGTCGAATACCTGAAGACGCTGGCCATCGCCCGCCTCTTCCTCAGCAACTTCCAGAACGTGCAGTCGAGTTGGGTGACGCAGGGCCTGAAAGTCTGCCAAACCGGCTTGCGCTTCGGAGGCAACGACGTGGGCTCGGTGATGATTGAGGAAAATGTGGTGCGCGCGGCCGGAGTTCGCAACTGCACTACCGAAGAGGAGCTGCGCCGCATCATTCGCGATGCCGGCTTTCGTCCTGCGCAACGGGATACGTTGTACACCAAGTTCTTCTTGAACTAGCTGCCACCTATCTGCGCTACGCTAATGCTTGTGAATGGGCGGGCCCTTTCCTTGCTGGCTTTCGATTGTCTCGCCAGGACGAAGCAAGGTTGGACGCGTCGCTGGTGGAGTGCTGGAAGAATCGCTCTCCGGCTGCGAAGTGCCACCGGAGGCTGTTCCGCTCGAATTCGAGACTTCGTTCTGGCCGCCTGCACTAGCCGACGCCGCGCTATCTACCGTGGAGCCACCACCTGGCAAGCCCGCGGTTCTTCCTGACGCGGAACCGGTGGCCGCTTGCGATGTTGAGCCTGGGGCAGGATTCGCGCTTGCTGCGGCAGCCGGAGCGGCCTCCTTACCGGGCGCTTCCCTGCTTCCTGCTTTCGTGGCGTCGGCGTCCTCGGTCGTCGGCTCCGGATCGAATCCGGCTCTCTCCTTCAGCAATGGTTCCAATTCACTATCGTGAGGAGCTGCGAAAAACCAGGTCAGCAGGTAGCCGCGCCGCTCGGTAATAGCCATCGCCACCGATAACCGCCGCGACAGTTCGTCGTTGGGTTCCTTAAATGCGATGCTTCCGTGGAGCAACAGAAACACCACGCCATGCGATGTGAAAGCTCTTGCGTCGCGCATGTCGCGCAGGATCGGATGGCTTAGGCCGAGCATCAGCAAGAAATCCCGCATTGCTCGCCGGTCGCTCGCGTTGGACGGAAACTTCACACCAGGAAAACACTCCGCCGATATCGCCGAGAGCGTTACCTCACCAAAATCATCGTAGGGAATTTGGCCATCCGCTCCCGGTTGCTTCGCCCACACCGAGAACAGAGTCCGGCTGCACGCTTTCATCAGTTGGTGCTCCGAAGCGCCCTCGTCGAGCAGCGCCGCCCACGAATCCGTCGCGCGCGCGCGTTCGATGGCCGGCAATACCGCTCCTTGCGGTTCCACAAACCATCCGGGCGGAAGCTGGTAGCTGAATCCGAGCGCTGGATTGCGGTAGATGCCGCCCTCGAGTTTGCCGGGATCGATGTGGCTCTCCGGCGGATCGGCGTTCAACTGGGCCAGGCGATGAGATGAGATCGCCGGGCCTTCATACGGCTGAGCATCCGCCGCGATGTACTGCCGGACCTGCTCAGGTGCGAAAAACGCGACGTGCTGAAAGCACGACTCCAGCTCTTTCACCATCTTCTCGCTGTGGGCGCCCAACTCCACCATCACCACATAGCCATCGAGATTGGCCGCAGCCCGCATGTGCTGCTCGATCCCGCGACGGGTTTCGTAGAAGTAGAACTGGTGGCCCGCAAGCATGGTCTTCGACAGGGCGCGAAGTTCTTCCACTCCCCTAAACAGTTCCTGGTCAAGCGCCGCGCGAAGCAGCGCTTTCGCCTGCGGAGCCTCCTGCGACCGTGGCGGAAAAGCGACGATCGAAACCGCCGCATCGGCGGGCGGAGGACCGCCCAATGTCAGCAGTTGAATCCGTCCGTCGGGCGCGACCGGCTCCGGAATCGGCTCCAGATGCGCGGCGGCCGGAAGCTCGAAGGAAAAACCAAAAAAGCCGTTGGTGTAACGCGCAGGCGACAGATAGGCCTGTTCGGGATAATGTTGCTCGGCGGAGGCGGCGCTGTTTCTTGACCCTGGGGCAGAGGGCGTCATTTGCCCGTTTAACAACAACGGGCAGCTCAGGAAGCAACCCAGTACCGCCGCAACTATGGCTTGCAAGCTCATCGCGTTCCGCGTGGTTTTATTGTTAGCTGTTCGCGGTTAAGAGTCAATGCAGCCGGACTGAGTTCATCGCGAAATGAGTCATGTTTATTTCGCCCACCGTACCAGTTTCACTAATAAGCACGGCCGGGTTCCCGCTGTTTCCCGCCGTCCCGTCGGGTACAATCAACCGGTAACGGTGCGCGCCTCGTCCGCAACTGCCGACGTGGCCTGCCGTCTGCAAACTTTCTCACAGGGAGTACATTCCTGAGCGCCGCTTTCAGTCTGATGTGCAGTCTGCTGGTGGAACCGCATGGGGTACGCCACTACCTGAAAGCTCATTTTCTGGATCCGACGTTTAAGGGCCTCTATCACGCCAACGCCTTCGATATGGCGTTGCTGATTCCTTACTTCGTCGTGCTGGTGCTGCTGGCGTTTTATGGCATGCACCGCTATCAACTGGTTTACCTGTACTACAAGCACCGTAAGAATAAGGTGACGGACCCAACATCGCACTTCGCAGAGGTGCCCCGGGTCACCATTCAACTGCCGATTTTCAACGAGCAATACGTTATCGACCGGCTGGTGGAGTGCGTCTGCAAGATGGAATATCCCCGCGAAAAGCTGGAAATCCAAGTGCTCGACGATTCCACCGACGAAACCGTGGAAGTCGCGGGGGCTGTGGTGGAGCGTTATGCGGCGATGGGTCACAACATCACTTATCACCATCGCGCCAACCGCGAAGGCTTCAAGGCCGGTGCGCTCGATGCCGGCCTGAAGGTATCGAACGGCGAGTTCGTGGCCATCTTTGACGCCGATTTCACGCCCCAACCCGAGTGGCTGATGAAGGTGATCCACCACTTCGCCGACCCGGCAATCGGAATGGTGCAGACGCGCTGGACGCACCTGAACCGCAACTATTCCTATCTGACGGAGGTCGAGGCCATTCTTTTGGACGGCCATTTCGTGCTGGAGCACGGCGCCCGTTCGCGCGCGGGTGTCTTCTTCAATTTCAACGGTACGGCTGGCATGTGGCGGCGCAAAGCCATCGACGACGCCGGTGGCTGGGAGCACGACACCCTCACCGAAGATACTGACCTGAGCTACCGCTCACAGTTGAAAGGATGGAAATTCCGCTATCTGCAGGACGTGGAGTGCCCGGCCGAGCTGCCCATCGAGATGACGGCCTTCAAGACGCAGCAGGCGCGCTGGGCGAAGGGCCTGATCCAATGCGCCAAGAAAGACCTGCCGCAGGTGCTGCGGGCGAAGGTTTCGCGGCGCGAGAAGATGGAAGCCTGGTATCACCTGACCGCCAATATCAGCTATCCGCTGATGATCGTGCTCAGCACCCTGCTGCTGCCGGCCATGATCATTCGCTTCTATCAGGGGTGGTTCCAGATGGTCTACATCGATCTGCCTCTGTTTCTGGCTTCCACGTTTTCGATCTCGAGTTTCTACCTGGTTTCGCAAAAGGAGCTGTTCCCGCGAACCTGGTATCGCACGATTTGGTATCTGCCGCCCCTGATGGCATTGGGCATTGGATTAACCATCACCAACAGCAAGGCAGTGCTGGAAGCGCTCGCCGGCCATCAGAGCGCATTTGCGCGCACCCCAAAGTATCGCGTCGTCAACAAAAGCGACCGTGCCATCGCCGCCAAAAAGTATCGCAAGCGTCTGGGCTGGGTGCCGTATATCGAGTTGTTGATTGGCACATACTTTGCCTCGACGGTCTGGTATGCCGTCGCGAATGAAAACTACATCACGGTGCCGTTTTTGTTCCTGTTCGTCTTCGGATACTGGTACACCGGCCTGATGTCGTTGCTGCAGGGCCGCTTTGACAGCCTGGTGCGCGAGCGCGGCGAGGAGCACAGCGCCAAGCCGTTTCCGGTCGGTGTGTAGCCGCTGGCTGTCGAAACCGTTAGAGGAAGCGCACCTGCCGCCCAATCTGGAGCTCCGGTATCCCCGATCTGATATTCTGAGGTCCGGTGATTAAGCTATTTTTTGCACTTCTGGTTCTGTGCACCGCGGCGCTCGTCATCGTGGCACTGGCAATCCATTTTCGCGTCAAGCGGCATCTCCGGCAGGAGCAGATGGATGCCCAAGTCCGGGCGGTAATTGAAGACGCTGCGGAAAGCACCACCAAAGAGGAAACTTCATAAGAACGTTGGCCGGTTCATGAGGAAGAAATGTTGAGAGCTGCCCTACATACCGACGCAAATGTCTCCCAATCATCTTCGAGCTTGATTAAGCAGGCGGGCATCGTGATTGGCGCCAGCGCCGTCATCGCCGTCTGCGCCCGCCTGGTTTTGCCTCTTCCCTTCACCCCAGTACCTTTGACCCTGGCGAACTTTGCAGTGTTGTTGATCGGTCTAACGCTGGGAAGCCGGCGCGGCTTTGCGGCCGCCGCGCTATACCTGGCGTGGGGCGCCATGGGCTTGCCGGTGTTTAGTCCGATCGGTCCGGGAGGCTTGGCCCAGTTGTTCGGTCCTACGGCGGGTTACTTGTGGGCATACCCGGTTGTCGCCTTCGTGGCAGGATGGATTGTGGAGCGCGGCCCTTTCGGATTTGTGCGCAACGTGATGGCTGGCGCGATTGCCGAATTAGTATTGTTCGCGGCAGGTCTCAGCTGGCTGGCAGCCATGACGCACAGTTGGCAACGCGCGGCGTTTTTCGGTTTGTATCCGTTCCTGGTTGCTGAACTTCTGAAAGTGACAGTGGCCGCCACAGCCGCTCTTCGTTTGCGTCGCAGCTTGTAAATAAGAAGCTTGGACGCGGACCCTTCGGCGCTCAGCACAGGCTGTGAAGGTCCGCTCTACCAAGAATGTATCCCAGCGTCACTATTTCTATGCACCTCAATTCCGCCGAGAACGTTCGCGAAATCACGGTTGCGCACAGTCCCGACTCCGACGATGCCTTCATGTTTTACGGCATGGCAACCAACAAGATTCGGGTCCCGGGGGTGAAGTTTACCCACACGCTTTGCGACATCGAAACTCTCAATCGCAAAGCCCTGGACGGCTTCTACGACATCACCGCGATCTCGTTTCACGCCTATCCCTACGTCCAGGACAAGTACGCCATCATGCCCAGCGGCGGAAGCGTCGGTGAGGGCTACGGTCCCATGATCGTGGCTTCGCACAATATCCCGCTGGATGAGATTACGCGTTGCAAAATCGCTGTGCCGGGCACCATGACCACCGCATATCTGACGCTCAAGTTGTTCGCGCCCGATATCGCCACCGAAACCGTTCCCTTCGACCAGATCATTCCCAAAGTGCTGGAGGGCAAGTACGAAGCTGGACTGATCATTCACGAAGGCCAGCTCACGTTCAACCGCGAGGGCCTGCACCGCATCCTCGACATGGGCAAGTGGTGGCACGATGAAACCGGCCTTCCGCTGCCCTTGGGCGGCAATGCCATTCGTCGCTCGCTCGGCCCCGAACTGACCGATGCCTGCTGTACTGCTCTGCGCGACAGCATTCAATACGCTCTCGATAACCGCGAAGAAGCCCTGCAATACGCCATGCAGTTTGCCCGCGACCTGGATCCGCAAATGGCGGATAAGTTCGTGGGCATGTACGTCAACGAGCGCACCCTCGATTACGGCAAGGATGGCCGGGCGGCGATCACCAAGCTACTGGAGATGGGCCACCAGGCCGGCATCATTCCGCAGAAGCCCAATGTGGAGTTCGCCGGCGATGCCGCAGTTACGGCCAAGAGCTAGCTTCCGCACCGCCGTTAATACATCCGCAGCATTCAGCACTCAGCATCCACTTAGCCGTCTCTGTCCATCGTCATCTGTCATCCTGAGCGACGAGTCCGGGCGCCCCTGGCGACCGGAGGAGGAGTCGAAGGACCCCTATTGCTGCGACGATCTACGCCCTACCTCCACAAGCTGCATCGCCAATTCAACGCCCCTTTTGATCGCTACTCATTGACTTCTACTCAACCTGGCGTTAGCATTTTCCAGGCGAACAAAAAGCGAATAAAAGCGCCCCATGTACCCCTCCCTACTCCAGACTGACGACAGCAAGCCTGCCCCGCTGGTCGGCATCGCCAAGCTCGCTGCGCAAGGCGAACCGATCCGTCAGGGCCACTTGGTGGAGTACTTCACGCTTCCCGCGCGGGGCCTGCTGAATCGCTGTACCTCCAGTCGCATGCCCTTTACCTGGACGATCAATCCCTACCGGGGATGCGAGTTCGCTTGCAAATATTGCTATGCGCGCTACACCCACGAGTTCATGGAGATGCGTGATGGCATCGACTTCGAGCGCAAGATTTACGTCAAGCAGCAAACGGCGTGGCTGCTGCGGCAAGAACTGAAGAAGGTGAAGCGTGGCGAGGAGATCGCCATCGGCACCGCGACCGATCCTTATCAGCCCGCAGAAAAGCGGTTCCAGGTCACGCTCGGCATTCTGGAAGAGCTGGCCCTGCATCACGGGCTGGAAATCGGAATTGTTACCAAATCGAACCTCATCCTGCGCGACGTTGACCTGTTGCGGCGGGTTGCGGAGAACAATTCGCTATTCGTCAACATCACCATCACAACCATGAACGAGGGGTTGGCCCGCATTCTTGAGCCGCGCGCACCGCGTCCCAACCTGCGCATGGCCGCCGTGCGTGGACTAAACGCCGCCGGAGTCAACGCGGGTGTCATCTGCGCACCTGTGTTGCCCGGTATTACGGACTCGCCCTCGGCGCTGGATGCCCTCGTGGAGGCAACCAGGCTGGCCGGTGGAAAATACATTTACGCCAATCCGTTGTTCCTGAAGCCATGCTCGGCCAGCGTCTTCCTTCCGTTTCTGGAGAAAGAATTTCCCCAACTTGTGCAGGCCTACCGCAAGCGCTTCGCCGACCATGCCTTCGTAAGCAAGGCCTACAGCAAACGCATTTCGGAACTGATGGCGCGCCTGCGCAAGAAGCATGGCATCAGCCGAGAGTTCAGCTCGCGCAGCCAGGGGGCGCATCCGGTGCAGCAAGAAGCGGAACAGATGAGGTTATTCGGATGAAACCGGTCGTCGCGACGCTGAAGTCAAGTCCCTATACGCCCGCGATCTTACGCGCCAAGCGCCCAAGCACTGGATAGGCTGCCCAAACGCCGGAACTCGCCTTCACGGCGTAATAGATAGCAATGACAAAATTAGCCAGCCCAAGCAACCCAAAAATCCCGAAGAAGCTCAGTACAGAGACTACTGGCATGGCAGTACTGGCAGTACCTGCAGGCCCAGATTTTGGGACCAGCGCGACTACGGAAAACATAAAGGCGAAGCAGACCATAGAGAGGATCATGCTCAAAGCCTGCCACAACACCGCCTGCATCGCGTGAAAACGAACGAAGGGCGAGTCACGTTTCGCGAAGTAAATAATCAGAGGGCCGATCAGCCAAGAGAAGAGTTGCAGCAGTTCTGCCAGCATCGCTAGAGTGCGCTCGTCCGCTGTAGGGGCGGACGGCATCACTTGCGGGACACCACCTGACCTGCCCCCCATCTTTAGTCCAGGGATAATGAGACTTTCTCCGGGTTTGGACTCTCCAAGGCTACGTTTGTAACCATTTTCTCGTCGCCGTCGAGGCTGTGGGAAAGTGGGAAACGCGC
>JBEKNL010000112.1:0-21562 GCA_049522855.1 Candidatus Korobacteraceae bacterium
TTCCCACATTCCCACCGCCTCGACGACTGCTAGACTGTTTCTTAAATTCAAACCCTGAAAGGAGCTTTCCTCGGCCACCCGCTCAGGCTTCCTTCAGGCTCATTCTTCGATTAGAAAAGACTAGGGATTAGTTGCCGGACGAGTACCGCGACTTATGCTCGCGTCTGCTGGCGGCTCCACCGCAAAATCGGTGGCCGGAGCCAAAAAGCCGGCAGAATGCAAGAAAGGCCGCGCTTCCTGCGCGGCCTTGACTAATTGCTAGTTGCTAGTTGCTAATTGCTGCCTTACTTGATCGCCACCAGCTTATTCATCAGCTCGGAATAATCCTTCTTCTCCACGCCGTGGACCTGGCGGTTGTACTCGTCCACCTTGGCCGAGTAATTCATGGAGCAGAACTTCGGACCGCACATGGAGCAGAATGCCGCTTCCTTGTAGTAGGCGTCAGGCAGCGTCTCGTCATGCATTGCGCGCGCGGTCTCGGGATCGAGCGACAGCGCAAACTGCTTGTCCCAATCGAAGGTATAGCGCGCGTAGCTGATCGCGTCATCGCGGTCGCGCGCTCCCGGCCGGTGCCGCGCCACGTCGGCGGCGTGCGCCGCAATCTTGTACGCGATAATCCCGTCCTTCACGTCTTTGTCGTTGGGCAGGCCGAGATGCTCCTTCGGAGTCACGTAACAGAGCATGGCCGCGCCGTACCAGCCGATCATCGCCGCACCGATGGCGGAGGTGATGTGGTCATAGCCGGGCGCGATGTCGATCACCAGCGGCCCCAGCGTGTAGAACGGCGCGCCGTAGCAGAGTTCGACTTCCTTTTCCACCTGCTCCTTAATCTTGTCGAGCGGAATGTGCCCTGGGCCCTCAATCATGACCTGCACATCGCGCTCCCAGGCCTTCTTGGTGAGCTCGCCGAGCGTCTTGAGCTCGGCGAATTGTGCCTCGTCGCTGGCGTCGGCGATACAGCCGGGCCGCAGGCCATCGCCCAGCGAGTAGCTCACGTCATGCTTGGCAAGAATTTTCGTGATGTCGTCGAAGCGCTCGTAGAGGAAGTTTTGTTTGTGGTGGTGGGCCATCCACTGCGCCAGAATCGCGCCGCCACGGCTCACGATGCCGGTGATGCGCTTGGTGATCAGCGGCAGGTATTCCACCAGCACGCCCGCGTGGATGGTCATGTAATCCACGCCCTGCTCGGCCTGCTCCTCAATCACTTCGAGCATGATGTCGGCGTTAAGGTCCTCGATGCGCTTCACCCGCGACACCGCCTCGTAGATCGGCACCGTGCCAATCGGCACCGGCGAATGCCGCAGAATGGCCTCGCGAATCTCGTGGATGCCGCCGCCGGTGGAGAGGTCCATCACCGTGTCAGCGCCGTAATGGACCGAGGTGTGCAGCTTCTTCAGCTCTTCGTCCACATTGCTGGTGACCGATGAATTGCCGATGTTGGAATTGATCTTGCACTTCGACGCCACGCCGATGCACATCGGCTCCAGCTCAGGATGATTAACGTTGGCTGGAATGATCATGCGCCCGGCGGCAACTTCATCGCGGATGAGCTCGGGCGCGAGCTGCTCGCGTTCGGCGACGAAAAGCATTTCTTCGGTGAGCAGTCTTTTGCGCGCAAAGTGCATCTGCGACATGTTGGTGTCGCCGCTGCGCGCAGCCCCTTCGCGACGCTTGGTAATCCACTCCGTCCGCGGCTTCACCGAACCCGCACCATTGCCGTTGCTGCCGTTGGTTGCACTCATGGCTTCGGAATCCCCCAGAGAACGATTATACCGCCGTGAATCGAGCCGAGAATTCGGCGGCACAGGCGGGCTGAGTTCTCCTCAGTGTAACGAACTGGAGATTCAGGTGACTGCTCGTTTCTCCCATTCTTGCTTTACAATTTGTCGCACATGAAACTTCTGGCATTTACCCTGCTGTCGTTCGCCCTGCAAGTCTGCTCGGCATCCACCGGGAAAGCGACTGCCGCTCCAGGCGATTCCGTTCAGCCGGGCGGTCCCGTTCAGAAGATAAGTGCAACGTACCGAGCTCAAAACAGCGGGACAGGCGCCAATCGCGGCGAAACCCTTATTGCTCAAAACTCCGCGCCTTCTCTCGATAGCGCCAGCAAGAGCCAGGGTACCGGCGGTAGCAGAGCTGACGAGCCCACACAGACCGTTAAGGTGAGCGACCTTCCTCCCCTGTCGATCGCCAAAGATTGGAGCGACCGCGCTTACTGGCTCTTCACCTTTTTCCTGGCCGCCATCGGTGGACTTCAGGTCTTTTTGTTGTGGGGGAATTTGCGCGCCATCGAGCGCCAGGCAAACCAGATGGAGCGCCAGACGGGGATTCTGGAGAAGTCGGTTGCTCTTGCCGAGAAGAGTGCAGAAACGGCCCGGCAGAACATAGAAATGTTCATCAGCCGCGAACGAGCACATCTTCGCGTGGAAGTGATGCCCCTGGAGTGGCCGCTGCCACCCGGCCCCGCGAAGCTGAAGTACAAAGTCACGCTTCATGGCGCGACGGAGGCCTACGTTACGAGCTCGTGCGCTCGGGCTGAAATCATGGATTCACTGGAACCGCCGGATGATGCGAAGTGGTGGCCGGCAATGAGCATTCCACAGGTAATCGGTCCCAATAACAGAGTGGTTGAAGCGGCCGTCCAAGGCATATTTCCCAAGATGGATTTGGAGCAACCCGACATCGATGCGATTGATGCAGGGAAGAAGTTTATTCATTTTCGCGGATTCATCCGCTATGAGGATGTGTTTGGAACGGAGCGATCGACGCGCTTCCGGCGGGTGTGGGAAGTCTCGAATGTTCGCAATCCGGATGGCACACGCTCTGCTCACTGGGGCAAACGCGGCAGCCCAAAGGACAATTCGGAAACCTAGACGGGTTCGTAAATCCTGCGATTTGATTGAGCCGTGCTGGTGCGCGATGTTGCGGGAAGCAAAAGAAGCCGGGTGGGGGGCTCTCAAGTAGCCTGGTCTCCGGCCTGACTTTCAGCCGTAAAATGAGGTCGCTCGGCTCGCTATCCTGTGCAAGAATACAGTCATGAAACGACCATTTGCCGCATCGGTTTGGCGCGAAGGAAACTGGTACGTCTCGCAGTGCCTGGAAGTTGACATCGCCAGTCAAGGCGAAACCGAAGAAGAGGCCCTCGCCAACCTGAAGGAAGCCCTGGAACTTCACTTCGAACCTCCGCAAGCGACGCGGCCGCCTAAAGTCCGGATGATCGAGGTCGAGGTTGGCGCGGCTTAGTCCCCAACCCTTCCGCGAGGTCAAGCGCCGACTGGAGTCTGCCGGTTTCGTCGAAACCACTCAGAAGGGCAGCCATGTCAAGTTTGTGCGACGCTTGGGCGCGATAGTCGATACGGCCATTGTGCCCCTGAAGCACGAGATCCCGGTGGGCACGTTGCGAAGCATTCTCAGCCAAGCTCACATCGATCTTGACGATTGGGAGCGACTCCGTTAAGGCTCGCATAGCCGAGTCCTAAGCGGGCCAGGTATCCGCGGACCTTCTTCTTCTCGACCAGTACAGCAGCATCCCTCCGCCGAACAGAATCGTGTTGAGCAGCAGAATCTTCGCGACTGCGAAGACCTTGTTCGGTTCGCTTGCATCCGGAACCATCGAGCCCAAAATCACCGCGCACGTGGTCACAAAGCCGACAGTCGCCAGCGCGATCGCAACCGGCTTTCCGCCCGGAACCCGGACCACGCCCGGCTCGACCGGCTCGCGTTGCAGGCGAATCATCGCCGCGAACATGAACAGATAGGGCACGAAGTTAGTGATGATGGTCATGCTCACGAGCACCTGATAGGCGCCGTGGACGGTGCTGCCGAATTGCCCCAGCACGATGAAGAGCACGCAGCACAGCGCTTGCACGATCAACGAAATGTAAGGCGTTCCCCATTTCGGGTGGACGCGGCCGAATGCCGGTGGCAGGAAGCGATCGATGCCGGCAACGAACGGAATGCGCGACAGCGCCGCCAAATAGGCGCCTACTCCGCCGAGATTGGAGATGCAGATCAGCAGCGCCACCGCCGGTCCCAGTCCGCTCCAGCCCACACGCTCGGCGCTGCTCGAAATCGCCTGCATGATCCCTTCCAGGCTGTTCAGTTGACTGTGCGGCAGTACGACCAGAATCGCCACCGTCCCCAACATGTAACCCGCAGTGATAAGGATTCCCGCGACCAAGAGAGCGCGTGGGATGGTGCGTCGCGCATTCTTGATCTCGCCGCCCATGAAGGAAGCCGATTCTGCGCCGCTGAACGCATAGAGCACGGTGGACCAAACCCCGATCGTTCCCCAATGCAGCGACGGTTTCATCGACGCTGAGGAGAAGCTGGTGGCCGAACCGAACTTCATCCATGCCAAAACTCCGGCTCCGCAAAGCAGAGCGACCGGCAGCCACGTCCCGATTGCCCCAACATTGCTCAGCCACTTACCAATATCGAGGCCGACAATGTTCAGAACTAGCGCCAATCCAAGCCCGAGTAGCGAAAATGTCATGAAGAATGCGGCACTGCCTTGCAATCCTTTCCATTTGCTGCCGCCGACATAAAGAGCGTTGCTGGCCGCGAAGTAAAGCACCGCGGGGAAATAGGGCAGGTTGCTGGTCCAGTAAATCCATCCGGTCAGAAAGCCGGCGAAGTCGCCGAAGGCGCGCTTGCTCCAGACATACATGCCGCCTTCCTGGGGATAGCGCGAGGAGAGTTCGAGTACGCACAATGCCAGCGGGATGAAGATGGTCGCCAGGCCGATCAGCCAGATGACCACCGTGCCCGGTCCCGCGCTGGCCGCCACCGCAATCCAGCGCAGGCTCAGTGTAGCCACCACGTAGAACATCACCAGATCGCGGAAACCCAGGACCCGCTTGGGTTGCGGAGTGTTGCCGTGCTCGGCGGCTGGCCGATTGGCGCTTGAGTTGATCATCATTGCAGGCTGGTACATGAAAATCCGGGCCGCCGTCACAACGGCAAACAGTACCGATAGAACTGCTCATCGCGCTTCCAGCCCAGACTTTCATAAAGCTTTTGGGACGCATAATTGTCGATCGCCGTCTCCAAGGTCAGGCTGTCGGCCTGGGTGTCCTCCGCCAGTTGATGAGCGCGCTTCATCAGGGCGCGTCCCACCCCAAGTTTGCGCACATCGGCCACCACGTAAAGGTCGTTGAGGATCCAGTGTCGCGTTAGGTTGACCGACGAGAACACCGGATAGAGATGCACAAAGCCAACCGCTCGCGCGCCGTGCCGAGCGAGGAACAGCACCGACTCGCCTTTGCTCAGCCGCGCGAACAGAAAACGGCGCGCTGCTTCCAGGTCGGGCGGCTTGTTGTAGAACTGCCGGTAGGCATCGAAGAGCGGCGCCACGTCGCCTACATCGGCCGGCGTGGCCTGTACAACTTCCAGAGACTCTGCTAGGGAATGCATGGGGACAAGGAAACACGACAGCGGCTGGCCGTCAACTCTTTTGTTGCGCCCGTGCCTGCTATGATCTTCGGCGGGCCGCATTCGGTAAGCTATTTATGGACACTTCACTGCACGACATCCTCGCGTCCTACAACGACCGGAGCCCGCTCGAACAGGCGTACACGATTCCGGCTTCGTGGTACGTGGACGTACGCGTCGCCGAACTGGAGCGCCAGAACGTATTTGGGCGGACGTGGCAGGTGGTGGCGCGAGTGGATCAGGTGCAGCAGCCCGGCCAGTACGTCACTAGCGATCTCGCCGGCGAGCCGCTGGTCATCGTGCGCGGCAGTGACCACCAGTTGCGCGCGTTCTACAACGTCTGCCGACACCACGCCGCTGCGGTCGTGACCGGGGCGCAAGGCATGGCGAGCATTCTGCGCTGCCCGTATCACGGCTGGAGCTACGGCCTCGATGGCTCGCTCAAGGGCGCACCGGAGTTTGAGGGCGTCTGCTCCTTCGATCGCGCGCAGAACGGACTGCTCCCCGTGCGCGTGGAAACATGGGAGCAGTTCGTCTTCGTTAACCTTGACCCGAAAGCCGCACCCCTGGTGGATTTTCTGGGCAGGCTGATGCAGCGAGTTGCTCCGCTCGATCTCGCCTCAGTGCACTCCTTCCAGCGCCGGTCGTACCACCTGAACTGCAACTGGAAGGTGTTCGTGGACAACTATCTCGACGGCGGCTACCACGTTCCTCATCTGCACAAGGCGCTAAACAGCGTACTCGAGTACAAGCAATACACCATCGAGACCGAAGACCGATACTGCCTGCAATCCAGTCCGATGATCGCGTCGAACGAAGACGCTGCCACTTCGGCAACGCGCACCGGCGACCGCGCCTGGTACTTCTGGCAGTATCCCAACTTCATGATCAATCTCTACCAGGGCTATATGGACACGAACCTGGTGCAGCCCGATGGCGTCGATCGCTGTAAAGTCATTTTCGATTTCTACTTCAAGGATGTGAGCGATTCCGCCGCCGAGCGAAACGGGCAGAGCATCGCCGTCGGCGAGCGGGTGAATGATGAGGATGTCGGAATCTGCGAAGCCGTGCAGCGCGGCTTGCACTCGCGAGCCTATGGCGCGGGGCGCTTATCGGTGCGGCGGGAAGCCGGTGAGCATTTGTTCCATCGGCTGCTAGCGGCGGACTTGAAACGTGGGTTAGAGAACACGACCATCAAAGCAGACCCCTCGCTCCGCTCGTGATGACAATTCGTAAGAATCGTTCACTTGCGCAAGTCTTTAAGTATTTCTCTTGCGGCATTTGCCCCTGAAGCTCCCCTCACTCCAGTCCCGGGATGCGTTCCCGACCCGCATAAATAGAGGTTCTTGATCGGCGTTCGGTACCGGGCCCAGTTCAGCAGCGGCCGCATGGTGAACAACTGATCGAGCGCCAACTCTCCGTGGAAAATGTGTCCGCCAGTCAGTCCGTAGGTTTGCTCCAGATCTTTCGGCGTGATCACCTCGCGAGCTTCGACCAGCTCGGGCACATCGGGAGCATACTCTGCGAGGGTCTTCACCACCACGTCGCCGAGAACATCGCGCTGCGAGTCCCAGTCGGTGTCGCGCAGATGGAACGGCGCGTATTGCATGTAGACGGACATCACATGTTTCCCTGGCGGTGCGAGCGATTGGTCCCACAGTGTGGGAATGACCGCCTCAAGGTAGGGATGCGGCGAAAACTGTCCATACTTCGAGGCATCGAAGGCCCGCTCCAGGTAGTCGATGTCGGGCGAGACTTGGACTCTGCCAGACAAGAGAGCCGCATCACCGCTCGCGCCTTTAAATTTCGGCAAGCCACCGAGAGCAAGGTTCACTTTGGCGACCGTCCCGTTCATGCGGTAATGCTGAAGCTTTTGCAGGAAACTCGGCTCCAGATATTGAGCATCGACAAGCCCAAGTAGCGTGCGCTTCGGATCGGCATTGGAGACGACCGTTCGGGCGTCGATCTCGTCACCGTTGGCGAGAACGACTCCGGCGGCAGAGCCATCCTTCACCTTGATGCTTACTACTTCGCAGGATGTGCGAATCTCAGCGCCGGCTTCTTTCGCTGCCGCAGCCATCGCCGCGGTGAGCGCGCCCAGCCCTCCCACCATGTAGGAGGCGGCGGCGGCCGGGTTTCCATCCGACGCACAGCGTAACAGTAACGTCGCACTGGAACCCGCGGACCACGGGCCCAGAAATGTTCCGAGGATTCCCTGCGCTGCGATGGTGCCGCGCAATAATTCAGTGTCAAACCACTCGGCGACCAGATCGGCCACGGCCATCGGTCCCCATCGCATCATGCGATAGAGGTCTTTCTCGCCCAGGCCGCGTACCTTGCGGCCAGCTTTTAATAGCTCCCACAGATTACCCGCCGCCGGATCTTCCAGGTCAGGCGGCGTCATTGTCATCAGCAGATTCGCCACTTCGCCGATGCGGGCCAATGGCTTCTGAAATTCAGCGTAATTCGCGGCGTCCCTCTGCGAAAACTGGGCGATCTGCTGCTGCGACTTGCCAATATCGTTGTACAGAACGAGTGGCTTACCGTTACACGACAGTGACAGCACGCGCACATCCGGCGTGTAGGTCTTCATCGCCAGGTCCATATCTCTAACAATGTCAGACCTCATCGGTCCGGCGCTGTGGGTCAGCCGGGAGCAACGAAAGCCGGGATGGAACTCCTCAGTGATGGCGCAGCCGCCGACAGCGGGTCTGCGCTCCAGGATGAGCGGCTTATATCCAGCCTTGGCGAGATAGAACGCGGCGACCAGCCCGTTGTGCCCAGCGCCGAGGATTACGACATCGCGCGTCTCCGGCATCGCTAGCTGGTCCCTTTCGCGTGCTTGAGGATTTCCAGTGCGGCCAGGCGTCCCGGAGCACCCATAATGCCGCCGCCCGGATGGGTGGCCGAACCGCACATCCACAGGTTCTTAATGGGCGTCTTGTATTGCGCCCACCCCGGCACCGGTCGCAGGAAAAACAACTGCTCCAGTGAAAGTTCGCCCTGGAAAATGTTTCCCTCGGTCAGTCCAAATTCGCGCTCGAGATCGAGCGGCGTGACCACCTGGCGGCCCACAATGATGTTCTTAAGGTTGGGCGCGAATTCGGCGATGGTGTCAATCACATTGTCGCCAAAGGCGTCACGCTTCTCGTCCCACGTGCCCTCTTTCAACTTGTACGGCGCGTACTGCACAAAGCACGACATCACATGCTTGCCCGGAGGCGCCACCGAAGGATCGGTGAGGCTGGGGATGACCATGTCAATGTAGGGCCGGCGCGAGTAGTTGCCGTATTTGGCATCGTCGTAGGCGCGCTCCATGTAGTCCACACTGGGGGAAATGGAGATGGCGCCGCGCAGGTGATGGCCTTCGCCGGGAAGGCACGTGAAGTCCGGCAAGCTATCGAGCGCGAGATTCACCTTTCCCGACGAGCCGCGGTATTTATAGCGCTTCACCTGATCGCGAAATTCGTCGCTCAAGTGCTGGGGCCCAAGCATCTTCAGGAACGTGAGATTGGGATCAACGCTCGACGAGATGACAGATGCGTAGTACTCGTCGCCACTGGTGGTCGCGACTCCCACCGCCTTTCCATCGCGGACCAGAATCTGCGCGATTGCAGTCTGGGTCTTGATCTCGACTCCAAGCTCGCGTGCCGCATCGGCGATCGCGTTAGAGATTGCGCCCGTTCCGCCGCGGGCGAAACCCCAGGCGCGAAACGCGCCGTCAATCTCGCCCATGTAGTGGTGCAGCAGCACGTAGGCCGTTCCCGGCGAGCGCACTCCCAGGAAGGTGCCGATGATTCCAGAGGCCGACATGGTCGCCTTGAGCACGTCGGTCTCGAACCACTGATCCAGAAAATCGATGGCGCTCATGGTCATGAGCTGTACCTGGTTGTACTTGTCTTCGCCGCTCAGGTCCTTGAAGCGACGGCCGAGAAAGAGCAGCTTGAACAGGTCCTTCGGGTTCAGCGTGGTCGGATCGGGTGGCACCATGCCGAGAATGGGCTTGACGAAGCGGCACATCTGCAGCATGGCCTTGCCGAATTCTTCGTAGGCCTCGGCATCAAACTTGGAGTGACGCCGAATCTCACGCATGGTTTTGCCGTGGTCGTTCACCCGCCACAAGTGGTCGCCGTTCGGCATCGGCGTGAAAGTTCCGTCGAGGGGAAGGATCTCGAGACCATGCCGGGGAAGATCGAGGTCGCGGATTATTTCGGGCCGCAGCAGGGAGACAACGTACGAACACACCGAGAATTTGAAGCCGGGAATGATCTCTTCCGTGACCGCGGCGCCGCCCAGGACGTGACGGCGCTCCAGCACCAGGACCTTCTTGCCTGCCCGCGCCAGATACGCGGCGTTCACCAGGCCGTTGTGCCCGCCGCCGATCACGATCGCGTCGTATTTTCCTGAATCCTTCGATCCCATGGTTCCTCGTGCAAGTTTCCAGCGCCCCATTACGCGTAAACCCGCGCGTCATAGGGATTCCGACGCATCGCGATTTGCGCGGTGCGCGCCTCATTCTAAAGGTTGGCGTGGGATTTGTCGTTAGTGGCTGCCCACTGGCGGAAGCGCGGTCCGCTGTGCTTCGTCTACTCGAGTGGGACCGCGTCGCCAGGCCGGTCAACCTTGCCGGGTAGCGCTCGCGGTAGCTATAATCCGCGCACGTCGAAGCCAACCAGGAGTCACCGTGCCCATAGGAACGGCAGTCCACGAGCGCACCTCCGCACTCTGCCAGAGCCTGAATTACCGGGAGTGGTCGGGGTTCTATGCGGTCAGCGTTTACGAAACTCATCACGAGCACGAATACAACGCCATTCGCAATGCGGCCGCTCTCATCGACGTGACCCCGCTGTTCAAGTACATGATCGCCGGGCGCGACGCCACCCGCTTCGTGAATCGCGTCATCGCCCGCGACATCAACAAGGTCGCCGTCGACCAGGTGATCTACTGCTGCTGGTGCGACGAAGAAGGCAAGATCATTGACGATGGCACCATCACGCGCTTGGAAGAGAGCCGCTATCGCTGGACCGCCGCCGATCCCAACCTGCGCTGGTTCCGCCAGAACGCCATTGGACTCGAGGTGCAGATCGAGGAGATCACCGAGCAGGTCGCGGCCCTCGCGTTGCAAGGACCAACCTCGGGAAAACTGCTGAAGAGCATCGCCGACGCCGAAATCGAGCACCTCAAATACTTCCGCAAGACCAGCGGCAAAATTGGCGGCGTGCCGGTAGACATCTCGCGCACTGGCTACACTGGCGATCTGGGATACGAGATTTGGACCCGGTGGCAGGACGCCGTCAAAGTGTGGGACGCGCTGATGGAGGCAGGCCGGGGATTCGATATACATCCCACGGGCATGCTGGCTCTGGATGTGGCCCGCATCGAAGCCGGGTTGATCCTCGCCGACGTGGATTACATCAGCAGCAAGAAGGCGCTGATCGCGTCGCAAAAATACACCCCTGCCGAAGTCGGTTTGGGCAAGCTCGTCCACTACGAGAAGGAAAGTTTCATCGGCCGGAAGGCACTTCTGGAAGAAAGACAGACTGGATCTCGGCGACTCTTGATGGGGTTGGAAATCGACTGGAACGAAGTGGAAACGCTATTCGACCGGATGGGGCTGGCACCGCAAACGCCCGTTACCGCTTCGCGCGTACATGTACCCGTGTACAAGGGGCGCGATCAGGTCGGGAAAGCTACTTCGACTACCTGGTCGCCGCTGCTGAAAAAATTGATTGCGCTGGCCAGTTTGGGGCCTCAGCACGCAACCCCGGGCACCACGCTGCAGATGGAAATCACCGTGGAAGCGGTCCGGCACAAGGTGTCCGCCATTGTCCGTTCTCTGCCGTTCTTCAATCCACCGCGCAAAACCAAAACACCGATTTAGTTGGGATCGGCAACGGATGGGCCCTCTAAAAGAAACCCGCCGAAACCGCGGCGGACAGGGAGCTGCGGGGAGTTATTAACTAGGATCGATTGCCGTCAGCAACGCGGGCCTTGGCTTCTTCCCGAGGATAGAGCAGACGCTCAACCGTGCGATCCATGGTGTCAAGCAGGCTGTCTTCCGGTTGTACCCTGGCATCTTCGAGCGCGTAATTCCAGTCCTTCGACCGTGCCGCAGCTACAGCAACACTGCTCCGGGCCGGCGCCAGTGCAGTGTACCCCAGCCAGATCATGACGGCGACGTTGTAGGCGCCACTGTTGATCTGGCGCAAAACTGTGGCAGGCACAAATGTCCCGTGCGACGCGGCTGCCGCAAACAACATGTTGACGGAGGCGAAAATACCGAATCCAAGGGCGATCCCGAACAGAACGTGGCGTCGCGAGATGCCAAGATATTCGCTGAACAGCAGAAGAAAAAACACCAACCCACACTGCATTAAGCGAACACTACGTTGCACAAGAAGAATCCCGTTGGTGATCGCGTCAACCCGGCTCGGTTGCGTGGCCGTGATCGCCCACATCACCCCGACTAAAAGCACCACCAAGGCCGACCAGCGAAATAGGATGACACTCAGGTCTCGCAAGGCCTCATAGGGACGAAATGCGTCGTGAAAGATTTCCTGAAGGACAGCAAACGAAATGAGGGCGCTAAGTGCTGCCGAAACATAGTAGCCCCAATAGTACATTGAGTACGAATGTCTCTGGAGCAAAACGAGGATCGGCCCGCTGAGGATTTGCAGAACCGTATAGTTGAAGAAGTAAGGATACTCGCGATGCAGTCCACGCCGATACATCGCCACCAGCACCCCCAACTGCATGAGGGTA
Source organism: Candidatus Korobacteraceae bacterium (assembly GCA_049522855.1). GTDB lineage: Bacteria > Acidobacteriota > Terriglobia > Terriglobales > Acidobacteriaceae > Bog-257. Next base: position 12,196 of record JBEKNL010000112.1, read on the forward strand.
CCTGCTAACCAAAGAACGTAATCCAACAGGCGTAGGTGCATGGCGCGGTTTCAGCATAGCTCTGAAATCGGCGCAATGCAAGCACCATCTCAGGGGTACTGAAGGCCATGCTCGCCAAGCCCAGATCGCGGTTTCCGGAGCGCCTTCACCCTGGCTGGGTTCTCCTATAGCGCCATCAGCGGCCTTTCCTGCTGGATGTCGCAGTGATAGCCGGGTGCGCACAGCGGCTGCGGAGCGCCATCGCTCGCCTGCAGCTTCAACTGCTGGATGTCGCAGTGATGGCCGGGAGCGCACAACGGCTGCGGAGCGCCATCGCTCGCCTGCAGCTTCAACTGCTGGATGTCGCGCAGTGATGGCCGGGAGCGCACAACGGCTGCGGAGCGCCATCGCTCGCCTGCAGCTTCAACTGCTGGATGTCGCAGTGATGGCCGGGAGCGCACAAGGGGGCTGGCGCGCTATCGCCCGCCTGCAGGCGTAACGGATCGCCCGGGGCCAATGTCATTGGCCAAGCAACTTGACTCGCAATGGCCGGTTCTGCCATGAGGTTAGCAGAAAGCGGTGTTGTAGAGGCGCACAGGATGCCGCCGGACAACAGTGTGCAAATGATTAGAATCAAAACGTGTTTCATACAATTTCTCCTAGTCGTTGTCGAGCTGGCTTCGTAACCAGTAACAAACCATTGGAACGCGATGCTTAATTACTCGCGTTCATCGCGGGGGGCAAAGTCGTAGGCATCGGTGCGGATCCTTCCCCAATGACTACGGCTGTATTGGGTTGACCGACGGAGGTCGCGCCACTCACGGCAGAAAGAGCTCCGGCTAACATTAGGGCGGCTAGGGCTGCGATAATTGTCTGTTTCACGGCTTGTACGACCTCCTGAATGGAACTATCCTGAGCGCTGCGTTTTCAGCGACGAGTGGGTAATCTGCTGCCAGCGAATCATGGGCCAGATCTGGCAATCTGTAATAACAGCAGTTAAATCAGCTAGTTAATAAACCTAGCTGTTTCCACGTTGGCGTCAGTCCACAGGCGCTCTTCCGAAGGTGAATCGAGGGTTTCAGTCGCGCGCGCGTGAGACTGCATGAACCTGGTACTACAGTTCGCATTATAGATACCGCAGGGCCAAATCCCACAAGATTCGCGCCCACCCTATGACGAAAGTACATGTACTAATGGAGAATTCGGCCCTCTGGCGACGTACAGCTCTTGCGCGTTTTGGCGCTGCTCTAAGATCAGTGCCCGGGTTTTCTTTCGCAGTACCGAATTTCGTCTTTTCGTCTTATGGTAGAGTATTGCACATTGTCGCGGTGTAAACATGACGGACGGCGCAGGTAAAAACCCAAATCGCTTGCCGCCCGCCGACGTTGCGATAAGAGCCGCGCAGAGCGCTTCGTTGCAGCCCTCACAAGTTTGTCCCAACTGCTCTGCAGCCCTGCAGCAAAACCACTGCAAGTTAGTCTGTCCGCAGTGCGGATATTTCCTCAGTTGCTCCGACTTCTACTGAACCCATTGCAAGCTGACCACCAAAGTCATCGACGCTGATGGAGCAACTGCCCTTCCCCGCGTGTTTCACGCCAGTACCGCTTCTCGGTAATATCGAGATACAATGGATTCGCTTCCCAGGAGGACCGAATGCAACGCACAGCCAGTGCTCACTGGTCGGGTGGTTTAAAAGACGGAAAGGGCACCGTTTCAACACAGAGTGGTGTCCTCAACCAAACCCAGTATTCCTTCAGTACACGTTTTGAAAATGGGGCCGGAACGAATCCGGAGGAACTGATTGCCGCAGCGCATGCCGGTTGTTTTTCCATGGCACTGTCCGCACAGCTTGGAAACGCGGGCATGACGGCGGAGAGCATCGATACCAAGGCGACTTTGACCCTGGACAAAACCGAGGCTGGCTTTACCATTACCAGCGTACACCTCGACGTAAAGGTCAGGATTCCCGGAGCGAACCAAGCGAAGTTCGACGAGGCCGCCCAAAATGCCAAAAAAGGATGCCCGGTCTCCCGGGTCCTCAATGCCAGCATCACCATGGACGCGCAACTCGTTTCCTAATCCTGTTGACGGCTGCCTGGTTCGACAATGATACTTGCAGAGGACGGTGTAACTGCTTTCCGGTTGTGCAAATCTTGCCACTGTTTTAAAGTTCTCAGCGCGGGCAACGCAGGATTTTCCATGACAAAGGAGATTGTCTCACTGAAAGAAGATTGTTTTACTGATGGTGTGGTTCGCAGTTGCGCCGCCCCTTTCGCCCAGAACAAAATGTCGAAACGTTTGTCCGAGTCGACCACCGTTCTGAAAACCGTCCTCGGTAAGCAGGACATGCCGAAGAGCATTCTGGACAATTAAGCACCTAGGAGAACAAAATGGAAATTTCAGCCAAGAGATCCGTACCTATTCTGCTCGTATTAGGGATTGTATGCCTGGCCCTGCCAGTTTGGGGCGCCGACAAGACCAAAGACGAAGAGACCATCAGAAACGCTACCACGGTGTTGCAGGCGATGGTTGGCAGCAAGGATGTTCCACTCAGCACAGTAGAGAGAGCTGATTGCATCGTTATTCTGCCCAGCGTGAAGAAGTTCGCCATTGGCATTGGCGGAACCGGAGGCCGTGGTCTGATGACTTGCCGCGAGGGGGCTGACTTCAAGGGCAAGTGGTCGCCGCCCGGCATGTACAGCATCGGTGGCGCCAGTGCCGGTCTTCAGGTCGGCGGCACGGCTAAGGATTACATCCTCCTCGTCATGGCGCCGTCGGCGGCGAACAAGCTGCTGGACGGCAAAGTCAAGGTCGGTAGCGACGCGACCGCGGCGGCCGGTTCCGGAGCCAGCGCGAGTACGAGTACTGCTGACATCCTGACCTATGCCCGGACTTCCGGACTTTTCGCCGGCGTATCACTCGACGGCGCCTCGCTTAGCCCTGACAGCGACGCTAACCAGCGCCTGTACGGGAAAGCGGTCAGCGCGCGAGAGATCGTTGGGGGTACCGCGGTTAAGGCGACGCCCGCAGGTCAGTCCCTGGTTTCGCTGCTCGACAGCAAGGCCGGCAAAATGTAGCAATTAGGAAACTAGCCCCACATAAGCTCGGCGGAGACATCTCGTCTCCGCCGGCATGGTGGGCAGTACCACGTCTGGATGTGCGGGCTCAAACGTTTCCCTGAATCCAGGTTAGTTCGACGCGACTGCCATTCATGCCAACCCCCACCCTACGGGAGGGGGAGCTAGGGAGCGGGCGCGAAAGCCTCACGCGCCAGCTTGCGCCAACTGCAAGCATGGCCGCGACTGCCAGCAACGATCTGGTGGAGTCACACGTGTCAGGTAGCGTGCAGGAAAATTCTGACACACTACCGGCGTTTTGCCCTGTGAAGTTTTGACAGGGCCACCTTCGCCGGATGAACGACGATAGTCAGGTTTGCGAACGCAGTATCTCGCGAATCTCGCGATTGACTTGGGCCGCATCTTGCGATGCTTTATCGATCAAGTCGAGCCACTTTTTGTTGTTCTCGTCTAGTTTCGCCTGGGCCAGAAGATAGGAAGCCTGCATGATGGTTTCGATGTAATTGCTGAGGTCGTGGGACAGGATGCGGAGTTTGGTTACTGTCTCGCCTTGTACCTTCTTGCTCTCTTCCATTGCCGGTTGGGTCACTTGTTCTCTCCTGCCTTACCGTAGCAACCACGCCGCGGATGCTGCGCCGCACCGCGTGGGCTTCTAACATTGGACGCAGATCGGGAAGTCTTCGTTGTTCAGGCGCCTGCAATGCCCATGCCACCTTACCACACCGCCCGCACCCGGCTGCGCTGTCGTCAACTGAAACCGTCGCCGATGTGCCACTTACGAACCAAGGTCTGGCCCCTGCGGCAGGCTGCGACCTTTTCCGCTGTCCTGCGCGGCTGATATGATTCTGGCAACATCCCAGGCAACGCGAGTATCCCATGGCTCAAATCCGGCTGAAAACGAAGCTGGTCCTTGCGATCAGCGGTATGGTGTTCGCGCTGGTCGCGGCCTTTTCTTATCTGTACGTCTCGCACGTGGTGCGGCAGCGCACGGCGGAGGCTTATGACAACGCCGCCTTCGTGGCCAAGGAGATCCAGGAGAGCGCTCGCGAAGCTTCCCAGGTTGACCTCAGCAGCGCCTTTATCAATACCAACGATCCCACGCAAGTCAAAGCGGTGTTGGATGAAGCCCTACGGACTGACCCCGGGCTGAACACGCTGTTGCAATCCATCGTTGGTTATTCTCCCACCATCGCCGATGCCGCCATTACGGATGTAAATGGGCGCGCCATCGTGCACACCGACCCCTCCGCCATTGGCTTTCAACTGGAGCTGCGTGAAGACTTCAAGAATGTGCGTAACGGCAGCTTCCGCCGCCAGCTCGACGTCGTGTACGGCGAGCCGAGGGTTTACGACGTTCACCTGCCCATCCAGCGCGAGGGGCAACCCTTCGGCGATATTCGTGTCGGCATCTCTACGGTGCTTCTGAAAAGCGAGGTCAGGCCGCAACTCACACGCGCTCTTTTCTTCTCGGCCCTTGCCATCCTGCTGTCGCTCGCGTTAGCAGCCGGAGTGTCAAACATTGCCTTGCGCCCGTTGGAGGCGATTGGCCGTCGTCTGGACCAGATGACCGTGGGCGTGCCCGACATTACACCCGAGCCTAATCCGAGGGGAACCGACGAGTATGGGCTGGTCAACACCAAGATTGATCGCCTGGGCCGGCAGATCCGCGGCGTGAAAGAAGTTTTTAGCGCCCTCAAAGAGAACCTCGACCAGATTATGGGCACGTTGCAGGACGGACTGGTCCTGTTTACGCGCGACACGCGCGTGGTGCTGGTAAGCGCCTCGGCCGAACGCTTCGTCGGCCGTCCGCGGGGAGAGATTCTGGGAAATGTGGTGGAGGAGGTGTTCAACGATGCCAACAAGCTGGGCCGCATCGTGCTGGATGCTTTCGCTCTGCTCCAGCCCATCCCGCAACGTGAGATCGAGCTGGAAAATGGACGGCGCATACAAATCGCGCTGGATTTCATCGCCGAGCGCGGCGAGCGTATCGGTGCGCTTCTCACCATGCGGGATGCCGAATCTGTGCGCCGCATCGAGAACGAAATTGAACTGTCCCGCCGTCTGGCCGCCATCGGGCGGCTGACCTCCGGCGTTGCCCATGAAGTAAAAAACCCCATCAATGCCATCGTGGTCCACCTCGAGCTGCTGCGCGAAAAGATGCGCGAGATCGATCCTGACACCCGGCGCCACATGGACATCATCGGAAGCGAGATTCATCGTTTGGACCGGGTGGTGCAGACGCTGGTGGACTTCAATCGTCCTTTGGAGTTGCACCTTTCCGACTTTGATTTGCGCCGTTTGATGGAGGAAGTTGCCCTGCTGGCCGCGCCGGAAGCCGCGCGCCAAGGGGTGAAAGTCGAAACCAATCTGGGTAGCGAGGCGCTGCCCGTGAGGGCCGATGCCGACCTCATTAAGCAGGCCCTGCTGAATGTGGTGATCAATGGAGTGCAGGCCATGAACGACGGCGGCGTGCTCAGCATGGTCACACGCCGGGACGACACTGCCGCCACCATCGAGGTCCGCGATCAGGGTACCGGGATTCCTCCAGAGATTCGAGACAAGATTTTCAACCTGTATTTCACCACCAAGAAGGTGGGCAGCGGCATTGGCCTGGCGATGAGCTACCGCGTGTTGCAATTACACAACGGCGCCCTTGATTTCGTGACCGAGGTGGGTCAAGGGACCACGTTTCGCCTGGTTATTCCTTTGGCGGGCGCGCGCGAGGTGAAGGATGCGGAAATCGCGACTCGCACCTGATCGTGAGGATGTGCTGGCATACAACCGTAATGCCACGGTGTTCAGGTCTTGCGGCCCGAGGTTTATCATGAAGAGCAGTTGTTCTGCTCGCTTGCTCTTGGGCGGTCATCCAGACGGAGACTAGCGTGGCAGCGATATTGCAGAACTTCGCATGAACATTTGGCGCCAATTCGTTGCTTCGGTACTGGCCTTGTTATTGTTGCTGAACGTGGCGTGCAAGAAGAAAAAGCCACAGCTTCCGCCACAGGCGCAGGCTCCCACCATCTCGGTCCCGGTGCCGGATGAAATTTCTGAGACCGCTCCGCCCCCTCCGCCGCCCCAACAGGAGGCGCCTGTTGTCGAAGCGCAGAAGCCGAAGCCACCGCCGCGTCACCGAAAGAAGCCGGCCCAGCCCCCGGCCAGCAGCCCAGAAAACGCTCCCGCGACTTCAACCGGCAATGCTACGGTTGCCGCGGCCCATCCTCCACCGAGTCCGGCGGAGAGCGCCCCTGACATCGCCATCGCCGCCGACGTCAGCAGCCAGCAGGTGAGCCAACAGAAACAGACAACCGCTGAATTGCTTGCCGCCACCGAGAAAAATTTGAAGAGCGCGAATCGCAAACTGAACCATGACGAGCAAGCCATGGTTGCGCAGATCAAAACCTACATTGATCAGTCGCGCAAGGCCACCTCGGAAAATGACTTCGAGCGCGCCTATAACCTGGCCACCAAAGCCCGCCTGCTTTCCGACGCACTGGTCAAAAAATGAGCGCGGCTTTGGGCATCTACTTCTTCCCTGCTGCGTTCACCTTGCTCAGCATGTCGCGTGCGAGTGCCTGATACGGACCGTCCATCGCAACAGCCTTCTGCAGGGCGGCAACGGATTCGGCTTTGCGGTTCTGCTTCGCGTAGGCATAACCCAGCCGGAAAAGCGCAGCCTGTTGGGCTTGGGGATCGTCCTGTAACAGGCTCACCGCTGTTTTGAGCTCGGGTACGGCTGCCGCCAGCTTGTCCTGTTTCAAATACGCATAGCCCAGGGTGGAGTGCGCCACTCCCGCCGACAGCTTCTTCGACTTGTCGGCAGTGGCCGCCTCTGGACCTTCAAGGGCGATCACCTTGTTCGCATAAGTGATTGCCTTGGCCGCTTGCTTTGGGTCCTCCGCATAGGCATTGGCCAGCATGAGCAATGTGGAAACACTATCGGGATTGGCCGCCAACGCTTTTTCTCCGTAGGCCTCCAGTCGTTGCGGCTGGTTTAACTGTTGCAAGCTGTAGAGCGCAAGTTGCGACAGCGGCTGCTCGAATTGCGATTTAGGGAACGCCGGAGTGAACTTCTCAATGTAGCTCATGCGCTTGCTGGGATCCTGCTCAGCGGCTATGGCGTTGTAGGCAGTCGTTTCCAGGAACGCGTAGCTGGGACGCGCCGAATTCTGCTCCTCACTCACTTGAGAGGCCCAGTCCGCATCGGATATGTCGGCGGGCTTTGCCTGGGTGGAGATGGAATGAAAAACGGCCGCTCCCTTGGCGGCGTAATCAAGGATCTTGCTATTGTCCTTCATGGCCTGGGCTACGCCGGCCAGCGAAACGATAATGTCGAGATTGTTGGGATAGAGTGCCAGGGCTTGATCGCCATACTCCAACGCCTTGGCAGTGTCGCCCGCCGAGAGATATTGTTGCGAGAGTTGCCAGTCCGCATAAGCTACGGCGGGCTTACTGTCGGCATACGTTTTGAGAAACTCCTGGTAGAGGCTTACGCGCTTCTGCGCATCGGACTCGGCGGTGATTGTGGCCAAGTCTTTATCTTCCGGCGATCCGGCTGGAATTACGATCTTGACGGCTTGCGACCAACCCGCAAGAGAGAAAATCAGCGTCCCAAAGAAAATCAGTTGACGTGCGAACCGCATAATGCACTTCGATGACTGACCCGGGCAGCCGCCGGACGGGTTTGTGAACTATCCGCACGGGGCGAATGCCGAGGGTCGTATTCCCGCAAATCGTAGCTCTCCTGGCCGCAATTCGCTATGAGCTACCGCACACCGATAAGTGAGATTGTCGATCATTCACGAGGAACGAGCATTCCATGAGAATTGAATGCCCATTCACCGGGGAGTTGTGCGTCTGGAACAGCAATGCTCGCGTCTTCAGGGTGGGTTGGCAGAATGGCGTGCCGCGGCTGGGTTACAGTTGAACAGCATGAGGGAGATGTTCCGGCACCGTGGGATGCGGCTGATCTTCATCGCTAATCTCATTTCCATGATCGGCAGCGGCATGAACTCCGCCGCCGTGATCTGGTACATCCTGCAAGCCACGCATTCGGAGGTATCACTGGCAGCGCTAATCGCGTTGCAAACCCTTCCTTCGTTGCTGCTGTTGCCCTTCACCAGCGTACTCATCGACCGTGAAGACCGTCGCCACCTGATGTTGTGGCTGGACTCCGCGCGCGGGGCCATCATCTTCTTCGTCGCCATGCTGGTGTTCACTCATCATGTGCGGCTATGGCACCTGTACGCCATGAACGTCCTGGTGGCCATCGGTTTCTGGATGTTCTTCCCCACCGTCAACGCGCTCATCCAGGAGCTGACGCCGGATGACAAGATGCTGGATTCGAACTCGCTGCTATTAGCGGCGCTGCAGGGTGGCTGGTTGATGGCCGGCGCTGTGGTCGGCTTCATGTACAACCACGTCGGTCTGGGTGGCGTGTTGCTCATTGACTGCGCCAGCTACGCGGTTTCGCTGGCCTGCATCCTCCAGGTGCGCAAGGGCAGAGTGACGGTCACCCGTCCGATATCGGAGCTTGCGGCATTGGCTTCAGCCTCCGGAGCAGTTGCGCGCTGTATCCATGAACTCAAAGAAGGCTACCGCTATGTTCGGAAGAACCGCCGGGTGCTGCTGATCGGCCTCGCCTGGGCGCTGTTTGTAGCCGCCATGATGACGCAGGGTGTACTGTCAGCCCCGCTCAGCGAGCGCATTCTGCACGGCGGAGCCGTGGGTTATGGGTGGCTGAATGCCGGCTGGGCGGTCGGAGCCTTCGTCAGTGTTTTCTACGCTTCGACGTTTATCCGGCGCCATGGCGCCAACCGTTCGGTCACGCTGACCATGTCTATCATTGCCTTGGCGCTCTTCCTGCTGCCAGTCTCGCGCTGGCTGGCACTGGCGGTGCCGATTTACTTCATGATGGGCTCCAGCCGCGGCGTGGGCGGCATTGCTCTCTCCAGCGAGATGATGCAGATGGTGCCACGTCACTTCATGGGACGGGTGCAAAATACTTTTTCCTTTGTGGCCAGCGCCCTGCAAATCGGAACCTCGTTGCTGGCGGGCGAAGCCGCCCATCGCCACGGGCTGACCTACGGCTTCTGGATCGTAGGGGCCATGTATCTGGGAGCAGGGTTGGCGGCATGGCTGCCGGTCCGCCATGCCGAAGCCGAAGTTTTTCAGCGGGACAATCCGGCCGCGGACTAGTACTTAGTTGCATTGAAAAGCGGTCTATGCCATGATGGGGCATGAGCAAATACCCCACTGCCCTCACATTGACGACAGAAGACCGCTCCACGCTGGAGAGCTGGGTTCGTGCGGGT
>JBEKNL010000113.1:0-12210 GCA_049522855.1 Candidatus Korobacteraceae bacterium
TCGACGTGGCGGGGGCTGGAAACGGACTTACGGTCGGGTTAGTGAGGCACTCCCAAAGGAAACAGGGAGAAACAGATAGGCTTGACCTTCGGAGCACCGCGTCAGTCCTCGACCCTACCACCTGACCGATCTTTTGTACCAAGTGGAAAGTGCAAATGAGTGCTAAAATCCTGAGAACTAGCATATCATGCACGTTTAGCATCGTGAGGACCACTTAAGATGGGACACAAAGCGGCGGTCAGTCCTTCACGCCCAAAACCAAGCCAGCCCATAGCTACGAGCATCCTGAATCGGACGGGGCCTCTGCGCCCGGAAGCGGAAGCGCCCGTTTAGTCTGACCCCGTTTTTAGTAGCGTATAAGAGCCCTCGAAATTGAATAGAGGCGAGTGATGCTCAGCCCAGCAGACAAATCCGATCAAATATTTACTTGGCCTGACGCCGCACTTTATCGTCATTATGCAAAACTGTTGTCAATATACGAGAGCTTAGTGGCTGAACAACAAGTTAGACGGCAACAGTTGTCAGACCCTTGTCTACAGGCATTTTCTAGCCTGTGCTCTGCCGTCGTGCGCTGTGCAACACTTGACGCTCGATTATGTTCCTCTGCGCAGCTGACACTTCACGAAGTGCTATTGGGAGTCCGCGACTCACATGGTTCGCAATGGCTGCAAGCTGTGGCGAGCATGCTAGGTATGCTCTTGCATCTCGTTCCCGGTCAAGGAGAGTCTCGTACCCTTACTAATAATCGCAGACCAAATAAGAAATTCTCGACGTACCCAACCTCACCACTTGCCGCAAGAATAGTTGTGCAGCGCGTAATGGAGCCACTGTTGCCAAAGTCCCTTGTCGTCTGTCAGGGAACTCGGGAGCGGCTACTCCCGTTCGCGCTGATCGACCCCTCTGCGGAGTCGGGGCAGTTGCTGCTGGAGGTCGTAATCTTTTTGTTGGAATCGGCTTTGAAGCAGTGTGAAAACGATCGTGAAAAGGCTCAAATCTCCTGGAATCGACTTGCGCTTGAATTGCCCGATTGCCTTTGGGGCGGAGACCGCAACAACCTAGCTCCAATAGCCATCAAGACAGTTTTTTCACTTCTGCGCACCGAGTACCAATTGCCCTCGGAGCCAATACGCAACATTTATCTAGCTGACTCGCTGCTTTGGTTGAGCTCTCGACAGCAATCGTTTGATGTTGTACTAAACAATCCACCATGGGGAGAGCCACTTGAAGAGCTGCAACGCGATCAGATCAGGGGTACGTGCGACAGTGTTACAAGTCGCGTAGATACTTATCTTGCATTTGCCGAGTTTGGTTTGCGTGCCCTGCGTCGAGGAGGTCGTTACGGATTAATACTGCCAGCTCAAAGTCTGGCTCTCGAATATGCCGCGGACTTTCGACAACTACTTGCACAGAAAACCAGGCTTGAAAGCATCATATTGTTTCCTTCAGCGACCTTTGCTCCCGCTACGGTGTCCTCTGTCGGCTACATCGGACAATCAAACAATTCCACACGTCGGGTTACCGTCAGCGTCCTTGGTGGGACAAAGGGGGGCTCTAAGATGAGTCTGGACAAAGGCCAACTCCTAAGTGGTGAAACGTGGTGGCGATTGATCTCAGCCCGAGCAGGCGCAGATCTCTGTGGTATTCCTCTAGGGCAGATAGGAGCGGTGAGGTTGGGAGTACAGTTGTATGCAATTGGAAAAGGGTGCCCGCCGCAAACCAAACAAACCATTGCAGAGAAGCCCTTCACTTCATCTCGGAGGCGGCGCGGGTTTTCTCCCGCCTTGAGGGGCCGCGACGTCACTCCATATCGTTTAAAGTCACCAAGTGTGTTCGTGAAGTTCGGGCCCTGGTTAGCTAACCCTGGAGCGCCTAAACAGAGGTTAAGTGCAAAACGTGTACTTGTTCGAGAGTTATGCCGAAGGGATGGGAAACTCACCGCAGCTGTCGAAAGAGGAGAGTGCATACCACTTCACGGTGTTCACTGCATATTTCCGACCGGCATTAGAGCTGACGTGTTGACCGCAATCCTGAACTCATCAATCATTGCTAGATATGTTCGAACGCACGCTGGCTCTTTCACAAAAGTTGATTTTCAGCGGATTACGATAGGCGAGTTACGCGAGCTTCCGATTCCACCCGCAGCAATAGTGGGAAAACTCAGAGCTTGTCTGGGCTTGTCAGCCCTCAAGAGTCGTGAAGTGCAACTATTACGGGAGATCGCGACGAGGTCAAGCGCGATGAATGTTCAGGCGCGCACGGGTGATAAAATCATCTTGGACAATTTGATCAATAGGCTATATCAGCAGGGAGCCCGCTATCAATGCAGACCGGCGTCCTAGGACACGTCAGAAAGTATTGTGCGATCGTACTCGTTGGGATGCAAACCGTGCCGGTTTCTGCATGGACGAAGGACGATGCAAAATCACCCAAGGCGACCAAGAACGAATCCACCGCCGCTGCCGACAAAATTCATCTTTCAGATGTCTATGCACGGAATCGTGCTTATGATGACGCGATAAAGATTCTCCAAGAAGTCCTGAGTGGTGAGCCGGACAACAGGTCAGCAGAGGCAATGCTGGATGCTGTATATCGCACGAAGCAGGAGCGGCAAACCGCACTTGAGAACAGACAGCTTGACCTAGCTGACTGGGAAAATAAGTATGGGAGTCCTGATAAGGCCCGCGAGACCGCCCGCTCCGTGATTGGCTCAGCGACTGACCCTCTCGTCCTTAAGCGAGCTTTCGATGTGCTGCACAATCAGGAGCGGCAAACCGCACTTGAAAACAGGCAGCTTAACCTAGCTGACTGGGAAAACAAATATGGGAGTCCTGATAAAGCCCGCGAGATCGCGCGCTCCGTGATTGGCTCAACTACTGACTCTGTCGTCGTCAAGCGAGCATTCGATGTGCTGCACAATTCAGAGCCGAGTTGGACGAAGCAAATAGTTGATAGGCTGAAGCCGGCTGCATGGCTCATCGACCTCGCTTTCGCGATCTTGTTGATCGCGCTGACTTACCCGGCTTTTCTTGGGTTCAGACGTCTGCGGAATTGGCATCGTCGGAGTCGCGCCGCTCCAGCCGGGCTTCCTTGGCGCATTCAGGATCTTACCGATCCTACGGGACTGGGCATTTCAAGCCTCGTCGCCACGGCTTTCTCGAAGCTGATTTCTGAACCAACCATTCCGGTATCAGCAGGACTTCTCAAACTAGAGTCACTCGCCCTTCCAAATTCGCTCCGATTTACCCATGAGTCTCCGCCATCGGTCGTCCTTTCCGATGTTGCTCAGTCCTTACAGTTAAAAATCGGAGGGGTGGAACTGGCCGGTGTGGCGAAATTCTTCGAAAGCCTCAGAAAGTGGCTAGACGCGGGACTTCCAGCTGTGACAGGCATAGTGTCGGTTTCCGCCGAAACACCCGAGAGGATTTGGGTTCGTTTGACCTCACAGAGTTCGGGCAGTACGATAAGGACGGCTAATTTCTCCACGGCTTTGGCTACCGGCGTTGATTCTGCTGCTCTAGCGGCAGAAGGTGCTGCTCTCAAAATGTTTTATCTTCTCGCAAATCCGAACGCTACCGAACGAGAGGCGGATACAGCCCTCGCAATGCGAGAGGGCTTGGTCCTGCTGAATCGGTATGCCGCTGGTCAAAACGGTAGTACGCTCTCGCAGGCACTTAGCAAATTCGAGCTGTTCAGAGGCTCCCAGCCAGGTTCACGTGAGGCGCTGGAAGCGTGCCTGTATGAAGGAGTAACACTCGACCTTCTGGAGCGGCATGACGAAGCTCTGGTGAGGTTTGCATATGTTCGAGAGAGCGTCCCCGCGACTGACAACCTGCATGACAGAGCCGTGTACAATGAGGCGGTAGCATACATGCGCAAGTATCGACCGGAGGCATTGGAAAAGGCGAAGGAGTTGTTCGAGCAGGTCGCTGGGGCTAATGCCGACATCCTGAATGAACCTATTAAGATTCTTGCAAGGGCAGGGGCGGCAAATGCGGTTGCTCACTTCTTTATTTTTTGGCAGCGATTGATTCACAAGAGAAAATCTCAGGACGATGCAGAACTGAGGGACTGGAAGCTTGCCGATTGGTCCCGTTTGAAGTCATGGATCGACTTAATTGATAAAGAGACAAAAGAACTAAAACTTAAAGTTTTAGAGATAAAGCAAGCCAAAACATCTAAATGGGATCAATTGGCGTTATGCCAACTGGAGTGGGCGATATCAAATGCCTGTGGAAATATGAACCTGAATCTCGCAACTGGATTCCTTGATGCTCCTGAGCCAACCAACTTCCCCAGCACCGAACGGGAAACCAAGTTGCAGGAAGCACTTAAGTCATTTCAGAAGTGCGAAATGATTCTTGCCCCTGGAGTTGAGACGCTGAGCAATTGTGCGACTTCGCTGGTTTTCTTGGGCCGTTATGATCAGGCAAGGGCTTACGCTCAGCGGGCGATTGCTCTAAATCCAGACTATCAATATGCTTACTATCGGCTTGCTCAAAGCTGGGACCGTGAAAATAGACCGGACAAAGTCGTTTCTGTTCTGAAGGATTATCAACAAAAAGTCGTTATTGGTGAATTCGAGCAGCTTTTTCACAAGTACAACGTACCACTTCCAGCATGAAGTCTTCTCGCAAGCCCCGTCGATGGCGCAAGGACTTTCCCTATTACAAGATCCAGTTGTTTAACGATATTTTCAGCAGCTGGAAAGATGAGCCGCGGGCTTACGATGATGTTGAAGAGGCTCGGGCTGCAATCCAATCGAAATTTCTAGACCGGAAGGCACGCATAATGGTTGTAGAGCGCAATGGTAGGCACGTACTCGGGGATTGAACCAACGAGAAGCTAGTGCGAGGTTTTAGGTCTTAGCGAGCTTCAAGCCGGTGAGTACCGTTTGCGCTGTTTCTGCCCAAAAGATGTGATGCGCACTCCAGCTCAATCGGAAAGACGCGCGGCGGACCAAAGGTGCTTAATAACGAACATCGGCTTAGGACAATGCGTGACTGGAGAGCGCTCAAAGCTCTTGATAGTCGGCGTATCCAAGTCAGGCGCATTCCAAAGCTGTTCGGCCAACAACCACTGGTCGCCGGATCCCCCACCAGCGACTCTCAGCGACTCAATTAGCTGCAGGAACTCCGTAATGTGCACGCAGATAAGTCGCCGCCGCAGCTCTGCTCTCTGAGCATTGACCATGGAAAGCATTAAAAATTTTAAATCCAGCGCTCCAGAGAACAGTGCCTGCTAAATCTGCCGCCACTGCTTCAAGGTCTTTACAACCAGAAACTCCGTTGCAACTGTAGTGCGCAGCCCCAATCGCCACGAGCTCGCGGTAAGCATCCGCAGACAGAGATGCGTATGCGTCATTCCCGGTGGGACTTGGGTCTGGGCTCTTGTCTGAATTTACGGCTCCCGCAATGGCGGAGACCCATGTCACATACCGATCGAACGCCGGTCCCGGATTGATAAGGGTGGGCTTTGGCCAGCTTTGAAGAACGCTGGGATCGATAAAGCGCATCTGTTGGTTAACGAGGTTTGCAACCTGGGACGAATCAACCTGACAAGCAGGTGGGTTTGAGCCAGGCGCAGGCGCCGGCTTAGTCTGTATCGGAGGAGTCGCCGCTTCTAGTAGCCCGGAATTTGAATGGTGATATTGATTCACAAACAGCATCAATGCCATCGCGAATGTCAGTGGGTTTATTCCATACCATGCCATATTGGCTCCAAGGCTAAAATCTCGCGTAGGGACTTCTTCCGACCAAAACATAAAAACCTCACCCAAGCAAAACCGACTTGGGTGGTACTCGGCTTATCGTCCTATCCGAGCAAGAGTCGGTACGGGTAGGCAAATCCTCACCCATTGCACTTAGTATGTGACCTTTACTCCTCCTATCACCTTGTTGAGATAGGCAAAATTTGGGGCAGAGCGGCCGTTCTGATAACCTAGGGTTAATCCATAGTGCTTTGCTTGATCGAATGTTACTGCTACGCCCGCCGTTGTGTTGGGTTGCCAGCCTACCACGCGTCGAAGATAAAGGACTTTATTACTTGTGTATGCGACTGTTTCCGTCGAGAAGATATCCACATACGAACTGTCAACCGAAAAGGTGAATATCCCGCGCTGCACTGTCCCATAGATGCCTAGATATACCCGTCCTATATCATACGTTGGAACGGTGACGCTGCTTTTCCCTGAGCTTTCGGTTTGACTCGTAATGTGCCCGCCGCCGTCCGCTTGGACATACGGAGCAAAGGCATATCCGTTATTGGGTAGGTACAATAGGTCACGAATCGAGGGATTTCCAGACGCGAGCGCCGCCTGCTTTACTCCTGCCGACTCAGACAAACTCGGCAGGTAAAGTTCACCACGAAGCTCGCCAAGCGCATTCACTCCGCCATATTGTGTATCGATTTCGAAGCGGGGCCCGAATGAAAGATTAAGAACTGACGGTCTCGTCCCTTTCGGAATCCACTGTGTTTCGTCTTGTTTCGGCGTCAGTTTAACCTCCATATCCTTGTTCCGTGGAGGTTTCAAATTGGGGAGCCCAAAATAGAAAGGAACCGAGAAGAATGAAGGGATTATTACCGAGTTCTTGCTCTGGGTAGTCGCAGTCCCAACATCGAAGTTCACTGATGGGTCAACACGAACGGTGGAACCCGGCCAGAAAACTGCCCGAACAGCTGGATGCCATGGGGCTAAGGCACCTGTAGCGCCAAAGGCGGGTGTCATGTGCACGCCGGCTGTAGCAGAAAAGGATGTCGTGATGAATGCGTCGGCAACATTAGATGGTGCTCCTCCGATGACAATCTTCCCTGTCGGATTCACGGCGGCCCCGTAATAGTCCGTTAGCCCTGTGACCGTTACCGGGCTGGTTTCGCCGTTCGGAAGGCGTTGTAGGAGGTCGATGGTGATACCATCTGTTTCGTTTGTATTGTCGATCTTGCCGGCTATCCTTACGGATGTGGCCTTGACAGTTCCGTCTGCTGCTTGAGTGACTATAGCCCTTTCAACCGTCACAGGTTGACCTTTCGTAGCGGTGAGAGCAACATTTGAAACCACTTTGATCTGAGACCTGGCCTCTGCTGGGCTGGGCGTTATAACCGAGCTACTGAACACAAGCGGAACTGCAGTATCAGGTTCAGAGGTACCTCCCTTGCCTTTTTGAGGTAGGCCTTTGAACATTATAAGATAGCGCAGGTCGCTCCTAAGAGGTTTAAGGAGCCGCACTGATAAGGCATATCCGCGTGCCTCTAGGCCTGGGAGAGGACACTTAGCAATATCGTTTCCGGGTAGTGTACAAGAAGCCGAAGGGGCTCCGGTGCCACCTCCATGCGCGGCTCCGCCCACATATTCATCGGTCTTATCGCACGCTCTGATGCTCGGTTTGTTGTCGTCCAGAATCACGTACACGCGAAGATAATCAGCCAAGTTATGGTTGGTAGAGCCGAGCTGCCCGAAATAGCTTTGCTGCTGAGCGTCGCTTGAGTTGAAATCAATCTCAAGGCTGCATGCAAAGGGAGCAGTTTGATCTTGCGTGACCGTTATTGAAGTCTGTGCGAACGCTGACCCGAAAAGGAGAACAGAGGTCACTAAGATGCGAGCTGTCATGCATTTGCTCCTTAACTCAGCGGAGCCGGTTCACATGGAAGCAACCGACGATAGATCTGCAATACCGTTTGAAGGTCACCTCCGGTCAGCAATTCACCGGGAGTGATACTGTGCGCTGCGCTGCACCCGCTGAATAGTGGATCTCCGTACAAGGCCTGCATGAACCTCGCAATGCCTTGAGGCTCGTACGGTATAACTGGGACGTGCGCTGCCCAGATGTCCCTTAGATAGCTCGTTCCGGTGTATTGCGTCGGGGAAGCACCGCACCAGCGGTAGATAACCATCTGCAATTCATGTTGGATGGGATCCATCTCATGTTCCTTCCCTGTCGAATAGGATTTGGCCAGGATTTCCATTTTGGCAATCCTCGGTGGCGAATACTATACACGCGAATCGCCTCCGCTCCTAAGGTTTTTTCATCTTCTTCATCTTGGCGGCTCCCGCCACCCAGAAGAGGCCCAGACCTGCCTTGCCGGGGCACCAATGAACTACCAATCGCTTCGTGGAGTGCCCGGCAAATCTTGTACCAGTGGATGTGAGGCAAACTGGTATGAGAGGAGCTTTATATGCCACGAGGAAAGAAATATGCGGCGGAGCAGATCGTGAGTTTGTTGCGCCAGATTGAAGTGGGGACGGCGAATGGGAAGATGACCCCGCAAGCCTGCAAGGAAGTCGGGATCACAGAGCAGACCTACTACCGATGGCGCAAGGAGTATGGCGGTTTGCAGGTGGACCAGGCGCGACGGCTGAAGGAGCTGGAGCAGGAAAACGCGAAGCTGAAACGTCTGGTAGCTGAGCTGAGCCTGGACAAGCTGGTGTTGAAGGACATCGCCTCGGGAAACTTCTAAGCCCGGAACGGCGGCGTTGTGCGGTGGGCCATGCGCGGGAAGAGCATGGCATCAGTGAGCGGCGAGCGTGCCAATTGGTGAATCAGCCACGCGGCACGCAGCGCTACCAGCCGACACAGCGTGATGATGAAGATGCACTGACCCGGGCCATCGTCGCACTGGCCAGCCAATATGGTCGCTACGGCTATCGACGCATCACGGTGTCGTTGCAGGAAGCGGGCTGGCGCGTGGGCAAGGATCGGGTAGAACGCATCTGGCGCCGCGAAGGGCTGAAGGTTCCCCAGAAGCAGAAGCCACGTGGCCGGTTGTGGCTCAACGACGGGTCGTGCGTACGGCTGCGGCCGGAGCGGCCCAATCACGTGTGGTCGTACGATTTCGTCAGCACCTACACGCACGATGGAAGGACGGTGCGGATGCTGAACCTGATCGATGAGTTCACCAGAAAGTGCCCGGCGATCCATCCCCGGCGCCGGGTGAACAGTCGGAACGTGATCGAGGTTGTGGCCAACGCCATGATCGAACACGGAATCCCCGAGCATATCCGCTCGGACAACGGCCCGGAGTTCGTGGCCAGGGATCTGCGGAAGTGGCTGGCCGACATCGGAACCAAGACGCTGTACATCGAACCCGGCTCGCCATGGGAAAACGGCTACTGCGAGAGCTTCAACTCGAAGCTGCGCGACGAGTTCCTGAACGGAGAAATCTTCTACTCACTGAAGGAGGTGCAGGTGCTGGCTGAACGTTGGAGGGTCTATTACAACACTGTGAGGCCACACTCTTCGCTGGGATATAGACCGCCGGCACCAGCAGCCCGGCCGTTGGAAGACAATACGGGGCATGGAAAAGTGGAAAGCAAAGAACGCTTCCCACTTTTCCACACCCCCGACTGCGGCGGGATAATTACCAAACCCGCTGCGCTACACTAACTCTCGAACTGGTACAAAATATCGGGCAGGCCACATGACCCTCCCAGAACGACTTGGCCCTGCTAATGTTGCGTCCGATTCAGAGTTCATTGAGGCAGTAGGATGCCTCATTGCGCTTTGGCACCCACGCGCGTCAGGTCGTTTTGTTGCGCCGGAGTCACTTTTTCTCGGCAAAGCGCCCTACGACGTAAGTCTCAATCGGCAGGTGACCGCTTACCGAATAGCTACAGTGTAGTTCCGCGAAGCGATGCCGTTGACGACCACTTGCATGTTCGTGACACCGGTTTCCATGTTGGCCGGGATGTCTACAAGCGTGGAGGTCGGACCGGTGTAACCAACCGCCATAGTGCTGTGGTTATGCGTACGAGCATAGAAAACATGCCCACTGCTCACATTGGTGAGCCGCACAAGCGGATAGTTGGTTGCGTCCTGGAAATCATCACCATAGGCATTATTCTGCGAAGCACCGTTGAACTTAGAGCCGTTCAGAGTGTAGGTATTCCCACGCGTAAAAACTGCATGGGAGATCCGCACCTCTGGATTCCAACCGGTGTAGGTGCATCCAGCGGAATTGAGTAATTCGACGTCATTGCTGCGATCCGTGAACATGATCTGCCCAGTCGGAAGCATCAGGAACTGACCAAGATCGGAGCTGTCGTCGGGAGCGCGTGGCGGACCGAGAATCTGGTGGAAGGTGCTTCCGTCCCACTCAAGAAAAACAGCCCCCCTTTGAAAAATGCCGGGACTGGTCATCAGCAGCACGTTCCCATTCCTTTCCAGTGCGGCCGGACCGTCGGCAATGTCGAGAGCGTCGGGGAAGTCTGGAGCCTCAGTCCAAGACTTGTTAACTAAGCTGTAAATGCCGTTGCGACCGGCAGCATAGCCGTTCGCGCCGGTCTGCAGTACGGTGCCATTGGGCATCAGCATGGCGGGCCCTAATTCGTGTGAGGCACGTCCCCCCTTTAGATCTGTCGCCGAATCCCAATACTGCTCAGGTGTGCTGCCTTGGCTGCTCCAACTGCCGGTCTTCGGATCGAAGATCTCCCAGTTTTTCCCATTCGGGTCGTAATCCGGTCGCACGTAGGCATCGACGTCCAACACCATACCGCCGGGTAGAAGCGTAAAACCTTCTTCATCATAAGCATCGAACTTGTTTGCGCCGGTCGGCTTCCACGTCAAAGTTGAGGCATCCAGCAGTGCTGCTTTCGGCGGCCAGTCGCAGCAACTGCTCTGCATGTAAGTGCCGTCAGCAAGAACCACGCCGGGACTGTCGCCGATCGTCTGCCATCCCAGCGGTGGATTTACGGCGGTCCAATGGTCACTGACCGGATCATAAATCGCCCCCATGGTTGTCTTCGCATCCGGAACTCCGAGATTGTCCTCGCCGCCTTCGATGATGTAGCGACCGTCGGGCAGGACCGCAGCGGCGAAGTGGAGCGGACCGTAACCGGAGGGCAGAGTGGCAACCTGCGCCCAGGTTCCGGTTGCATAGTCGCCGTTAATGTCTGGAGTCAACGTCCACCAGTTGCCCCAGGTCTGAGTGTTAATGCTTTCGTCGTGCACCAGCACTCTACCGTCAGTCAGCAATGCTATGGCGCCTGTTCCGATATTGAGTACATTCTGCACCACTGTCCATGTTTCCGCCGCAGCAGCACTGCCCGCGCACACTGCCGTCAGAGTTGTCGTGCCCGATTTAGACGCGTTTTGCACAGACCTGGCAGTGACGGTCACCGTGGTGATTGACGAGACAAGTGGTGCGGTAAAAACTCCAGCGGACGAAATTGATCCAGTACTCGCGCTCCAAGTCACTCCGGAGTTGAAGCTCCCTGTCCCCATAACTGACGCCGAACAGTTGCTCGTCTGCTCGGACTCTATCATTGACGGAGAGCAAGTCGCGGTTACGGATGTGATGTTTGACGATCCACATCCAGCTACCAAGATGAGGGCTCCCTCCATTAACGAGATCCAGATCATGTTACGCATCGTTATCGCTCAGCAGAGTACGGTTATCGTAGCACTAACGCAACGAATTCCAACGGTCGAATCCGCGCGTTTTCTGTCAGATGATAAATGGGTTCTGGAGTTTGTTTCGCATGCAGAATTGTGCTCCCCAATGATCCGCAGCCGCCGCTCTGGTTTCAAAGCGTTGACCTGGAACGCCCAATAAAGTTGCATTCCAGCGTCAATATAATCGCAGAAGAGGAGAGTCAGAACGGGAGGTTTGTTCCCAGATATCCTCTGTTCGCTTTCGTGTGTCCCGAGCTCGCCTCGTCCCTCTATTCGTGGATGAATGGCCTCAGGCAACAAAAAGCTTTTAAGGAAATAGAACCGTAGATGACTTCGGTTCGAAACAATACGTATCAGATCCCAAACTCGCCCGAGAGGCATTGAGACGGGGCATGTTCCGATTGAGCTTGAGCAACCAACCAGCCTTAGAGTGATGCTATGTGCGGTAACGCGAAACCATCGAGACACCATACTGAATTACCGACGATACCGCTGTGGCTCGTCAAAACTAAATGCCGCCCGGTTTTTTCGCTGAAAACCTTGCTTTCTATGAATGGACGGGAGTTCCGCGAGTTAGATCTTCGATCACAAGATCGTCTTGGAAAGGAGTGGAAGAGCTCGACTCGACGGCGTATGGTCAAGAATCTCAAACGCTTTGAAAAGGCTCGGTTTCCGGTCTCATAATTTCCTCACGCAGCTGCTTCCTGAAACCTCAAGAGCATGTACAATCCGGGTTCGACGATCAAGTTTAGGGAGGCTCTGGAATGATTTGGGCTCGCATGCTGGCCTACATCACCGGCACCGTCGATCAAGAGCTGCTGTTGCG
>JBEKNL010000114.1:0-12193 GCA_049522855.1 Candidatus Korobacteraceae bacterium
CTGCGCTGGCGCATCGAGCGCGACTACGAGGAACTGAAGCAGGAACTCGGACTGGGACATTATGAAGGCCGCAACTGGCGCGGATTTCATCATCACGCCACGCTTTGCATTGCCGCCTATGGTTTCCTGGTGTTGGAGCGGTGCCTTTCCCCCCTGCACCAGGTTCGCCGCCACTGCGGGCAGTCGACCTCCGGCTTCGCCTACCCCGTACGCAACCCAGCTACACGCCTCGCGGCGCTGCCCGTGCGGACCGAACGGCATAATCCATCCTCGATTGCCACCCTGCACCGCCTGATCGCCACCCACTTGGCCCGCTCCCTGCCCAGGTGTCCCTGCTGCCGGCGAGGCTTCTTATAACACAGTAGTACTAGCAGGATGCTGAAAAAGTACTCCCAACCCACTTCGCACCGTAGGGTGCTGCGTAGGATGGGATTCCTTCTCGTGTTTCAGCCAGGGCGAAGCCGCAATGCTTCGCCCTGTGCCTTCGGCAGGCTCAGGGCAGGCCCTGAAGGTGCGCCGCTTCAAAACACCTGGTCCGCAAAACAAGCCTTACGAGAACACCTCACCGGCCATGGCCGAGAGAGTGCGCGAGGGAAGGGTATTGCGCGCCGGGCGATCAGACACAAATCTGTCCGCGCCATTCAACTGCTTGCGTGTGATGCGCAGCTTCAAGGCCCGTTCGATGGCGCGAAGTTCGGCCACCTCGGCGCCTGCTACCAACGTTGAAGCGCGGCCGCGCAATCCGGCCCGACCGGTTCGGCCCACGCGATGGATGAAATCCTCGGGAATGGCCGGCAAATCATAGTTGATGACGTGCGCGATGTTCTGCACGTCGATGCCCCGCGAGGCGACATCGGTGGCCACCAGGACCTTGAAACGGCCAGCATCAAAGCCCGCGAGCGCGCCTGTCCGTTGCGACTGAGTGCGGTCGCCGTGAATCATCGCGGCGGCGAAACCGTCGCGCATCAGGCCTTTCGCCAGGCGCTCGGTACCGCGCTTGGTGCGGGCAAACACCAGGGTGCGCCCCTTCTCGGCGTAGAGAAGCTGGCGGAGGACTTCCGACTTTTCCGACGCAGAAACTTCAAAGGCGTGGAGTTCGACCGTGTCGGCCGGCTTCGAAATGGAACCCTGCGCAATGCGCACCGGACTGCGCATATAGTCATTGACCAGGCCGGCGACGGAGGCTTCCAGGGTGGCCGAGAAGCACAGCGTCTGGCGATCGCGCGGCAGCACCGCGACGATGCGGCGGATGGCCGGCAGAAAGCCCATGTCGAGCATGCGATCGGCTTCGTCCAGAACCAGGGTTTTGACTTGTTCGAGGCGCACCAGCCTGCGGCCCAGGAAATCTTCCAGCCGCCCCGGCGTGGCTACGATGACCCGCGCTCCGGCGCGCAAGGCTTGAATCTGCGCCTTCTCGGCCAGACCGCCGATGACCAGGGCTGCGGGCGCAAATTTCTTGTCGCGCAGCTTTTCGTATTGTTCGTGGACCTGCATGGCAAGTTCGCGCGTAGGCACCAGGATTAGCGCTTCCGGGTTGCGAGACGTGGTCTGCAACAGGCGCTCGATCAAGGGCACCAGGAAGGCCAGGGTTTTGCCAGTGCCGGTTTGGGCGGTGGCCAGGACGTCTCTGCCCGCAAGAGCGTGCGGGATCGCTTCCGCCTGGATGGCGGTGGGAATAGTGAAATTAGCAAGCGCCAACTTCCGCTGAAGTTCAGCGGAAAGAGGCATTTCTGTAAATTGTGTCAATCGAATTGTACTTTCTGGAGGGGCGTCTCGCGATTGCATTTAGTTGGTGCATGCGATTCGCGAAGATACTTCGGATGCCGCTCAATAGTTTATTGGGCGCTGAAAACAAACGGGAAGCAGGAAAGGCGGGAAATCAGATCGAAAATTCGGATCGGACTGTCGCACCACAAGCGAACCGTGGCTAATAGCGTCTAACGGCAGTGTACCACAGGCCCCTTGAGAATGCCGGGAAAGCAGCGGCGGGGCCGGCCGCTGCTGCGGAATTACTTGGCAAAGTCATGAAAATCAAAGCCTTGCGGCTGTCCTTCCTCATCGTGCGTGACCACCAGATCGGCCACCGGTGAGGTGGCGGGGGCTCCCGTCTCACTGTCCGATTGCTGCTTGCGCTGCTGCTTCTTCTGCAACTTTTCGGCCTGTTTCTCCTGGCGTGACCGTTCTTTTTGGCGCTTGGTAAAGGATGGACGCGAGTTGGCCATACACGGCTCCTCTCAGTTCAATCAATCTGATATCTCCATCATACATGCATGTTGGCACTCTGAGTAACCGCGCGAATCCTCGCTTCGCTCATACCGACAACTCCAGAGACGAATCCTCGATCATTCCATCGCGCCAACTCAGAACGACTTCTGCCGCACGCTCTTAAAGCCCTCGGCTGAAAGCAACTTTGAGTGCTGGCCGCTGCGCACGGTGCTCTCACTCACACCGCGTTGTGACCGATATCACTTCGCCTTGGGCAGTGCCTGGTTAAGAATCGAACTATCGTTCGGTAGGTGGATAAGGCTCCCAACCGCAGCGTAATTTCAGGCGCCGCCAAGCCTAACAAGGAAGATGCCGCCGTCCAGGCTGGCCTTCTCGCTCAGGCGCGTCGCCAAGAAGAAAGGGCAGCAATGGCCAAGGGTTCGGTGCAGATTGTGGTTGAGCGCTGTAAGGCCTGCGGATTCTGCGTAGAGTTCTGTCCCACGCACGTTCTGGCGCTCTCCTCTGCTTTTAACGCCAAGGGATATCACACTCCTTACATGGTCCACCCGGAGAAGTGCAGCGGTTGCGATTTGTGCGGGATGTACTGCCCCGACTTCGCGATTTTCGGGTACAAGCAGCCGGCCGCGGCCAAGGACGTTGCCGCCGCAGCCGCCCCGCCTCCCGCTGCCGAAATCAAGGAGGACCAAGATGCATGCTGAAGCCGCCGGGGTCCTGACCGGCACCCATTTTTTTGATGGCGACCACGCCTGCTGCGAAGGCGCACTGGCCGCC
This sequence comes from Candidatus Korobacteraceae bacterium, assembly GCA_049522855.1. Classification (GTDB taxonomy): domain Bacteria; phylum Acidobacteriota; class Terriglobia; order Terriglobales; family Acidobacteriaceae; genus Bog-257. Next base: position 2,998 of record JBEKNL010000114.1, read on the forward strand.
GGAGCGCGCTTCGCTTCCGGCTATCCCATCACCCCCTCAACCGAAGTCGTGGAACGCTTTGCCGCCCGCGTACCCACCGTAGGCGGGACCTTCATCCAGATGGAAGATGAACTGGCCGCCTCGATTACGTTGCAAGGCGCGGTGTGGGGCGGCGCCAAGGCGTTCACCGTGACCTCCGGTCCCGGATTCTCCCTGATGATGGAGCACATTGGCCTGGCGGTCATGACGGAAACGCCCTGCGTCTTTGTGAATGTGCAGCGCGGCGGCCCTTCCACCGGATTGCCCACCCTGCCCGGTCAAGCCGACATGATGCAGGTGCGCTGGGGCTCGCACGGCGATTACGAAATCATTGCGCTGTGCCCCAATTCTCCGCAAGAGTGCTTCGACCTGACGGTCACCGCCTTCAACTATGCCGAGCAGTATCGCTGCCCGGTGTTTGTGATGATGGACGAGGTAGTGGGTCACATGACGGAGAAGGTCGTCATCCCTCCTCCCGAGCAAATTGATATCACGCCGCGGCGCTATACCACGCTTCCCCCCGACGAGTTTCTCGCCTTCCAGCCGCGCGAAGATCTGGTGCCCGACATGCCGCGAATCGGCGAAGGCTACAACGTCCACGTCACCGGCCTGACCCACGATGAGCGCGGCTATCCCGATATGACGCCCCCCACGCAGGACAAGCTGGTAAGACGGCTGAAGGACAAGATCACGAAGAATGTCGACAAGATCACTCTGTACGAGGAAGAACAGATCGAGGGCGCTGACGTGGTGGTGGTGTCGTATGGCATCACTTCGCGCGTGGCGCAACGGGCCATCGAATTGGCGCGCAAGAAGGGCGTGAAGGTCGGCAAGTTCCGCCTCATCACCGCCTGGCCTTTCCCCGAAAAGCAGATTGCGGAAATCGCCGCCAAGGTGAAGGCACTCGTCGTCGTAGAGCTGAATCTGGGACAGATGGTGCGCGAGGTGGAGCGCGCCGCGGCCGGCCAGGCCATCGTCCGCTTCGTGGGACACGCCGGAGGCAGCGTACACCGTCCGGAAGACATTCTGCAGACCATCCTGGAGGTGGCGCGATGAACGAAGTGAGCGAGGTGACCGAACTGACTCCCCAAAACCCAGTGGAACCATTCCTGCGCATGGACCGCATTCCCCACATCTGGTGTCCGGGCTGCGGCATTGGCACCAGCGTCAACTCCTTCGTCCACGCGCTCATCGATGCCAAAATTGACACCCGAAACGTCGCCATCGTCTCCGGCATCGGTTGCAGCGGGCGGGTTGCCGGCTACATGAAACAGGACTCGTTCCACACCACGCACGGCCGCGCCATTCCGTTCGCCACCGGCTTGAAGCTGGCCAACCCCAAGCTCAACGTGGTGGTGTACTCCGGCGACGGCGACCTGTTCGCCATTGGCGGCAATCATCTGATTCACGCCGCGCGCCGCAACGTGGACATCAAGGTCATCTGCGTCAACAACCTGATCTATGCCATGACCGGTGGACAGACAGCCCCGACTACCCCGAACGATGTTATTACTTCCACCAATCCTTACGGGACGTACGATCCGGCGTTCAACCTGCCGTACCTGGTGGAAGCGGCGGGAGCGGTTTACGTGGCCCGCTGGACGGTCTTCCATGTTAAACAACTGGCGCGCGCCATGCAGGAGATGTTCGCCAAGAAGGGTTTCAGCTTCATCGAGGTCCTGTCGCCTTGCCCAACGCTTTACCAGCGGCGCAACAAAATGGGCGACGGCCTCGACACCATGAAGTTCTACAAACAAGCCAGCAAAATCAAAAACGGCGCAGCGACCAAAGACGTTGCCTTAAGCAAGAGCGGCGAGATCATCGTGGGCAAGTTTGTCGATCGGGAGCGCAGCGACTATCGCGATCTCATGCACGATCGGCTGCTCGATTCGCTGGGCGACGATTACGTGGAAACGGAGGCCTGTACATGCCAGTAAGCGAGATCCGTATCGCAGGATTCGGAGGCCAGGGCGTCATCCTGTCGGCCCTCATCATCGGCAAAGCGGGGTGCATCTATCAGCCCGGCTACGCCACCATGACGCAGAACTTCGGGCCGGAAGCCCGCGGCGGAGCCTGTAGCGCGCAGCTCATCCTTTCGGACACGCCGGTGCTGTATCCCTACGTGCCCCGGCCCGACATTCTGGTGGTGATGTCGCAGGAGGCGTACGTAACGTTCGCCCCGCAGCTCAAGGACGACGGCATTCTCATCATTGAAGAAGACCTGGTACGGATCGGCGAGCTGCCGGCCGGAGTGCGCGTTTACAGCGTCCCCGCAACCCGCATCGCCGAAGAACTCGGCAAGAAGATGGTGCTGAACATCGTGATGGTCGGATTTTTCGGGGCCATCTCCCAGGTGGTCGAACGTGAAGCGCTGCGCAATGCTGTGGGCGCTTCCGTGCCGCCAGCTTATCGGGAACTGAACTTGAAGGCCTTCGACCGGGGATTCGAGTACGGCGCCAAGGCGCTCACGGAAGTCATCGTGCAGCAAGACTCAGAGGTCGCAGTCGCGGCACTGGAAAACTAGCTTCATTCATAACTCATACCGAAGCCGGCGGAGGGTCGCCGGCTTTTTCTCTTTTCTAACGATAAAAACTAATTTGGGCTGTCATCCCGACCGAACCCGCTCCAGCGGGTGAGTGGAGGGACCTGCTGTTCTCTGTGAGCCGGCTAAGGACTCGGCAGGTTGTGGAGCGAGCCGGCGGCGAACGCAAAGCCTTCTGGCGCAATCCTCACCGCGCCCTGATAGGGCTGATCAATGTCCGCGATGGCCACCAACACCAGCGCGATTAAGAAGCTCAGCACCAGCACTTGCAGTAAATGAAAACGGAAATTCGGCACGCCAAAGAAGCACGATGACGCAACTGTGATGATGCCTCCCGCAACCAGGACCGCCCACAGAATGCCGGGCAAGGCTTCGCGCGCTTGCATGGCGCGAATGCGGCGGTATTGGGTCAATCCTCGCAACTCCTCCATGAGTTGGTACACCGCGATGGCACCGGGCTGCGCCTGTGCCTCACTCTGTCCTGCCAGCGTCCAGAGTTGGTTAATCATCTCCTCGCCTTCCAGTGGCATTTGTTGCTTCTCCATCGCGGGCCACTCGCGTTGCAAGGCGTTGTCTGCATAGCGCACACACAGTTCCTGGATGGCCTTGGCGTTCGGGTCCTTCAATTGGCTGGCGATGCGGAAGACGTTCACCAGGGCGTTGGCTTCCTTCTCTTCGTTGGCTTGGGCCTCTTGGAACATGGTCCAGACACCCGCCAGCGTGAAGGCCAGAATGACCGCGTAGGTGGTGCCGATGACGGCAACCACCGCTCCGGTAAAGTCGTTTGACTCCTTGCGAGCGGGCGCGGTTGAGGTGCGGCTAACCAGGAAAAGAAATGCGCTCCCCCCAGCGACACAGCCGATGATGGTGAGAATGTTGGCTAGCACGATGATCTCTCGCGGCTAATTCTCCGGCGGTTAACGAGCTTACACTGCTTTGCCAAAAAGCGGGAGGGGATTGTACAGGGAGCAGCAAACTTAGCTTAAAGTCAGGACTTTGTGCTCGGGGCAGCGGGCTTGAGCGAGATCGGTCAGGCGATCGATTAACTCTGGACCATGGTTCGCGTAGAAATAGAGCCCGCCGATTTCGCGCTCCTGCAGCGCCTTGTTGGGATAAAGAGCGTTTTCGATTTGGGCGGCGTGTCGCGACAGAATGTCCGTTCGGCGCAACTCGGCTTGCGCGGCCCGCTTCTCCAGACGATTTACCTGATAGTGCATCTTGCTGGCGGCCCGACGGGCGGCTTCCACCAAGGTTGGATCCAGCGTCTTTAAAGACTCGCGGAGCCGCGCCATAACGGCTTCAACCGATTGGCGCGCCTGCTCGAAATCCTGCTTGAGTTCGGCAGGCAACGAGCGGGCGGCAAGACAGTCGCGAAGCTGACATTCGCCGTGAGACAATTCCGGCAGCTCCACTTCATACTTATTAAGCAGGCGCTCGATGCGCGGCTCAATCAACGTGGCGCTCATACGCGGAAGAATCGGCGTGATTCTGCCCAGCAGCTTCTCATACACAACCGCAGCCTGCGCGAAGTACGCGATCTCGGCCGGACCGCCGATGTAGGCCAGCGTGGGGAGCCAGTAATCCTGCAGCACCGGACGCAGCAGCACGTTGGCGCTGAAGTTCTCCGGCGCCGTCGCGACGCGCTTCTGCAATTCGTCGGCGGAAACGGCCTCCTTCGCAATCGTGAAGGTCCCATTGGCGCGATGCACCGGGACGCGCGCTCCATCCACCAGGACAAACAATGGAGTGGATTCTCCCGTCACCTTGACCTGTTCGTGATAGCCGCCGTCACGCAACTGCTGGTTGCGCTCCAGCACTGCCTGGTCGAGTTCGGCGGAACGCTGCAGCGCCTCCAGGAACAACGGCGCGGCAATGCGATGCAGCTCCGGATCAACCGGATCGAGGAAGATAAGTCCGTGCTCGCGCCCACTCCCACTAAAGATGCGCGTGTAAAGTTTGGCGAACGCGTCGGAGAAGGTCTCGCCCTCGGCGTAGCTCGCGCGCAGGTAATCGGCGGCCAGCGATTCGCCCAGCAGCTTGGCGGCTTCGGCGACGATCTCGTTCGTTCCCTCCGCAAAGCGAAGGTGCGCCACCGGAGCGCCCGCAACGCCTGCCGTCTTTGCGGTGGAAGGCGCCAGCTGAAAATCGTGGGTCAGCAGCAACACCTGGTTGACTTCGTCGAGGTCGTGGTCTTCCGAGGCCATCCAGAACACCGGCACACATTCCACGCCTGACTGTTCAACCTGCCTGGCCAGAGCCAGAACCGATGCGGCTTTGAACAGCGACATCAGCGGGCCGCCGAAAAGTCCCACCTGCTGTCCCGTGACTACGGCGTAAGCGCCGTGACGCAGCCGCTGAATGTTGCGCAGCGTCGCATCCGAAGCTCCCCAGGCGCGGTTCTGTTTCTCCAGCGCGTCGGCGACACGGGCCTGCCGTTCGCGATCGCGGGGCACGGACTTGGCGAATGCGGCAACATGCTCCACGTCCGGCTGCGTGGGAAAAAACTTGCGAACCGCGGGAGAGTAGGAAAGAAAATCGCTGAAGATGCGGGTGGTGTGCGGGATGGAGTTGAACGAGATGCAGTCGGGAATCACGCCGTCGTCTCCCGACAACAAGGCCAGCACAAGCAGGTGCGGCGAATGCGGCCGCAATCCAGAAGCTGCCGACAGTCGTTTGCAATCAATCGATGAACCAGTTTGACCATTCGCGCCACTCGTATGAGACTAACAGGCAGCCAAGAGGTTTGGATGACTTCCCTGCCAAGGGGATGCAGGATTCGCGCGGCCGAGTCGCCCACCGCATAGCCGGCATCTATATGCTGGCGATTGACTTCGCTAGCTGGTAGAGTAGAGGAGATCGCGGTTCACTTCGGGGGCGTCACGGCTTCGACGGAAGTGATTGCGGTAAAGAGGCATACCGGAGCGCATGCATCCGTAATCGCGTGCAAAAACACAATTGCCAATCAAAACCTGGCATACGCAGCTTAATTAGTTAAGTTGCCGTCCTCCTCGGCTTTGCTCATGGGCTGAAAAAGGGCGTCGCACAGTGAGCTGGCTGCGCACTCTCCACCTGTGAGTTCGCGGCGAGATTATCAGGTTGGCTGGCTGCGTTTCTTGTCCGCTCTGAGCGCGGCCCGCGAGAGTGCCGGGTAACTCCGGCGCATGAACGTGACTAAGTATGTAGGCTCTTTGCCAGCAGCATTTTCGGACGCGGGTTCAACTCCCGCCGCCTCCACCAACTTATCTCTATACGCTGCAATTAGTTTGCGCGACCACTTCCGCCGTGTACCTCAGGTGTACCCTTCGTGAGGGATTCGGAGAGATTCCAGGTACGGCGTACATCGGCTTCTAACTGTTCCTGTCGCGACCGCACCCAAGGTGCATAGTGCTTCTCCGTCACGCGAGTGGATTGATGCCCTAGCAGCATTGAGACGCGCTCCAGAGGAACACCTGCGAGCAGCAGCTCCACCGCGAAAGTGTCGCGGAAGCGGTGAGCATGCCCACGCGTGATTCGTGTCAACTTGAACATCCGACGCAGAGTGCGCTGCCAGTCGCCAACCGCGCTCTTGGGATGCGATTGGCCGGTCCAGAAAAAATATCTCTCGCCCGGCAGCGCCTCCAGCACGTCCACCACGAACGGCGGTAAGGGACAGAAGACGGCAGTTCCGGTTTTCGCCTGATAAAGGAACAGCTTACCACCAGTGATACGCGCGCGCTCAAGCGTGACCGCATCGCGGATGCGCAAGCCGCCGAAGCGCAACAACAGCACCAGGGCTCGCAAGCGCAAAGCATTCATCGCACCCGCCTTCGGATGCAGGTGCTTATAGCCATCGCAGGCGGCAAGAATCTCCGACATCTCCGCCGTGGTGAATGGCATTGTGGGCGAGCTGCTGACTTTTGGGTTTTTCACACTGCGCGCCGGATTGTCTGCAAAGCAAGCGCGCGCATGTCATCCTTAACCTCTTGATCGAGGTGGGGGAGGTTGAAGAAGATGAGAGCATCCACCAAACTACGGCCCTGGTTTCTCGCGCGCTTACCGCAAGTCATAGCGTGAAACTCGATGCAGGAATCTAGTACCTTCTCGGGAGGTAGCCAACCCAGAGATTTATGGCTGATAAGTTCAGCAGAAGCGTAGTAAGCCACGAAGAGGGACTCCGGACCAAGCGGGTAAGGGCATACTACGCCAAGGTCACACCACAGCCGGTGCTCTCGGCCAGACGGCAGTTCCAGAGCACCGACGCAGCGCACCTCTTGGAGGCCATTCCCGAGGGGGCGGAATTCGGTGTCGACGATAACGACCCCTCCGGGAAAGTATTGGAGTAGCTTGCTCAATTATTTTTTGCAGAACAGCTCCTGGTAGATGGGATGGTCAGTTGAGTCAATGATGTGGCCGTCGCCAAAAGCCTCCACCCACAACTCCTCGAGGGTCTTGTCCGGACCGAAGTCGGGAACCTCGTCCAGGCCAGGAAACGTGCGCCCGATGTATTTTCCTTTGACCGGGTCCGATACGAGACGGGTCCACTCTTTCATAGCCTTGATGGCGATCTGTCGGGCCGTCCTCGACCACAAGTCTGTGGACACGGCGGAGACCGCCCAGAGGAAGCGCGCTCCATCACGGTGCACACCGTAAAACAGTGTGTACCGCTTCACGCCGTCCATCTTGGACACCATGTTGGGAGCGACGAGGTAATACTCTTTGCTGCCCCCTTTAGGCTTTTTTACGAACATGTTAGCGTCGTGGAACAAGGTTGGGTGGATGCGAAAGGCGACCGAATCGCTAGGGCGGCCTACCTCTAGCGTTTCGGAGTCGACGGAGGTTTCATCGTCTCCAGCAGACGCGTCGGCCAAGATGTCGTTGACCAGGTTAGAGGCTTTGTCAGTTGCTGTTGTCGGCTTGTCACCCGACGAGGTTGTGTCGGGCGTTTTGGTTTCAGGTTCCTGAGTTTGCATTGTGAATGACTCCTTCTGCCCCTTCCGAGGCGTGACTGGCAGCGTCAACTGTTCCACCAAGTGGCGTGCTGCTACAGCCACCTGGTCAAAAGGTTGGAGAGAAAAACGGGATTACGGAGGTAGGCATGTAGGTAACAGGTAGGTAGCCAGGTAGCTACTGGGCTCTTTAAGAAGAAGAGAAGATATATATAGATGTTGAGGTAGGTAACTAGATAAGTACCATGTACGTAGGTAGGTAGGTAGGTAGGTCGAAACTCCCACCGTTGAGTCCCAGCGGCTTTGGATTTTGCTTGGCTTCACGTGTGTGTGTGGTAAAATAGTTCATAGATTAAGACCTTTTGAGTTCATCCGGGCCGAGTTGCGATCGGCCCTTTGTTATTGAGTCTTCAGCGATTCAATCCAGGCGCTCAGTTCTGGAGAGCCCCAATGAAAACGAACGTAGCGACCTGCACGCCAGCAAGGGATGCGTTGCGTCCTTGGCGTACGTGCTCGGGTGTGCTCCTGAACCCAAGTGACCGGAAGGCGGAGACGATCCGCCAGTTCCTTGGCATCCAGGAGTTCAAAGCTACCCATTGGCCACCTCAGCCGGGGTGACCTTAACCATTGCCTTGAGGCCGTCGATCGAAACAAACACCGTCCCACCGATCCTCATCGAGGCAATCCTGCGCATCGCGGCCCACTGTCGGATTGTTTTCTCTGGTATTGCACCATTGAGGTGCTGGTGCGCCTCGGAAAGCCTGCACCACTTATCGCGGTCAAATAGGTCTGCCATACTTCTTTCCCTGCCTTTACGTTTTTTCTTGCCAACGCTTCGAAGGTAACGTAGATTTTTTTTCATGGCAATATACAATCACGTGAACAAGAAAACCCATGAGATTCCAATCCTGGTGCCCTGCCGCGACGGTGACAAGCCGGATGGGTGTGTGCGCTTCCTAGATAGGCTCAAGACAATAAATCAGCCCGCGAAGCTCTTCCGCGACGTGGGGAATCTGACCGGTGAAGCCCAGAAGCGGTTCACAGCTATCGCGCACCTGTCCTCGATCGCACACGCTAAAGAGGTTGACTACGGACTGTTGCGGGACAGCTTTTGGACCTTTGTCGAGAAGGCTTGGGATCCGAAGCGCCTAAGCAAGCGCAACCTGCCCGGTGCTCCCGGGTCTCCTGGGCCTAACGGGGGTGATAGAGTCGATCCCGTCGGCTGGACTAAGTATTGGCTCCCGCAAATCGTCAATCAGGAGCTTGCGATGGCCCGAATAGTGATGTGGTGGCCTGACGGGAAGACCATCGGGCCCGCAATCTACTGTCCCGATAGCAATACGGCGGCGTTTGCCCGTCTGCTGCTCCGAGGGGTCCAGTCGGACAGATATTGCCCTGGCTGCGGAAAAGCCTTCACGCCCAAGAGGCCGAACCAGTTTTACCACACACCTGCTTGCGGCGATTGCCACCGCCATAGACGGCAGAAATTGATGGAAAAACAACGGAAAACCGTGCACAAGAAGGGTTGATCATCCGCATCAACGCAGCGCGCAGCCGCTCTGAGGGCCGGGAGGCCGCGTGAAAACCTAATACTTACTAATCAGAGCATAATATAGATGACATTCAGTGAGTATTCTGTTATCGTCCTGGGATGAAGAAACAGGATGCTCGCTCGCTGCCGGGGAAGTCCCAAGAGGATCTTCGCCGGCGA
>JBEKNL010000115.1:0-12097 GCA_049522855.1 Candidatus Korobacteraceae bacterium
CCTAAACTTGATCGTCGAACCCGGATTGTACATGCTCTTGAGGTTTTAGAAAGCAGCTGTGCGAGGAAATTATGAGACCGGAAACCAGCCTTTTCAAAGCGTTTGAGATTTTTGACCATACGCGGTCCGGCAACGAACTGGTTGGAGTCGTGCTCACGGACGATTTCGCTACGCCTTCACCGATCGACCTTCACCTCATCAGCAAGAAATTTTTCCCGATCTTCGCCATGCTGGACACGCTCGATGCTCAATACCGTCACGGCAGAACAATCGTGCGAGGCGAACATCTCCATCTCTTCATGCTGGCCGTGGATGCGCGTTTTGCCGGGCAGGGCATCGCGCAAAGGCTCGTACAGACCTGCCTCGACAACGGTAGGGAGAAAGGATACCGCCGCGCCGTGACGGAGGCCACAGGCCTGGTATCGCAGCGCGTGTTCCGCAAGCTCGGATTCGAGGAGCGCTATCGTGTCTCGTACCGGGATTACAGCTACGGCGGAGAGGCTGTGTTTGCTTCCATTGTCGGCCACGACGGCGCCGCACTGATGGAAAGAATGCTCTGCTAGCCCGTCAGACTGCCGACTGTCAATACAGCTTCCCTCAGCATCCGGCTCACAACCAACGATGAAAACGTAACCGGCCGCCGGGTTGTTGCCATTTTTCTCTGTACAGCCAGCGGCCTGCGCGCCCTACGGCAGCACTTGGTATCGCGCGTACATGCCGGAGTTCATGTGGTCATCGACGTGGCAGTGGTAAAGCCAGATGCCGGGATCGTCGGGCTTCATGTCCACAACCATCGTCTGCAGCGGTGCAATGGAAACAACATCCACTCGTTTGCCGTCCAGGATCCCGGTGTTACCGTGCCAGTGGGGCGTGTGGAAGTTGAAACCGTTGCCGATATCGCCGATGTACCAGCGCACGCGCTCGCCCTTGTGCATGGTCATCATGGGCCCGTCGCCGAACAGGTAGCCATTGATGGTGTATTTCATATTGGCGTTGACGAAGCCATAGCCGGTAATGCCGTCGTAGGGGTGGTCCTTATTGGTAAAGTAGTTTTCGTTCCGGTCGATCTTGCCGGCTTCCGTGGCGTTCTTCTTGATGTTCTCGTCCATGAACCAGCTTTCGTTCTCGTCAATCATCATGTAAAGGGTCACGAATTGCCGGTCCACGTCCTTGGGGCTGCCATCCGGGCGCGCCATGCCGCGGCGTGTGATGATGATGCCACCTACCAGGCCGGCGGCTACATCGCGCGGCTCCGAACTGTGCGAGTGGTAGAGCCAGAAGATCGAGCTGGGTTCGCCCGGCGCCGGCCCGGCGCGCTCCGGCACTTCCCAAACGTACGTGTGCATCGCGCCCGGGGGAACATCGTCGCCCGCCTTATCCGCTTCCGAGCTGCCGTCATTGTAGCCCGCGCCTTCGGTATCCTTCTTGTAGAAGACGCCGTGCGGATGAATGCTGTACGGATGCGTGCCGTTGTTCTTAAAGACCACTTTGATCGTGTCGTCCACCTCCGCCTGGAGAATCGGCCCCACGAGTCCGAGGTGCTGCCACTCGGGCGGGCGCGGCTTCAGTTGTGTGAAGGTGCCGTCCGTGTACGCGCGGTAGACCGCCTTGCGATATACGCTGCCGACGCTGGTTGTACGCTCGATGAACTGCTTCTGGTAGCCGTCTACCGGTTTGCCGGTCATCTGGTCAATGCCGCCCGGAGCGTAGTCCCAATCAATTTCATCCGCGGCGATGTAATACACGCGCGTCTTGCCCAGAGAGCTACTCCGGGGTTGTTGCTGTTGTCCAAAGACGAGGGAGGAGAGAAATAAGAGCAACGCGAAAACGGCCGGCGTTCTCTGCACACGCATATTGTTCACCCACGGGTGGATTTGATTTGGTAAAACCTCTACATCTTCGCACGATATGTCAAGCGCCGATACCGTCCGCAGGTGCCGCACCCTGGTTGGTATTGGTGGGATAACCCTTGAGTTCCACACCGGCGAGAACAGGCCAACTCGTAACCAATCATCAACCGGAACGCGTAGCCAGGATTACGAACGAGTTGGCGATTTTCTCGTTCGGTATTGGCTCTTGTCGTAGTTGTGCTTATGTGGCTGAATCGATAACACGTCTCCACATTCGGTCGCTGATGACCGCGTACGCTGCCCAAACGAAGATCAGTCCAAATGCCGGTTGGGAATAAGGAAGGACAAAGGGAAAGGTATTCATTCCGGCGTGGAAGAGGGCCGTCGCCTGGATTGACCTCCCTGAGCGCCTGTAAAACCAGGTCAGGATGATCGCAAGCGGGATCATAAAGACCACGCGGAGAAGTATCCAGACCGTCAGGGTAAATCGAACCGGGCGGTAGTAGTCGAGTGGCCAGTGCCACAGTGCCCAAGGGAGCCACACCAGTAGAGTCGACACAAGCGGGGAAAGCCTACTTTGCAATCGGTCAAGAAGAAAACCGCGCCAGCCTGGTTCCTCCAGAACCGCCACAAACAACAAGTTGTAAGCAAAGAAAGTCGAGGCTCTCGCTACACGCGCCGAGATGGTTGCACTACTGGACGGGTGGACCAGGTGACCACCCAGCAAGTGGACCACTGCCGCTGGTACCAGTAGAAACGCGGGGAAGGAGAGAAGCGCAAAGAGTGACCACTGATTCGGAGCGTGCACCAGTTGTCGCAAGAGAGCGCGTACGCCTGAGTCCCTGGAGAATGCTCCGGATATAATCCAGGCGGGCAACAATGCTGGTCCAATGAGCAGAGGATCGAGATCCAAGGGCAGTCCGTTAGCGCTTCGCCACAGGTAGTGCAGAGAAAGAACAGCCCAGCAAACTGGGAGCAGTCCCACAAACCAGGCGATTCTCACTATTCTCGCGGCAGAGGAATCCGTCTGGTGTCGGTAACACAGAACCATGGCGGCAATGGCTGGGCCGCAGGTTCCATAATTCAGGAATGCCTCCCTCCACTGCAGCTTGATCGCCGCAATCCACATCGCCCAAGACAGTGCAAAGGCGATTACAAGGTAGGCCAACGCTTCTCGTTTAAGCGTGCGCTGGAACTTCTCCAGCATCTGTGTTGGGTTTTCCATGGCTGCCTCCTCTCACTCGTGGTTAACATCGCCTGTGCGCACCTGTCCCTTGTCTCTGGAGAGACACTTATCCCACAGTCTTTTTGGGTGTCTTTGTTTCTAGCGCGAAATCGCTCGGAACAATCCCAAGAACAGGGCCGATGAAACAATGAACGACAGCGCCGCTGCAATGACCGACGGATGGCTCAACCTGAGAGGCACAGCAACGCTTACGACTTCCCAGGTTGCAGTAAGCCAAACCCGAGCCACGCCTAAAACTCCGTACTGCTTCCACTCCTCTGAAACCTGGTCGGCGAATACCTGCACCATCTCCGCGCCAAAGCGGCGACGTAGTCCGGACGGATAAGCAGCAAGCAATGCGCGATAAGCGAGACAGTTAATGTGAGAAGCCGTAGGCATAGAATTACCCTACCCCTTTCGGCAACAGCTTTTTCTGACGCGCAAGACGCACAACAGACTCCAGTCGGCTCACTTCGTCCCGGAGCAGCGTCTTTCCTGTGCCGGAAAGCCGGTAATATCGCCGCCTGCTCTCATGGTCTGAGGCTCCGCCCGAGCCTTGGCTTTCTTCGATAAGGGACATATCCAGCAATCGCTGGATGGTCGTATACAGTGTGCCGGGTCCCATTCGAACCTTATTCTCAGAGAGAGAGGCGACATCTTGCATGATCGCGTAGCCATGCTTCTCACCATCGGCAAGCCGGTCGAAAGCGACGCTGCTCCTTGATAGGGGGCTCTGAATACTCACACTCATGGTTGTTTACCACTACCGTGCAGTTCTTCGGCCACTTCGCCAGATGTCGCTCGATGTAGCGGATGCATCCTGGCTGATCCAGCGACCGGAGATGAATTTGCTCGATCTCAACGATGGTTCCATTGGGCTTAGAATAGGTAATCTCATTTTCCAAAACACGAACGGGAATAGGGCCTCCTGAAGAAATCCTGTCCAAGTCCGTCCGCGTCAGTTCTACGACCGATCGTCGAGAATCTCTTACGGAGGTCACCCTCAATAGGTCGCCAATTCCGAACGCTGCAGATTTGCCCGTTCCAAAGCGGCCGCGTCCTGGTGTTCCGGATTTGCGGTCGAGATTTTCTCCGTGCATGACAAAGAAGTTTTGTAAGCCTTCCAGTGTCATGCCACGACCGTTGTCACTGATGCGAATCTTCCGGGCTTTGCTGTCAAGTCGCACGTATACAGTGGGATTTGTTCCAGGATCTACATACTGCAACCCGTTGGCGACATACTCCCAAATTACGAGCTTGTCGGTCTTGAAGAGCGCAGCATTTTGTAGCAAATCTCGGCTAACATGGCTCTTAACGAAGATGGCCTTCGACGACATCTCTCCCCCTAACTAGCCCTGCGACGTGTTTTACGGTTGGTCCGATCTTGTGGTCATCGCCGAACGCGTTCAACAATCGCAAAATCTTATTTTCTATGGCTGAATTACTTACATAAGCGTCGATTCTGAAGAATCCTTGGGCTTCACGTGCCGTTATGCAGGACATTTCACCAGATCTAAATTTCAGATGTGCAGCAGTAGTTAGTAAACGCGCCTTTTCCAGTCGTCGCCATTTACGTTCGTTCAGCGATAGCCGAGTCGTTTTCTCAGCACCTAACGTTCGTCTGTACTTACGAGCAAATGCTGCGCCGGTTTCGGTGAGCAACCAACCATCTCGCTCAGATCCGACAAGATGCCCACGCTTACGTGCGTCCCATAGCCGCTTTCTAACGGCATCGATATTGATCTGGTCCGGGTACTTCTTCCATGTGAATCGCCCTGGCCCGACCTCGTTTGCTTTCACCGCGATGTCCTCAGTATCGACGTGCGTTGCCGCAGCCCCGACCCGAAGTGCGGCGATGACTACAATTTCACTATTAGACAAGTCAGCTATTGGTTTCTTCTTGTCAGAAAGTCGCTGTTTGGCTTGCTTATTCATTCGACAAGGCTTTGTTTGGTGGGAGCAGCGGCCATTAGAAGCCCAGGCGTCATATTGCGTCGTGCGAGACGTGAGCATTATGCGCTCTGCAAAGCAAAAAGGAAACAGCGCCCGGCTAGCTCCGCACGCCGTTCGGCGCACGCTCCCTCAGCCTCCCCCGGCGCACCCGCCCCCGTTCCCGTGATCAACGCCCGTCCCGGTTCCGTGCACCCCGTAAGACTTGGCCCCTGCGGCGCAAGCTACGGGATAGCCAGGCCCACGCCGGGTCGCCCGGGTGGGATGGCCCCCTTCCGGGTCGAGTTGGTGTCCGTAAAACCGAATCCTAGCGTGGCAGGTGCCCATCCGGCGGACGGTTACAGATCCTCTGCGAGCGCGGATGTACCTACGGGGGAGTCCTCCACTCCCCTTCCCGTGATCGACGCCCGCCCCGGTTCCGTTCCCCGCGAGCCTCCGAGCGACCGAGAAAGACCTGGGATGGGGCGAGCCTGATCTTTGCCTACCGACAACCGACCGTCCGATAAGCCATCATCAACCTTGTTCGTCGAGCTGGTAGTTGAGACTCTTCGCACGCTCCTGAAGTCGGGATCTCATTGTCCCTGGATATGTCGCGACCAACGCATTTTTAACCGGAATCTCTCGCTCCCACAAGCTAGAGTCCCTCTTTTATGGCGGATTCTTGCTGTCGCACTCCTCCTTGTCATTGGGGTCTGCCTCACCGCTCTCTCGTCCGCATGTGCAATTGAGGTATGGAAGAGCCTCGCCGCGAGCGGAGAACTATCCGCCGAACTCGTTGTGCATGGACTCATACTCGCGCTTCTCTGGGGCCTGTGGAGCATTCTTCCTGATTGTCTGAGGATCGTGATTCGGCGCTCGCTCAAAAGGAGAAGCGACGATAATCCGGATTGACGTCATTTTTCTTTGGTCCGTCGTTGCCAATTGGCCTGAGCGTCTGGATTATCCCCTGCGATGAAGTGGAATTACCGTGCAAATGAATACCTGGACTTATTCCCTTTAGCCCGGTACATCGCCTCATCCGCACTTTTGACCAACGTATCCGAAGTGGTGCCGTCTTTCGGGAAAATCGAGATTCCAATAGTTACGTTGATACATAGGCTGATGCTGAGGCCACGTACATTGACATCACATGGCGCTTGAATCGCCGTGATAATCTTTTCCGCGATCGGCATGATATCTTGTTCGTTTCGGACCTCCATTAGCAGGCACAAGAATTCGTCGCCGCCATAGCGGCTGATTGTGTCGTCGCCGCGAATATTTTCCTTGAGCCGCCCCGCAATCGCCTGCAGGACGGCGTCGCCTATGTCGTGTCCATACGAATCGTTAATGTTTTTGAAATCATCCAGATCCAAGAACATCACTGCCAAAGCCCAACCACGCCGTTTTGCCTGTGCGAGTCCATGTTTCAGTCGATCCTCGAATAGCGCGCGGTTCGGCAGGCCAGTCAAAGGATCATGGAAGGCGGCATGGCGAGCCTCTTTTTCCTCTTCTGTGGCCGCGGCCAATTGATGTTCCAGCATGCGCCGCTCCGTGACCTCATCCTCTAATCCCCGATTCACGTCCGCCAGCTTTTCGGACGCTTCTTGCACTTTGTTTTCAACGGCCTCGTTTTTTTCGAGGGCATTTTCAACCCCGGGCAGCGAGTCCCCATCCACCATGAGCTCTTCCTTGAGAGTCACATTGACCGACGACAGTTCCTCGGCGCATTCGTCCACCAAGTCCTTGACGTGCTCGCTTTGCCCCAGCACTTTAGTCAGGGACTTGGCTGGATTCGTGCCCTTTGGCAACTCCGCGTTCGGATCGGTGTTCATGTACCTATGATATCAGTCATAATACAACCCTAAAGTGATAATGTATCTTCTGACAAATGGCCGGGATTTTTTCGGGGTAGGGACTGTAATCTTCAGCGCTAAATTGCACCATTTCTTCAGAGATATTTTGCCCGGAATTTCCTTTTTGATCTCGAAAACGGCACCATAGTACACCCGTCTCGCCTGTTCGCGACACCGTATAACGATTTTTCATCGGGAGTACACCCGACGGTCTGCCAGCCACAGCAGCCAGCCCAAAATTGCCCCATTTGTGGCAATTTGTGGCCTACTTTTGCAACACCTCTCCTTACCCAACCAGGTTATAAACGGATTCCATTGCTCACTGGGCGCTCATATTGGCTTGCTGTCGAGTACGACCCAGAATCTGACAAGGAGGAGTCCAGAAATGACAAGGTATAAAAATGAACCGGTGAAGGGAACGAAAACGACGAAGACCGCGAAGAAAAAGGCCACGAAGAAGACCAAGGGAAAGTAACCCGCTAGCCGATCCTGGGCAGCACCGCGGCTGAGTTTTTGGATCTGAAAGCGCAGCGGAGCTGCCCGCGGACGGCAGCTTGCGTCACTTCCTGCCACGACTGGGCGGCATCGATGTTCTGGTCATTGATGGCTGGGCCATGGCGCCGCCGAATGAAAACGAGCGTCGCGAAGTCTGGGAGATCTGCGAGGATCGTTACCAGACTCGCTCCACCATCCTCACTTCCCAGTTGCCGATCTCGCGCTGGCACGAGCAGATCGGCGATCCCACCATCGCTGACGGCCTATCTGGACCGCCAGTGGTGCACCGCCTTCGTTGGCGGCAGCTATCTGTTCATGGACAAGGGCGAACTGATGCTCGACGCGCGTACTATGTTTTTCTACTACGCCACTGGAATCACTCCGGCGATGGCTGCTGCGAAGCCGGGCACAGGTTCCGCTTATGCCGCTGCGTTCCGCGACTCGATGGGGCGGTACCTCGACGGTGGCAAGACCTACAAGATCACGCTTCCGGGTCCTATCCCCGCGGCGGCCTTCTGGTCATTCACGGTGTACGACGAGCAAACCCGCTCGATGCTTGAGACCGATCAGAAACTAGCAGGGCTCGACAGCACTCATTCCACCGTCAAGGCGAATGCCGACGGCTCGGTGACGGTGTGGTTCGGCCCCAAGGCGCCTAGCGGTCAGGAAGGCAACTGGGTTCAAACAATGCCGGGCAAAGGGTGGAACGTACTCTTGCGGCTCTATGGTCCGCTGCAACCCTGGTTCGACCAGACTTGGAAGCCTGGAGATTTCGAGAGAGTGGATTGAGTGCTTCCTTTGGAATGCGGAGTCTGCAGCAACTGGTAGGCAATCGTCTCAATGCGATAAATCGCCTCTCATTGATGCACGAGTTGTCGCAACACGGAAGTTATCCAGAAACGAGCTTCGAGAAATTGGCCGGATTGGTATCGAGAAGTCGGCCAGTGTTCACGAATGTGTCGGCCCCAACCGGTACGATCTACATGGAATGTCACTTGATGAGAACTGGCATTTCCCTTAATGCGGGCTCAGGCCTACTCGCGAGGAGAACAGAGCCTTCGCTCGACGTATCCATCGAAACGATCGGAGCGCCGAGAGTGGGCGGCAAAGGTTCATCCGTTCGTGGATGACCACGTGAGTCGAGTAAATTGGATGACTGTTCGAGACGGAAAAAGAACAAAAAGCAAAAACCGAATTCCAGGCAAAAGTATCGTGTACTTGATACGTACCAAAGTTCCTCGTATTCGGCGTTTTGCGAGCTTTGTGAGTGCTTAAAAATCAATAAGTTGTGTGTTTTCAATAGAGGTGCAGAGTTCAACTCCCGCCGCCTCTATCGTTTATTTCCCATGTCAGCGGGCCCCATCCCGCCGCTCTCAATGCCAAGAAATCAGTTCAGCCCGCACTTGCCCGGCTGCGGTAACGTGCCGTTGTGACCTCTACGAGGTTTTGACAAACCTGGAAGGCAGGCATAACCTCAAATTCCTCACCACTCGGAATCAGGAGATAAGCATGAAGAAGATGCTATGCGTTGTTTTGTGGTTTCTCCCCGTGATGTTGTTCGCACAAAGTCCATTCGACGGCACTTGGAAGACCAATATGGCGGAGTCCAAGCTGTCGCAAAAACCCTACATATTTTCGGTCAACAATGGTATGTACGATTGCGAAACTTGCGTCCCCAAAATCAACGTAAAGGCCGACGGCCAGGACCAGGCTGTCACCGGCCAAGCCTATGACACCATCTCGGTGCAAGTGACGGACCCTAATTCGATTCACGTCTCTCTGAAAAAGGGCGGAAAGACCACCGCCGATTCAACCCGAACCGTCTCCCCCGATGGGAAGACGCTTACTGTGGCGGGCACCAACTATCCCGCCGACGGTAGCCAGCCCTACAAGTTCGAAGTCAAGTACATGCGAGCTGGCAAAGGTCCTGCCGGCTCGAATCCGATCTCCGGCTCTTGGCGGATCCAGAACGTCAATGAAGACACTGCTGGACTTACTACCACGTGGAGGGTCACTGGCGATGAGGTGAGCATGTCCACGCCGACAGGGGAAAGCTGGCAAGCGAAGGTTGGCGGCGAAGAATCCCCGGTGGAAGGCATTTATGCCAATGAGACAGTGTCAGTGAAGAAGATGGCGCCACGTCAGATCGAAGTCACCTACAAGCGCGATGGAAAGCTTTATAGCGTGAGTAAGATCTCCGTTTCTGCCGATGGGAAAAAAATGACGGAAGTCGCGGACAACAAGCAAACCGGAAGAGTTTCAACGTTTATCGACGAGAAGCAATAGTTACAGTGAAGGCGAAAACCGCCTTCACTGAAGAAAGAAAGGTGCCGTTCATTTCCCTCATTGAACGGCACCGCCCGTCCCGCTATCGGACTCTCGATTCTTGCTCTTTTAGGCTGTAGATCACCTCGTTCAGCCGTACAATCTTCGTAAAGGGAGGGCAGCTCCCATGCAGGCCAAAGTGTCCTCAGTCTCACTGCGACCGTTGTGCTCTGCCTGCCAAGTCTGTTGGGCGGATTGGCTTTGCTGGCAAACCTCTTGCTTCAGCGGCATTTGGAAGACTGGGGGCAAACTTCTGCCGCATCCGTGGCGCTTGGGGTGTTCATCGGTGGCCCACTGGTCGCAATCGCAGCGGTGATGGGTTTACTTGTGGCCTCCAGTGACAGCTTCTCGCCGAAAGTCAAGTGCGGGCATCTGATCATCGTTAGCGTAGGGGCGATTGCCACGATTTCCTTATTGTTTCGATTTGTGGTGTCGCATTCGCCGTAACGCCGTAACTGGAAAAGTCTGCGGCGTCACCTCAGCCGACATCCTGGATTGGGTGTTGGCCTTTTCTAGTTTTGCTGTTGTCACTCACGGATGTGTCATAGGTCACCCGCAAGCGTCGAACCCGTTGCCGGGCGTAGCGGTGATGCATCAGAATGGGGAGATGAAGCTAGAGGTGGATTGCTATTCCGGGCGAAAGGCTGACGAAAGGCCTGTTCGGTTTCGACTTGAGGGTCGCCAGTATCTGGTCGAGGAGGTACTGGATCAGTGGTACGGCCCACACGATGCCTTTTACAAAGTTCGCGCCGACGACGGCAATCTCTACATCCTGCGGCGGGAAACGTCGACGCCTGAGGGTACTTGGCACTTGGTGTCATTCCGGCAATTGCTACGAGAGAACTGAACTAAGAAAAGTGGTTCGTGCGCGGGACTTGGAAGATCAGGTGGGAGGATTGTCGGGGTGGTGGTGGGATATGTCTGGGATTAGTGGCGTCCCGGTGGCTTAAAATTGGTCACACCTGCAACGTGGCCAAGTGGGGCAAATCGATGGACCTCACAGGTACAGCCCGGGTTACTTGCGAAAGGGCCGGTTCCCGGCTGTGCAAGTAGCCGTGGCGTCAGTGCCACCCCCACGGGCAGTTGATTAACACCGGAGCGCCGTCCAGTGTTTCACAAAACGGATTACTATTGGGAAATCCCCATGTCGTAAGTGATCCCGGCTGAGCGCCACGTTTGGGATTGGTTACGAGATGGGCTGTTACCGTCAACCATCCCGTAGGGAAGAATCAGCTTCTTTGATTTGTGTGGATTTCCTCCGAGTTGCCCTATCGATCGGACTACTGACAGGCGTTGACAAAAAAGGCCTGATTTCCGAGGCTACAATTGTTCGCACAATTTGGAGGACGGTATGAATGTCCGACGGTCTAGAACGCCAATGCTGACGTTTCTCTTGGGCGTCGTGGTCATGAGGCTCGCCACCGGTAGTGGCTCAGCAGTGGCGCAAACGAATCGGCCTTCCACGTACGATCCGCTAAGCGCGTTCGTTGGAAGCTGGGTAGCGAACCGACCGGGTGAGAACACTCCTTTTCTAGTTTTGAAGCTGCACGAAAGCAACGGCAAATTAACTGGCACCATGAGCCATTTCAAGATTGGAGTTATTGGAAATGGAACGATCACCGGAAATCCAGGGATAGGTGAATCTCCGGTTGCAGACTTGACTGTCGGAGATGGCGACCTTAGGTTCGTGTGGGGCGAACCTCCCTTGGGCGGCGACGAAGCCAAATTCGTCTTGGAAGGCACGAACAAAGCCCAGGTGGTCATTATCGTATCCCCAGAACAGACGCAGAAGATCATGGCTGATAACCCCGGAGCTAGCGGGTTCAATCCGGTGATTTATGTGAGCCGCGAGGCGGAAACTGACCATGAGAAACAAACGGAAAGCTCCGCTGAAAAATGGGAAGTTGGAATGATGGCAGGGCTCATCAACACAGCCGAGGCGCAATACAAGTTCGCTCATGGGATCTACGCCAATTACGCGACGCTGCTCCGCTCTGGACAACTAAAGGAAACCGGTGGGCGCGAGTTCACCCTATTGCCTAGGAACTTACAGTCAGAAACCGATCCCCTTCCTGGTTACCGGCTCCGCTTGTTGATTTCGCAGGATGGCAGTTCGTACCAGTTGTCAATCCAAGAGAGAACGGCAGATTGTGGGACGGGTTTATTCAGCGACGAAACAGGGGTAATCTTCGAAGGCCACACCCTTGACGCTCGGCAAAGCAAATGTAACACCGGGCAGCAGCAAAAGTAGCTCCACGTACGTATGGCCACTCGGAAACTAGCCCGGCTCGTAGTTGGTGATCGCGGTAGGGACACCAGTTGCCTGGTGCCCCCCGCACAGACCCGGACGGGCGCTCATTAGCGCATCCGGTTCTTATCTCGGATGAGTCGCGGCCAAGCGTATCGCTTGTCCGCACACC
>JBEKNL010000116.1:0-12068 GCA_049522855.1 Candidatus Korobacteraceae bacterium
AACGGGAACGGCAATGGTGGTGCCGGTCACAAGGTCCGCGACCGGCTCTGCCAGATCATCCGCCAGCACAAGCTCGATCCCGAGTTGGTGAAAGCCTATGCCGTCGACTTCTGCGGCACCAAGGCCCTAAAAGACGCCACTCGTGACCAGGTCGAAAACTTCGTCCAGCAGCTTGCTGAGGCGGCCAAGAAAGACCGTGATGCCCTGCTCTGTCAGCTCAACAGCTACGCGCCTCCAAGCCAGGAGGTGGCAGGATGAAACGTCATGTTCCCGGACTCTCTGACACCGCACGGGATTCTCACTCCGAGGTTCCTGATGGCATATTTCTCGTCCGGCTCGATGGGGCGCAGCATCGCTGGCAAGCCCAGAAGCGTTTTTATCTGCTCCGGCTCTCTGTCCTCGAACCCAAGCCATTTGCTGGGCGTTCGATTGTCAGCCGTCTCTCCTGCACCCCAAAGGCGATGTGGAAGCTGGGCTGGTTCCTGCGGGATTTTCTCTATGATCCCGAACTGTTGAGCCAGGACGAGGTCGACGAGCGCGCCCTGCGCGGCCTAGTCGGCGTCGTGAAGATCAGCCACACCGTGGTCAACGGTATCTCGCTGGTGAACTTCGACGGCTTCGCCCCGGCCAGCCAGTGGGAAGAGCTGGCCACCGCTATCCCCATTCCGCCGGCTGGCAACGGTAACGGTACGGGGAAGGAAAGGGCATCACGATGAATTACAGCTACACCCAGATTTCTCAGTACCTGACCTGCCCTCGCCGTTATCGCCATCGCTATCTGGATGGCTGGCAGGAAAAAGACACCCGCGCCGCCATGCTTTTCGGCCGCTGCTTTGAGCAGGCGGTGGCGGCTTTGTTCCGTCACGAGGATCCGGCGGCTGTCCTGTTTGAGCAGTGGGCGCCATGCAAGGAACTGAAGCTGGTCTACTCCGGAAACGACACTTGGGATCATATGCTCCAGCAAGGCATTCAGTTGCTGGAGCGCTTCACCCAGGACGGCCGCGTCCAGATTCTCCAGCCGCACAGCCATCAACAGATCCGATTCACTCGCACGTTGAGTTCTGGAAACAGCTTTGTCGCCTTCGTCGATGCCGTCGGCGAACTGGACAGCACACCCTGTGTGCTGGAGTGGAAGACCAGCTCCGCCCGCTATCCCGAGCAGCCCGACGGCATTGCGGCTCTGGATCCGCAGCTGGTTTGTTATTCCTGGATGACCGGGATCAATGACGTCGCCCAGGTCGTCTTCGTCCGCAAGCGCACAGTCGAAGTCCAGTACCTGCGGGCCACGATCACCGATGCACAGCGCAACGAGTTCGAAACCCTGGTCGAAGACACGGTCCGCAGGATCGAGTCGGGACTGTTCCTGCCGCAGAGCGGCATCCGCTTCCCCCAGAACCCGTGTACCACCTGTCCTTTTCTTGGGCTCTGCCTCGACCAGCGTGATCTGGTGGAGGCCGGCCTGATCCGCAAGCCGGGAGTCGATCTTGGTCTGTTTGACGAACTTGCTTACTAAGGATCCGCCGATGCCTCCGAAGCTGAATCGCCGCCGCGCCGAGTTGGTGCTGAGCCGGATCGACGCGATCCTGGCGTGGGAAGCACGGCACGAGAACGAGCGCGATACCAGGTTTGTGGAACTGGGCAAGTACCTCTGCGAAGTGCGTGCGGGCCAGTACTGGCGGCTGGAGAAGCTGAAATCGTTCGATGAGTTCCTGGAGCGCCGGTTTCCGGAGTCCAGAAGGAAGGCCTACTACCTGATGTCGATCCACGAACATCTTCCACCGCAAGTGAGGAGAGAGCTGAAACAGGTGGGATGGACGAAGGGGCTGGAGTTGGCCAAACTGGCCCGCAAGCAGGGCCAGCGCTTCGAAAGTGCAACCTGGCTGCACAAAGCCCGGCAGATGCCGAAGGCGGAGTTCCAGCGGGAGGTGGAGAAGGAGCTAACGGGCAAGGACAGCGAGCCGGCGGAGCTGATCTATTTCAAGGTCTATAGGAGCCAGCTTCCGGTCATCGAGCAGGCGATCGAGACCGCGGCTTTGATGCTCGGAACCGACAAGTCCCGGGGCTACTGCCTGGAGATGATCTGTGCGGACTTTCTGGCCGGCGCCTGCCTGGACGGCAACCATCCAGAGATTCTGTTGCGATCCATCTCTCGTTACTACAAGTTCCTGCCCAGCCCACAACAGGAGGCCTTTCTCTCCGAGGTCAACCGGGAGGCTTCATGAAGAGGGTCCGCCGCAAAAGCCCGCGACTCAGACTCGATTCGACGAGCTATCGAGACCTGCATCGGCAGGTGCTGGAGCGCGACGGCTGGCGATGCCAGACTTGCGGTAGCATGCAGCACCTGCAGGTGCACCACCTCAAACTCCGAAGCCAAGCGGGTGGCGACATGGAACAGAACTTGAGCACACTGTGCGCCGAGTGTCACGCACGAGTGCATCGACACTAGGGACTGGAACTCCAATGGGGTCCACCTGGTATCTATCCTCCATACCGCTTCTGGTTCCGTCGTGAAAACGCCGGTGGGAGATTACCGCTCTGCGCTGGCGTTTCTGTGCTACAGCGTCGGGCTTAATGCCGCGCAGACAGTCGCCAGATTCAACGAACGGGTGTTTGCAAGGCTGGGCTATTTTGCGAATTCGCTCTGGACAATATCTGAACGAAACCTGTTGGATTCGGGCCGCAATACTGGGTTGCCGGTGGAGCGTTATTTCCGATCCTGGGTTCGGCGCGGCTGCTTCATGTACTCCGTGAATCACCCAAAGCTGTTCGTTCTGGCCGATCTGGCCGCAGGGTCTGTACTCGACAAAGACGCGCCAATTCCTCGTGCTATTGAGCCGCCCGAACTCGGGAGAGTGGTAGAACTGCCAGAAGTTGGCGGGCTGCACCATCGATACGAACGCTGTGCAGCCTGAACGACTCGGCTGGAATTGCGGCCTGCTTTCATGTCGCTGCACTCGCACTCGAGCAGTGAGTGCTGTGCGCGGTCCCCCGCAGATTTGCGAATCGACAATCCGAACCTATGCGGATCTTCAGATCCGGCGCAAGGGATGGTACTAAAACCAGATGGCTTTTTCGGTAAGGAAAAGCCGGGAGTGCCGGGCACCAGCGCCTTCACTCGATATAGCTGATTTCGTTTCTTCGGAGGGGGTTAATCACCCCCCGTCGTGCGGTATCAGGAGGCAATTCCAGCTCCGGCACGTCGGTTCTGCGGGTCATCAGCAATAGCCATTGATAACCCCGTATTCCAGGCGGGATGACGTTATAAATCGTCAGTCCCACTCCGCGCGCGGTATCTCGCACCCATTTCCTATCGAAGATAACGGCGGCAGAAGGATCCACATACGAAACGTACAGAGCGTTGGAGTCTGTATCCATCATCGGATGATCTTGCTTATCGAATAGGAACCAGGATGCCTGCAACACTCCCTGCGGATGCAGTACTCGCGCACACTCCCTCAGGCAATACTTTGCTTGCTCCTCGGTGAGATGCGTGAACACGGAAAGGGCGTTGACCAACTTGAACTGCGAATCGGCAACGGGGAAGGGTGCGGTCAAGGGCTTTTCACGGCCGGGATTATGCCTGACATTGAAAACGTCGTAGTGATAGAAGTTGAAATTAGGTGCGACTCGGTGAAGGTTATCGTTACACCAACGGATCAGTCCGGCGTGCAAGTCCACCCCGACATATGAGGTTGGACTGGGGCGCTGCAAGATAAGTTGTCGGGCGACACGACCGCATCCGCAGCCAAAGTCGAATACCGTTTCATAAGTCTCCTCCGGGAGCCAGGGATAAACCAAGGCACGGGTGGGGTTGTCGTAGGATTCCGGATCGAAAGGGCCGACGAGCCGCCGCATCTCCACTGGCGGGAGTGGGAGCTCGGTCGAACCGCTGAGTTGCTGAACAGGATCGTGGCCCCCCGTGCCCCAAACTCCCCTTGGCGCGGGAAAACTTTCCGTCGCAGCTTTCATTCGTCTCAAATCCCTGCGGTGTTGGAGCCAACGAATCGCAGTTTTCAAGGTCGAGTGGAAGTACGGAATTGCTTTGAGACGATCATTGATGAAATCGGCGATTCGGTAACGTAGTTCGGCTCTGGAAAAGCGCTCGTCGGGTTTGCGGGAATCATCATCCATGGGAGAATCTTATCGGTAAGACATAGGCGTTGAGAATAGGTCAGGATCACCGTGGCGGTCACAACCAAGCATGAAAAGTCGATCGAGGCTGATCGTTTCTGTTCCAGCCAGTTGTGGCTCGTTTCACCGAAGATCCAGTCTCAAGGTGCTGGCTCCGACCGCTTCAATTGGGACTTCGACGAGACTCTCGCGAGCCATCTCGGCGCCGTATGCGAGCCACGCCATGATGTCGGCTTCTTCGGGCTGCGGATGATCCTCCAGAATCTGCGCAGGGGTTGTCACCGCTGACTTTGTTGTCCGGACATAGCCGTAGCCAGGAAACAAAATGGTCCTCCGTCTTCCATTTGCTCATATCCCATCCCGCTTCGCTGAGAATGGTCATCGCGGTCATGACATCGATGCTGTCGATCTGGGTCAGGTCCGTGCCGACCATGCGGAACA
The DNA here is from genome assembly GCA_049522855.1 of Candidatus Korobacteraceae bacterium. Classification (GTDB taxonomy): domain Bacteria; phylum Acidobacteriota; class Terriglobia; order Terriglobales; family Acidobacteriaceae; genus Bog-257. The sequence goes on from JBEKNL010000116.1 coordinate 4,573, forward strand.
ACTCTCCTCGCAGGTCGAACTGGGGCTTATTTCCCTTCTTCTTCTTGAGCCGCTCCTTCCGCTTTTCTTCTGGTAGACTGGCACCCTGGCTGCGATCCTCTCTTTGCTGAAGATACTGCTGGAGCCGCCGATCGCAGTCGGCCATCTGCTTCTGACAGAACTCGTAGCCATCCTGTTCCTGCTTCAGCACAAACAGCAGATCTTCTTGCCAGTTGCCCTCCAGACTCCGCGCGATCTTCTCCTGGCTCGCCTTCACCCGCCAATTACACAACGCCGCCAGCTCATGCGGATCGCGCTCGCCCTCCAGAACGGCCCGGATGATCGCCTGTCCGCTCCTTCCACCTGCGGCGGATTTCGACAACCATCCTCAGTCTCTCGAAGCGGCAGCTTTCATAAGCGATGGCAAGTTTGGTGTGGAGAATAATGCTCGAAATGCCTGTCAACTGCTCCTCTTCCGAGCAATCGAGAACCGCGATTTATACGCCGCATCTAATAGGGTGCCAAGCACCACCTGCTGAAATCGTTTAACATGTTTGTTTCGGCTGATTCTTATGATTGAGTTGGTTCGGGAAACATACCGCTATCGCGAGTTAATCTGGGCACTGGCCTTGAAGGAACTGAAGATCCGCTATAAGCGGTCGGTGCTGGGGTTCCTGTGGGCGCTGCTGAACCCGGCCTTGCTCATGCTGGTCCTGACGCTGGTCTTCTCGACCATTATGCGTTTTCCCATACCCCACTACCCCGTTTTTCTGCTCAGCGTATTGCTCCCCTGGACGTTCTTCTCGCAGTCGCTCTCTTATGCAGTCGAATCCATCGTTGGCAACGGCGATTTGATTAAGAAGGTCAAGGTCGCCAAGCTGGTGTTTCCCATGGCAGCCATCGTTTCCAACCTCATCAATCTGGGGTTGTCGCTGATCCCGCTGGCGCTGCTGGTTCCACTGCTGCGGCATCCGTTCTACTGGACCTGGCTGTACCTGCCCGTTCCACTGCTGGCGCTGACCATTTTCACTCTCGGGATGACGTTCTTTTTCGCTACCGCCAACGTGTACTACCGTGACGTGTCCCACATCCTGCAAATTGTGCTGTCCGCTTGGTTCTACGTCACTCCCATCATCTATCCTCTCGACTTCATACCAGCGAAGCACCAGTGGATTTTTAAGTTGAATCCGATCATTTACGTGATCAATGGCTTCCGGCTGTCGGTGTATTACGGTATGTTGCCGAAGGCGTCGTCGATCATAGCTTCGTTCGTGTGTGCCTTCATCAGCTTGTTTATCGGGGTTGCCATCTTTCGCAAGTATCAGGACGATTTTGTCTTCTACGTCTGAGTCGGGAATGTCCTCAAGTTTAGTTCCAATCCGGTTGGAGAACATCACCCAGCGTTTCCGGGTCATCCAGGAGCGCGCCGACACCTTGCGCGAACTGTTCTCCAAGTTCTTCCGCCACGAATCCCACTATCACGATTTCGATGCAGTTAAAAACGTCACGTTCGAGGTCCCGCACGGGCAGATGCTGGGGCTGATCGGGCGCAATGGATCGGGTAAGAGCACGCTGCTGAAGATCGTTGCCGGCGTGTACCGGCCGACCGCAGGAAAAGTAAAGGTCAGGGGCTCCCTGGCCCCGCTGATCGAGCTGGGCGCGGGATTCCACCACGAATTAACGGGACGGGAGAACATCCTGCTCAACGGCCTGCTGATGGGCTATTCCAGACGCCAGATGCAGGAACGCGAGGAACGGATCGTCGAGTTCGCCGAAATCGGCGACTTCATCGACGCGCCGGTCAAGCAATATTCGTCCGGTATGTACATGCGACTGGCGTTTTCGGTGGCTACCGAAATCGATCCCGACATCCTGCTGATCGACGAGATCCTCGCCGTCGGAGATGCGCCCTTCCAGCAAAAGTGTTTTGAGCGCATCCAAAGCTTTCGCCGGGCAGGCAAGACGATCATGTTCGTTACTCATTCCATGAACCAGATTGCGCAGTACTGCGATCGGGCAATTCTCATCGACCGCGGCACGATCATGGCCGACGGCCGTCCGGACGAGGTGATCCCGGTTTACCAGAGTTCTATGACACCGGAGGTCGTCGGCTCCCACTAGCGCCGCTCCCCGATGCATGTCGCCTTCGTACTGCCCCGCTTTTATCCTTACCGCGGCGGATATGAAAACTCTCTGCTGGCGCTCTCGAAACACCTGATCGGGCGCGGCCATCGCGTGACCGTATTCACCACGGTTGCCGACGATCTCGAAGCCTTCTGGTTGCCGGGTTTCAAGACGTTCCCGGAGGAACAAATCACCGTCGACGGCGTGAAGGTGCACCGCTTCCCAATCTGCTACAGCAAGACGCGCCGAAGGGCAAGCCGCCTGCTGGGGATGCTTCCTTACTGGAGATGGAAGGCGCAATTCTGGCGGCCTTCGTTTCGCATCCCAGGCTTGCACGAGGCGCTGCGCGCGGTCGATGCCGACCTCTTTCACATCGGCCCTTTGCCGTACACAAACCTGATGTACGCGGGTCTGCAGGCCGCCGAAGCTCGCGGAGTGCCGGTGGTAGCCACTCCGTGCGCCCACCTCGGTGAGGAGGGCAACGACGAAGTGGCGCGGCACTATCTTCAGCCGTACCAACTGACTATTCTACAGCGGTGCGCAAAGATCTTTTGCATGACGCGCACCGAACTGCAGATGCTGGATCATCTCGGAGTCACTGCGGGGAAAGTCGTTGTGCCCTACGGTATCGATTTGGCGCTAGCGGTGGGCGGCAATCCCGAATATCTGCAACAGCGATACAACGTGCATGGGCCAGTGATCTTGCATCTTGGCATGAAAGCGTTCGAAAAGGGATCTGTCACTCTGGTAGAAGCGATGACGACGCTCTGGGAACGCGGCTCGAAGGCATGGCTTGTGATGGCTGGACCCAGCCTTTCGGCGTTCGACGCGTACATGGCTGCAAATGCACAGGGCCGTCCTCGGCTGCTGAATCTGCCGGCCTTCGCCGATCAAGAGAAGCGCAATCTGCTGGCTTCGGCCACGGTGGTCGCCCAACCGTCGCGCGTGGAGTCTCTCGGTCTGGTCATGCTCGAGGCTTGGGCCAATACCAAACCCGTGATCGCGGCTGATATCGCCGTATCGCGTGAGCTTATCACCGCGAGTGGGGGCGGCGTCGTGGTTCCATTCGGCGATGCCAAAACACTCGCTGACGAAATTGAAAAGCTGCTGGCGAATGCCGAACTGCGCCGCAGTATGGGAACAAGAGGTCAGAGGAAGGCAATCGAGTACGAAGGAACGAAGCTGTGGCCGCGGATCATGCAAGAGATGGAACAAGTGGCTAAGCCAGGCACAGCGCCGCCGGACTAATTGCCCTGCTGAATTGCGATCTAACTGGCAGTCGCAGAGGGCCGGGATCGTGGTCTCTTTCGTCTAGATAGTACGTGTCCACTTAGTTCCTCGGTGTGTACAATCGCAGAACCGGAACATGTTGTCCAGTTCGACCTCGGATTGGCGGTAACGGGGGAAATCGTCGTTGATCTGCGTTATCTTTATTCCTACGAGAACAATAGTCGTTCTGCAGAGGCTGGTAATTGTTAAGATTCGTACATTGTTTTCTGCATCTCTATCTCGGCCTCTTCGCCCTGACAATCTCGATAAGTGCACTCGCCAAGAACATGCCAGACGATCTCGCTTCCCCCCTGTTCATGAGCGATGGCGGGTTCTGCCCGGAAGGGGTTATACCCCAACTTCGTTGGTGGCTTGGCGAGCAAGGCGAGGGTTTGACTATCTGGGGTTCCTTTTGCGGGGACAACGGATGGGCCAGCAGCACCGGCCGAGCTGAATCAGCGAGGTTTCTCGCGCCTTCTACACTGTCCTTTTTTCTGTCGGGGTATGTTGGTTCTCCGGGCCTCCGACTCACTTTGCGGAATCTGGAATCGGGACAGGAACTCGAACTGCGTCCCCAATCGACTCCAGGGGAACGGTGGCAACGCAGTAATTTTGACGTTCCGGTTGAGTGGGTGGGTAAACCGGTCGAGATGATTGCTGAGGCTCACATCGCGTCATTTACGAGCTGGTTTGGTTTCACAGCGCCATTACTGCCTTATTCGTCGGTAGCTATCGGTACAATTCCGACGGGCCGTCCGCAAACCGGCTTTTGCCTCAACGGCGTGTATCCCCACACTCTGTGGAGCAGAGGCGGTCCTCCACCCGGAGTTGTAGCCTGGGGCTCCTACTGCGGATTAGGTGATAACGGCACTGGCTGGATGGCCTCCAAGCCAGTTGCCGCAGGCTCATACTTGACATTGTACCTCGCAGGGTATCCGGGGTCAGCAGACGTCCGCCTGGCCGTGGAGAATGTTCAGACCGGACGCCAGTTGCCACTTCAGGTTGCGATCGTCCCCGGTGAGACTTGGCGGCTCTATCACTTTCCCCTCCCCTTCCAATGGAAGGGGCAGCCAGTCCGATTATTGGCGGAAGACGGAGCAACTCGGCCGGCTGGGTGGATCGGTTTCACCGAACCCGCATCGACTTCGGAGCTAAGAAGCGGAGCGTTGTTTGCTTGCCGGCTCTTGGCGCTAGTGCTCCTCCTTTTTGTTTTGTTTATGCTGCCGGCAATAGGTGCCTGCATTTTCGCAACGCTGCGAGGTGTTAAGGATACTCTTGACTTAACTTCTATAGCGCTGCTGACCCTCGGCTTTGTAGGATATGCCGCCTTCTGGATCTACTTCTTAATCCAAAGGGCCGGAATCATCTATAGCTACTTCGTTCTTCTGTCATCGTGCGCAGTAATCGTGTACGCACTGATGCGTGCAAGGAACCGGGTTCTCTTGGCACCCTTGCGACGCATGATGCTACCGATGGTTCTCGTGGCTTTGGCCTCTGTCTTTATCATTTCTCTCGGATTTATATATGGCAAACCAGACTCGGTGCAGGACTATGCAGCTCACCGTTTCGGCCCTCAAAATCTCTCAATAGACAATTTTTTGCCAAAGCTGCTGGCTGACGCTGTTTTCCATGGCCACATTCCTATACCTCTGGTCGGCGACTGGCTCTCTAGTGACCGGCCGCCGCTACAGGCAGGTCTGGCACTCTGGCACTATCCTTGGACTCACGGCAATCGGGACCTGCCTTACCAGATCCTGGCCACCATCTTTCAGCTCACCTTCTTGGCTGGACTATGGGCTTACCTGGAAGCTTCGAGTGTTAGCCGTAAGGCGATTGCCCTGATCCTGGCGACGACTCTGTTCTCGGGATTCACAATCCTCAACTCCTTTTACAGTTGGCCGAAACTTCTGCCACTTTCATTTCTGTTTATCGCAGCGGCCTACTTGCTTACGGACCGTTACCGTTTTATTCGCAATGACTGGCGTGTAGGGGCTTTGATCGGAGCAGCTGCGGCATTTGCTATGCTATGTCATGGTGGCAACGCCTTTGGTCTTATCGGGATAGCTCTTACTCTATTCCTTCTGCGTCGGGTGCCTGGCCGCCGATTTCTTTTCGCCGTCGCTACCGCAGGTGTGCTCCTGTATCTTCCGTGGAGTCTTTATCAGAAGTATTATGATCCTCCGGGAGATCGCCTTCTGAAGTGGCACTTGGGTGGAACGATAGCGGCTCACCCGGAAGTCAAGTTCCGCGATCTAGTGATCACCAACTACAGTAATCTGCATTTCAAAGGAGTTGTGGAGTACAAAGCCGCGAATTTCACTTCCCTAACCGATAGTAGTGGCTTCATCCAACACTTCCCTATACTTATACAGGGCTTTGTTAGCGGCGATCAGGAGAAGCGAGCCGCCGCTGTGGCATCGTTGCGGAACTCTATGTTCTTGCGCTGGTTCCCGTCGATCGACCTGTTCAGCTTTGCTCCTCTCGCTTTGTTATGTTGCATGGTGCTCCGGCGACGGGGTTCGCCGGAGTTACAGCAAGCCTGGAGGCTTTTGTTGTGTACCGCAACGACTCTCGCGGCATGGTGTCTCTTGATGTTCGGGCCTGCGACAACGATCACTCACCAGGGGTGCTACCTTACAGAAATGACAGCCTTTGCGGGAGGAGTCTTGGCTCTTTGGACATTGAGCCCGAGACTAGCGGCTTTGATCGCTACATGCCACATTCTCCTCAATCTCGCCCTTTATGTTTTCCTGACACCACAAAAGCTTGTGGGCTTCGCGACTTTCATGGGTCCGCTCAATCCACTGCTCAGCTGCGTCTCTATCCTGGCTGCCGGGGCATTCGCCCTGGTAGCGTGGCGAGCATGGCCAGCGGAGCCCACAGCCTCAGCTATCCCGCCGGAAGCAACAACCCGGTGATCCGACGGAGCATACTGCCAAACAAACGTTTCGTCAGGCGGCCCTACATCAACAACAGTCAAGAATTTCAAATCTTCTGTGTGAAGAGAGCTATCACCTTCCCCGACGGACACACCAGGTCCCCCTTGCCATTGGACCGACACCGCTGATCGGCAGCGTGATGAGGGTAAAGCGGTAAAGCTGACCTTCCGCCAACGGGTGATTCTGTGGGTGGGCAGGATTTTGGCGAGAGACAAGGCAGGTCATTGTTTTTCGAATAGCGACGCTCCGTAACGCAGGACGGGTTGCATTTCCTCTGCAACTACATCCGGTTCGTAGATTTCCAGGTAATTGACATGCTGGCCGGCACTGTTCGGCAGCATCCCTTTGTCGATGGATTTTCGCAAAGCCAGAGGGGGATTGTCCTCAGCGCCCATGTGTTGCGACCGTTGCATAGCAGAAGTAGACATCATGTACCCAGTAGTCACCTGTCCACTATGATCTCGAACGGCGCGATCCCCATACGTTTCTCTTGACCGTTCACTATTTAGGCCGTCTGCTTGCAGAGCAAACTGGTTAGGGTACTGGAGTCCCAAGCTGACAATCTGGGCCCTCACATAAGTTTTCTGACTTCTGTCCGGAATCGGAAGACCGGGATGCAGTGCCAGCGAAAAATACTGGTGAGGGAAAGTTGATGAGTAGGCACTAAACGTCTGCTTCCAGGCATCGATGTACTTCTGACTGGTATAGCCGAACTTCTTCCACTGGACGATATCATTCGGGGACTCGGGTAAAGACATCTCGGCCGAGACACAAGTTGGGCCGGCTGCGGCAATCTTTCGAAACGAAGTCTTGCTTGCATATCGGTCTGCAATCACGTTCAAGAACGTGAACCACCGAGACAGGTAGGTTTGATCCCAAGGCACCGGCAGTGGCAGCAACGTTCCATTGCCGGGTCCATATGGGATGGCGAACGTTCCGCTTTGCACCCCTTTCATTGCTCAGGCAGGCGTTCCGAAACCCGGTATCAAAATAAGCTCTACCCATTTGCCATTTTTCTCGGCGTTGGCAAAAACGGTGTCAATTTTGCTGAAGTCGAATCTTCTGGTTTGCTTCCGGCTCTTCATCGAGCATCTGGCCGCATCGAGTCTCTCCCCGAAGACCATTCGCCGGCACGTGGACAATCTCTGGCTGCTGGGTGGAGAAATCATCCGCGACCTGAACTAC
>JBEKNL010000117.1:0-11467 GCA_049522855.1 Candidatus Korobacteraceae bacterium
AGTGGGAATCCCGCCGCTCTTGCGGGATTTCCAAACGGAGGGGGAAAGTCCCGTCTTTGGACTTTTCCACGCAGTGGCTTTTTCCACGGCCCCTTTTACCCACAGATTCTGCTACAGAGCCCAATATGGGAAACACTCCCAAAGCGCGAGCAAACTGTCCTACGCGCAATGGCTGAAACCGTGAAGCCTGACACGGTTGATGAAATCGCAGAGTATCTTGGCCACGAAATCAGGTACGACAAGGTGGCAAAGGCGATCAGGGCGCTTCGCGCATCAAACCTCGTGGTCATCAAGTGTCGGGAGAATGCGCCAGACCTTCTCGAATTACACCCCTTGGTGCGGCAATTCATTCGTCAGCATTTCAGCCCTCGTGAACGCGTGACGTTCATCGACCGCATCATCAGCATCTACCTAGCTGTTGTAGGTGCAAGTAGACAGCAGCTCTCCCAACGTCCGCCTCTATCGATTCTTCAACGTTGGTCGCAAATCGCAGAGCTCTATATCGCGGCTAACAAGATTCAGGAGGCGTTTGCTCACCTCGCCGAAGTTGCCGATGCATTCCAGTCGAGTCCTTTCTCAAGAGAGTTCTGCCGCGTCACGCGAATGTTGTTAAACAGGTTTGATTGGATCTCAGATCATTACAAATTCAAGTTTTTCGAAAAGGTTTTCGCCGTCAATGTTAACCTTCTGTCGCACTTGGGGGAATATTCGGAGGCGGAGCGATTGCTAGGCGAGTTTGAGCGCACCGTGCCGAATCGAGATGCTCGTTACATCCAATACTGCGGGATGCAGTGTGAATACCACTGGATAAAGGGGGATTTTGCAACGGCTGCTCAGTGGGGCCGGACAGGAAAGAAATTGAAGGACTCTGGCGTCGATACCCGCTACGAGATCGCGGGCACGCTGGCTCTCGCCGAGCGGGATTCTGGTCATCCCGAAGTAGCTTTGGAGACTTTTTTGCAGGGCCAACCGTTAGCAACAGTAGTAAACCCGGCGAGCATAGATCAAGAGCGCGCGGGGTACTACTATGGCAATATTGGCCGGTGTCTCCAGTTTATGGGGCAGACAGATTCTGCACTCGTGTGCTACCGGAAATCGGCTCTACTCATTGAGAGACGCGAGTCTGGTCAGACGGTACTGAATCAAGGATATATCAGGTACTGGATTGGCGAAGTTCTGCTGGCTCGTGGTCAACGAGAACTCGCGAAAACGTTTCTTCTAGCCGCTTACGCAAAGTGGCGCCACGTGTCGCCACCCAAAGCTGAAAAAGTGCGTACACTCTCAGAACAGTTGGGTGGGGTCAACGCTCGCGATCATGAGGCTGAGGAGAGGAAGGCGGAGACTGTCTGCCTAGAATGGATCTATGGACAGCAAGTTGACGAGAGAGTGTCTAGCGCGGCTCACCTGTAGACAAAGTCTTGTAGTTCGCGGGTAACGGAAAAGGCTCCATGTTATTCACATGGGGCGGGTGGCCCACCCTAGCGTTTCCCGGTAAACATGGGTGCCCCGTTCTAGCCTGGTTTTGGCTAGGGCGGGGCAGTTATGGCCCAACTCCTTCATTGCAGCCGCGTAGCAGAACGGCTAGCGGAGCGCGTCCATGGGAGAACTGATCTCCTGTTTGGCAGGAAACACGTATCGCGCAACTCCCTGCAGCGATTCCGTCCCGCGCACTTCGTTATCGAGCAGAGGCACAACCGCCCGCACATTGTCGAAGTCGCGCCAGATTTCCTGCATGTAGCCGTCTTGCATGGCGACCCGGTTGCGGACAAACTCGGGCGAGTCGGGCCGGACCTGGTCTTTCTGAATCACCATGTTCACGATGACCCCACCAACGGGGATACCGAAATCGTGGAACCAATTGATGAATCGCTTGATCACGGCGATCGGCAATGCCTCCGGCAGGGTGACAAAGAAGAAGGCGGTTTGCTCGGCGTCGGTGAGCAATTCTCGCGCCTTCAAGATCCGTTCGCGAAAACCGACCAGGTACTCCATCAGCGGGTCGGTTTGCTTCTTCTTGGTGAAGGACAGAAGTTCGCGCAGGGACTGCGCCTCCGCGCGCGATTTCACCATCTTGTTGACCCAGAGCGAATACACCTTGCTCATTCCCAGCAGACGGCGTGCATTGGCGGTGGGCGCGGTGTCGAAGACGTAGGCGTCATACTCGTTCTTGAGCATCAGGTCAACCATGTTCTCGAACATTGCCGATTCTTCGAAGGCCGGATTCATGGTGGCGCTCTCGACAAAGGCGTCGGCCTGGGTGGAAATTTCGGCGAACTTGAGGAACCAGCGGATCTTGGTCTTGATGTCCTGCTTGGAGCGTTCGATGGTCTCCTTGGTGTCGATCTCGTACGCCCACAGGTTAGGGACGCCGGTGACCTGGGTCGGCGCTCCATAGACGTTCTGGTCCAGCAAGCCGCTCAGGCTGTGCACGGGGTTGGTGGAGGCCAGCATGGTGCGCTTGCCTTCGCGCGCCAGGTGCAGGGCGGTGACGCCCGCCATGGTGGTCTTGCCTACGCCGCCCTTGCCGCCAAAGAACATGAACTTCAGTTTGGGATGCGCGGTCACAAATTCTGTAAAGCTCTCTTTTATCTCAGACATATTCCGCTCACATTTTCCCGTTGCCATACATGATGTTGGCCAGTCTCTCGATCATCGCCAGCCCCGTAATGTCACGCTCGAGTTCCGGAACGCGCCCCACGACTTGCTTGCCAAAAATCTTGTCAATCTTTTGCAAGTAGTCTCCCTGCATGGCGAGACGCTTCTGCAGGTAGGGCGGCATTACCTGTCCGGCCAGGTCCGCCGGAAGCACGCGGTTCACCACATACCCGACAATGGGAACATCGAATTTCGCGAACAGTCCGGCCGCCTTTTCGGTGTCAAGGATGATCATCTCCTCCGGCACGATCACGAAGAAAAACGCCGTCTTCTGCTTGTCCGTCAAAATACGCGAGGACTGGTTGATGCGGTCCTTGATGTATTGCAGTTCGGTCAGGATATGGTCTTCTTCGGTGGTCTTCTGGCGCTTGATTCGCGCCACCATCTCTTCCTGCTCGCGCATCTCCTGGCGAAGCTTGGTAATGCGATTGATCCACTCGTCGTACACCTTGGCCATGGAAAGGTAGTAGAGCGCATGCCCCAGGGGAACCAGATCGTAGATGTAATAGTCGTACTCGCCTCCGACCACGATATCGACCACCGCGTCGAAGATGGCGGACTCCTCCATGGCAGGTTCCGCCGACGCCGCCTGAATGTACTGCTCGATTTCCTCGGGCACGGCATCCAGACCATACATGTCGCGGATCTTTTTGCGGATCTGCTCCTGGTAATCGTGGATGTGACGGTCGGCATCGACCTCTTGCGCGTAGAGATTGGGCATGATCTCGACCGCGCCCTTGCCAAAAATGTCGCGCTGAAAGATGTCGCTGAGCGACGCCTGGGGATCGACGGAGAAGACCAGCACCTTGTGGCCCTGCTTCGCCAGCCAGAACGCCGTGGCCGCGGAGAAGGTGGTCTTGCCGAGTCCGCCCTTGCCGCCGAACATGATGTAGCGGCGGTCCTTGTGGGTTTCGAATGCTTCTCGCAATGACATGAAGAGTCCTCGTATGAATTGCTGGTATTGGTTGGCGGTGCTGCCGGCTCAGAACATCGCGTCCGATACGTCCTTTTCCCGCAACATGCGGCGCTTCCACGTCGAGATGTTGGGAACGACGTAGGGCAAAAGCCGCAGCGAGTAATAGGGCGGAAGTATGGGGACTCCGATAAGGTCCCCCATAGTAATCAGGATGAACAGGTGTTCCATGCTGGCGCGGGTGCGCAAGGCGTAACGCGACATGTCATGCGCGCTCATGCCGTAAGCAATTTCCTTCAGCTTGCTGAACAGTCCCTGTTTCTCTTCTTTCCCTTCGGTTTCGTTTTTCTTTGGATCGTCTGGCATATTCACAACTCCATTCCGTGTCCGTTATTGGCTCGGGGCATCACACCCCGTGCAGATGAAACTCTTCCCGCTCGGAGAGGTCACGCTCGCGCCCGACCCTCCGTTTCCAGGTACTAATCATAGGTACCGCATAGGGCAAGATGCGAAGCGCGTACAGCGGGGGCATCACTGGGACACCAAGCATGTCACCCAGGGTCAGGAGCATGAACGCGGACTCCAGTTCTCCCCGCTGTTCCCGGGCTTGCTGCTCGAACTCGAAAGAGACCATCCCGTAAAAAAACTCGCGGACGTTGTCGAGCCAACTTCGTGTTGCCGGCATGGTGATTACGCGCATGTCAGCGCCCTTCCCGGGCGAGGGCGTATGCCATAATGGTCGTCGATCCTTTGCCTCAGCTGCAAAACCAATGTCACCAGAGCTAGCCATCTTCGTGGTGGTTGTCATCGCCATCGTCGGATGGTTTGCGCTCGGTACGCACCTGAATGTCCGCAAGGGCCACCGCTTTCTGGAATGGCTACAGAGCGGCTTGCCGCTGGTCGGAGAAAAAACCACCCTGCGCTGGCTGGGCTCTTCCGTCGTCCACCTCCAGATCGAAAACGCCCGTGAGCCTTTCCGCCGAGTCGAAGTCCTGGTCGTTTTGGAACCCCGCGACGTTCCGCCATTGTGGCTGCTATCGCGCCTGCGCGGCAGACGCGATCTGCTGATTGTTCGTACCGAGTTGCGTTCTGTCCCCAAGATACAGGTCGAAATCCTCGATCGGCAAGCCTGGTCGGTCCGCGCTATCGATAAAGAAGTTCGACAGCAGCAGTGGCAACTGGTTCCCTTCGAAAACCCTGGGTTCCAGGTGTACGCTCTCGCTCCGGTTGCCAACGTCGCTGAACTGATGGCCGAAGCTGAACGCCCAGGCCTCTCGCTGGTTCGCATCGGAGTGCGGCGAACCAAGAACAGCTTCGAGATGCAGTGGCGGCTGCCTTCGCGGCCAGCATCTGCGGCACGCGCCGTTTTCGAAACTGTTCAGCGCCTTGCTCGCCAAGTTTGAGGCTTGCATAAAGCCCGAAGGCTTGGTGCAAGCCCCGCTAAGCTTCTCAGTCCGCCGCCATCGGCTGCACCTGCGCCGGCCCTTTTAACCGGCCCCAGGCATGCCAGGCGTCGTACGCGATAATCAGCGCCGCCACAAACAGCAAGACAGCAACCACGATCATCGCCACTGCGCCGAGCATGTTGATGGTCTGCGAGGCAATCTGCTGGTTCGACAGTATGCTGGCGTACAGGTTGTAGGCGGTCACGATGATGGCTGCCATGGTCGTGATGTACATGAACAGCATGGGCCAGAACGCATATCGCGGACTGCGCCCCACCGACTTTAGCCAGAGGCTGACGATCAGCAGACTCAGCGCCGCCATCAACTGGTTGGAAGCTCCAAACAGTTGCCACAGGTAGATCCAGGTCCCACTCAGAACCAAGAGCATCGTCAAGCCCATGGAAATGATGGCCGAAATGTGCGGATTCTTGAAGCCCAGCCAAACATCGCCCAGCCATTCACCCAAGGTGACGCGCATGACGCGGAAGACCAGTTGCACCATGGTCAGCACGATCACCACGAACACGCCGAAGCCGAGCGCGGTTCCGTAAGCTTGCTGGATCCCGCCGAAGGTGACCAGTCCCAGCAGCTTGCCGACGCCGCCGGCGAACGCGCCCGCGCCCGCTCCGCCGGCGATGGAAACCGCCACCAGGGCGAGCAAGGCGAGCGCATTTTCCGTGAACATGCCGCCGCCGCCCACCGGCAGCGCGTCGGTTTCATATTCCAGTTGCCGCGCGGTGCCGATAGAACCGACCAGCGAGTGCCAACCCGAGATGGCGCCACACGCGATGGTCACAAACAGCATCGGCCAGATCGGCTGGATCGCCGGCAGGTTCTGAATAATGTGTCCGGCGGCATCCTTCGCCTGCGTCATTGGGATCCAGGCCCCAAACACCTTCGTCTGGAAGGTCACAGCCTGCGTCATGACCGTGTTCCCGAACAGTCCGCGGAGTCCCGCGACGACTGCACCCAAGGCCGAGAAGCCGATGGTGAGGAAGGTGATCCAGAAGCCTATATAGTTTGTGGGCTGGGCAAATCGCCAGATCGGCAAGACCGTCCCCAGATACGAGAAGGCGAAGATGAATAGGCACCAGAAGATGAACGAGGGCAGCATCTTGATGGCGCCGCCGCCGGCCACGTACTTCGGCACAATCTGGCCTTGGGCATTGACGGTCATCGCCGCCAGACGCGGATCCGATTTCGTAGGATCGACTACAGTGTACAGAGGTTGTCCCCCCGAAAGCTGGTTGATGGCGCCATTCAGCTTCTCCACCAGAGAATTGACAGGACCACCGAATACGACGGCTGCGCCAGGCTGGCCGGCCGGAGTTTTCCCCTTCACCGTGGACATGCCACGCGCGCCCCACGCCATCGCGCCCATCGTCAAGCCAACCGCGAGGACCGTGACGACGATCAGGTCCATCTTCCAGCGATAGAGCATCTGACCCATTACCAGACCCATGATGGCCAGAATGAAGATGCCAAACGGGACATCGGCCCGCGGGTCGAAGATGCCGGCCATGATTCCCACGAAGGCCCCAGCCAGCAGCAGCAGATAAAAGAAGATGAACACAAAGAGGATGACCCGAGCTCGCGGCGCAATCAGCCGGTGTGCAATCGCCGACAGCGAGTTGCCGTCGTTGCGCACCGCCACCATGATGGCGGAGTAGTCGCTGGCCCAGCCAAGGAAGGTAACGCCCAGCGTGAGCCAGAGTAGCGAGGGCAACCATCCCCAGAGTGCGACCGCGGCAATCGGGCCCACGATGGGACCGGCAGCAGCAATGGACTTGAAGTGGTAGCCGTAGAGCACGTTGCGGCTCGTAGGCATGAAGTCAACCCCGTCCATGTACATGCGCGCGGGAGTAGCCTTCTTGGCATCAGGTTGAATGACGTTTTGGTCAATTCGGCGGGCATATCCGGTGTAGCCTAGCCAGATCATGACCGCCCCGAGGATTGCAATCACGGGAGCGTTCATGGGCCATTTGGCGAGGGCAAAACCGCCGCCTACCAGGATGGGGAGGAGAATCAGAACCAGGATCGTGGCCCGGTATTTCATATCCAGCCTCCTTGGCGAGAGAGCCTGAACCTAGAAGATCGAAGGACGAGGTAGAAGGTCTTGTTAAGCCTTGGTTTCGAATCCGGCCAGGATGAACGCCAAAAGCATTATAGACTCTCATGTCTACCCACGTCCCATGCCGTGATCCGGGTCACCGGTTAGAGTGACAAACCCTGGGTTAGAGCAGACGAGGTGTCGATACAAACGGTGAACGTTGGCAGCTCAACTGCCGTGCGCCGCCGCGTTGCGCAGAGTGGCTTCCAACGTAGCCAGTCTCTCTTCCAGGCTGGTAAGAGAGGCCGGCGCGATCTCTGGGTGCTTGTCCGCACGAAATATAGGGTTATTCACCCACCAATCCATACCCATTTCTTTGGCTTTGTCAACGGAACAGATGACTAGGCGGATTTGAATGGAGAGCAGCTCGATGTCAACCAGCTTTACCCTGATATCGCCGGCGATAACGATTCCCTTGTCGAGAACGCGCTCGAGGACATCCGCGAAGGTAGAGGACTCAACCGAATGCGATAACGCTTGTTGCTGTAGCATAATGTTTCCTTATAGAAGCCTTCCGAGCGGGCCGAGATCGAGATTGAGGTCCTCTTCGTCCAGGCCGAATTCCTTCCTGAGCCGTTCGATTTCCTGGGCTTGCTGCATGAGGGCCAGTCCCAGCCTTTCGGTCTGCTGATCGGTCAGCGAGCCGGCGTCCACGCGGCGGATGGCCTGGCGCTCCAGCAATTCGTGTAGGAGCTTAACCAGAGTCAGCACCAGTTGTCCCAGTCCGTTCTTGGCGCCGTTGACATCGAAGTTCAACCGGCCGGACCGGCTCTGCAAGCCCTCACCGGCTTCAGACCCGACCGACGGCGTTCCGGCCTTCATCACTTGAGCGAAAGCGCTCAGGCTCTCACACTCAATGCGCGCCAGGGCTCCACGGAGTGAAGCATCCCGACAAAGAGCAGGCCGGTTTCGCCGCCAAGCAGCGTCTGGCTGATTCGACGAGCTATGAACTGGTCGCGGCGTTGCAGCAAGGAATGCTGCAAATCGTTGGCCCGGGCCGCGTGCCTAGAAGGCCCGCGAAACATTTCTCCCGTAAAAACTTGCTTAACCAGCTCGTACTCTTCCAGCAGAAGTTCGGAGGACTCGGTGCCCATGAGCGTTGCGCCCTTCTCCTTTAGCTTAAGCAGCAGTTGATAGTTCCGACTCCCCGCCTTGGCCAAGTCAGTGACAATCTCCAATTCGTGCCCGCAAACCGGCAAACCATCCTGATAGAGACGAACTCTTTCGTAGGGTAGGGCGAGGCCCTCCGTGGCTTGTTCGATCTGCGTCCAGAAGTCCTTGACCAGCTCCAGGTTATGCTCCCACATCTTTTTTCCCAGTTTCTTGACTTTCAACCGTTGTATGGGCTCGTTCAGCGCTCCCATGTCGGCTTGGGTATGAACGATGGGGATGCAGATGAGGGCCCTTCGGGCGCTGGCAACCATGGGATCGGAGAACGGCGTCATCGGCTTATTGTCCATGAACAGCGCATCTCATCGATTCCCATTGCGCCTGCATTCGCGCAACCATCCGAGATGCCTGAGCTCCTGTCCGGCGTTGGCAACCATTGGTCGTGTTGCAACCTTAGCAATCGGCAGCGGCGGCGATAAGATGAATGAAATCCACGGAAAGCACCATTTTTGGAGCACTTGCAAGGCGCACCTACAAATTTCACCTGTCAACGACTACGAGCGCGATGTCTTGGGAAGCGGCGGAGGGCGCACGACCGCAAGGCCAGGGCCGCTGGCATTAGGGCTATCTCTCCCGCCAGGTGTACAGCGCCTGTCTATGATGGTGTCAAAGCTACGGCAGCGAACGAACAAATCGGAAAATAATAACCGGGGTGCTTCCCTGGATCGCGCTGTTCGTTCTGATGCTGGTCGCTGGCATTTCGAAACTACGGCTTACTCGCACCCACTGGGACGGATGGCCAGAGGGCCGCTCTGCGTGTCAGTGGCGGGTTTGAACTTCGCTTCTGTGGTTGACGTCGCCAGCGCCTAATAAGACGTTGTTCAGGCTGGTGGAAGCCGATCGCTTAGATCCTTTCAGCGAAAACCGACTTCTTGGTAGGGACAGCCAAGGTCCGCGCGAGCATAACTACCTCGCGACGAATCGGGTTGTCAGCGGCTACATTGCACTCTTGGCTTGCCTAGAAATAGCGATCTCCGAGTAGGCGTTGGGTTGTTCGCTCGTACGGGCACTCACCGCCGGCAGGTAGAGGGAGGCAACGCTTCCAACCGGTGTCGTTCCCCAGTCGATCATGAGCTCGTCTGGCTGCTGTCCCGCGGGCAGGCCGACGGTTGTCGGACGGATCTCAAAATTGGTGACTGCCTGAGCCGAGCCGACGGAACTCCCCGCAAGGTTGCGCTGCGCGAGCTTGTCCCAGTTCGAGGGATCTGTGCCCAGAGGGATTGTCGCCGGGTCGAAGACAACCTCGGCGATCAGGCACTCGAGGCACCGAAGTTGCAGTCTTCCTCAATGAGCGGGGCTGACCGCACCAGCCGAAAACGTACGTTGCTGCCGCACTCGGAACAAGTTGGAAAGCTGCCGGCGCGCAGTATAGTCACTTGATACAGCCGATGGCGGTAATGCAATACCTGATATACGCCCGCGTCTGGAACCGGGGTCCCCGGTTGAAACACTTCGTCCGCCATATTTCCCCTGTCCGCGTTTTGAAGATGGAAGAAGGTCTTTGGGGGAACAGCTAATGGCATCGCGTTGGACGCAAATTCACTCCAGAAGGTTGCCCAGCGGTCCCAAATCCAGGTTCAGGTCCTCGGGTTTCAGGCCGAACTGCCGGCCCAGATCTTTGATTTTCTCCTCCAGCTTCATCAGCGCAAGTCCCATCTCTTCCACCTACTGGTCCGTAAGGGAGCCGCCCTCCATGCGGCGGATGGCCTGCGCCGCTCCAGTAATCGGCGCAGCAACTCGATGAGGCCGAGCACCAGCTTCGCCAAACCTTGTTCTATAGTCTCGGGGTAGCAGCCAATGCGCTCCAGCGATGGCTCGGTGATGCCCTGCAGTTGCCGCCTCAACTGTGACACGGCTTCTTCCACGTCCTTCGGGGTTAACGGCTTCGGGTTATCCATGTTCCGCTCGCGGAGTGACAAACTCGGCTGGAGGCCAGGGCCCGCTCAAGCGAAGCCGAACCCCCTGGGATGGTCCGGCGCTTCGCAGCGACGCGACGAAACGGTCGCGGCTCTCCCGAGGCACCAGCGCAAACCAGCGATGGCTCTTGCGCTCCTGCCGTGCCCGCCACTCGCGCACGGAGCCAGAGGTGACGCTTTTCAGTTTGCTGTCGATGGCCGCGATCCGTCCTGTCACCTGTGAACGTCGTTTGAGATACTCACGGCCGCTGACCGGTGTCGCCAGGTCAATCTGCTCATCCTCAGCCCAGCTTCCCACGACCTCGTACTGCACAGCATCGCCAATCCGCTCCAGGGCCCCGCGATACAGTTCCTGCCCCTCGGCGAGCTGCTTCTCTATTCCGTCTTCGCTCTCCAGGAGCGTGGGAAAACGAAACGGAATCGGAGTCGCTGTCGCCAGGATCTCGCGCAGCACCTGGTGAAATTGCAGCGCCGCTTTTTTCAGCGATTCGGCCGAGCCCAGGCAAGCTTCAGGATTGGCGATCTCGCCCCAGTACACCTGCACTCCTAGCATCTCACGCGACTCGACCGCGCCGTCGCACACTCCCGCGGCCATTTTCACGATTTGGTTCGGCTGGGTAACGCAATAGAGCAAGCAGGGCATTCAGCAGCTCACGAGGCGTGGTTCTCCACCGCTCACTCTCGCACGCGCCCCGTCCCCACAGCAACTGGTGTTGTCGCTCTGGATGTCACATGCCCGCTTATAGGGATGAAGATCACCACGGAGACGTGGAGATCACGCAGAAAACTATAAATAGCAGAACGGCCCAGGAGAAGTACCTCAGGGGCTAAAGCCCGCTTCGAAAACGGCTATTTGCGGCATGGCTGAAACCATGCCCTTTCAAAACCCGATCTATGAGATAGCTCCCGGATAGAAAGCAAAACTCCGTGCCCTCCGTGTCCTCCATGGTGAATGATTTCCTATGGAACGGCCCCCCCTGTTGTGCCGGCGCCCCGAACGTCCCCGCCTTAACTCACCAGGTATTCCATCGCTTCCTCGCGGGTGGCGAACGTCGGGATTTGGCGGGCGGAGAAGCTGCGGATGGAATCATAGGACGCTTTGGGAAGGTTCTCGGTCAGGACCCAGGCCGACCGCTTCAAGTGAGTCTGCCACCGGCGATGCCGACCCACAGGGGATGAAACAGTTGTAGATCCTGTCGTAGAGTGTTGTTGCGCGTCGGCACAGAGGTCGTTCATTCCTTGGTGCGAGTGAGCCCGT
>JBEKNL010000118.1:0-11462 GCA_049522855.1 Candidatus Korobacteraceae bacterium
ATATCGATGACTTCATTGCCGCCTACAACCAGTCGGCTCATCCCTTCGAGTGGAGCAAGCAAACCGTCTTTCAGAAACGACCTAAAATGTCATACTCTAACTTATGCAACTAGGTACTAGGAAAGAATCGAAATGCTTAAACGAATCTCGCCTTTATTGCTTTCCTTCATTTTTTTGCCGGGCATGCCGGCGTTCGCGAGAATTGAATGCGAGGATTAGGGCTTGACCAAACTGCTTCGCGCGGAACAGGCTGGGCTGTTAGGTTTAGAAGAGCAGATTTTAGGCGAAGTGATGTCTGGCAAAAGACGACAAATGCGAGAAAGGGAGTTGCCATGGTGAGAGAGAAGCTATTTAATGCAGGGCTGATGCTGATAACGCTTCTGGTTTTGCCAGGGATAATTTGGTCGCAGGCTGCGCAACAGAATCGGACACTCACCGCAAGCGGCCATCCGGGGCAAATCCCGGTTGTCGAAATCAACGGCAGGTCCTACGTAGACATCGAGGCACTGGCACGTCTCATGAACGGCTCCCTCAGCTTCAAGGGAAATCAAACTACGCTGACGCTGCCAGGCGCCGCTGCGAGTACGCCGGAAACGCCTCCTGACGCAAGCCAGCCCGTAAATCCCGGGTTCTCGAAGGAGTTTATGAAGGCAGGCATCGAAGAAATGTCGGTGATCAGGGAATGGCGCAGTGCGTTGATTAACGCCGTTCAAAATGGATATCCGGTCACCGATGCCTTTGTGGCCGGTTACCGAGGCCAGGCTGCGACGAATCTCAGATTGGCTTCCGTGGCAGCATCCACCGATTCCGACCGAAATGCCTTTCAGTTGCTGAGCAATGAGTTCGACAACATGCAAAAGTTGAGCAATAAAGTTCTGGCCGCGCGCAAGAACATGAACTACCTCTCTCCGGATGCGCTGAACGGCGATCCTTTGGACCAGCAAATCCTGACCTGCGCACGCTCTCT
Organism: Candidatus Korobacteraceae bacterium; assembly: GCA_049522855.1. Lineage (GTDB taxonomy): Bacteria > Acidobacteriota > Terriglobia > Terriglobales > Acidobacteriaceae > Bog-257. The sequence goes on from JBEKNL010000118.1 coordinate 968, forward strand.
TGCGGCCATGGCGTCCAGTGGCCAGTTTCAGGATGACGGGTCCTGTCACTGATCTTTTCAGATTATGGGAGAATCAATATGCACCAGCGTCTTAGATTGTTGTTCATCACGAGCATCGTTCTCATCTTTTCCGTCGCATCTGCGACCGCGCAAGAGCGGCCACCCAAGTCCAAGCGTTCTACCGTAGGCCTGGTGCTCCAAGGCGGAGGTGCGCTCGGACTCGCCCACGTGGGTGTCATTACCTGGCTAGAGGAACACCACATTCCGTTTGACTATATCGCCGGCACCAGCATGGGCGGCCTGGTTGGCGGGGTCTACGCCACCGGACACAATGCCGCTGAGATGCGCCAGATCGTGAACGAAATCCCCTGGGACCAGGTAATGGCGGGGCAGACGCCCTTCGACGCCCTCTCGTTTCGGCGCAAGGAAGACGCCCGCGACTATCCCAACAACCTGGAATTTGGGTTGCGCAAAGGTCTGCAGTTTCCCGAGGGCTTCAACTCCGGCCAACAAGTCTCGCTGGTTCTCGATAAGATCGCGCTTCCTTACTCGGAGATCAAGAGCTTCAACGATCTCCCGACTCCGTTCGCTTGTGTAGCCACCGACCTGGTTAGCGGCAGGCCCAAGGTTTTCCGAGACGGATCCTTGTCCCTGGCCCTGCGGTCCACCATGTCGTTGCCGGGAATCTTTACGCCCGTCCGGACCAAGGATGCCATCTACGCCGACGGTGGCCTGCTGCAGAACATTCCCGTCGAGGTCGCGAAAGAGATGGGAGCCGATCTGACGCTGGCGGTTCACCTGGCGGAGGCGCCGGTGCTTCCCAATGCAAGTCTCTCCTCGTTCTCGGTCCTCGGCGATTCGATCTCGGTCATGATCTCCGCCAACGAACTGCTGAGTATGGAAAAGGCGGACATACTCGTCTCCGTACCGGTGCAGAAATGGAGCGCGTTAAGTTTCGACGACGCTGACGCGATCATCAAGGCCGGATACGATGCCGCCGCGGCAAAGTCCAAGGTCTTGATGACGCTCTCGGTGGATGACGCCACCTGGAACCAATACTTGGCTGATCGCGCGGCCCGACGCCGCACCAATCCCGTTCCCACGTTTGTCGCGGTCGACGGGGTGAATGGAAATCTTTCGCGTCGGGTGGAAGAGCAAATGGCCGGCGTGGTGGGCAAGCCTCTCGACTTCGACCAACTCGATCAGGACATCATGCACCTGAAGGGGTTTGGGCGATTTTCGGTGCTCAGCTACGAAATGGTAGAGCGCAACGGCCAGCAGGGACTCTTGGTGAAGACCGAGGAAAACACCTACGGGCCGCCGATCGTCCGGCCGCTCATCCTTATCGACGGGTCCAGCTTGAAGAACGTCACCTTCAACCTGGGGGCAAGACTCACGTTTCTCGACTTTGGCGGCTTCCGCTCAGAGTGGCGCAATGACATCGTCCTGTTCTCTGAGTACGGTCTGAGGTCCGAGTATTACCACCCCTTTACTCCGCAGACCCATTGGTTCGTCGCGCCGCGAGGACTCGTCGATAGCAGTCCGTTTTACATTTACGACAACAATAAACTGCTTTCCATCTATCGGCGCAACACGGGAGGCGGGGGGCTCGATGTGGGCTATCAGTTCGGAACCACTGGCGAACTGCGCGTTGGCTATGAAGGCGGGTGGGAACGCTTCGCCCGGCAGATCGGGAACCCCAACGAGCTGCCATCGGTTTCTGGTTCCTACGGCGACGCCAGAATGCAGTACAAACTGGATCGCCTGGACAATGCCGTCATTCCACGGTCGGGACAAAACCTCCAAGCCAATTTTCAATGGACTAACACTAGTCCGGAAGCGCCCAGGCCCTATCCTTCGGCCGAGATCGTCTCCCAGAATTATTTCCGGTTGAACGAACCCTCCTCGGTTTTTGTGAACGGATACGGCGGGACGACGTTCGACTACGCAACCGGCTTGCCGCAGTTTTCTCTGGGAGGCTCGCAACGCCTGGTGGCGTATGGCGTCAATGAACTACTGATGGACAAGTACTTCCTCTTCCAGGCGGGATATATCCGCCAACTGGCGAAGCTACCGCCTTTACTGGGGAGCGGCATCTACTTCCTGGGCGTTTACGAAGCCGCCCAGGTTTATGGTCCGCCTAACACGATGGTGAACAAAGCATCCGGCTTTCCCACCGATGGCGCGGCCGGCATCGTGGTGAACACAATCTTCGGGCCGGTGGAGGCGGCCTACGCGTACGGCGACACCGGACACCGGAAGTTCTTCTTCCGCGTCGGGCGGTTGTTTTAGAGGAACTGCCGGGTTGATTGCATCCTCAGAATCCTACTCGTCCGACGCGAATCAGCGCCGAAAAATCAGGAGACTGGCTTGCCGTCCTGGCGGCTGCATTGATGTGCTCGCGCTGCTTCAACTCTGGAAACGGAAGGCCGCCTGTGACCAGACGCCCCCGGTTGTATAGCAGCGCGTCCAGCGTACCGTTCAGCAAGAGCTGGTAGTTCCACGGCTGAGGATTCCTGAGGTTTTGGGCGATCTTGGTATCAAGCGTCGTCGTGCAATTTCGGGTCAGCGCGTTATACCACTCCGGATGATCTCTCAACTGGTTCAGGTAGTCGGCATAGATGAGGAATACCTCTTGCGCCCGTTTCGGCGACAGAGTGGTGCGATACAGAAACACTTCCTCGTCCTTGCGATAGTTGGTACGCAATCGAATGACATCGCGCTCGTCGGCTGTAATAAAAATCAGTTCGTATTGCCGGAAGAACCCAAGAATCGCCGAGTATGACTGTCCGGCTTTGTAGCGTGCCTCGATCGAGAATGCGACATGGTCGTTGTCACCGAATTGGAAACTGACAATCGGATGGCCGATATACTTCGGCCCCCAGGTTGTGAAGAAAAGGTCCGCGTACCGAAGTTGCGAGAGATAAACCGTCCGGTCGCTCCAGCAATTGGTGTAATCGGTTTCGGTGCGATAGTCGCAGTTACGCAGGTTGTGAATCGTGACACGATCTCCGTTGATTTCGACCGAGGCTGTTCGATTAGCGTCGGCCCGCCAATCCCCGGCGTTCGACGGGCTTATGCTGAGCCACCACGTCAGCACGACACAGAAGCCGGCAAAACAGAGAGCGGCAGCCCAGAGCCATCGTTTGACCTTGACCAGGATCGCGATGATCGCGAGAACATAGATCACGGTCAACGGAATGCGCAACGCTGCTATCCGAAAATCAACGTAGAGGGCTGCCACTGCCCACAGGGTGAGCAAGGCGAGAACCGACCACAGGATCACGAGTCCAAGCATCCGCAGCGGTCTGAATCCAGTCGGCGGCGGGGTGGGCCGAAAGTGAAGATCCTTAGTATTCATAACATTCGGAACCTTGAGGTCAAGTGTAATCCCCTTCCATTGCCTCTATGCGGCACGGTAGAATCGCCCGACCAAAGGAACATCCTAAATGAACTTGCACACCATAGTGCTATGCTCGGTACTTCTTCTCGTCGCGCCGCTGTTTGGGCGGGAAAAAACAGATGTCATCGTCATGAAAAATGGCGATCACCTGACGTGCGAGATCAAGGGATTGAACTCCGGCGTGCTCTACGTGAGTCTCGATTACATTCTTGGCACAAGTTCAGTTCAGTGGTCGAAGGTGGACCATCTGGAGAGCAGCCAGCTGTTCATCGTGAAGACAGAAAGCGGCCTGGTCTATACAGGGACACTATCTGCCGCCGAACTCTCGGGCGACCGGCCGATGAAGATCGAGGTCGTCGTGAGCCCCGAGACGAAAGTCACAATCGAGCGAACACAAATCGTCAAAATGGAACAGACGTCAGAAAAGTTCTGGCAACGATTCAATGGCGACATAGATCTGGGGGTCATCTATTCAAAAGGGAACCAAGCCACCCAGTTCAGCCTGAACTCTGGGGTTCAATATCCACGAGAGCGCTGGAGCGCCCAGGCGAGCTACAGTTCAACCCTGGCCTCCAGTACTGGCGTCAATGCCTCGGCCCGAAACCAGGTAAATTACAGCGCCCAGCGTCTCTTGAGGTGGAACAACTGGTTTTACGAAGGGATGGGAATTTTTCTGCAAAGTTCGGAGCAGGACATCAACCTTCAAACCACGCTGGGCGCTGGGATTGGACGCTATTTGAAGAATACCAATAACGCGCAGATCTCTCTGCTAGGCGGCTTCGGCTGGCAGAATACTGCGTACCGGCCGACGATCCAACCGCAAGGGAATCAAAGCCTGGCAACGGCCGTTGTCGCCGGGGACATGAGTTTCTTCCGCTTCAACAAAACCAAGCTTGATCTGACCGCCATCGTTTTGCCGGCCCTTTCCCAACCCGGCCGTGTCCACTTTAATACGAATGCGTCCTACTACATAAAACTTTTCAGTAATTTGACGTGGAATATTTCGTTCTATGGCAACTGGGACACCCGGCCGCCAGCAAACTTCTCCGGCAGCGATTACGGCACCAGTTCAGGGCTGGGCTGGACTTTCGGGAACAAATAGAGACGGAAGGACCCAATGAACAAAACAAATTCTGGAAAATCAGACCTGAAGAAGAAGGCCGCGCACGAGGCCAAAGAACTCCTTATCCTCTTCTTATATCTGGGCTTCTTCTTTTGCGCTCTTGCGACCTACAGTATGCTCCTGCTGAGCGAATATCACGTCAGCTATCTGACCTATGGATTTGCGCTAATCAACGCCCTCGTGGTTGCCAAAGTAATTCTCATCGGCGACTATGCTCATCTCGGCAAGAGGTATGAAGGCAGGCCATTGTTTGTGTCAGCTATTGTGAAGGCCTTTCTCTTTAGCTTGCTTGTGCTCGCCTTTCACGCTCTCGAGGAAGTGATTAAACGGATTGTGCATGGAGCAGATATGGCAACCGCTTCCCGCGAGATCCGCATTGATGAGCTGCTCGGCCGGGCCCTCGTCGTATTTTGCACCTTCATTCCTCTGTTTGGATTCAGGGAACTCCGGCGGGTGATGGGCGAAGAAGAACTCCACGCTCTGCTGTTCCGGTCGCAAGAAACCGGCAAGCCGGACCTTCCCGCCGAGAACTGACTGCTCTTGGAGCAGTCTTTGGACTCGAGTCTCCCCCTGTCGCAAGTGACAGTTGTGAGCTTCGCTGCCGTCCCATAGTCTTGCCGAGAAGCTTACATCGTCAGGCTAACGCCTGAATTAAATCACTTTGCCCGGATTGACCGGGCGCAACGCATGTGTGTGGCACTCACAGAGTAACCAGACAGGAGACGAAATGTTGAAGAAGAGCATTACCGCAATTTTGGTGTTGGCTGGCGCATTCTTTTTGCAGACTGCCAGCGCGTCCGCCCAGCAAACCCAACAGGCACCGGCCGCCACGCAGTCGGGAACGGATCAGGACATTCAATTGCTCCGGCAGGATATACGCTCTCAGAAAAAACAAATCATCGCCGCTAACATGACGCTTACCGATGCCGAGGCCACGAAGTTCTGGCCGGTTTACGATCAATATACGTCGGCGCTCACCAAAATCGGCGATGACCGCACGGCTCTTATTAAAGAGTACGCGCAGAGTTATGACACCATGACCGATGCCCAAGCCAAGAGCCTTATTAAGCGCTGGGCTGCAACCGACGAGCAGGCCGTGCAGCTACGGATGCAATACATTCCCAAGTTCGAACAGGTGTTGCCTGGGAAAAAAGCGGCGCTTTTCTTTCAGCTGGATCGCAGAATCGGATTGCTGATCGACCTGCAGCTGGCCTCGATGATTCCGCTGGTAAACCAGTGAGAAAAGCAGAACTTACAAGTGTTTAATACGCGAAGATGCTGGGGCGTGGTTGGCGCCCCAGCACTCTGATCGGTGCAAGGCCGTCTCTCGACTGAAGGCAGGCTTGGGTCCGCGAAAAAACTCTAAGGTGCTCCTCGACGCAACAAACCTGCGGAGGAAAAGTCACGGCGATACCCCGTTTTCTCTCGGAGTGACCCTCTAATCACAATCTCCAGGCCCCTGTCGCAAGTGACAGTTGTTCCCGCCCCACATTTGTAGTGCAGTAGCAGGAGGGTTCCTGTTTGTTGGCAGAAGAAGGCCAAGTTTTCATCGACGAGGCTTGCAAAAAAGCAGTCATCAACGAAGAATAGAAGCCAAAACCGATTAACCAATGCAGTTCGGGCATGAGGCAGCACATGAAAACCAGCACGATGCGCACAATTACAAGATGGGTGTTCCTGCTTTTCGGCATCACAGCGCTGGCGGCGATCGCAGCGGCTGAGGATCCCGTTTGGCCACGCCAGATTACTAAGCCGGGTGGGAAGCTCGTCCTATATCAGCCACAGGTCGATGATTGGCAGAATTTTCAACAGGTCGACGGTCGCATGGCGTTCACCATCACTCCCACGGGCGGCAAGACACATGTCGGGGTGATAACTGTCCAAATGCAGTCCGCTGTCAACATGGACGCCCACACCGTCTTTCTCAGCAATCCCCAAATTACGAGCCTTTCGTTCCCGTCGCTCGATCCCGCGACCACGGCGCAGATGGACCAACTGGTGAGGACCTTCCTCAACCCCGCGGCCACCATGACGATTTCCTTGGACCGGCTGGTGGCGAGCGCCAAGAAGACGAAGACGCCTCCGGTCGCAGAGGTCAAGAACGATCCGCCAGCCATCTTCATCAGCATGCGTCCGGCAATCCTACTTCTGGTGGATGGCGCACCTGTAACTGCGCCCATTGCCAACTCGAAGGTGCAATTTGTCGTGAACGCCAACTGGCCACTGTTCATCGAGCAAGGCAGCTCCAAGTACTACTTGTTCGACGGCAAAGGATGGCTCACCTGCGCCAGCCTGCAAGGTACCTGGACGCCCACCAACCAGTTGCCCAAACAGATGTCGAAGGTGCCGGAGAACGCAAATTTCACAGACCTGAAGGGTTTCATTCCTCCGCCACCAGGCAGCGCAGCCAGTTTCCCGATTGTGTATTACAGCGCAACTCCGGCCGAAATCATTGTCTTTGGCGGCGAGCCGCAGTGGACCCCGATTTCGGGTACGCAACTGTCGTATGCGTCCAACACCAGCAGTTCGGTATTCAAGTACGCGCCGACAGGAGCCTTTTACTACTTGACCTCGGGCCGGTGGTTCACGGCCACCAGCGCGCTGGGGCCCTGGACATTTGCGACCTACACCTTGCCTCCTGATTTTGCCCAGATTCCTCCGAGCAGTCCGGCGGGGAGCGTCTTGGCCTCGGTGCCGGGCACGCCGGAGGCGGAAGACGCGGTGCTGATCGCCCAGATTCCGACCACCGTCATGGTGAATCCCACAGAAGCAGCTAAAGAAGTAAGCGTGTCCTATGTCGGCGAGCCCCAGTTTCAGCCGATCGAAGGAACTTCAATGCAGTACGCCGTCAACACTCCCAACAAAGTGATCGTAGTTGGTAGTCAGTATTATCTGTGCTATCAGGGTCTGTGGTTCGTCTCTTCCAGCGCACAAGGCCCCTGGCAGGTCGCACAGACCGTACCGCAGGTTATCTACACGATTCCGCCCAGTTCGCCGGTGTACAACGTTACCTATGTGACTCAGGTGTATACTTCCCCGACCTATGTGCAGGCTAGCTATACCGCGGGATACATGGGGATGTTCGTGGCCGGTGCCGCGGTGGGCGCGATCATAGCCAACGGCACTGGTTATTACTATCCGCCGTATATGTATGGCGGGTATTACTACCCGTACGCAGCCACATACGGCTACCACACCTACAACCCTTATACCGGAGCCTACGGCTACGGAGGCGCCGCCTACGGACCCTACGGCAGCGCGCACTGGGGAACTTCCTATAACCCGAATACCGGGACGTACGCTCGCGGAGCTACCACATCCACGGCTTATGGCAAGCAAACCGTTGGTCAGGCCTATAACCCGTACACCGGCGCCTACGGCGCGACCCATCAAGGCTCGAACGCCTACGGGTCGTGGGGATCGTCAGTCGTCAGTAAGAATGGCAATACCGCCTACACCCAGCATGCCAGCAATGCGTACGGTTCGGCAGGGACGGTGCAGACCTCAGCGGGCGGTAAGGGTGCGGCCACCAGCACTGCGTACGGCAATACTGCGGCAGGGAAAACTGCCAATGGCGACATGTATGCCGGACACGATGGGAACGTTTACAAGAATACTGGCTCCGGTTGGCAGAAGTACGACAATGGCAGTTGGAACAACGTGCAAAAGCCAACCACAACTTCGGCACAGAGCTACAACCAGCAACATCCCACGAGTACGAATCCCAACTACTCGTCGGCTCAGCAGAAGGCCCAGAGCAACCCCAACTATTCGGCCGATCAGCAGAAGGCGCAAAGTTACAACCAGCAGCGCACTTCGGGAGCAAGCGGGTCTAAGCCAAGCGGCGGATCGTCCTATGGCGACTTGAACCAGGAGGCGCAAAACCGCCAGCGCGGTGCTCAGCAAAGCCAGCGCTTCTCGCAGTATCAGCACTCAGGAGGCAGCGGTGGCGGTGGTCGCTGGGGCGGCGGCGGCGGCGGCGGCGGTGGCAGACGGAGATAAAGAGACTGCAACGCGATGACCGACTTCAATCCTGACAAGCTGAGGTCGGCGCCTAAATGGGCCACGAATTGGATTCCGCCATCACAACACCATCTAGTTATCAAGAGGGAGAAAAGCTATGCTGCAACAAATACGTACTGGAATTACAAAGGTTGGCATGGGACTGGTGGTGGCGATTTTGGCGTGCGGTGCGGCGCTGGCACAGGATGTAGCCACCAACTCCATGCCCGGAGTGGCTTTCAGCAAGTACCACACTTACAAATGGATCACAATACAAGGCGCCACGTACCCAAACCAGATCGTGGATGCACAGATCAAGGGTGCGGTGGATTCCCAGTTGGCGGCGAAGGACTTAACGAAGACGGACAGTGACAAAGCCGACCTCTATGTCGGTTATCAGGTCTCCATCGATCAGCAACGCCAGTGGAACGCGTACGGCATGGGTGGGGGCCTACGCTGTGGGTGGCGGCATGGCCAGCGCCCAAAGCTCGACGATCAATATCGGGACTCTTGTTCTGGATATGTATGACCCGTCGAGTAAACAACTAGTTTGGACCGGGCGTGCGACGAAGACGCTCGATGCCAGCGCCAATCAGGAAAAGAAGCAGAAAAATCTGAACAAGGCCATGCAGAAGTTATTGAAGAACTTTCCCCCCAAATAGAACCAGCGCTGACAAGAATCACAGAATGTCACGAGAGGATACCTATGAGGAATACAGCACGGTGCGGGTTTGTAACTCTGTTATTGGTTCTCTCCGGTGCAATAGGCATTTGCCCTGCCAATGCACAAAATCAGCAGCTGCAACAACGTGTCGCCGAGATCAAGCAGGCGGCTGCGAAAAACAAGCAAGCCCTTGCACACTACACCTGGGTCGAGCAGGTGACGATTAGCCTCAAGGGCGAGCAAAAAAAGCAGCAGCACTTTCAGGTGCACCTTGGCCCGGACGGAAAGCCACAAAAAACTTCGCTTGACCCACCGCCAGCCGACACATCCGCTGACCAAGGGGGGAGGCGTGGTCGCGTGAAAGAGCGTGTGGTCGCGAAGAAAAAGGCAGAGTACGAGGACTATGCGGACCAGATGAAAGCGTTAGCGCAGCAGTATGTGCCACCAACAAGAACGCTGCTCCAGCAGGCCTTGCAGCAGGGAAACATTGCACTGAGTCCGGGAGCGGGTGCTCCCGGTCAAGTTCAACTGGTCATTCATAACTACTTGAAACCTCAAGATTCGTTGACCCTGGTCTTCGACAAAACGCAAAAGGCGCTACTTCGGGTTCAAGTCGCTTCCTATATGAGTGACCCGAAGGATGCGATGAACTTGACGGTGCAGTTCGCCAATTTACCGGATGGAACGAACCATGTCTCCAACCTGGTGATTGATGGCGTCAGCAAGCAGTTGAACGTCGCCGTTCAAAACTCGAACTACCGCAGATCCGGTGTTCGTTGACCGGCGAATGCCGCGTCCGTAAGATGAGGAGATCCGAGCAAGCACTCAAAGGCCACTGTCCGGCTGTTGCGGTGGACTGCTGCTGGAGCGGCGACCAGAATTCTAGTCACCCCGCTCGACTGTAGATAAGAATGTAGCTGTCACAGCATCCAGAAACCTCAAATCTCAATAGCATTACAACAGTGGCCCGCAAACCGTTCAAAACAAAACACATGAATTCAGCCAGTTTCCACAGGGTTCAATAAGGCATGGAATCTGGTTCGGGACCAGGGGGTCGGCAGGTTCAAATCCTCTCTCCCTGACTAATGTTTTCAAGCACAGGCTCACTCGCGGCATCCTCATTATTACTATCGATGACGAGCCTGTGCTGATTTTCCGTTGGCGACGCGGGCCTTTAAGAACTAGAGCGTGTTTCATAAATAGGTTCGGCCTCACAACAGGTACTTACGTGTGAGGTAGGTTCGCTGGTGAGCTTCTGTCATGAAGAAACGACAGAAGCTATTGACAGAGGAACAGTGGGAGC
>JBEKNL010000119.1:0-11355 GCA_049522855.1 Candidatus Korobacteraceae bacterium
GGAATTGGCTCTACAGAAGTCGAATCTCAACGTCCGGCGTGAAATCCTTGGCGAGCCCACGAACCCGAGTACGCCGCTGGCCGTGCCCAAAATCAGCTGCTTGCACCACAGGCTGCTAGGGCCTTGAGAGGGTGTGAGAACTGCGCCGTCGGCCGCATTACAGCTTTCAGCCACCCGAGCCTTGCAACTTTCTTTCTGATTCCGCGTTTAAATGAATAGGTGCCTCCAGATTGATAGTGGTGGATCTGGGGCAGGGGGAAGAAGAAATGCGTTGTCTAAGATATGTGGCCTTGCTGGCAGTTTTGATGATTCCGCTGGCCTACTCCCAAGCCCAGGTCAGCGTTGGGATCGGATTCGGGCCGGGATACGTTACCGGACCGCCAGTATGCGCCTACGGCTACTACGGATATCCACCATACGCCTGTGCGCCTTACGGCTACTACGGGCCTAACTGGTTTGTCGGTGGAGTGTTTCTGGGCGCCGGGCCGTGGTATGGGGGATATTACGGCCGGGGCGGCTGGGGTCGGGGCTATTACGGGCGCGGTGCGGGCTATTACGGCCGCGCAGGCTATGGTGCGGGCCATTACGGCCGCGCAGGCTGGGGCTACGGGCGCGGCTCCGCAGCTTACGGTGGACGCGGTTTTGCACGCGGTTCAGGGGGCGGCTACCGTGGCAGCACTGGCGGTGGATTTCACGGCGGAGCAGGTGGTTTCCACGGTGGGGGTGGACATGGTGGCGGGCATCGCTAATGGCTTGGCAAGTTAAGCAAGCACGAAAAGCCCACGGTTCAGGTCGTGGGCTTGAGAAAAGCAAGCTTCTCAGGACCTCAAGTCTGTGCGGCGCTACCTCCGCTTGGCGGATAACAAAGCCAAGCAGGAAAAAGTTGAACGCGGTTTTTTGCAAATAGCAGAAAGAGAGCAAAGCTAAAATCGCCTAAGCCCAACCTATCAGTTAAAAGTAGCTATCCCGGAGATGGTGATGAAGATACGACTAGAGCATCTATCTTTCGTACTGCTGATGTTAGTGGTGGTCGGTTCCGCTGAGGGTCAAACCAGAGGCGGCCCTTATAACGAGCCGGGAAGAATTGCTCGCGTACAGTATATGTCGGGACAGGTGTCGCAAGCTCCGTGCGAAGGCAACGACTGGGTTGCAGCCGCACTTAATCAGCCTCTGCAGCCCCCTATCTGTATCTGGGCAGACAAGGACTCGCGGGCTGAACTGAACGTAGGTAACGGATTTATTCGCATGAGTTCGGAGACGAGTGTCACCCTGAGTGACGTTACTCGAGGCACCGTTCAATTCAGGGTTAATCAAGGCGTCGTTAGTCTTTCGGTTAGATACCTCTTTCCAGGTGAAATATACGAGATTGATACTCCCAATGCCACGCTGACCGTAATGAAGCCGGGGGTTTACCGCGTCAATGTTTTTCCCGATCAGGACCAAACATGGGTAACGGTGCGGCGAGGTTCTGTTGCCGCAACTGGTGCAGGCAATTCCGTGACGGTAAATGCCGGCCAGCAGGTGCGGTTTCAAAACAAAACGTCAATGCAGCACACCGCGGAGAAGGCGCCGGCGCCCGACGGATTTGATGACTGGGCCAATGTTCGCGACCACCGGCTAGGGGTTCGGACTTCGCCGTTCGGTATAGTCTTGGGCTATCCCCCACCGCCCTATGGACCAGGTGGAATCTGGGTACCGTACTCACATTGAGGGTTCTGCAGATTCGAAGAATTGCTCCCCAGCTGAGCTGCACCATGCCAGTGGAATGGCGAACCTGCGGGCGGCCTGCCCCAGGCCACGAGCCCACATTCGGCAAGCAAGTGCCACCGCTGAGAACATGTGGCGCAAACGAAACAATCCACGCTTAGTATGCAGGCCCCTTTTAAGATCCTTCCGCATGTTCGTCGCTCCGCCCGTCGTGCCAGTTGGCGAAAAATCGCCTTCCCATGAACTGAGCGCCTCGGAAATAGAGCTTATGGAAAGTTGAACTTAGCTCTGACGCTAGCCGGTGATTCCAGTCAAACCGGTATGCCCGTTGCATAGGTTTTGGGGTGACTGAAAACGGATGCTGGGCAAATTCTCGCCAAGCACAGGAAGACTCGGAGGACGCGGGCTGCGAAGCAAAGCTCATCATTCGGCCTACACCCGGACTGCGCTCTTGGCCAGTCAAGGGCTTTTCCGCAATCCGCGTGTATTACCTCACCTCCGAAAAGATGCTTCGCATTGTGCGGGTGCTTCTTGGCCAGAGAGTCATCAATCCAATGCTGGAAGACGAACCCATGCATTCTGAATAGAAAATGTCGCCGTTCGCCCTCCTAAAGGGACTCGTTAATTTTCCCCACTCTACCCAGGGCATAACCACCCCAACACGCGCAAAAACGGCGGGCACTGGCGGCCGCGTTGCGCCGCTGCGCCAGCGGACCACCGACCCCCATTCGCAAGGAAATGGCGCCGGACCGCCCGCGCAGCATCGCACATACGACAATCTAGGGAAAGCCGCTATCGCAGAGACGCCAGGGTTTTCTGTGCTTCCTGCGCGTCCGTGCCCTTAAGGTTCAATTGCAGCGCCTTCTGCAACTCGGTCCTGGCGCGGTCTATTTCTCCTGCACTCCTGAGGGCCATTCCTAAGTGATAGCGATAGTCAGCCTTCTGCGGCTCCTTTTTTACCGCGTCCTCGGCCAGCGAGATGGAGACGCGATAATTGCCCTTCTTGTACTGGATCCAGGCGAGGGTGTCGTTGACCGCGGTCATATCGGGGGCAGTTTGTTTCGCCTGCGTCGCCAGGCTTAACGCCATGTCAAGGTTTTCGCCCTGAACGGCATAAACCCATGCCAGATTGTTGGCTGCGACCGGGTCATGAGAATTCTCCGCCAGCGCCGCCTGGAAGTACTTGCCTGCAGATTTCAAGTCGCCTTTGCTGAGATAAACGTCCCCAATCGCGGTATTCACCATAGGCGAGGTGGGCTGTAGTGCGAGCGCCTTCTGGTAGGAATCCAGAGCCGCGTCGGGTTGTCCCATCAACTGATCAAGCTGCGCCAGCCGGACATAAGCCATCATCGACTTAGGATCAATTTGAAGGACCTTCTGGAATTCCGCAATGGCAGCGTCGTACTTTTTGGTCGTGGCCAAGGCGGAACCGTTCATGAAGTGCGCGGAAGCCCGGTTAGGATTGGCGGTGGCGTACTGGTTGGCCAACGCCAGCGCTTTGGCCGGCTGGTTCGTGCCAAACATCAAAGCGATGTAGTCGCCCCAGGCCGAGTCGAATGTCGGGTACATCTTTATGGTAGTTTGGAATTCCCGCTCCGCCTCAGCATATTTTTTCTGCCCCGCGTAGGCGAATGCCGTGTTGAGGTGGACCATCGGATCGTTGGGCGCGGTCTTCTGCACTTCCTTCAATTCATCGAGAGCGGCGGCATAATCCTTCGCCCCAATATCGATGGTTGCGTTCAGGAAATGGGCTTCAGGATTGTTTTCATTCAGCTTCTGCAAACGCGCTGCGTATTCTCTGGCGGTATCGTAATCGTGCGAGTCACGATAGGTTTCAGCCAGGGCCTTGAGCACCATCGGGTTCTCCGGCTGATGCTTAAAGGACATCTGCTTTGCGGATTCTTGCAACTCGCTCTTGGCTCCGGGCAGATCGCCAGTCTGGCGCAACACCTGTCCCAGGATGAAGTGCGCCTGAGCATTCTCGGGAGCATCGTGGATGACGTCACGTAGCGAAGTGATTGCCTCGGTGCTATTGCCCTTAATGGCCAGCAGTCGCGCGTGAGTAATGCGCGCTATGACATCGCCTGGCTTGTCTTTCAGCATACTATCCGCAAGCTTGCTGGCATCGTCAATCTTGCCGGTATTGAGGAAGGTCTCCACCAAGCGCAGTTGTAACTCCTGGTTCTTAGGGTCATAGTTCAGACCGCGCTGGTACTCCTTGATGGCGGCTTCAGGATTTCTTAAAGCCAGATAGTAGTCCCCAACCGAGCTGGCGACTTCCGCCGACGTCGGCTGCTTGTCGCGCAACTGCTGAATGATCTGCTCGCTCTCCGCTTTGCGGTCTTCATGCAACAGCAGGCCTGCGAGGCGCAGGTAGGGAGATGGTGAGTCCGGATTATTCTGGATCGCGAGCCGGTACACTTCCTCCGCCTTCTTGGGGTCCTTCTTGTAAAAGTAGAAGCCGGCGAGGTTGGCGTAGGCCGACAGCTTCCGCGGATCGAGGCTGATGGCTTTGCGCATGTCCTGTTCGGCGGAAGCGTCCTGCTTCATGTAGGCGTACAACACACCCCGATTGAGGTATGCCTCAGTGTCATCTGGCTTCAGGGAAATCGCCCTAGTAAAGGCGTCAGCGGCGTCCTGTTCGTGCCTCTGGGCAAGTAGCGCGTTGCCCAACAAAAAAAATCCGTCCGCATTGTTGGGGTCAAGCTCAACTACATGGCGGGCCTGGTCTTCCGCCTTATCGGACTGACGGGCGGCCAGGTACAAGCTTCCCAGCTCAAGACGCGCTTTGATGTGGTTGGGGTCAAGCTCAACCGCCTGGAGAAGCTCTTTGTAACCTTCCGGAAAGTGCTGCAAGTCCAGTTGAGCAGTCCCCAACTGGTAGTGGGCTTCGGCATATCGGGGATCAACTTGCAAGGCTTTCTTGAATTGAATCACGGCAGAATCGTACTTCTTCTGCTCCATATACTTCAGGCCACTCTCTACGTACTTGCGCTTGGCGGTTTCCGGGTTACGAGTGCAACCAACGAAAACGATTGACAGTACAGCTATTACCACAAAGACGATGCAGCGGTTACGCATACCTTCTCCTGGGTCACCGAGGGATAATCTGATCGACGTCACTTGTAATCTGTTTTGCGAATACCAGCGCCCGCGTACGCGCCTGCTCCTCATCACCGTTGTAGATTGGAGCAGTGATACGAACCAGAGCGGCGTCGGTACGGTTCAAGCGCATCGCGTCATACACCAAATAAAACTTACCCCAGTATTCGCTGGCCACTACGCGGCCGTGCGCCTGGTACCAATACAACACCAGTTGTTCGTCCAAATCCTTGCGGACGATGTAAAGATTAACCGGCACCTTTCGCCCGTCGTCGAGAGGGAGTTGATACACGGTCGCCTTCATGGGCGTCCATCCCGCTCCCGGCAGGCAGTTCTTGGGAGAGTGAATGGTGGCGCCGGTGCGCTGACTGCGGAAATACCCAATGTACAAGGTGATCAAGCCTTGCGACTTCGAGATATAGCCACGGTTGAGATAGTCGGTCACGCCCAGCAAATCCAGAGTTGGCCGGTCAAGTGGCCAATCGGCAGCTTCAGTGTAGCCCGCGACCTGGGCGGGAAATTCGGTGAGCGGCTTGGCGGGTGGAGTGGATTCTCCGTGTGACAGGTACGCCATGGCGGTTGTCGCTCCCACCAGCACGGCAATCATGAGCCAATAGCGGACGCCGGATTTCATGGAGTCACCTTGGCCTTTGCCAGGGCGCTTCCATCTTTTGGCAGCCATCCCAGTTTCTTGCGCACCACAATCGTCAAGCTGTGCAACCCTAAGAATAACACCGTGGCCACTACGAAAATCACCCAGCCCGAAAACTCGTGCATGAATCCTTCGGCGGCGCGGGGACCGATGTAGTTCGCCATCAAAGCCGTTATCATGACTCGGGTCCCGTTGCTGATAATGGCCAGGGGAACCATGGCCAGGAACAACAGCCAGCGCACCACGGTGCTGCGCTCGGCCAGATACCCGTAGCCGGCAGCCAGGGCCAGCAGCGACATCAACGACCGAATACCGCTGCAGGCCTCCACCACTTCCAGCGACATGTTGGGCAAAATCAGAACGTTGCCTTCACGCATGATGGGAAACAGGTTGAGCATCTCCAACGTCGAAGTTGCGAATTTGGAGGCCACAAACTGCAGCGGAAAAACAATCTCGTTGTAGATCAGTACCGGTATCGGAATCGCAAACAGCAAAAACGCCAACGGGAAAGCCATAGCGCGCAGCAGGGCGCCGCCACAAAAATAGACGATCAGCCCGCAAATGGTGCCCAGCATCGAGACCCGTGTCAGGAAGAGTTCCGCGCCCAAGCTTCCCAGAAATAGCAGCCCCAGAGACAGCAATACGACTAACATTCCCCACGGCGCGGGGCGTCGCACAATCTGAGCCAACTTTTCCCGCCTCTGCCAGATCAAGTAAAGCGACAGTAAGGGCACTAGAAATCCGTGAGAGTAGTCGGCGTCGGCGTACCACTGACGAACCAGAATCCTCAAAACCGGTGCGTACAGTACAATCATTACTGCAACCAACAGCAACCCTTGCCAGCCGAAAGGCTTAAGCGTTTGCCACAAGGTTGAAGATTTCGCAGCGCTACTGTCCCCCAACAAGACTTGTTCGTCTGCTGGGGTGGTCAACGCAGTACTCGTCGCTTTGGTGCCGGCCAGCGCCAACGGTTCTCGCTCCCTGTTTGATTTCTCTGGCAATCCCTTTGGGGTGTGTGCAATTATTTGGCCGAGAGTGCAGGATAGCATATTCGATAAATAGCTGATAATCAAGCAGTTCTTATCACGGATTTTCAGAACGACAAAACTTTGAATGCAAGTAGTGCAAGTGTTTGCATATTCGTTCCAGCCCAGTTCACTCTCGGAGGAGATTCCGGCTAAGCAAAAAAACTGGGAATCATGAACCCCAAGTGCTCCCGACGCCGTGCATTTGCCATCGTACTTAACACTTTGACCCAACGCAAGTAAAAGTCGTGCTGGCGGCCCTGGTTGAAGAGCAGGCGACCCATACCTAACTTCAAAACCGGAAATTGGCAGGCACGTTGCCGGCTGACTGGCCTGGGTGACGGGAGCAAAGCCGCAGCACGACGCCCACTTACGAATGCGGTAAAATTGCGCTTCAACGCCCTGCTTAAGGATATTTCCTTGTCCAAGCAACAGAGCCTCGTCATTGTGGGCGGCTGCGGACACGTCGGCCTACCGCTGGGAATTGTACTGGCCAGCCGTGGATTGTCGGTTTCCCTCCTCGATATCGACGCGGCCAAGGTCGAAAAAATCAACTCCGGCCAGATGCCTTTCCGCGAAGCTGGAGCTGAGCCCGTTCTGCGCCACGTCTTGGGCAAAACTCTTTCGGCCACCACGGACCCGCAGTGCCTGCGAATGGCTGACACGGTCATAACCGTTGTCGGCACGCCGGTTGACCGGCACTTGAATCCCACGGTTAATGAGCTGTACCAGAGTGTGGACGGCATGCTCCAGTACATCAATGACGGCACCTTGTTGATTCTACGCAGCACCGTCAGCCCGGGTGTGACCAAGCTGGTTTACCAGAGAATTAAGTCCCTGGGACGCGATATTGACTTGGCATTCTGTCCTGAGCGCATTGCCGAAGGCAACGCCATGGAGGAGCTGGTTAAGCTGCCGCAGATTGTGTCAGCGTTCGAGCCGGTGGCGCTACGGAGGGCAAGAGAATTATTCCTCATGATCGCATCCACCGTCATTGAGTTGTCGCCGCTGGAAGCGGAGCTGGCCAAGCTGTTCACCAATAGCTGGCGATACTTGAACTTCGCCATCTCGAACCAGTTCTACATGCTGGCCGAAACCTACGGCCTCGACTTCTACCGCATTCATGATGCGGTCACTCGCGAATATCCCCGGATGCGGAGTTTCGCGCGGGCCGGCTTTGCGGCGGGACCCTGTCTGCTCAAGGACACCTTGCAGCTTTCGGCGTTCTCCGGCAATCATTTCTTCCTCGGACACGCCGCCATGCTGGTAAATGAAGGGCTTCCCGACTTTGTTGTGACGCAGATGCGCCCGCTCAATCTCGCCGATAAGACCGTGGCGATCCTGGGAATGGCTTTCAAGGGCGAGTCCGACGATAATCGCGACAGCCTGTCTTACAAGCTGAAGAAGTTGCTGGAAGTCGAGGCCAAAGAAGTCCTCTGCACCGATCCGTACGTGCCCGACCCACGACTTGTTCCGCTCGATGAAGCCCTGGGCCGGGCCCAAATCTTTGTGCTCGGAGCACCACACGCGGCCTACCGCGATCTTCAGATTCCCGCCGACAAGATTGTGGTTGATATCTGGAACTTTTGGCCGGAGCGGCACGCCGAGTCTCTCCAACCTCCGATACCGGTTGCGGCAGGAGGGGCCCGCTCATGAAGGCACTGGTCACCGGCTCTGCCGGATTCATTTGCGGCTACCTGGTTGAGGAATTGCTTCAAGCCGGCTATGAAGTCATAGGGGTCGATAACTTCAGCAAGTACGGCCGGGTGGAGAAGTCGTACGACAAACACCCGCGCTATCAGTTCGTCGAGGCAAATTGTAAGGATGCTTCCTTGCTGAAGGAGCTGCTGTCTGGCTGTGATCACTTTGTTGCCTCCGCAGCAATGATAGGCGGCATCAGCTACTTTCACGAGTTCGCCTACGACCTGCTGGCGGAGAACGAACGCATCACCGCCGCCTCCTTCGATGCCGCGATCTATGCTCATCAACACCAGAAGCTGCAGAAGATAACCGTGATGTCGTCCAGCATGGTGTTCGAGAGTACTTCGGAGTACCCCACTCCCGAAGGCGCGGAGCACCGCTGCCCTCCGCCGCGTTCGACGTACGGATTTCAGAAGCTGGCGACCGAGTATTTTGTTCAGGGAGCGTGGGAGCAGTACAAGCTGCCTTACACCATTGTGCGTCCGTTTAATTGCGTGGGTGTGGGAGAAAAGCGGGCATTGCATGACCATGACATTTATAGCGGCAATGTGAAGCTGGCGATGTCGCATGTGGTGCCCGATCTGGCGCAGAAGGTGCTCAAAGGCCAGGATCCCCTCCACATTCTCGGTTCTGGAAATCAAGTTCGCCATTACACGTATGGCGGCGATCTGGCCAAGGGAATAAGAATTTGTCTGGAACATCCCGCCGCGGTCAATCAGGATTTCAACCTTTCCACTCCAACTCGCACCACTGTTTTGGAGTTGGCCGAAACCATCTGGCGCAAGGTCCATGGTGACAACAAACCGTTCCGCTACGTTTCCGATCCGCCATTCGAATATGACGTGCAGGAACGCTCACCTGACACGCGCAAGGCCAAGCGGTTGCTCGGATTTGAAGCCACCACCAGCTTGAGCGCGATATTGGACGAAGTCATTCCCTGGGTCGCTGAGCAGATCGAAGTAGGTCAGATCTAGTGGATGTCGTACCCGAGCAGACTTCGACCGAACTGAGCCTGGTGATTCCCGTTTACAACGAAGGCGCCAACTTTCCCGCTCTGTGGAGTGCGGTCACCGCGCAAATCCGCTCACGGTTTCAGGCGTTCGTGATCTATGACTTCGACGAAGACAACACCGTCCCCATTCTGCAGCAGATCATTTCGACAGGAGAAACGCGGCTGGTTCCCGTCAAAAACAATGTCGGACGAGGTGTAATTGGGGCCATCCGCACGGGCTTCGCTCAAGTCGAAAGCGGTCCCGTGCTGGTCATTATGGCCGATCTTTCTGATGACCTCACACAAGTGGACCAGATGGTTGAGTACTACCGCAAGGGATGCCAGGTAGTCGCTGGCAGCCGCTACATGCCAGGCGGCCGGCTGTTGGATGCGCCTCCGCTGAAGGGCGCAATGTCGCGCGTTGCGGGCCTCACTCTGCACTGGTTTCGCGGGATTCCCACCCACGACGCCACCAATGCGTTCAAGCTGTACGACAGCAAGATCCTGAAGACCATGACGATTGAGAGCAAGGCGGGCTTTGAACTCAGCCTCGAAATAACCGTGAAGGCTTTCCTGGCCGGCTATCGCATTGTGGAGTTACCGACAACCTGGCGCGGCCGAACGCAAGGTGAGTCGCGGTTCAAGATTTGGGCATGGTTGCCGCAATATTTGAAGTGGTACTTTTATGCCTTCCAACCCAAGCGCAGTTCCGCGCACTCGCCCTAATGCAAATGCACCAGGCGATCGAGCACGAACAGGGCGGCCACTCCGATGAATACAACCAGCGCCATCTTCACGCCAGGTTCGCGGTTCACCTCGGGGATGAGATCGGACGCCGCGACGTAGATGGTTACTCCCGCGGCCACGGGCAATCCGTAGCTAACGGCATGTTTGCCGATCGCCATGGTGAGCACGCCGGCCATCGTAGCCAGCGCCAACATCACGGAAGCGAACCACGACCGCGTCTTGCTCAACCCGCTGGCCAGCATCACCGAAGTCACGGTGAAGCCCTCGGGTATTTTGTGGAGAAAGATTGCTAGAAAGATGATCCAGCCCAGCCAGGGAGAGATGAGAAAGCCCGCGGTGATGGCGATGCCGTCGAAGAAGGCGTGGATCATCAAGCCAAACAACACCGACACGCGCCGGTGTGAGTGGAGATACTCGTCGGCGTGGGTCTCTTCCCCATAATGAAAATGCGGAGTGATGGTGTGCTCGAAGAAGTGCACAAGAAGATAGCCGCCCAGAAGCAGCAACGCTCCATTGCGTCCGGCCAGCGCCAGGCTCTCGGGGACCATCTCGACCAGCGCGGTGGCCAGCATGAAACCCGCGCCTAGCGCCACAAAATAGCGCAGATAGCTGCGGTCCCAGTTCTTCTGCACGATGACCGCACCGCCGAAAACGTTTGCCGCGGCAGCCGTCAGGCCAAGCAGAATGCTGAGGATGATTGGATTCATGGGCCGCGAGCAGGATAACAGAGCGGGAGTAGACCGGTTTCGCTGACCCCTCCCCCCCCCCGTATTGTAAGATCTTTGTTTTGAATACTTTGCCCCTAAGATATTCAAAACATTAGAGTTGTTACGAGATGTAAGTCGTTACGATTCAATACCTTGCAAGATTCCCGCCAAAATATTCATTCCATTAGAGTTGTGCGCAAGATATTCCCGATAAAGGAGTTACCGCAGGATCAGGACCGATTCGGCTTGAGACAGGTTTTCAAAGAGCATTGCCGCAGCCGCCCCAGACCGGGCTTCGCGACGCCGGAGTCTGACTCCGACTTCCTCAGTTTATCTTTCAGAAGGAAGCTGGCGCGATTAGAAAATGCAGTTCGAAGAACGAAGGTAACCAGAATTCCGCAATTGCGACGCACCGCGCCTACGCGGCGGTTTCCGGCAGTTCTCCGTTGAGCGTCTTCTGCGCTTCCTTCGTGGCGCTCGATCAGGATGTGAAGATCGTCGTCAGGCCGCACCGCGACACGAGAAACGCTCCGGCGCTGCAAGTTTTCTGAAACGGTGAGGACGGAGGCATGGCATTTTTGGAGTGCTCCTCTGCCCAAGCTAGATGGAATGAGACGGCTGGTCTCGCGGAACAGGGTAAGCTGTCCGCACGCACTCGAGAGGTGCAAAGGAGACCAGCCTAATGAAAAAGAGTAGCAGAGGTTCAGTAAGCGCGCAGGAAGC
>JBEKNL010000120.1:0-10959 GCA_049522855.1 Candidatus Korobacteraceae bacterium
GCGGACCGAACGGCATAATCCATCCTCGATTGCCACCCTGCGCCGCCTGATCGCCACCCACTTGGCCCGCTCCCTGCCCAGGTGTCCCTGCTGCCGGCGAGGCTTCTTATAACACAGTAGTATTAGACGACGCCTCGCAACGTAACCGGAGCTCACGTCATTATCCCAGCGCAGAGGCGATCAGACAGGTCACGTTGCCCATAACGTCTGGCTGGCTGCGCAAATTTCGGTTCAAGCCTCATTTTTTGCTTAGAGTTACAGCAAATCGCTGTCATACTCTTGAATAAGCTTCAAATCAGCGCCAAACTTTCGTCATGAACTTCAACGTTCTGCCCAGCCTCGTTGCGCTTGCAATCCTGGTCGTGGTGTTCGAGGCCATTCTGCGTCAGGGTGCAGCCGAGCGGCTGCAACTGTGGCTCACGGCTTGGGTCCTCGTACTCATACACTTCACAGCCCAGTTTGTAAACGTAGGCCACGGTCTTTGGAACCAGATTGCCACCGCCGTTAGCCTGGGATCTCTGGAACTTGCAACCATATCTTTCCTGATTTCCATGTCGCCCCGGGCGGGTACTGCTCGCCGTCAGCTCCTGCTCGGAACGATCCTCGGTGTCCCAGCATTGGCTTACACGACCGCGGCGGTTTGGGGGGTGGCGGCGCACAGCTTCTATTATGCCGTGGTGGCAGTGGCCCTCGCCACTACCTCGCTATTGGCTTGGAACTGGTATCACGGTGCATCCTCTTATCTCCTTGGCTTGCTGTTTGCGTCCCTGGTGTTCTCCTCGTTGTTGATCTGGATGGTTGCACGCAATCACGCTGTCCTTGGGGTCAGCGTTGTCCTGGCCGGTCTCAACTTTGTGGTTGCGGTTCTGTACTGGCGCCACTTCCAGCGCGATACGGCAGGCGTGCTGACCACGGTTTTGGGCTTCATCGCCTGGGGCGCGGTCTTTCCCATCGTAATGTTTCTGCATCGCTACTCTCCATCGACGATCGTTGAATCCGAGACCTGGAATATTCCCAAGTATTTCGTGGCCGTTGGCATGATTCTCACGCTTCTCGAGGACCAGATTCGCACGAATGAATATCTGGCTTACCACGACGCGTTGACCGGACTACCTAACCGGCGGCTGCTCGAAGATCGCTTGGAACAAGGCTTGGCACACGCGGCACGAGGCGGCCACAAGGTAGCCGTGCTGTTGATTGACCTCGACCACTTCAAGGAAGTGAACGACACCTTCGGGCACCGAATCGGAGATTTGGCCTTACAGCAGGTGGTGTTGCGGCTGTCCAGCCGGATGCGCGCCTCCGACACGCTCGCTCGTTCGGGAGGCGATGAGTTTACCGTGGTCAGCAATGTGTCCGACGAACATGGCGCCGAGACTCTGATGTCGGCCCTGGAGTCGGCGCTCGCGATTCCCTTAAAGGTGGAAGGACATTCTATTCAAACTGGGTTGAGCATCGGGGTAGCGCTTTATCCCGATCATGGCCACAGTCCTGACGAATTACACGCCGCCGCTGACCAGGCTATGTACCTGGCAAAACGCGGTACCCGCAGCAGTGCCTAAGAAGTCATCGCCTTCCCAAAGTCTCCAGCCTAGTTAGACGCCGCGTTGTTCTCTTCTCAGTGCTGGTTGTCCTTTGCCATGCGCCTGTTGTAGGCTCGAAAGCAGTCGCCCCCTCGGAAGGCTCGATTCTTTCCTCGCCGGGATGGCGAAACTGGCAGACGCAGCGGACTTAAAATCCGCAGACCCGAAAGGGTTGTGGGGGTTCGAGTCCCCCTCCCGGCACCGACAACTTATTTGTAATCAAATATATGCGCCTTTGCCCTGGGTGAACGCTCTAGCGCCTTTCCTTGCATTCGGGACGGGTGGCTGGTGGTACCACACCTTCACCCACCGGTGAGTTTCGACGAGGACGAGTTCGACAGCCGAGTGCTGCAGCGGTGACGCTTTATGCCGCCGGGTTGAATAGCCGGATCACCCAAAACGATAACATCGCGACCAGGGCCGACGCCGGAATGGTTAATATCCATGCCCACACGATCCGGGTTGCCACACCCCAGCGTACACCGGACAGCCGGTGTGTAGTTCCTACCCCAACGATCGCGCCAGTGATGGTGTGGGTTGTGCTCACCGGAATACCCGCCAACGCTGTACCGAACAGGGTGATGGCGCCGGCGGCTTCGGCGCAGAACCCGCCCACCGGCTTCAGCTTGGTGATCTTCGACCCCATGGTATGGACGATTCGCCATCCCCCGAGATAGGTCCCCAGAGCGATTGCGGCATGGGCCGCCAGGATGATCGGCCAATGCCAGTGCCCCCAGTTCGCGGCAAAATCGTGCGGCTTCATGACTCCAGCGGTATAGAGTGCGCCAGCGACAATCCCCATTGTCTTCTGCGCGTCATTGCCCCCGTGCCCCAGGCTGTAAGCTGCAGCCGAGAGCAACTGCAATCTCCGGAAAAGCTTGTCCACTTGCCGTGGCGATTTTCGTTGAAAGATCCATGAGATCGCCACCATGAAGCCGAAGCCAAGCAGCAAGCCCATCACCGGAGCGACCACGATAAAGATCAGGGTCTTGTACCAGCCGCCGGGCACGATGACCTGGGGCGCTGCTCTCCAGCCGTGAAGGATCATGGCCCGAGCCATCGCTGCGCCCGCGTAGCCACCGATCAGCGCGTGCGACGAAGAGGTCGGCAGCCCCAGCAGCCAAGTCAACAGGTCCCAAACGATCGCACCCAACAATCCAGCCAGCACCACGTACTGGGTGACGATGTCGAGCTGGATCATGCCCTTGCCAATCATCTTGGCAACTGCTGTGCCCAGAAAGAACGCTGCCAGAAAGTTGAATGCGGCCGCCCATAACACCGCTAACCTGGGCGACAGCACGCGGGTGGACACCACTGTGGCAATACTGTTGGCAGCGTCGTGGAAGCCGTTCAGAAAGTCGAACACCAGCGCCGTCACAACCGTAATAACGAGCAGGACGAGCCCTGTACTCACAGCACATGTCCTCGGCTGAATTTTTGTTTTGCAAGCACGGTGCAGCGCCTCAAGCGCTCTTCAGGACTACCGTTTCCAGCACGTTGGCCACATCTTCGGCTTTGTCGCTGGCCTCCTCCAGAATCTCCAGCAGTTCCTTCAGCTTGATCAGAGTAATGGGGTCGTAGCCGCCATCGAACAGGCGTCCAATTGCCTCTCGGCTGACTTGGTCGGCTTCGTTCTCCAGCCGGTTAACTTCTACGCAGTGTTCGAGCAGCCGGCCGTCTTTGCTGAGCAGGCCCACAGCCTTTTTCAGTTCTTGCGCTTGCTTCAGGATGATGGCGGCCAACACCTTGGCGGACGCAGAGGGCTCCTTGATCTTGTAGGTGTACAAGCGGTCAGAGGCGCTGTAAACGAAATCGAGGACGTCATCCAATGAGGAGGCCAGCAGGTGAATATCTTCACGGTCGAAAGGCGTAATAAAGGTTTGGTTCAGCTTGATCAGAATCCTGTGCGTCATCTCATCGCCGCGGGATTCGATCTCCTTGATTTTCTGCACAGCCGCTGGCATCTGGTCGTAATCGTACGTCTGCAACAGGTCGTTTAGAGCTTGCGCGCCCTCGACGACATTGGTCGCGATCTCCAGGAACATGTCGAAGAACTTGGTATCACGCGGTATCAGGCGCACCGGAATGCTCCACAGGCAGATGCGGATGTGGGAAGGTCCATGGGAGATGAAGAATTGCGAATTGTTACAGCTTTGTTAAAACAAAACTATCGCATGGGACGGGTAGGAGGGTCAAACGAGACGGAAAAGAATAGGCCTGGTGCGTCGTTGACTCAGGCCCAAATCGGTAAGGAGTATCTACAATCCGGGAGTAGAAACCTGATAATGCGAGAGTTGCCGGTTTCTGGGCCTCTGGCAGGCACGATCTTGAATCTACTTCTTGACTGTTTCCTTTTCCAGCTTCTCGATCTCTCGTGTCAGTTGTTCGGCTTGATCGCGAAGCCGGTGCAGGCGCTCAGCCAGCGTGGGGATGTTCTTCTCGCCAGTCGCCACGGCGGGCGTGGGAGCAGGAGCAACTGCCGCCGGTGCTGGTGCTGCCGTCAGGTCGGCCAGGGCTTCATCGAAGGTGTCCCGGTAGATCAACCGGTCGCCCATCGCCAGCACCACCTTCTTGAGCTGGGGCATACGAGCTTCGGTTGCCTGAATGTAAATGGACTCGAGGTAAAGGAATCCGCCAGTGACGGGAAGGGCGATAATGTTTCCGCGCAGCACGCGCGAGCCCTGCTGGTTCCACAGCGTGAGGTCCTTGGAGATGTTCTGGTCCTGGTCGATGCGCGATTCAATCTGCATGGGGCCGTACATCAACTGCTGCTTCGGCAGTCGATAGAAAATCAGCTTTCCCAATTGGTCACCGTCGCATCGCGCGGCCATCCATCCGATCAAATTGTCCTTGCCGCGTGGAGAAAAAGGCAGAATCAGCAGGTACTCGGGTTCTTTCTCCCCCGGCAAGGTAGCCACGACATAGGTGGGCGCCACGGGCTCCGGCTGTCCGGATTGGCCGAAGAGATCGCGCGCGATCTCCCAAATGTCTTCCTTGTTGTAGAACACCTGGGGATCGCGCATGTGAAAGATTCGGTACGCCTCTGCCTGCGCCTGAAAAAGCGCCTCCGGATAGCGGGCGTGCCGGCGCAGATCGGCTGGCATTTCTGATGCTGGCAGGAATAACCTTGGGAACAGTTTCTGGTAGGCCTGGATAATGGGATCACTGGGATCGAATACGTATAAAGACATTTTTCCCGTGTAAGCATCCACGGTAGCTTTCACGGCATTGCGAATGTAATTTGCGCCTTCCTCAAGCCCGGTGACGGGAAGCACTGCCGAATACGGATGGGAGAGCGAAGTTGTGTAGCCGTCCACCATCCAAACCAGCCTGCCGTCATCGGCAATCACCAGGTAGGGGTCCTGATCCCAGTGCAGGAAACCAGCCAGGTGCGCCAATCTTGCTTTTACGTTGCGATAAATCATCATGCGGCTTTGCCCAGTCAGATAGCCGGTAAAAACAATGTTCGGCTCGCCCTGGGAAATTGCGGCGGCAACCTTCAGAGGAAAAGAACCGACCGGGAAGCCGCCTGTGCCCTGGTAGGTCGAATACTTGTTCTGGTCGCCGGAGGGATAATCGAACTCTTCGCGGGCGGTGTGAACAAAAACTGGGTCCTGCGTCCTCTCGCCAAAGTAGATCTCCGGCCGGGAGAGCTGAAACCCGGGCGATTTGATCTCCGGAGGCGCGTTCTCGATAAGCAGCACGGGCAGGCCATCGGGCGTAATCTTGTTGACCTCGGCTACGACTGCGCCAAAGCCGTGCGTATAAATGAAACGCGGATTGATCCAGCTCTCGCTGGCCTCGGCGGACAACTGGGTGACATCAATTTCGCGCGGGGACAGCAGTACCTGCTTGATGCGGCCATTGATGAAATAGCGGTCAACGTCGGTTTGGGGGAACGTGTAGTAAGGGCGTAGCGCTTGAATCTGCGTGATGGTTGCGCTGTACGCCCGCAGATCCCAGAGCCGAACATTAGCGAGCAATGTTGCGTCCTGCACAGGGTCCACGATGCCCTGACCGGAAGGGGTGAAAGGGCGTTCGGTGGCGTTCCGATCAAGGCCGAAGGCAGCGGTGGTCGCCTGGATGTGGCGCTCGATGTAAGGCCGTTCGATCGAAATCTCATTCGGTCGCACGTAGACGGCGCGAACGATCGCCGGCAAGGCCAATTGCAGGATAAAACAGGACATCACCAGGATGACCGCCTGCTTGAATTTCGACATCCAAGCCAGCGGCAGCGCCGCCAAGGCGGAAATAATGAGGAGCCAGCGCAGCGGCAGAGTAACCTTTTCATCCACAAAATCGGCGCCGGTCATGAAGGCGTGAGTATTGAACAAAAGCTCATAGTTGCCCAGATAAACCCAGGCGGCAAAGCCCAGCAATAAAATCACTGCAATGATGCGGAAGAACGGCGTATGCGTGGCGCCCGGCAACCGCAGATAGTCCCCAATGTTGATAGTTCTTGCGGGCCCATCGATCAGCCGGCTGTAGCGGACCCTCTCGAACAACTGCCATCCGCGCGCCGTGCCCCAGAACAGTAAGGCGGACAGAATCGCCACAACGAACAGAAAGCCTAGTAAGTCGGAATAGAAAGGCAGATCAAACAGGTAGAACGGCAAGGCGTGCGAAAAAACATGGTCCTGCCAGGCATCGGGAGGTGCGGCCAGCCCGCGTGACCCGAAAAAGCGCATGACCGTCCAGAAGTCAATCGAGGCGGACGCCAACAACAGCGCGAACACGGCCAGCCCGACCGGAACCAGACGAGAGTAGAGAGGGTAGTCGCGTTGGTGGACGCCGGCGAAATGCAGCCCCCGCGCATGAGCAACAAACAGCGCGATAAAGGCCACCAGCGCGCCTACCGCTACGGGTGCAATGCTGTACCACAGCATGCTGACCCATGTACTAACTTGGGCGACCTCTTTCCACCAGTTGTACTCAATGATGAAATTGGCGGCCGTTGGGAGCGCCCAACCGACAAATGCCAACACCACTAATACCAGGATGAAGACGCGGATCTGAGAAGGACGCATAAGAGTGATCTTCGAGTGTCCAGCAGTGGCACCGTTCTGAGGTCAAGAGGACACATCTTGAGCGACACGGCATCGCTATCGATGTAGGTGGCCTAAATCCTATCACGGGCGTCATTCGCCGGCCGCCTCAACACCCGAACCTGCGTTCGCTCACCAGGGTACGTGATCTAAGTCACTGACCCTATGTACAGGTTCGACTGATAACTAAAACAAGTTTGCAAGCGCGGCGCCGGCCCAGCGGCCCCCGTTTTGCTGACGCACGTCGAAAATCTGAGAGTGGGTTGTGGAAGTTTCCCTAACCGCTGTCTGCAAAAATCCGGCAGCCGCCTGCTGCTTAGCTCGAAGCCCCCGGCCCCGCCGCCGCTGGTTTGGCGTCAGGTTACCGCTAGGGGTAACGCTGTTCTTATTGTCTATATCGTTGCTAAGCCAAGGCGCTGCGACCGGGCCTACCAGCGACGACTGCCTAGCGTGTCACAGTGACAAGTCGCTGACCACCAAGCGCGGCGGACGGACGGTTTCGCTGTTCGTGGACCAGAAGAAGTTCACCGGTTCCATTCACGGCTCGCTGCAGTGCACCAACTGCCACGCCGACTTGGACGGCAAAGACCTCCCTCACTCCACGCCCTTGGCCAAGGTGAACTGCGGTTCCTGCCACAGCGACGAGGCCCAACTATACGCAAAATCGTTGCATGGCCGAGCGGTCGCTCGTGGCGACCCTTTGGCGCCGCGCTGCGTGACCTGCCACGGCAATCACGACATCCTCCCCGTCAAGGACCCGCGTTCGTCGGTGGCGGCAATGAAAGTCCCCTTCGTCTGCGGGCAGTGCCACCGCGAGGGCACGCCCGTCCAGACGAGCCGCAACATCCCAGAGCATGACATCCTGGAAAACTACTCCGAGAGCATTCACGGCGAGGCCTTGCTGAAGAAAGGACTGATCGTGACGGCCAACTGCGCCTCGTGCCACACCGCGCACTCGATTCTGCCGCATACCGATCCCAACTCCTCGATTGCGCGCCGCAATATCGCCGCCACGTGCACCAAGTGCCACGCCAACATCGAACTGGTCCACCGCAAGACCATTCGCGGCGAGCTTTGGGAAAAACAAACCAATACTCTGCCGGCCTGCGTCGATTGCCACCAGCCGCACAAGGTCAGGAATGTTTTCTATTCCCAGGGTATGGCCGATGCCGATTGTATGCGCTGCCATGCCAATGCCAGCCTGAAGTCGGCGGATGGACGTTCCATGCTAGTGCGGGTCAGCGAAGTGGCGGGATCACGTCACCTGAAGGTCGCTTGCAGCCAGTGTCACTCGGAAGTGAACGCCTCGCGCGTGCGCCCCTGCGAGACCATCACTCATCCGGTTGATTGCACTTCCTGCCACGCCGAGGTCGGACAGCAGTACCAACTCAGCACGCACGGCCAAATGCATGCCAAGGGCGACGCCAATGCTCCGTCCTGCAAGGACTGTCACGGCACGCACCACGTTCTGGGCAAGCACACTCCGGAATCACTGACCTTCCCGACCAACGTGCCCGATCTTTGTGCCAAGTGCCACCGCGAAGGCCACAAGGCTGCCGTGATCTACACCGGAGTGGAGCACCAGATCATTCCGCGATACACGGAGAGTATCCACGGCAAGGGGCTTCTGAAGAGTGGCCTGACGGTGACCGCCACCTGCACCAGTTGCCACACTGCGCATCGGGAACTGCCGGCCTCCGATCCGGAATCGACGGTGAATCCGAAGAACTTGCCGGCAACTTGCGGTAACTGTCACCATGGCATCGAAGAGCAGTTCGTCCAAAGCGTCCATTCCTCCACCGTAACTAAGACCGATAAACCGCTGCCGGTTTGCAACGACTGCCACACCGCTCACTCCATCCGCCGCACCGACCAGGATGGATTCAAGCTGGATATTATGAACACCTGCGGGCGTTGCCACGCAGAAATTGCCAAGACTTACTTCGATACCTATCACGGCAAGGTTTCCAAACTCGGCTACACCAAGACCGCGAAGTGCTATGACTGCCACGGCGCGCACGACATCCAGAGGGTCACCGATCCGCGGTCGCACCTGAGCCGCGCCAACGTGGTTGCGACCTGCCAGAAGTGCCACTCGGATGCGACCCGGCGCTTCGCCGGATATCTCACCCACGCCACCCACCATGACCCCAAGAAGTTTCCGTTTTTGTTCTGGACCTTCTGGGGAATGACGGCGCTGCTGATCGGCACATTCACCGTGAGCGGGGTTCACACGTTGCTGTGGCTCCCGCGTGCATTGCAGATGCGGCGCGAACTGCGCGCGGCTGAAGCCGCCGAAGCGGAAGCCGAAAAGAACTTTAACCAGACAGCTTCCGAAGCGAAAGATGACAACGATGCCCAACAGTAAGCCCCAATCCGCAGCCACGGTGGACTACGAGGCGGTAGCAGTGACAGCACAAGAGTCGCCGCTCGCCAAGGTTGGGTCGAAAGCAATTCTGGCAGTTGACCGGCGCGAGTTCGTCCGCTTCCCTCACCTTTACCGTGTGTTACACGCCTGCATGATCGTCAGCTTCCTCACCCTGGCGGTCACCGGACTTTCCTTGAAATTCTCCTATACTCCCTGGGCGGCGAGGTTCTCGCGTCTGCTGGGTGGATTCGAGACCGCGGGATATGTCCACCGCTTTGCCGCCATTGTCATGTTCGGTACGTTCACCGCACACGTGATCGGGCTGTTTAAGCAGAAGCGCCGCAACCATGCGACTTGGAAAGCAATCCTGTTTGGGCCCAATACGCTGCTGCCCACCAAGCGCGACGGACAGGAGTTTGTCGCCACCATAAAGTGGTTCGTCGGCATGGGACCGCGACCCAAGTACGGGCGTTGGACCTACTGGGAGAAGTTCGATTACTTTGCCGTGTTTTGGGGGATTGTGGTCATCGGCTCCACCGGGCTGACGCTTTGGTTCCCTGTGTTCTTCACCCGGTTTTTGCCGGGATCGTTCATCAACGTGGCCACCATCATCCACAGCGACGAGGCCCTGCTGGCCACCGGTTTCATCTTTACCGTGCATTTTTTCAACACCCATCTGCGGCCGGAGAAGTTTCCCATGGACACTACTATTTTCACCGGCCACATGCCTTTGGCTGAATTGAAGCGCGACAAACCTCGGGAGTATGCCGCACTGCTGGCCGCCGGTGAACTGGAACAGCACCTGGAAGAACCACAACCCGCCATTGTGGTCAAGACGATCCGCGTGTTTGCCTGGATTGCGCTCAGCATCGGCTTCAGCGTAGTGGTCTGGATCCTGTACGCGATGCTCTTTGCATACCGCTAGGGAATTGGCGCGCAGTGCGGCGAATAGTCAATCGGAGAGAAGGAAGACCGATACCTTTAAGCGCTGGAAGCATTGAGTGATTAGCTGTGAGGGGAACGAGCAGATCGCCTGCATGGAATTGGAGCATGTCATGAAAAGACGAATTTCTTGTCTACTTGGCCTTAGTTTCTTAGTGCTGTGGATGAGCGCCTGCTCACAGGACAAGAAGATAGTAGCCGAGGGAGCTGCCAGCAATTGGTTAAAGTTGGTGGACTCGGGCAATTATGCTCAAAGTTGGGACGACACCGGGAATGTACTCAAGGCCAATGTTGCCCGAGACCAGTGGCAAGAATTGTTACTGCGCAATCGCGGACCGTTGGGCGCCCTGATCTCCAGGAAGCTGACCTCGGCAGAGTACACAACACAGCTTCCCGGAGCTCCAGATGGTGAGTATGTCGTCCTGCAGTATGCGAGCAGCTTCGAGCACAAGAGCTCTGTACTCGAAACCGTCACTCCTGCGTTGGACAAAGATGGAAAATGGCGAGTGTGCCTGTACGTCGTCAAATAAGTTCACTGCCTAAGCGTGTGCGATTTTGTGTGTCGAACCATGTTGCCGCTAGTTGCATGGGTGGAGCGCGCAGGATTTAGGCGAGCGGTACGCGTGCGGTGTAGTGAGAAGTGGGAGACTGTGCGTCAGCAGCTACGACGTGCGTACGGCGGTGCGGTAGAATCAACGTAATCGACTTGGCGCACTATCGTGATTTCCAAATCCGAAGAACACGAGATTGACCGTGCAGGTAAGCGTCTTCTCCGAGAGGTGCTGGAAAGTCTTCATTGGGTCGTAAACGATGTGCAGGAAGACTACGGTATCGACTCCAATGTACAAGTTTTTGACGGCAAGTCCCCCACTGGCGCATGGTTCCACGCACAATTAAAGAGCTCTAGTACCTAGTTGCATAAGTTAGAGTATGACATTTTAGGTCGTTTCTGAAAGACGGTTTGCTTGCTCCACTCGAAGGGATGAGCCGACTGGTTGTAGGCGGCAATGAAGTCATCGAT
>JBEKNL010000121.1:0-10841 GCA_049522855.1 Candidatus Korobacteraceae bacterium
CCGTCCCCTCCGATTTAAGCCGCCGTAGCGTCAGGTACGCCGTAAGGACTTCCAAACAGACAAAAACACTAGCCAGGATGTGCACCAGGACAAATCCGGGCTTGAATCCCATCCACAGAAAAACAGATATGAAGTAAGAATTTAGTGGCCCCGCGGATCCGGTGTCACCGGACAACCATGGCCGCGGATCAACCAGGAACTTCATGGCCTGAAGGAGAAACTGACTTTCATCCATATTCAGTTCGCGCGGCACCAGAGCACTTGGCAGACGCAGCAAGAAGACGCACGCCATCAGCAGCGCAACCGTGACCGCAGGAGAAGGAAGGTGAAATCTGGAGGGCCGCCCGAGCCTGGTTCCAGTTGCTAAACTCGCATTAATGGTCGAGGAGACGGACATGGGAAAGTAATTCTATTCTGCCACTCGGACTTGCCCATCACAGCCAGCGCGCGACGAAAAGCGCCGTCCGCGGTTTCAAAGGCAGACCGATGATGACTGGCAGTGGCGGAACTCGAAGTACGCTGGCCCGATCATACGGCGGCTTAAAGCGAGCTCAAATGGAAAACGCTGCGAGATGACCAATCGACCTCCGATCATAAGGCGCCGAGTAATTATATTAGACGGTTATTTGCGACTGTGATACGGTCAAAAAAACAGGCGAGTTGAAAGGGACACCCGTGCCCCACACGGCAGATGCAACGTCAGAAACAGCCCCGCCGGCCGCCCGCACCTCGTGGACTGGCTTGGCGGCCCGCGTCTTCTCTTTCCCGGTCATGTGCATGTTTTTGCTGGTGCTGTTGATCTTCGGCCGCTCCGTAAGGGGGATTGGGGACCCGGACATCTGGTGGCATCTGCGCAACGCCGCCTATCTTTTCCAACATCACTCGTTCCCCAACGTGGATACTTACTCGTTTGGGGCAGCAGGTGCGCCCTGGCTTAATTTCGAGTGGCTTTCCGAGGTCCCATTTTTCCTGGGTTTTAGAGCAGTGGGACTGCAAGGCCTTCTGACGGTATATTTCGCGGTCCTGGTGCTGATTTACGTGGGGGTTTATTACCGGTCATGCCGTGCCGGCGCCGATTGCAAGGACGCCGCAATCGTTACTTTTCTGGCAATTCTGCTTGGAGCCGTGTCCATCAGTCCCCGCACGCTGCTGTTTGGCTGGCTGTGCATGGTAGGACTGCTGCTGGTGCTGGACCATTTTCAGCGGACGGGAAAGGGTCTGTGGCTGCTGCCGCCGCTGTTTGCCCTGTGGATCAACCTGCACGCCTCCTGGGTCTTTGGCATGGTGGTGCTGACGCTGACGATTGCCTCCGGCTTGGTCGGAGGAGAGTGGGGTCTGGTTGAGGCTCGCCGGTGGACCTCCGGAGAGTTGAAAAGACTATTGTCAGTGTTTGCGGCTTCCCTCGCTGTTCTGTTTGTGAATCCCTTTGGCTATAGGCTGCTGCTGTACCCCTTCGACCTTCTCTTACGCCATCAAGGCTTTATGCAGTACATCGAAGAGTGGCAGTCTGTGGACTTTAGCAATTCGAATGGCAAACTGGCCCTGATCCTAATCTTCAGTTTGATGGCAGCCGCCCTGTTCTCCCGCCGCCAGTGGAGATTGGACGAGGTATTGCTGACGGCGTTTGCCCTGTGGGCGGCGCTGTCGCATGGGCGGTTCTTGTTCTTCGCGGGCCTGATCGTGCCGCCGATACTTGCGCCGCGTCTGAAGCTGTTTCCGCCCTACCGGCCGGAAATTGATAAGCTCTGGCTCAACGCCGGAATTATGGCTGCTGTGGTTGGATGGCTGATTTTCTCCTTTCCCTCCTCGGCAAAGCTGCAACAGAGGGTGAGCGAAGATTATCCCACGGCTGCGCTGGAGCTTATGCAGCGCCAGCATGTTAATGGAAGGATTTTCAACGACTACGGATGGGGCGCGTACATGGAGTGGAGCGCTCCCGAGTTGAAGCCTTTTATTGACACACGCTTGGATTTATTCTTGTACAATGGAGTGTTCGACGACTGTATCAGGGCTACAGCGCTTAAGGATTCCTTCGGGATCCTGGACAAGTACAAGATCGAGTACGTCCTGTTACCGCCCCACCAGCCTCTGACTTATCTTCTAGAGCACTCGCCGGCATGGCACTCGATTTACACCGATAAAGTTGCCGTGCTGTTCGAGCGGACGCCAGCAACTGCAACGGCAGTAAGCGCTTCCAAAAACTAGGGAAGTTTATAGGTGTCTGAGGCGGACCCGGGGCAAATCTTGCGACGCCCAGAAGTAACATTGGGAGCACTACAAACCGTAGCGTCCGCGCAGACTCCTTTCAAATCAAGCGTTTTCGCGCTTTGAAAATCATCTCGGAAAAGCCTACATACTTGCAGTCGAGCACCTCGAATCCGTTGGCCTCAATCAATTCCGCCAGAATCTGCCGGGTATAGTGCGTGATGTGTTCATCAGCGTAGCCACCTCCCAGCACCTTGCCGTACATCCATTCGAGCACAACCCAGGACCATCGGCCGTAGTCCGGAGTACCGAGAACGAGGATCCCTTCCGGCCGAAGCACGCGCCTCATTTCGTTCATGATCGCCGGGTCCTGAGGGACATGCTCGATCACCTCGGAGTTAATCACGACCTCAAAGCTCTCGCTCTTGAAGGGTAGAGCGAAGATAGAACCCTGCACAAGCTTCTCGTGGTTCGGTTTTAGGAAGCGAAGCTTGCGGAGCAGGATGTCCATGCCGACGGCGTCTTTGAGATCAAGGATGATTTGGCTCGAACCACACCCGATATCCAGAACGGCTGAGGAATTGCCGGTAAACTCCAGGATGATTTCGTGCCGCCTGCGTTGCCAGTACCTTTGCAGCCAGATCGGGCTATTGAACGCACGGTAGTCGTAGTCGGCGGATTGGACCGAGTTTCGAAGCCGCCACATGCGGCCCAATGTCTTCAGATATGCGACGGCAAATTTCAGCAGCTTGGCATGAGATTTCTCGGAGCCGCGGCTCACGTAGCGGAAAGGGATCTCGGCAATGCTCCAACCTTCGGCGTATACCCGAAGCAGAATCTCCTCCAGCATATCGAAATCCCGGGCGTGGAGCTGCAACTGCTTCACCGTATCAACGTGATATATCCGGAAGCCACTGGAAAGGTCCTTGTAAGGGAGAGAAAGCACACGGGCAAACGTAACGTTAAGAATCTTGCTGAGCAGCCTGCGGAACCAGGGCATCTCCGCCGCACCACCAGGCACATAGCGGGAGGCAATCAACACGTGGGCTTTCGAGCGTGACCGCCAGAGTTCGGCGATGAAAGAGGGGCAATGCGACAGGTCAGCGTCCATGGTGAGGACGAATGGTGCCCGCGCCGCGGCAAACCCGGCCAACAGCGCTCCGCCATAACCTCGTTCCGTCTGTTTGACCACACGCAGGCCGCGGCTCTCCGCTACCTCGGGTGTGCCGTCCTGTGATCCGCCGTCAACCAGAATGATCTCAGCATTGACCCCGATGGAGTTGAGGACGTCCCAGAGAGCCGGGATCAGAAGCTCTACGTTTTCTCGTTCATCAGTGGCTGGGATTACAACGGTGAGGCTTGGAACTCCTCTAAAGCTGTACAATAGGATCCTCCACGACTATGTTAGGGCTCTTGGATCAGGCAGTTTTTCGAAGTTTGAAACGAGTATCGTATCGACACCGTATCGACTACGCCCTACTAGAGTCGAAACAGCCGCTGGCGTACGTCCTTGAGTACTCTCCGGCATGGCGTCCGATTTACACCGATAAAGTTGCGGTGCTGTTCGAACGCACGCCAGCAAACGCGGCAGCGGCACCTGTGAAAGTCCAGGCGAATAAAATAGAAATGAGATAGGCGAGGACACCTTTTTGTCAATTATGTCATATGCGCCGTCAGAAACAGCCCCACCGGCCGCCGGTACCTCCTGGACATCCTTGGCGGACAGCGTCTTCTCTTTCCCCGTTATGTGCATGTTCCTGCTGGCTGCAGTGATCTTCGGGTTTTCTGTAAAGCAGATTGCGGAACCGGACATCTGGTGGCATCTGCGCAACGCCGCCTATCTTTTCCAACATCACTCGTTCCCGAGTGTGGACACCTACTCGTTCACCGCCGCGGGATCGCCCTGGATGAATTTCGAGTGGCTCTCCGAAGTGCCGTTTTTTCTAGCCTTCAAGGCTATGGGATTGCAAGGCCTTCTGCTGGTATATTTCTCGCTCTTGGTGCTGATTTACATCGGCGTTTATCACCGTTCGTGCCGCGCTGGCGCCGATTGCAAGGATGCTACCCTCGCCACCTTGTTGGCTATTTTTCTTGGCGTCGTGTCCATCGGCCCTCGCACGCTGCTGTTTGGCTGGCTGTGCATGGTGGGGCTGCTGCTGGTGCTCGACCGTTTTCAGCGGACCGGAAAATGCCTGTGGCTGCTGCCGCCATTGTTTGCCCTATGGATCAATCTGCACGGCTCCTGGATCTTTGGCGTGGTGGTGCTGGTCCTGACCATCGCCTCCGGCCTGGTGGAAGGGGAGTGGGGTTTGGTTGTGGCGCGCCGGTGGACCCCCGGGGAGTTGAAAAAACTGCTGCTGGCTTTGGCCGCTTCCCTGGCTGCGCTCTTTGTCAATCCCTTTGGCTACAAGCTGCTACTGTTCCCATTCGACGTTACTTTCCGCCTGCGGGGTGCTGTGCAATACGTCCAGGAGTGGCAGTCTGTGGACTTTAGCACCGGGGATGGCAAGCTGGCGCTGATCGTGATCCTGGCGCTGCTGGCGGCCGCCTTGCTCTCCCGCCGCCGCTGGAAGCTGGATGAGGTGTTGCTGACGGCGTTTGCTCTGTGGGCGGCGCTGTCGCATGCGCGGTTCTTGTTCTTGGCGGGCCTGGTCCTGGTACCGATCCTGGCGCCGCGTCTGAAGCTGTTTCCGCCCTACCAGCGGGAATTGGATAAACCGTGGCTGAACGCCGGTATCATGGCTGCTGTCGTGGGCTCGCTCATCTTCTTTTTTCCCTCTGCAGCACGGCTCCAGCAGAAGGTGGACGAACAATATCCCACGGCTGCGCTGCAGTTCATGCAGCGACAGCACCTCAAGGGAAGGATCTTCAACCAGTACGTGTGGGGCGGGTACATGGAGTGGAATACCCCCGAGTTGAAGCCTTTTATTGACGGACGCGCATTTATCTTCGTGTACAACGGCGTACTGGATGACCATCGCAAGGCGACGACGATCGAGGAGCCATTCCAGATCCTGGACAAGTACCAAATCGACGAAGCTCTGCTGAAACCAGAATGGCCTCTGACGTATCTTCTGGAACACTCTCCCGCATGGCATATGATTTACTCCGACAAGGTTGCGGTGCTGCTCGAACGTACGGCTGCGTCTGCGGCTCCTGTGACGCCACTGAAAGTTCAGGGGAATTAAACGGAAATGAGGTCAGAAAGGACATCTGTGCCGGTCACGCCGTATTCGCCATTAAAAACAGTCCCGCCGACCGCCGGCACGTCGTGGGCCGGTTTAGCCACCAGCGTCTTTTCCTTCCCGGTCATGTGCATGTTCTTACTTGCAGGGGCAATCTTTAGATATTCTCCACGCGGCATTGCAGAATCGGACATCTGGTGGCATCTGCGCAATGCGCAAAATCTGGTGCAATACCACTCCTTGTCGCGTATAGATACCTACACCTTTACAGCAGCGGGGTCACCTTGGGTTAGTTTTGAGTGGCTCTCGGAGGTTCCATTTTTCCTGGCGTTCAGGGCGACCGGCCTGCGAGGCATCCTCCTGGTTTATTCCACTCTAATGGTGCTCATTTTTGCCGGCGTATATTACCGGTGCTGCCGTGCGGGCGCCGACTGCAAGGACGCTACTGTCGCCACATTAGGGGCTATGTCCCTCGCAGGCGTGTCGATGGCCCCCCGTACGCTGCTTTTTGGCTGGCTGTGCATGGTAGCGCTGATGCTCGTGCTGGACTATTTCAGGCGGACGGAAAAGGGCGTCTGGCTATTGCCGCCACTGTTTGCTCTGTGGATCAACCTGCACGGTTCCTGGCTCTTCGGGATGGTGGTGCTGGTGATGACGATCGCCTCCGGACTGGTGGAAGGGGAATGGGGTCTGGTAATGGCGAAGCGTTGGAATCCTGTGGAATTGAAGAAACTTCTGCTGGCTTGGGCGG
This sequence comes from Candidatus Korobacteraceae bacterium, assembly GCA_049522855.1. Taxonomy (GTDB): domain Bacteria; phylum Acidobacteriota; class Terriglobia; order Terriglobales; family Acidobacteriaceae; genus Bog-257. The sequence goes on from JBEKNL010000121.1 coordinate 6,142, forward strand.
CTTCGCTGGCTGCGCTCTTTGTCAACCCCTTCGGTTACAAGCTAGTGCTGTTCCCATTTGAACTTCTTTTCCGCCAACAAACCGCTATTGAGAACGGCCAAGAGTGGCTCTCCGTGGACTTTAGCACCGGGAATGGCAAGCTGGCGCTCATGCTGATTTTCGCCCTGCTTGCCACCGCGTTGTTCTCCCGCCAGCGCTGGAGGCTGGATGAGGTGATGCTGACCGTATTTGCCCTGTGGGCCGCGCTAGTGCATGCGCGGTTCTTATTCTTCGCGGGCCTGGTCATCTTGCCGATCCTTGCGCCACGTCTGAAGCTGTTTCCGCCCTACCAGCGGGAACTAGATAAACCCTGGCTAAACGCCGCTATCATGGGCGCTGTAGTGGGCTCGATAATCTTCTTTTTCCCGTCGTCGGCACAGCTCCAGCAGAAGGTGGAGGAAGGATATCCCGCGGCTGCGCTGGCGTTCATGCAGCGGCAGTACTTCAACGGAAGGATCTTCAATGAGTACCGGTGGGGCGGATATATGGAGTGGAATACACCCGAGTTGAAGCCGTTTATTGACGGGCGTGCGGTCCCATTCGTGTATCAGGGGATCTTCGATGATTATGGTAACGCTGTACTGATCCGTCAACCCTTCGAGGTCCTTGACAAGTACCGAATCGAGTATGCTCTACTGGAACCGAGAGCACCGCTGACGTACCTTCTTCAGCACTCGCCCTCGTGGCGTTTGATTTACTCCGACCAGGTTGCAGTGCTATTCGAACGCTGCCGCAACTGCGGCGCTACAACACCGGTGAGAGCAGAGCCGAACTAAAGCCATGGGTACGCCTGTTGAGCGTGTTTGATCGGGGGGCGAACCAGTAACAAGGTCGCGTTCGGTGCGCTTTGGTATCAGCCGGTAAATTGACAGGCTCCATGCGAGTACCTGCGGGTAAAAGGAGTTGGCCGCTTTCCGTGGTCTTCCCCAACTCTCGACAACAACACGCTCCGGCTATGAACGTGCCTTGCCCGATCTGTCAGTCTCCGTCTGCGTTCTTCGCACACCACCCCGAAACTGATCTCTACCGGTGCAGACGGTGTACGCACGCCTTTAGTCACCTGGAGGCAATGCAGGAATTTGAACGGTACGACGATAATTACTACGATACTGCACATAAGCGGTGGTTCAATCACCCTAACACGGCGCTGTTCGAGCGCATCGCGAAAGCCATTCCGCCTGGCGCCTCCGTACTTGATGCGGGCTGCGGACGGGGTGATTTCTTGCGCTATCTAAGAAAGCATCGTCCCGATCTGCGCCTGTCTGGGATCGATCTAAGCTTTAATCCGAGTGTAGATGGTATCCGGTTCCTTCAGGGCGATATCATGCAGACGGGGGTCTACGAGTGCTTCGATGCGATCGTCTCGCTTGCGGTCATCGAGCATGTCAGCGACGTGACAGGATTCGTCCAGCGCATTCATGACCTGATTAACCCTGGCGGCATTGCGATCGTGATGACACTTAACGAGAACAGCTTACTCTACGGTCTGGCACGCATGGGCCGTAACCTGGGCGTTCCGTTAGCTTTCAACCGTCTCTATTCGCGTCACCACCTTCACCACTTTACTCGCGAGTCGTTTAGGACGGTGCTCCGCAACGGGGGCTTCTCAATCGAATCTGACTTCGTCCACGCAGCCCCGCTGGCGGCAATCGACCTTCCCGTGCAGGGCAAAGTCGCCGATGCAGTTCTGCGCGGCGGCACTTGGGTCCTGTTTAGAGCGGGCGCTCTGACTAATCGGAATTATTTCCAGACGATCATCGGCCGCGCTGTAGTGGCTTCACATCTAGCTCCTCTGTAATTCAGGATGTTCGGACATCAATTTCTCGCGCGTGCTGGAACGTGCCGGCTTCCCCGCCGTGCTCTTAATGATCCACTTCGGGGGCTTCAGATACACAGTGCGAACCGCGATTCCCAACTTAGATGTCAGCAACTTTAGGCTTCCTCAACAAGCAACAGGTCGAGTATATTCAGGCCGAGTTACCGTTCTGTATGTCCAATCCAGATATGGCCCCTCCACAACTCGGGTCGGTTGTGAGCGACGACGGTTCGCTCGAAGTAATCTCGCTCGTCGTCCCAGCTTCAAACCGCACTGCAACAGCAACATTTTGCGTGGTGTTCTTTGCCACGACCATGTTCCTGAGTGCATTCTTACTGTTTTCGATGGAGCCGATGGTCGCCAAGATGATCCTGCCCCTTCTGGGCGGCGCGGCTGCGGTGTGGAACACTTGCCTTGTCTTCTTTCAGGCCGTGCTGCTGGCTGGGTATGTTTACGCTCATGTATCTGCACAACTACTCAGTCACCGGCGTCAAATCGTCTTGCACTTATCGGTGCTTCTCATAGCCTTGATGGTGCTGCCCCTTCATATTCCTGTTGCATGGGTGCCGCCTGTTCGACAGAATCCCGCCCTTTGGTTGCTCGCCTTGCTCTCAGTTTCAGTTGGGTTGCCCTTTTTCATACTTTCCGCAAGCACGCCGATCTTGCAAGAGTGGTTCTCTCATTCGGGCGATCCAGGAGCGAACGATCCTTATTTCCTCTATGCCGCGAGTAACGCCGGGAGTCTAGCTGGTCTGTTGACCTACCCATTTGTGCTTGAGCCAACACTTCACCTGACCACACAAAGCAAGATGTGGAGCTACGGTTACGTTCTGCTTTTTCTGCTGGCTTGCGGCTGTGCCGCCATAATCTGGAGAGTCCCGCAAACACTGATGCAACCGGAGCATCCGCTGAGAGAGGAGGCAATGTCTGATGAAACCGGTGAAAACGCTCGTCCTAGCATAAAGACGCGATTTCGCTGGGTCGTCGTCGCCTTCGTTCCCGCCAGTCTCACACTGGGTATCACTACAGCTCTCACCACCGACATGCCTGCGATTCCTTTGTTCTGGGTCCTGCCGCTGGCGCTTTATCTGCTCAGCTTTGTTTTCGTCTTTGCGCGCAAACCTCTTGTTTCGCACGACTGGTTGATTCGGAGACTCCCGCTTCTGATTCTCGCTGCGGCTTTTCCGATTGTCTCTGGATCGAGGCTGCCGATCCTGGCATGGATCCCGCTGGATCTTCTCACACTCCTGGGCGTGGCCATGGTCTGTCATGGCGAACTGGCGCGCAGCCGTCCATCCGCAAAGCATCTCACCGAATTTTATCTCTGGATTTCGGTCGGCGGAGTCTTTGGCGGGATTTTCAATGCATTGATTGCCCCAGTGATCTTCAACTCGGTGATTGAACTTCCACTGGTCCTGGTCCTGGCTGCATTGCTGCGTCCAGCGATCGATGTCAAGGAAAACACTCAGCGTGCCCGTAGGCTGGACTTTCTGTTGCCGGTCATCCTGGGTCTAAGTCTGCTGGCCGTGATTTTGATTTTGCAAGCTTTGGGACGGAAGCCCGGGCTCGCGATGGGTGTCCTAATCTTTGGCTTCTCCCTGGAGTGGTGCTTGTCATTCGGCAGACGCCCCATCCGGTTTGCTGCCGGCCTGACAGCCATATTTCTCGCCAGCACCTTATATACGGGATCGTATGGCCACCTACTGCATGCGGAGCGAAGTTTCTTTGGGGTATATCGAGTCACCGATGACGACGAGAGGCAATTCCGACGGATCTCTCATGGAGGGACGATACATGGTATGCAGAGCTTAGACCCAGCAAGGGTTAAGCAGCCGCTGGCGTACTATACAAAAGCTGGACCTATCGGACAAGTGTTCGACGCCTTCGCTGGGAGTTCGGATGAGAACCAAGTCGCCATTGTGGGTCTTGGCGCTGGTTCAATGACATGTTATGTAAGTCCCCCGCAGCAGCTGACCTATTACGAGATTGATCCTGCGGTAGAGCGCATTGCCCAAGATCCCCAGTACTTTACTTTCCTTCGAGATTGCAATCCGAATGTTCGGGTAGTGCTCGGCGACGCCCGGATGTCGCTCAAGGCGGCCCCGGACCATTTCTATGGCCTCATCGTCATCGATGCTTTCAGTGGGGACTCCATCCCTGCGCATTTGCTCACCCGGGAGGCATTACAGCTTTACCTCAAGAAGCTCAAGCCAACTGGGATTTTGGTCTTCCATATCAGCAACAGCTACCTTGATCTTCAGCCGGTGGTTGCGAGCCTTGCTGGGGACGCCGGTTTGATCTGCTTGATCGAAAGGGACACACGCATCAGTGAGGCCCAGACGAAGAACGGGACGTTCCCGTCTGTTTGGGCGGTCATTGGACGCAATTCAAACGACTTGGGCAAGCTAGTCGCAGATTCGAGATGGAAGCCGTCAGTTGCCAAACCGGGAGCCAAGGTCTGGACGGACGACTTTTCGAGTGTCATAAGCATCTTTAAATGGAAGTGAACCGGGAAGCTGTGTGGGTCCTTCGCTATCGGAGACCGCTGCCCCAGTTCGCGTCACCGCTGCTCAGCTTCCGAACTCAGTCGCTGAACGAGACCCGCCGCTCCCCTTATATGCGAGATGCGACCCGTCTAAGCAACCAGTGCGGCCATGAACGCGCCTCCGCCCTTTCCGCCTCAAGGCACAGCCGATGGTATGTTCGCTAGTGCATTCCCCTAGCAGCCCGTGGTGTAAGTAGCTGATTTTCGACACGGCCAGCGGCGTGTTTGGTTTCGTAGTCCTGCGAAGGATTTCGCGCAGGACATCGAGATTTGGCTTCGGCAGAGGCGAGTGGAATCCTT
>JBEKNL010000122.1:0-10710 GCA_049522855.1 Candidatus Korobacteraceae bacterium
ATTCTGCGTAGATGGGTCACAGGGACCTCCTTGTGACCCACAATCTATCTGAGGGCAAAAATTACAAATGCCGGCCCCACCCACGCGGCAGCGTCCGCCGCGCCAGCGGCTTCGTTCTGACGAGCAAACAGGAAGTTGCAAATGTGGCGTAGCATACCTGACGCGCTTGACCTGTTCCAACAGGGGTGTCCCCTACTTCCATGACCCGCTAAGCCCGAGGAGCGACCTCCGTGGTGAAGTTTTTCGACTGGTCAAAAAGGGGTGGCGCAGTGAGGGGGCTATGTGGTTGATTCCAGAGGCTCGACCGAGGCTAGATTTGGGTGGTCAATAGACTATAGTTTCTTACCGCCTATCCAGACGGCGGCTGGCTATCTGCAACACTGTTCAATGAGTTGACCCATCGGAGTGCCACTCAAAGAGCGAGGCTTCCAAGCTCTGACATCCTCCGAGGGACTTTGCAAAAAGCCGCCTAAAATGCGCACTTCGTCAGATTCTTGTACAGAGCCCCTTTTACTTGGTTTTCTGCCCGCCAGCAGTCTCCTCTTGCTGCTCTTCAACCTTTTGCCAACTGGAATTGGGGTTGTATTCCTTCATAGCTTTGGCGAGAACATCGGTCTTCTTGCCGAGGTCCTTCTGATACACTCCTCCATCATCGTTAACGATAAATGTCATCACGCCCGACGACCTATATCCAGCCGGATAGGCCACGAAAGCGAAACCCTCGCTCATTTTGCCGTTTGCGGTGTAGCTTTTTTCGCCGCCTGGGCCATTTTTCCCCTGACGCATTAGGATGCGGTAATAGTAGCCGCGGTAGGGAGTTGGGGCGCCATCTTGGCTTTTGGAATAGCCCTTAGCAAAGGCCGATGCCACCAGCGGACCGATGGGGCTCAGGGGTTCGCCATCAGCAGCTTTCCAATAAAGGCCGTTGTGCTGCGCTTCATCACTGAAGATTGTCTGGGCGTACTCATTGTGTGTGGAGTAGTATTCCTTTTCTGCCGCCACGAGCTCCTGGCAAACGCGAATGGTCGACATTTCATTCCGGCCAATTCGCCTGAACAAGATTTCTTTCTTGCCCGCCTCGGTGTTGAAATACCACGAATTACCTTTATTGACGAGCGGTATGGGCGTGGGCCAATTCTCTGCGCCGATATACAAGGTAGTGGTTCCATCTGGTTCTTTCACCAGACGGTGCATTTGCTGGTATCTTTGTACGAAATTAGCGCGGCTGTGGGCGTCCTCGGTTTCGTCTCCCGACGAGACAATTTGCTTTCCGTCTGGTCCGAGGATATCGAGCATCGCTTTTTCATCGTTACTCTGCGCTGCCGTGACGAGTGCGTTGCTGGCGTCTTCCGGCGATGAAAACGTTTTCTGGCCGGCTTGTTGTGCCATGGAACGTGTGGGAAAGCACACCATCAAAAGGACAGCGACCGCGGCCAATGCAGGAAGATTGGCCCTGCGAAATTTGTCGAAGTTCAGCGTCGTTCGCCGCATATGGCTTCTCTCCATTTTCAAATTTTAAAGCTACCAGGAATGTAACGAAGCTTCGATTAGCGGTGTCCACCACCGCCGCCATGCGCTCCGCCACCACCGCCGCCATGCGCTGCTCCGCCACCCATGCTGGCGCTTCCGCGTGACGAAAAGCTTCTTGCCTGTCCGCCATGGTCGTAGCCGCTGAAGGCGCCGGAGCGGGTGCCGCTCTGACCGCGAGGTGCAGCGTATCCTCGAGCCGCCTGGGTGTTTCCGTTGAAAGGTCTGGTCGTTGCGCCGGGACGGTTGTAAACTCCGCCAGGGCCGCGGTTGCCGCTCACTCCGCGCTGCACGTTCCCGGCTACGCCCCGCTCGCCGCCTCCTCGGTAGTAGCTGTTCCGGTTATAAAACGTTCTGCTCCGGGAGTAGTACCTCTCGTTGTTGTAAATGGGATATCGGTGATGCCAATCGAATCCCCAATGAGGCCAGCCCCATCCAAAACCGCCGAACCAACCGATTCCGAAGCCGATTCCGAAATTGAGGTACGGACCGCCAAGCCAAATTCCAGGATACTGGTACCAATAAGGCCACGGGGCGATTGCGTATCCGTAAACCACCCAGGGATCATACGCGGGGACGTAAACGACATCGGGGCTAGCAGGCTCAATGCCGATCGTCGAGCCTTGCGTCGCTACAGTTTGCTGCGGTGTGGTCTTAAGATTGCCGGCTTCTTGCGCCCGCTGGCGCATCACCTGCACCGCATCCATCACATCCTGTTGGTCGTTGTAGTAGGCGTCACCAAGAGCTGATGTCCAAGAGAGGTTCTTGTCCATATTTCCGAGCACGGATGGGAATGCCGTGAGCGCCTTGACGCTGGGATCCCAAGGCTGCTGGTCGACAGCCTGACCCAAAGCCTCGCCCTTTAGATCAGGATGCGCCTGCACCCATCTGTCGGCCTCGACGACTTCGTCGGGAAACGTGGACGCCGCCAGGATCTGCGCCACCAGCGAATCCGGATACAGCGCAATCGGCGCTACCAACTGCTGCAACTGCTCGGGAGTCTGCTGCGTGTACGGCGGCGCCTGCGCGGCTTGCGCCGGGGCTTGCGCGCTTGGATAGGCCGCCAGCTTCTGAGGCCAAGTCGCGAACAACAGAAGTAACGACAGCAGGAGGACCGGAATCTGCCTGCCCAATCGAGGCCTCGAGAACCGTGTGGCACGTCCGAAAATGTTCATGTTCTTGAACCTCCTCTGCAAAACCCTGATCGGCGCCATGACCAGCAAGAGGCAGAGATCCTTACCCTGCTGCCCCGCTTAGGGTGCGCCCTACAATTGACATCTCCTGGTCTCCTCGGCGACTTGCCGTTTCTCGGAACATCAAACGAGGTTCCAACCCCAACTATGACAGAACACGAACCGCAAGGCTGTTCCCTATTGCACAGTGTCGGTGCAGAATGCACGCGCCCTGATTATGTAACCACAATCACCCTCACTAACGAAGTCTGCCAGTCGTGAGAGTGGACTTGCCCCCGAAAAATGAGACAACCGGTTAAGACTCAAAATCCAGGAGTATGAACGCTTGGGAACGCGGCAAAGGAGAGCGCACTAAAGGTGGCTCTGGCCTTGCCCCGTAATCTTGTGAAGCTCACCAAACTCGACCATATCGCGGTGATCACAGAGTTATACCGCGAAGATGGCATGCATATTTCCTTGGCCGATCACTGCGAGAAACCGGGACATGAAGTGCAGCTGATGCCTGCTCGGCATTGCCGTCTCACACTCTCCCACTCGCCACGGCGTTTGCGGTGCTTGCCGCCTCCGAACAGAAGTCCCCGCGACCTCGATCTTTGTTCCCAAACAAATGTTCCCCTGGTTCCAATTGGAATCCCATGGCGTGTGCAGGGGATGCGGGATCGAGCCAAAACACGATCTTACGACGCACATTACGCACAGTGCCCAGTCGTCGCAGAAATCGATATTACGAAGTGCCAGGTGGAAGCGCCGCGGCTTTCCTAACGACGTTAAGGCTTGCGACAAGTCGCTTTGCTGGGATCGTGCCAGCTTCTTGTTTCTAGCACTCTTTGCTGTCGAAGTTCCGGCTCGCGCTCTTGGTGAACACGGTTCAGAAGCGCTCATAAAGTTCATCACCATGCGCGAGGGACACCGCCATTGCGACTGTTCTGGGTGGCAGTGCCGGGTGGACGCTGGCGGATCGACTGGCCGCGCACGAATCGGAGTTCGTAACGCCGAGGTCTGCGTGAGCGCTCATCGCTCGATGTACTCGTCGAGCACGGCGGATGCATCTGCGAATTCAGCTCCCAATCAAGCCCGAATTGGTAGGCTGAGCGAAGTCGTTTTAGCTCTTCTTCGATGTCACCGCGAAAAAGGCGGCGGCATCCTGCTCCACGTTCTTACTTCCGCACTTCGGACATTTGATGTTGTTCTTGTCGTGTTCACCCAAAGTAAGAATTAGCTCAAAGGATTTCTGGCACTTCTTGCAGATGTAATCGTAGACGGGCATAATCGCCTCCCGCACAAATTGCTTCTAGCTAAATGCTAATCCTGTTTCCCTCAGGAGAATGACGTGCCCTCAAAATTAGATGGTGGCACTCTCGGTTGATTGCTGCTAAGCGTTTGCACCCTTAACAAGGCCCAGCAGTCCCGCAAGGGTGTAACATGTGCGTCCTAAGGATAACGAGCTTCTGCCATGGCCGCAGAGCAAAAAATTATGCGGCGAGTTGTGCGCACGGTGCGAGAAAGCATTTGGCTGCACTGCTATCTTGCATGTGGGCACATGATCACGCTACACCAAGAGAATCCCACAGAAAAGCCCCCGTCCTCGATTGAATGCTGGGCGTGTGAAGAGGAAAGCAAGAACTGTTTGTCGCCAAAGTAGCCCGCTACCGAAAAGTGCTCTACTGCTCTGCCCTGACACGCCTGCGCCTTGCTGCGCAAATGCCTCGACCACCCCCAAAAAGATGGTTACTTTCGTAAGCAAGAGCGGCTCGTTGTCACTGACTCTCGTTGCCACAAAGAGATAGAAGCCATGTAGCGTCGTATCTTGTGACATCTGGCCTGAAGAATAGGGGGGTAACAAACCCCAAGGGAATTCTCAAATGGCCGTGCACCTTAGTTTGATCGATTGCATCCTAAATGGTTCGGATCTCCCCTCTGCCAGGTGGTGGGAGTGCTGAGCAAAGGCAAAAAGTGCGCCGAAATCTCGGGAGGGCTATATAGGGCGGGGCTGTTGCGAGCTAGAACGTAGATTCCGGCTTAGGAGCTTGACATGATTGCATTGTGTCCTTCCGCCCTCGTGTCTCTGGACGATTCTGTAGCCCTGTTCTGTGAAAGCTTGGGAAAACTCAAGGCTGCCGAATCCGTCGACATCGCAGAAGTCATTGAGCAGCTTAAGGCGACGGCAGAATCGGCTCGAAACCTGCGTGCGTTCGTGTCGTCGGAACTGCCCGAGGCCTCATGGCAGAATCGAGAGGAACTTGAGGAACTCCTTGAGAGGATACAGAAACTTGCCGAGGCGAGGGCTTTAGAGCAACTGCGCTCCCGTCTTTTGGCTCTCGCGACTGAGTTGGAGCGCGGTAGTATTGTGCACCGTCGTGCACTCCGTGTAGATCAAGTGAATCAGCTCCGTGACCAGGCGATCAACGAATTACGATCCCAGGCCGGGTTGGAGAGAATGCCACCAACCCTGCCGGGCCCGGAAGCAGACCGATGGATCGCGTGGGCGTGCGGCTTGAAAGAGCCGGAAGATGTTGAATCGCTTCAGACTCTTCGGAACGGATTTCCACACCTCGATGATTTTGTTTCCAATCTAGAGCCCGAGATGTGGATAGTCAAAACGGTTCCCGAGCCATCATTGCAGAACGGAAAGGAACTTGAGGGACTCATTGAGGAAATCAGAGAGCACCTGCGCTCCCGTCTTTTGGCTCTCGCGACTGAGTTGGAGCACGGTAGTATTGTGCACCGTCGGGCACCCCGTGTAAATGAACTGAATCAGTTCCGTGACCAGGCGATCAACGAATTACGATCCCAGGCCATGTTGGAAGGAACGCCACCAACCCTGCCGGGCCCGGAAGCAGGCCAATGGATCGAGTGGGCGTGTGGCTTGAAAGAGCCTGAAGATGCTGAATCGCTGCAGACTCTTCGGAACGGATTTGGACACCTCGATGATTTTGTTGCCAATCTAGAGCCCGACATGTGGGTCGCTGCGGGATCGCCAACTTTAGAGATTCTGCCGCAAGCGGAGAGATCTGCCGATGAGACGTACCAAGAACAATCTCGGCTGGGCAAGGCGGCGGTCAGCTTGCGCGGCAAGCTGGGCGAATCGGTGGGCTCGGTGCAGAAATACGCCACGCCACTGGAGGAAGCGACCACACCATCGCTGGAGGCGCTGAAAGCCTACAGCCTGGGTTGGAAAACGTCTGATGTAAAAGGGCTCACGGCCGCCCTGCCTTTCTTCAAGCGGGCAGTAGAACTCGACCCGAATTTTGCAATGGCCTACGGAACGATGTCGCTCGCCTACCGCAGCCTCAACCAAGAGGGGCGGGCGGCGGAGAATGCACGCAAGGCATACGAATTAAGGGAGAAAGTGAGCGAGCGAGAACGGCTCTCCATCGAGGCGTTCTATTACCTGTCGGCAACGGGCGAGCTGGAGAAGGCGGCGCAAGCACACGAGCTGTGGCGGCAGGCCTACCCGAGGGATCATTGGCCTTACATAAACCTGGCATTCATTTCCGCGAGCCTTGGAAACTGGGAAAAGGCATTGGGGGAAGCACACGAGACGCTGCGCCAGGAACCGAACGCCTGGGTCAACTATGGCAACCTCGGCAACGACTACGCGAACCTGAACCGGCTGGATGAGGCTGAGGCGGTGTACAAGCAGGCGGAGGAGCAGAAGTTTGAGGACGAGGGCCTGCTCGAGTACCGCTATCAGTTGGCTTTTCTGAAGGGGGATAGGGCACAGATGGCGCAGTTGGCAGCAGTCGCCATGAGCACGGCAGGCGCGGAAGATCTGCTGCTAGCCGCGCAAGCGGACACGGAAGCTTGGTACGGAAAGTTGAAGAATGCACGCAAGCTGACCCGGCGGGCGATGGATTTGACCCAGAACAGTGACGCCAAAGAGACTGCCGCAACGTATCAGGTGGCAGCGGCTCTGCGCGAGGTGGAATCGGGGAACCGGCAGCAGGCGCTCGCTGATGTCGATGCAGCAATGAGGCTGGCCCCGAACCGCAACGTGCGTGCGGTAGCGGCGCTGGCCCTAGCGCGGGCAGGTTATACGGCACCGGTGGAGAAGGTGGTTGCCGAACTCGACAAGACGTTCCCGCTGGACACGCTGGTCCAGAGGTATTGGCTGCCCACGATCCGGGCCGCTATCGCCTTGCAGCGTGAAGACCCGAACCGGGCAATCGAACTGTTGCAGGTGGCTAGTGCGATCGAACTCTGCCAACCTACCCAGGCCACCATCTATCTATGCCCAGCCTATCTGCGCGGACAAGCCTATCTCATGCTCCGCGACGGCAACGCGGCGGCACCGGAATTTCAGAAGTTCATCGACCACCGGGGCTTGGTGGTGAACTTTCCATGGGGAGCGCTGGCCCGCCTCGGCCTCGCTCGCGCTTACGCCCTGCAAGGCGACACCGCCAAAGCCAAGGCTGCCTATCAGGATTTCCTCACCCTCTGGAAGGATGCCGATCCCGATATTCCGATCTTGCAGCAAGCCAAAGCGGAGTACGCGAAGTTGCAATAACTCCGGCGCTCAAGCCTTGAACGGAATCCCTGCACCAAATGGAAATCTCCCCCCTTCTTCTTCTTTAGCGGCTTTTCTGCTGACCTTGTTTGCAATCCTGCACTCCGTCGCCTCTGGACACCCTTGGAGCGCAGAATAGCTTCCAGTTCCGCGATGCGCGCCTTAATTGCGGCCATCTCATTCTCCCAAGCCTTGACGTCATTGGTTAATGAGGAGTTCGGAGCTAGAGTGTCAGATTGTGGCGGAGCAGCAGCGGTCAAGCCATGTGCCTTCTTAAGATGGCGGTCAAGCAGATATCTGGCCCGCTTGACAAAGCACTCTTGGGTTCGATTCCCCAGTAATTGATGAGCAGCAATACAGTGGATGTGAACGGAAAAAGTGTGCCCGTCCGCCGCACCAACCGACATCAGCTAAGAACGCTCGCTTTCACCATGGATGGGCAGGAGTATCAGGCCATCGAACAGAACGCCGAGAAGCCGAGTCGCTGGGGACAACTGGCGCGGGAGGGGCATCAGGTCGTGCAGTTCAAAGACGTGGGAACCAACAAATTTGTGGCAGTCGTGGTTGATGGGGAGGTCACGGTGTATGGGACTGGGCATAGGGCGCGAAAATAATGAGATGAGCTTGGCTGCACTTCTGACCGACAGGCTGACCGTAGCACCAAACATCCTTCGTTTGTTTCTCTGAGGCAAGGCGAATCGTCACTCCGAGTAGCCGTCGCTTTCGTCCTCATCATCTTCTTCCTCTTGCTCGTCTGGTTCCTGCTCTTCGTCCTCTTCCTCGTCGTCCTCTTCTTCATCTGAATCTTGGGCAATGAGGCCATCGGCAGCTAGCCAGCGATCAGTGGCTTCGACAGGCCATGTGGGGCGGATTTCGCTCATGGCCAATGGTACGCTCAATACGGGAAGGCGAGTGCAGCGTGAATGCCCTGTCAAATTGATAGGAGTTTTGTAAGTAATGGAGATGACGGCAGTTTGCGGTTGATCTCTTCGGGTAGTTTTCTTATCGCCACGAGATCACCACTGCAAGGTACACCTTTCGCTTGTGCAATTGCACGATAGGACCGGCTGGCGCAGGTTGTGGGTGTGGGACGCTGGACCGTAGATGATGGCGGCGGCACTTTCGAAGCTCGATCCGACGATTCGGCAGCAGCTTGAAGAGCGCCGCGGCCGGGTTACCTCGATCCTGTGTAATGAAGCTGCTCGCCCCCCATTCCTCAGGCATTGAGGCCATTTCTAAGGTTACTTTGAGATTACCTTAGTAATTGACTGCAAGACATTTAGGGCTCGGACATGAGCCCCCTTCGGTTACCCTAATAGTCCATTGTGGATCCTCCGGCGCTGCGACAGCTACGTCGGCGACAGGGCAAACTCATGCGAAAACGGGGCTCTGCCATTAAAACGAGCAAAATCATTAACCGTCTTTCATCCTCGTTCATCTGGTTGATTTCCCTCCTAGTTCTGGCCATTGTGGCGCCTCTGCAAGCCCAAACTCCAGCGGGTTATTGGGAATTTGACGAGGCCTCCGGCACCATGGTAGCCGACTCCCCTGGGATCTTTTATACGGCACCTTTGTCCGATGGGGTCAGATGGTTCAAAGGAGCCAATGAACATGGGATTCTCGGCGATGCCGCGAATCGAGATTCTGTAAGCATTCCCGCGATTGATCTCAGTGGCACCCGGGCAGTCACCATTTCCTTATGGGCAAATCGGACCTACTCGGCAGTTGGGGACGACGTCCTGTTTGAGGCCACCAGCAACTATCAGAATTCAACTACCGGCTTTGCCTTTCTACCTGACAGTGACGTTTGTCACGGGGTTCAAGCTGCGTTACGCGGTAACGAAGGGACGACCGCCAATTGCTACACTCAGCCCTCTTCCGGAATTTGGCACCACTTGGCTCTCGTGTTCGACAAGAGTCAGACCGGAGGGAACGAGGTAGCGTTCTATATAGACGGCGTTTTGCAATCCCCCGCTTGGAGTCTGTCCGCATCAACCAACACCAACAGTTTTGGCAACGATCCCATCTATCTCTTTTCTCGCGGTGGTATCTCGAAATTTAGTTCCGGCGCGGTCGATGATCTCCGTGTCTACAACCGCGCCCTTACGGCGGCGCAGATCCAGTGGGTCTACAACGGTTCGAGATTGGAGTCCCCTTCGAATCCAATCAACTATGTGCAAGGTAATTACGCAACGCCCCAAACGCTTCAGACTATGGTGAATGTCACGTTTACCGCTGCGCAAGGTGCTGGAGACCTCAACGTTGTCGTCGTGGGGTGGCACGACAGCACGGCCACGGTCAGTACAGTTAGCGACTCAATGGGTAACGCGTATGCCCGCGCCGTCGGCCCTACGGTCGTCCGTGGCGCACTGTCGCAGTCCATCTACTACGCGAAGAACATTGCATCGGCGTCCGCTGGAGCCAACAGTGTTACCGTAACGTTTTCGAGCGCTGCGGTCCATCCCGACATTCGCATCCTTGAATACAGCGGCGCGGATCCTGCCAACCCGGTGGATGTAACAGCTACGGATTCGGGCAGCAGCAGCTCCAGCAGCAGTGGCTCGGCGACAACGACAAATACGACGGATCTGATCTTCGGCGCAAACATCGTTGCCACCAGAACCACCGGTCCTGGCAGCGGCTTCACCGAGCGCTTGCTCACGTCACCAGATGGCGACATTGCGGAAGACCGAATGGTGACGGCCACTGGCAGGTACAGCACGACCACCCCAATCAGTCCAGTCGGCCAGTGGATCATGCAGATGGTCGCCTTCCGGGCAGTGCCCAATTTCACCATTTCAGCCTCGCCGGCTTCTCTAAGCATCGCTCAAGGCAATCATGGAACATCGACCATCACCACCAGTGTCAGTGGTGGTTTCAGCAGCTCAATCACTCTGTCGGCAACGGGAGCGCCCACGGGCACGACGGTGACCTTCAATCCGCAGACGATTCCTGCCCCGGGTTCCGGCAGCTCGACCATGACTATTACGGTGGGGTCGAGCACGCGGGTGGGAAGGTATCCCATCACGGTGACCGGCAATGGGGGAGGGATCCAGCGGAGCACGACCGTCACGCTGACCGTGACCGCAGCAGGCAATTTCACGATCTCGGCCTCACCAAGGTCTCTCAGTGTCGCGCAAGGCAATCAGGGAACCTCCACGATTACTACCACCGTTAGCGGTGGCTTCAGCAGCTCAATCAGTTTGTCGGCTTCGGGTGTGCCCACGGGCACGACAGTCAGCTTCAACCCGCAGACGATTCCGGCCCCGGGTTCCGGCAGCTCGACCATGACCATCACGGTAGGGGCGAGCACGCTGGTGGGAAGGTATCCTATCACGGTAACCGGCAATGGGGGAGGGATCCAGCAAAGCACGACCGTCACGCTGACCGTGACCGCAGCAGGCAATTTCACGATCTCGGCCTCACCAAGGTCTCTCAGCATCGCTCAAGGCAATCATGGAATATCGACCATCACCACCAGTG
>JBEKNL010000123.1:0-11922 GCA_049522855.1 Candidatus Korobacteraceae bacterium
CGTATGGTCAAAAATCTCAAACGCTTTGAAAAGGCTGGTTTCCGGTCTCATAATTTCCTCGCACAGCTGCTTTCTAAAACCTCAAGAGCATGTACAATCCGGGTTCGACGATCAAGTTTAGGGAGGCTCGGGAATGGTTTGGGCTCGCATGCTGGCGTACATCACCGGAACCGTAGACCAGGAACTTCTACTGAGGAACGAATATCTGGCCGCCGAGAACCGGATCCTGAGAGCCCAAATCCAAGGCCGGTTGTTGTTATCCGATGGCGAAAAAGCTACGTTGGCGGAGATCGCCCACCGGCTCGGACGGAAAGCCTTGGAAGAATTGGCGGCTGTCGCGAGACCGGATACGCTGCTGGCCTGGTACCGAAAGCTCATCGCCACCAAGTTCGACGGATCGAAGTTTCGCAAGTCCTGGGGTCGTCCCCGAGTTGACGAGGAAAGCGAGCGGTTGGTGGTGCGGATGGCGAAGGAAAATCCCGGGTGGGGCTATGACCGGATCGTGGGCGCCATGGCCAACCTGGGCCTCCGGCTCTCGGATCAGACGGTGGGCAATATTCTCCGCCGCCATGATATTCCACCGGCTCCCAAGCGGAAGCAGACGACCAGTTGGAAAGACTTTATCCGGGCTCACCTGGCGGTATTGGTGGCAACCGACTTCTTCACGGTGGAAGTGCTTACGCTCAAAGGCTTGGTTACCTACTACGTGTTGTTCTTTATCCAGTTGGAGAGTCGGAGAGTTTGTCTGGCTGGGATCACACCCCATCCGGACCAGCAGTGGATGGAACAGATGGCGCGCAATGTGACGATGGAAGATGCTGGTTTTCTGATCCACCGCAGGTACCTACTGCATGATCGCGACCGCAAATACTGCGCATCGTTTCGTCAGGTGATCGAAGCCGCAAGCGTGAAGACCCTGGCCTTGCCGCCCCGAAGTCCGAATCTGAACGCCTATGCGGAACGCTGGGTAAGGTCGGTTAAGGAGGAATGCCTGGCCAAGCTGATCTTGTTGGGTGAAGGCTCATTGCGGCGCGCGCTGCGAGATGCGGTGTCGGGAGCGGCTGGGCGGCCTGCTGAAATACTATGAGCACGAGGCGGCATGAGCAGCAAACCAGAACATCCGATTCAGACCATGGGGTTCTGGATGTTTGGCTTCCTTTCTGTGGTGCTGGCGGTTTTGAAACTTACGGTGGCGGGATACTGGTCGTGGTGGAGGGTGGCGCTGCCAATCCTGGCGTTTCTGGGCCACAACGTGGTGCATCTCCTGACTGGCTTTCTATGCTTGTGTTGGCTGAAGCATGAAGAAGATGAGGAGGAGCCTGGCAGCGTGCAGAAGCATTCGCGGGAGGGGTACAACCTAGCGGCGCTGTTATTTTTCTTTCTGTTTTTGGACAACCTGTTGCGACGCATCGAAGGACAAGGCTGGAAGGGGTTCTGGCCGTGCTCGGGGAGATTCGAGGTGGTGGTCCTGTTTGGGATGTCCTAAAACCATGACGGTGACCTTTGAGGAGTTCAGCCCTACGCACGACTTTGTTGACTATACGGGAATAGGTCTCCCTCCCACGTTCCGCTGGATATCTGCTCAAGCACCGGTGATATGCGGGCCGCGTCTATATCTTCTCCCGACGCGAAGTATTTTATAAGTTCTGGAAGGCGCTCCGAGATAAACCTGCGGTTCGCAGCCAATCGATCATCTTGCTGAACGTTATGGACTGTTCGGATGGCATCTTTTCCAGTACCCGGAGGAGTAAGAGTGCCGTCCTCAGCTTTCTGAAAGCCTAGAGACGTTAAATGGCGCCGTAGGCGCCTCTTGAGTGTCGCCTGTGCCGACATGATGATGACGGCATTGCCATTCTTTCTCATTGCCACCCCTTCGATAAACACATTGTCTTCCGGTGCGTCTGGCGGCGGATGAGTTCGTCTGGCGAAACGTTGCGGTTCATCTGGTCGGAGAAACTAATCCTCAGTTTTTCCGCGATGCGGTTCAGCAGAACATCTTCGGTGAACAAGCTACCCGAGGCAGAATACAGGTACACGGCCAGACTCCGGGACAAAGCGACAAGGCAGCGTAGCAGAATCCCTGCCGGAATCAAGTGACAGCCGTTACACCCCGGTGAGACTTTCTTTCCCCGACGCCAACGGCTACCATCGCCACCTCGACGGACCGCTTACAGCGTTTTCAGGTACTCGATAATCTGCATTCGTTCCTCTTCGGACAGCTTGCGGCCGATCACGCCGTTGCCCTTTGGACCGTCGTTGAATTCATGCCCTGCGTTCGAATTGCCAGGGAGATCGGTGCGAAACTCAGAGGCGCCTTTGAGGGGGTTGGTGTTGAGACCGAGTTTGACGGGGTCGTATTGCTTGTTCCCGAGATAAAAAACTTTCGGCCGCTCTGAAACCGGTGATAGCAGCGCAAACAGGTTGGGAACGGAACCATTGTGAAGGTAAGGAGGCGTAGCCCAGACGCCGTTGTGGGGCCGTGCCTTGTATGCCAGCGGCGCCAGCAGTTCGTTTTTCCGGTAGCCGTTCCATTCCTCCTGTTGTTGCGGCGAAAGCTTGAGCTCGGTGTATGCCTGATCGATCAGCTTTTGCGTAATGTACTTAAGTCCGTCGCGGGCAGATATGATCCCTTTTCCCAGCGGTCCACTATCGGCGGTCCGGTTATAAAAGTTCTGCGCTTCCTTGGGATCGGTTTCGATCTCAGCCAGGGGAATCATGGTTACTTTGAAGAATTGTCTTCCTTCGCTGTCCGTATTATTCGTCCAATGCTCCGGCTTGCGGCCCTGGTCGGAGAACATGGGCGCCTGGTGGCAGTGCAGGCATAGTTCGTTATAGAGTTTTTCCCCTTTGCCGGCTGCGTCGCGATCGATCTTTCCGAGAATGTCCTCCGGCCACTTTGGCGACCAGACGCCTGTCCCCGGCTCCGGGCCGCCGAGCAAAAGCTCGATCTCGTGGAGATTCTCGACGTGAATGGTGTTCTGGAACTGCTCTCCGGGATAACCTAGAAGATTGATGCGCGACCGCACACCCAGCGCCTCGCCCACGTTTCTCCCCATAGGCTGCTGGATGGAGCCGTTGTATTGCACCCAGTCCATCCAGGATGCATCCCAGACCGGCGGGAAGTTCACGGGGCCGTCGCCGACCACCAGGTTCTTGTTATTGTTCAGCTCGGTTCCAAAGACGAAGTTGCCGATCCGAGCCAGCGCGTCGGTGCGGCCGTAACCTTCGGGGGTCGGGAAGAGATGGCGCGTCGCTTTGAACTCAGTAAAACTGGTATCGAGATAGTACTTGAGCGCCCTACGCAAGAGCACTTGGTCGGCGTGCGCGTGGTTGGGTCCAAGCACCCTGTCCGCAAATCGGCGGAAGCGCAAAGGATCGTAGTAAGTCCAGGTTATCGCGAGACCTAGGGCCTCAGTGAACTTCTGCAGATCGATCAGCGACGGACCCGCATCGATCCGAATCGCCTTTTCGTTATAAAACAATTCGCCCGTATGGCAGGCCGCGCAAGTCATGCCGAGCACTACGGACTTCTGTCCGCTGTAGGGATCAACGAAACGATCGTCGCGCGCGAATCCCACCGGCAAGCCGTCGGGATTTTGCTGGTAGGCGGGGTCCGGAATAAAGCCGAAGCCTTGCAAGTAGGAGTTTTCCCCGAGTGGAGGCGCTCCCTTGAGGGTGAAACGTGGCTGCTCAAGCGCCAGAAACCATGCGTAAGGTAGAAGCTCACTTCCTTGCGCCGTGTGGTAATAACGATGACGCTGATCTTCCGTCCAGTTCTGGGGAAGCCAGGCGACTTCCTTCGGCCTTTCGATCTTGGGCACTTCCAGGCTGTTGTGCAGGGCGAAAATCGCAATGACCGCTGCGCATAGGGCAAACACGACCAGCAACGCCAGCGCAGTGACGACGCTGGGACGCTTGAGCATGGATGGCTTGGGCGGAGCGGCCGTCTGCTGCTGATGCACCGGTCGCGGCGCCAGTTCGCAGGTATTTTCCGGTTCCGTGACGCATTGCTGCGGTAGACTCTTGGGCCTGTAGTTCGGTACCTCGCGCATCCGATCAAAAACGCTTTGATGGATATGGACACCATTTGGAATCAGCCTGGCGCGCCCCAGGTTAACCGTGATACCGCGCTTCCACTTGGGCGCAGCTTGTCCCGGCACGGGCACGGGATAGAAAAAACGCTTTGGCCAGAATTCGCCCAGCCACCAGAAGCCCTGCAGCGATTGATGCAGCTGACCCTTGGGATCCGGCGGGACGTACGGAACCTCGCCACCTAACACATCGATCACCTTTTGCGGATTCAGCTGCAACCCGGCGGATTGCGCCTCGCACAACATCCAGCGCAGCGTAATCTTCGACAACCCGCTCTCAGCTTCGGCATAACTGCCACCGACATCCGAGTGGACCCCTGCGAACCACACCTGTTTTAAATTCTGACCCGCTGGCGTCGGTTCATGGATCAGGCTCTGACGGAAAAACGCACGACGCTCGTCAATCGATACCGCCTGCCGCAGGACAGGAATGTCAGGCAAGGTCGCGGTGTAGGGTAAGTGGCCGCCCTTGGTGTGAATGGGATCGAGAATCCACCCCACTGAGCTCACGGTGTCCCACAGTCCCAGGAAATAGGGTGTGCAGGGGATACTGAAAGTTGTTCGGAAACCGGCGGCAATCTCAAACTTGCAGGGATCGTTGCTCTTGTAAAGTCGCAGAGCGTACGGAATCAACGCCTCATTCCCCGGGGTGAGCAACCCACACATATGCAGCAATCCGCAAAGTGCGCGAGCGGTGTAAGCGCCGCGACTAAAGCCGAAGATGAAGACCTGGTCGCCGGGATTGAACTCTCTCATCAGGAACGAATAGACGTCGGCGATGTTGTCGGAGAAGCCATAGCCGAACGCCAGCCCCCTCACCTGTGTCCACCACTTTCCCACCGCACTCAGGGCATTTCTCGCCCCCATCGTTCCGACGCCGGGGTGATAGTAGGCGGTTTGCTTGTCCTGGGCGGACAACGTCCAATAGAGCTTTACAACGTTCGAGTTAGCGGACCCATACTGATTCCCGGTTCCGTCACAGCAAACGACTATATTTCTTGGCATATTCGATCAATCTCCAGGGCTCAGGGCCGAATCGCTCGTGGCAAGGTCAGCACTGGCTGAGGTAGGCCGGTCAGTCCACGTTAAAAGAGGCCATGCACGAGGTGGGAACAGCTGTTGATCGTACACCGTTAGTCAAGAAAATTACGAGAGTACTACACACAGTACTCCGGCGAATCGGAATGCTACCACCTGGCTGTGCCGTTCCACCTCGAGCTCTGCTGCTACACTATCCAACGACTACTCCTCCCGAAAGGATTCTCGTGAATCTAAATAACCTATTGGCAGAACTCAGGTCAGAACGCGGCCGCATCAACCAAGCGATCTCCGCACTCGGCCACCACGAGGTCGTCGCTACTATCTTGGATTAGCGTTGCGGAGCAGGAGCAGTCTCGCTGGTCCGCGGCGCGGGGCAGTAGCAAGACTGGTAGCTCGTGGGATCGAGTGCTTCAGCCGCGCAGTACAAGCCTCGCGCAATGTCGTCAGGTAGCGACAGGTCTGAACTCGAAACGTTGTACAGCTTGATCCACTGATCGCGAGTCTTGGAGTCATTCTTGATTTGGTTGTAGAGGATTGCCAACCTCGCCGCATCCAGTGGCCGCATCTTCCATTGCTCAGAGAACGTGTACTCCTTCTCCCACGTTCCGCCAACGGTGACGCTGGCTTTTTCGAGGTTAGTGAGGTAGTAGGTGGATTGGTCAGCCAGGGTCCCGTCGCGCTCGAAGGTCACCACGCGAAAAGCGGGATTCTGCCCGTAGATGGGTGAGATGGCCGGATTGATGAGAACAAATAGTTTGTTGGCACCTGCGGCATTGATGAGCCGGAAGTCGTCCGCATGAGTGTGGCCCGCGAAACTGGCGATGACCGTATCCTGGTATTTCGCCAGCAAGCTATCGAATTGCGAGGTCCAGGAGGGAACCCACATGGGCACCATTGCTTTGGCGCAAGCACTGTTATTGGGTGAGCCGCTTCGCAGTAACTGGGACAGGTATTGTTTCGTAGTCGTGGCGCCATCCATTCCTGGCGGAATGTGAAACATAAGCCAGACCTTTTCGCGGGCAGCTTTGGCCTTGGCGAGGGTCGACTCCAGCCATTGGAGAAGATCGGCGGGGCCGGTTGAGGCAACGGGCGCACATCCCTCGCGGAAGCTGTCAGCGTGATACCACTCGGCGAAGAACACAGTGTTTAGGGAGAGAATACGAATACCGCGAAGCGACGGGTGCGGGACGTTGTAGCTTCCCAAGGCCTTCCACTCGGCGCCAACCCCGTCATCGGCATGGGCTAGGGAGCGAGCGAGATCGGCGGTGTCGTCGAGAAAAGTTCCATTGGCACGAACACTATAGTCGCCACACTCCTCATCGTTGTTGCCCGGCGTAATCAGGATCGTCGTATCGGGGAATCGCCTGCGAAATTCGAGCGCCACGAATGTGATGGTCTTGAGCACAAACGAGCGGTAGTGCTCGCGATCCTGGTCGTGCATAGCGCTGGCGAAGTTCTGCGGGAATTGGTGGGCCAAAATGTCGCCGGTGATCATGATCAACGCGGGCCGGGGCAAGGTGGCCCGCATTTCATTCAGGGAAGACTGGAGGAGCCACCAGTTGGTACCGTGACCGTACTGGCTGAAGGCGGTGAGCTTGGAGCGTTGCAGAATCGCCTCCCATTGAGCGGGAGCCGCGGCCATAAGGTCAGCAAGTAACGACGGGTCGGCCATGGGATTGAAGTGAATGTCCGATGCGATGAGAAATTGGTTCGGGGATGGCCTTTCGGCCGATTGGGCGCGGGCGGCTGGGAATAGCAGCACGACCACAATAGCCGCGAGAGAAAGCAATCGTAGCTTTGCAGGGCTGGGCCTCGCCCAATGCAGTTGGATCGGTTGCGGTGAAACCATTGACCTTCGTAGCTTGGGATGTCCGTCCCACTGCCTGGAGACAGAGCCTGCGCCGGAGCGAAGACTCTGACGCAGTCTTAATCTGCTAGACATTGCCAGCCGCCATCACTGTTTTACTCTTGATCTGGCTCAAAAAGAAGTCTCTGGTCTTTGAGTCCTCAAAGAAGACGTAGCATCCCTTCATACCGCGCGTCAGCAACACGCGGTAGGTGTGTTTTACCAGGTTTACGAATTCGGCCTCAGGAGCCTTCTTCACCACCGAATCCTCCGAGAGTCTCTTGTTTCCGATCCATCCATTGGAGTAAATGAGATCCTTGCCAAAGATGACGCCCACGTAATCGAATTCGAACCCCTGCGCCGTGTAGACGCAACCCACCTGATTGATACCGTCCCGATCCGATGCCCAGAAGTTCGATTTTGGGATGCCCGCCGCCAGCTTGCCTGCATCGGGTTTTGCATTCCAGGGCATGCTGAAGCCGTCCAGCTTCACATCGTCGACCAGATGACCGGAACTATCGGGATCCGACCAAGGCCAGCAGAAGCCGGCGACCAGGCGAGCGCTGTAGCCGCCGTTCGCTTTGGCGCGGACGGCTTCCGCCATCTCTTCGACGGAGTCGAAGATCCGGAAGTCAAATTGTCCATCGGGCTCCCAGGGGAGCTCGTCGTTTGCAATTCCCAGCGTCGCATCGACCCAGCGGATGAATTCCTCCGATCCTGCACATCGGAACTGCCCCTCCAATTCAAATTCCTGCAGCACTGCGCCGGCGGTCCCAGCGGCACTGCGAATCAGTTCACAACTGCCCACCTCACCGGGACGGACCACCCGCAGGTCATCGATAAAGAAGACCGCCACCTTCGAGCTAAATACCAGCTCGTCGACCTGCCGTTTGTTGGACTTGACTCTCTGAAATCGGTGATTACTGGTAGGGCGAAGCCGATGCGCCTCGTCGCAGAGCAGCACATCGACACAGTTGTAGTCCGTGGAGACGTAGTTGTTGAAGAAGCTAAACTGCTCGCCCGCCCGAAACCCCAGGATCTTCTTCAAGTTGCCAGTGAACGCACGCGAGCCGGTGGCATGCCGAACGTTGTACCCCTCCCCGGAGAGGGCCGCCATCAGGTTCAGGGCGATGATCGTCTTCCCGGTCCCGGGCCCACCCTTCACCAGCACAACCGTCTTCTGTTTGTCGTGATACCCACTTCGCAACAGGCCCAAAACTGCATTGAAGACCACCTGCTGCTCGTCCAGCAGCACATACTCCCGCCGGCCCTTGATTACCGCACTGACATGATCCAGGAGCTTCTTGCTCGCTTTGTACTTGCTGGCCAAAACGAGTTTAAGAGTCTCAAGGCCGTCACCGGAGGCCAGGTGCTGCCGGAGAAACTCCCCGAACTCATGGGTCTGATCCCCGGCGAAAAGTGGAACCTCGCTCAGCAGACTGTCGAACTTGTGCGCCACGAGCGGGCTGTCGTCCCGGTGCTGGTGATTGGACAGGTAGCTGCAGGCGGAAAGCCGGATCGTCCCATCCGAGAAAGCGGTGCTGCTGTCTTCCAGATATTGCTTGTATTGCAGCGCCTGTTGCGACGGGTGCAACAAGTCCCGAGGCGCTTGCCCCACGAAGGCGACAACGCAATCCTGGATGGAGCTGGCTTCCGCGTCTGCCCATTGCTTTAACTCAATGATCACAGCCGACGGCCGACCAGTCGCGTCGACCCCCGTTAAGAGGCAGTCCAGGCGTTTGGAGGTAAGCGGCAACTGCATTTCCAGCACAACGCCAACATTTGCCAGTTGAAAATGAAAGAGAACGTGGGCAAACGACTGCAGGGAGTTCCGCCAGGCATTGAGCTCGCTGGGCGAAACGTTTCGGTTCATCTGGTCGGAGAAACTAATTCGTAGTTTTTCCGCGATGCGGTTCAGCAGAACATCTTCGATGAACAAGCTGCCCGAGGCAGAATACAGGTACACGGCCAGACTCCGGGACAAAGCGACAAGGCAGCGTAGCAGAATCCCAGCCGGAATCAAGTGACGGCCATCCCACCCCGGGGTGACTTCCTTTCCCCGACGCCAACGGCTACCATCGCCATGGGCACACCAACTTTATGCATGAACTCCAAGATCTGACGCGAGCCATTGTCGCCTTTCGCGGCGGTTTTTCTGCCCTGAAGAGTTCGTCGCAGCCGAGCTTCTTCAACGGAGTAGGGCATGCTGATTCCGCCGTTGCCGTTGCTCAACTTCTTCATCGCAGTCGTGATGATCTCGATCGGCCTGGATGACTACTCGATTGCTGATACCGCTAATGACGGGTGCGGCTGCGCTCTTTGCCGCTTCGTTTTTTGCTCCCGAACCCTGGCGGAGCCTGCTCGTCAATTTAGCCGCTGCATTTGTCGGAAGCGTAGTCACTGTCTTCTTCGTAGATGCTGTGTTGCGGCGGCAACGGCAGGTTGAATGGGAAGCGGTTCGGCGGCGCACCAACAACCGCCTGAGCAGGGTCGGCCACGTTGGATACAGGCCGACTGGTCCCCGGAAGAGGTAAGGTCGGTTTCTGTCCAACCGCCGCCCGGCATCGGCTTGAAAACCGAACCTCCATCGATCCTGGAGCCTTCAGCGAGGGTCACATTGTCATGATCCACACGTCACAGACAAATAGGGACTGCTGTTTCAAACTTATGACTGCCATTCGGCGCTTGAAATAAGAACGCTCAGTCTTGCTCATAATTTCGAGCAACCAATTAGTTTTGGGGGGCACAGCGGTCTTACGAGCTCTTCCCAAAGCACAACCTCACAAGGAGACAATCATGAGCACACCATCGCAGTTCCTGCTGCAACCTGGCCACATTAATAACCTGATTTCTAGCAGGTTTGGGCCAATCATGGATTCCGCCTTTCTCAAGTTGCTCAACGAGGAACAATTGCAACAGATCACCTTAACTGCCGTTCGGGCCGAGCTCGCGACGGCTCGGGAATACACCAAGGCGCTGGAGGAGGTATTGAAAACAGTCGAGTCCGTCAAGTTCCAAGGTGGCAAGGTTTCGACCAAAGGTTGACCTTCGTTGGAAGGAGACCGGCAATGTGTCAATCGAATGCCATCGACGCACTCTTTGTCGGATGGGAAAACCAGGAGAACTTAGGCCTGCGTTACATCATGGCCCTCCTGCATAAGTCGGGGTATCGTACTCAGCTCGCTCCCTATTCTCCGGGAGCCGAAGAGGAGATCACTCGCGTCGCCATGAAGTTGAATCCGAAGTTGATCGGATTCTCCATCATCTTCCAATACAGCCTGCGGGAATTTGGCAGTCTCATGTGTGCTCTCCGGCAGGCGGGTGTGCAGTCACACTTCACCGCCGGAGGGCATTATCCGAGCCTCTGCCCAGTTTCCACTTTTGAGGAATCACCCGATCTGAACTCGATCGTCCGCTTCGAGGGTGAGCTGACGACGCGCGAGTTGCTCGAGAACCTAGCTCACCCCGAAGTCTGGGACAAAATACCTGGGCTGGCATTTCGATGCGGTGAGGACATAGCGATTAACCCGCCGCGCCCGCTGGTTGAGCCCCTGGACTCGCTTCCTTGGCCCGTGCGCGGCGAAGCCCTTCAGGCCGCGCGTGGCATTCCCATCGCCCCGATGCTGGCCAGTCGTGGCTGCCTGTTCGACTGCTCATTTTGTAGCATCCGCCAGTTCTATGCGGGCGCTCCCGGACCGAATCGTCGCACCCGCTCGGCGCTGGACGTGGCCGAAGAGATGAAGGAGTTGTATGAAACCCGCGGCGTACAGCTATTTCTTTTCCAGGACGATGACTTCGCGGCGAAGACGACTGTCCAGCGGCGTTGGATCGATGACTTCCTTCTCGCCCTGGACGAAAAGAAATTGACCGGCAAGATTGGATGGAAGATATCTTGCCGGGTTGACGACGTTGACCGCGACTTGATGGGCCGCTGTCGGGAGCGAGGCCTGCTGGCGGTTTACCTGGGGGTGGAGTCCGGGAACACAACTGGCTTGGCAGTGCTGAACAAGAGGGCCACCGTCGAACGCAACCTGCAAGCCATGCAAGACATTAGGGATGCGGGGCTGGTGTTCGACATGGGATTCATGTTGCTGGATCCTGCAAGCACTTTCGACACGCTGCGCGAGAATGTTTCCTTCCTGCGTGCCGCCGCGGCGCTGGGGGGGCCCCCCCTATCGTTTGTCAAGATGCTTCCCCTGGCCGGAACGACAATCCAGAAGCAACTCGAGGTCGAAGGTCGGCTCATGGGGGACCCAGTTCGCCCGGATTACCGTTTTTCGGATGCTCGCCTGGATAACTTCGCGCTATGGATCACTCTCCGCTTCAGCGCTCGTAACTCATCCCCCAATGGCCTGGTAGAACGAATGCGTATCGCGTACTTCGATCATCTGGTGGCACAAACGTTCGAGCCCGCGCCGTGGGTGGGCGCTTATGGTACAGCCGTGCGGCAACTGATTGACCTCGCGAACGACAGTGCTCTCACCACCCTGGAGCGCGCCCTTGCGATTGCCGAGACTTGCCCCGATGCCGACAGTATTGCCGTTGCATGGCGCCGTTTGAACGACATTGCCGCTGACGACCGCGCTATTCAGGCTCATATTTTCTCAGCCTTGGACGCAATCCTAGCCCAGTCCAGTCCCACTCTATGTGCAGCTATGCGGCAGATCGAGCCGGATATTACTTGAGCCTCACGCGGGGGTAGTGTTGCAACTTTCAAACGCAGACAGGTTATTGCATGCAGCACGACACATACGCTTAGGCTGCCAAATCGAAAAGGCCGTCGATGAACTGAATCTGACGAAGAAGATCATCTCCTACCACCCTGGTTGGGTCGAGGACTGGCGCCGTGCTCCGTAGGTTCAGCCTATCCGTTGCTCCCCGTTTCCTCTGGGAGTGCCTCACTAGCCAAACCGTAAACTGGTTTCCAGCCCCCGCCGCTTCAAA
>JBEKNL010000124.1:0-10499 GCA_049522855.1 Candidatus Korobacteraceae bacterium
CGACGTGGCGGGGGCTGGAAACGGACTTACGGTCGGGTTAGTGAGGCACTCCCAAAGGAAACAGGGAGAAACAGATAGGCTTGACCTTCGGAGCACCGCGTCAGTCCTCGACCCTACCAGGGATGGATTGCACCGCAATTCGCAGTCAGACAATGTCAAAGTTTTGTAGAGAATAGGCTGCCGTCAGCGCCGGCAGACTGGCGCGACTCAGACGGGAAGGGAAAAGGCGGAGGCCTGTTCCGGACCTCCGCCGAGTGCAAAGTGCTACGGGTGCATCGGCATGTAGAGTGGTTCACCCGGCTTGCCGGAGATCAATTTGTAATCGGAGGGCACCTGGAACAGGGAAGCGTCCGGTTCCCCGCGGTTGATGTTGACCAGCTTAATCGTCATTGTGCCCATCATCGGATCGTTGTGAGTGGTCAGCAGCGGCAGTTGCAGGTCGGAAGAATACCAGCGCTCGGTGACCACCTCGATGGGGTTCAGATTGCCAATCTCGCCGGCGGGGATGGTGCGCGTCATGCGCGTACCCAGCGCTTGCAGGCCGTTAATGGTCTTGGTTCCCAACTGCTCCGTTTTCAGGTTGGCGGCATTGGATCCTATCCATACCTTTCCAGGCATGTCGTGCATGGCTTCCGCGGTGCCGGGTCCTACGCCCATCCTTCCGTGCATGGCATCCGGAGCACCACTTCCCGGCTTGCCAGGATGGAGCGGCATCTGGTGCGCCGTCTTGTTTTCCGGATTGAGCATGTAGCGATTTCCCGACACCGGGTCCATGATCGCGATCATGGTTCGCTTGGCAGCGCCCGTGGACGGCGTGTTCAGTTCAAAGCCGATCTCACGGCGCATCCGGCCCTGGGAGTCGCGGTAGATAAGGGTCTGGTTTTGGGTATGAATGTTATTCCCATCGGCCAGCGTTCGGTCACGGGTAACGACCATCTCCCCACTCATGGGCACGCCCTTGACCAGTTTCCCTTCTTCAATTTCGTCATGACCCATTCCGGTCATGAAGCCCCCGCCGAACGTCACATTCATGTCATGCGGCGGAGGAGGCGGTGGTGCCGGAGCGTCGCTTTGCGCCGCCGCGAATGCACTCAGCCCAACCAACGCCAAGCCGAGCAGCAGCCAGTTACCGGCCCTGAGAAGAATCCCAGATTTCATAGTGCACATGGTTTCTATCCTCGATTTCGATTTAACTGGGTTGTTGCTATCAATTCAGTTCACAATCCGGACCGCCCGTACCACTCCGTCGTAGCCGACAACGACATCGGCAATCCGCATCTGAGCATCCTGTTGGCCGCCCGAGGCTGCCATTCCAGGACTCGGAAGTTCCATGCGCACGACCTGGGCATCGCCGGAGCAGCTCAGAGGGTCGCAGAACATCAGCGCAACATAGTCTGCGTCCGGGCTGGCCTGCGATGGCTCAGCCGTATCCGGCCCTGGCTTGCTTGCCGATTGAACGCGCCGGGTTGGAGGTCGATTAACGTTGCTTCGCGACACCGCGCGTAGCTGCGGGTGCGGCTGGGACTCAGAGTTGTCGGCAACGACGCTTGGCACACTGACGCTTGGATGCGTCACTTGGCTCTTCACCGACACGCTTATGGAGCGCTCCTCCAAAAGCCGCACCCCCAGGAAAAGTGCCACCACGATGGCCGCCCCGACGGCCACATACGCCCCGACTTCGAAGAATCGGCTGAGCCGCATGGCGATTGGAGTGAAACGGTGCGCCATCTCCGGCTGCACAGATTGGGAGGCGCCTTGCCGGATTACCCGGAGCAGCGCCCGTTCCACATCGGGGCCAGCGGCGCAGGCGGCCGTTCGCGCCTGCAACGTTTGCATCGTAGCCGCCAGCATTCGCTGCTGTTGCAACCAGGCGGCGCATTTCTGGCACTCGCCCGCATGGTCCAGGATCTGCTGGTCCTGCGCCTGCGACAGCTCCCACAAAGTCAGAGCGGCAGCACGATGTTCGAATTCACGGCATGTCATGACAAGCACCTCGCCGTAATGCTCGATATCCCGGGTACAGCGGCTGCCGAATGTTGCAGCTTCCGGCTGAGCATGTCGTGCGCCCGGTGCAGCCGCGAACGGATGGTGCCCAGCGCACAGCCAAGCGCTTCCGCCGCATCTGCATAAGTCAACTCCTGGAGATCGCAGAGCACCACCGCCTCGCGATAATGTTCCGGCAGAGAAAGCACAGCCTTCCACACCGCAGTCGAAGTCTGTTGCCGGGCGATTCCGTCACCGGGATCGCTATTGACGGTCAAAGACTGCGCTTCGTCATCCAGCGGACTGCTTAATCCCGTCTCCGAATAATTACGCTCCAGCGCCCGCCGCACGTAGTTGCGGGCCACCCCGAACAGGTAGGCTCCCAGCGCGGCTCGGGATGGGTCGAAGTCGCGGCCCCGCTGGATCAGGAACATGAAAACGTCCTGCGTTACCTCTTCGGCGATCAGCCACGAGCCGCTCATGTGCAAGGCGAAGCGGAAGATGGGGCCCTGCCGCCTGCGGTAGAGGGCAGTGAAGGCATCTTCGTTTCCGGCCAGCGCTTGCGCAAGCAGCTGTTCGTCGGTTCGCTCGGTCAGCAACTCCACCTCGAGTGGTCAACCCGATCTCGTTTCCGTCAGTATTTCCCCTGGCCGAAACGGAAAGTTCCGAAAAGTTGAGATTCTTTATCGTATGCCCTGGCGGGCTTACCAATACAGAAACACCGGGAGAGGGGAAAAGGCGCTGTTAATCTGCGGGTTCCCTCCGCGCAACGACTCTTCCGCAGATCGGAAGTGAAGCGAGGCTCAGCCAATTAGCTCCGCTCGCGTCACATCCAGAGGATGATCGATCAGTGGCGCCACGCGTTCGATGAATCGCACCGTATGGGGCAAACTGGCGTGATACTCGAATGCCTCCTCGTTTGTCCAGCGCGAGTGAATGTAGAACAGCCGCGGATCTCGGATCGAACGAAAAGCGTGAATGCTCAGGCAGCCGGGTTCCTCGCGGGAAGGGCGCACAACAGCATCCAACGCCTCCGCAACAGCACCCTCATTGCCCGCGCTGGCGTGAAAACGGGCGAATATGAATAACTCCAAGGACCACCTCCAGACAACCATCCGACTCCGACGTTGCTACGAGGTTACTTCCCCGATGAAGCCGCCGCGGTTTGCGACCCGGACGCCTTTCGCTCGCCGGCCTTCAGTTCTTCAAAGCTGAATTGCTTGCCCACAGCCTCATACGGCTTGCCGTCAACCTCGACGTAAGGATAGACGAAATAATTCAACGGCGGGCCGTCCTGCTTGGGCGAAAGGGTTATGTCGCGGCCGCTGGAGAACTGGACCCGGTTAGTGTCCAGGCTGCCGAAGAAATAGTCCTTTTTCTCTTTGGCTTTCCATGCTTCGGAGATATCGACCGGAATCCAGCCGATCTTTGAGGCGTAGAACTCCGCCCAGCAGTGATAGCCGGCAATGTCTCCTTTGTCCTTGTTCTCCGGCAGAGGAAACCCGATGTCGAACCTCGCAGGGATGTCCTCGGCGCGCAGCATCCCGATGAACGGCGAATGGAAATCGGTGCAATTGCCGTGCTTGGCATCGCAGGCCCACAGCGCATCTCCGCGGCCCCAGCCGGTTCCGGTTTTGTCGTAGCGCATGGTCGTGAACAGGTAGTCGCAAGCGGCCTTGGCTTTGGCGATGGTCCCAACCTGCTTGCCAGTCACATCTTGGGCCAAAGTCTTGATCTTGCCATCGATAGGGATCAGCTTGTCAGGCTCGACAAATCGGGTCATCGACGCCGGCACGACACCGGGCTTGCTGTCCTTGCGTTCGAGTTGCGCAAAGTCGCCAAGCGAGTACTCGCGGCGCGTTACCTCGTACTCCAGTGTGAACTCGGCCGCACCCTGCGCAGGATTGCGCACTTCGGCGTACATCATGCGGTTGCCGTACTCCGCTTCCTGCGTCATCTCCATCCGCACCGGGGCTTTGACATTCACCAGGCGCACGGTTTGGTGCTCATCGGTGTGCGCCACCGGAGCCCACACGCGCACTACCTTTGTTCCCGGCGGAATGTCTTTGACGGTGAAGGAATACGTAAAGTGAAACTTGCGCATGGGTTGACTGAATTTCGGCTTCTCTGGCGCGGACTGTGCACTTGCAAGCGACACTGCAATACAGGCCAGCAGCAGCGACGACAAAACGCGTGGCTTCATAACGAATCTCCTGCTCTCGATGGTTAATTTCGAATGGGAAATCGGCCCGCGATTAGAGGGAGGGGGCTCAAGTGACGCCGACGAGGCGCACGTTCGAAGGATGGCTGGCTACGTACACGGGAAGACAGTGTAGCAGGGAAGAGGGCGTATGCGAAGTAATCATCTTAATTTGACACATGATACATGCGCACATATACTGTGTCCATGAACGTGACTTTGTCTATTGATGAGCAGCTTATCGCACGCGCTCGAAAGAAGGCTGACGCCCTCGGCAAGAGCCTCAATCAGCTTATCCGTGATTATCTTCAAAAACTGGCCGGTGGCGATGATCCCGAGCAGAGGATCCAGGAGTTCCAACATCTCTCAGGTAGGGGTCATTCTCGAGGCTGGCGCTTCGATCGAAACGAGATTCATGAGCGCCCGTAGCTTCTTCGACACTAATGTACTCGTTTACTCGGACGACAAGGCGTCACCGGCGAAGCAGCGACGCGCCCTCGATCTCTTGGCGCAACACCGACGCAGCGGAACCGGCGTGGTTTCGCTCCAAGTACTGCAAGAGTATTTCGTCACTATCACGCGAAAGCTGCGCGTTGATGCGCACATTGCTCGCAGGAAAGTCGAATTGCTCGCCGAGTTCGATGTTGCCACTCCCGAAGTTGCCGACATCCTTGCCGCCATCGACCTCCATCGGCTTCACGGGTTTTCTTTCTGGAATGCTTTGGTCGTTCGCGCTGCCAAACAGGCTGGATGTAGTGTACTTTTGTCGGAAGACTTGCAAGAAGCGCGAGAGATCGACGGGATACGCATCGTAAACCCGTTCAAATAGGATCTGCTGCAGGCGCCGATCACTAGGCGGAGAGCCCGTCCTTCACCAGCGCAAGGGCGCGACTCGCGGCTGCGGCAAAGGCGCCGACCGTGTTCGGATCGGTCTCCGCCGCCGCATTCCAATTGATGGTCAGGCAAAAATACACCCAGCGGTCATCGAAGAGCATCGCTCCCGGCGCGCACAAAGCATGATAGCCGGGCACATCGATGCTGCCGCCTTTCACGAATGCACTTACACCCAGCGGTAGAGGCACCAGCCAGATAGCGTCGCCTATCGACAGGATCCGTCTGAACTCATTCAGCGTCTCTTTGTTGTGGAAGAATTCGCCCTGCAAGGCTCGTGCGTAGTAGGACACAAAATCGTCTGCCGAAGCCGCCAGTGATTCGACTTTATTCATCGGCGAATTGACAATCGACTGGTTGGCCGCCGCTCCTATTTCTTCCCATGTGAATGCCTTGTGGTCCTTTGCCCCCAGCAGATAACCAAAGAAGGTGCGGGTGCTTTCCGGGATCATGACGCTCTTCAGTCCCGCTGAAGTAATGAATTCACGCACCTTGTCCGGACCAACGTGCTTTAAGCACATGTCCGTCCCAGTGTTGTCGCTGTGCATGATCATGGCTTCCAGCGCGGTACGCTCGGAAACCTTGCCGATCAGATTAGGAGGATTGAACGTTGCGCTATCCAGTGACCAGACGCTGGCATCGAGCGACAGCTGTTGTGCCCTAATGGTTTTAACCACCTGAGGTGAGTCGGCCTGGCGCAACGCTTCGCAAAGGATAAAAGTCTTGATGGCGCTCCCCACAAACATCGTCTTCGAGGAGTTGGATTCCACCAGAAACTCTGGCTTGTCGTTGCTCGCGGGCGCGTGAATCTTGATGGCCACATCTCCCGGCAGCGATTTGAAGAGTGACAAAATCGCTTGCGGAGACGTCTGCTCTTTTCCTTCGGCCATCGTGGGGAGCCCCATTGGCGTTATCCCAATTGCGGCTGCCGTTCCCGCCGCTCCTGCCAGAAATTCACGCCTTGAACGAAACATATCTCTACTCCTCTCGCCTGATGCTGGCTTGGCTCGCGTCACGCAGTTCCAAAGTCTAACACTGGTTCGTCACAGTGACCGCCTACGCGGAAGCGGAGCCGTCACCGCGTATTTCTTGCGAGCGAAGGAACTTTGCCGATATCAGCAAGACGGCTGCAATTGCGCCGAAGATCGCGCCCATTCCAAACATCACCAAAGGCACCAGGAAAAAGCGCAGGGTCCATCCGGCGCCGATTCGCGCTTGTGTGAGCGCGTGCGGATCGTAACGGATAAGATGGCGGCTGCCAACAGGGAACTGTGCCGCCCGGTCGGCGGTTTGCCGATAGTTCCGGCTCTGAAAGCTGATCAACTCTGCTGTGATCGGTTTGCCGTCAACGGTGTAGAGCACCTGCAACGTGGCGGCGTAAAGCTGCTCGTGCGGGGGCGCCGGCTGCGTCACCACCTCGCTGCGAAGGACTTGAGCTTTGGTCTCGGGCCAGGTTTGCAACACTTGATACTGCCGCCAGAAAAAAGGGAGGCTCAAAATCACGGACAGGGTGCACAGGATGAGATTGGCAACTCCGAGGAACACCAGTAGGCCGTGTTTTTCGCTGTTCAAGCGCGCACCATGAAAATCGTGTTCACCACAGAGACATAGAGGACACAGAGAAAATCATTTCAAGAATCCTTGAAAACATTTTGGGAAATTTGTTTCTTTTATTGACACTGAGAGTGTACAGACTTGCCCCTGATTTTCCCTGTGCCTCCGTGCCTTCGTGGTGCTTCGTCTCATCCCCCGCGCTTGAAGTCCTTCATTTCTTCGCGGACCCGGCGGAAGCGTCGGAGCAGTGATCCGAGATAGCCCAGCAGTATCACCCAGGTGACGATGTAGGCGGCTTTCAATGCGACTGGGCCGGTCATCGCGGGCCTCCTTGTAGGGCTGCCGCGGCGTGCGTGGCTTCAACCTTTTCTTCCAGCATCTGCAAGCGGTAACGAACCACCATCAGCACAATTCCCACGCAGGTGAACGCCGCCAGGTTCCAGAAGAAGGCGTGCAGCATGGCCGGATCGAGGCCCGAGTTTTCGCCGCCACCCATTACCGGGGAAGGATGCTGGGTACGGAACCAGCGTATCGACATGTAGACGATCGGCACGTCCACGAATCCGAAGACGGCCAGCGCCGCCGCTAGGACTTGTGTCTGTCCTCCCGCCGAAAAACGTCGCAGCACCAGATAGCTTACATAGATCAGCCACAGCACCAGCGTGGTCGTGAGCCGCGCATCCCAAGTCCACCAGATGCCCCAAACCGGGCGTGCCCAGATCGGACCCGTGATCAGGACAATGGTACAGAACGTCACCCCAACCTCGGCGGAAGCCGCGGCCACAGCGTCGCTGGCGAGATTGCGCTTCCACAGGTACACCACCGACGCCAGAAAGTTAACGAAGAAGCACACTCCAGCCGTCCATGCCGAAGGGACGTGATAGTAGAAGATCCGCTGAACCTCGCCCATGGTCTGCTCGGTGGGGGCAACGAATAATGCCTGGTAGGTGCTGAAGGCCAGCAGCCCGAGAGTAAACACAACGAAGGCTATGAATATACGTTTCATTCCGCGTTTAACACACTTTCGAACAGAAGAAGACAGACTGCCGTGAATACCACATCGTAAACCGCCAGCATCTTGATCCAGAAATCCGGGGACGCTTCTCCCGTAAGGATGGAGGTGGTCGCATCTACCATAGCGAGCAACGCCGGTATCGAGATTGGGAACAGAATAAGCGGGAGCATGATCTCGCGGCTGCGCGTGCGAATCGACAGCGCCGCAAAAAATGTGCCGTTGACGACGAGGGCCCAGGTTCCGAGCAGCGCCACTACGATTAGCTGCCAGACCGGCCCCACCGAGCGCAAGTCGTAGAAAACCACAAACAGCGGAGCCATCAGCGTTTCCAGCACCACCACGAAGAAAAAATTGCCGATGGCTTTGGCCAGGAACAACGCATTCGGCGGAGCTGGTGACACTCGGTAGGCATCGAGTACTTGATTACGCAGCTCGCGCGCCCAAGTCTGGTTCAGTGCCACCACCGCCGCGAACAGGAAAGCCACCCAGATCAGGCCGCCCGCGATGCGGCGCGACTCCTCCGCGGTGGGATTGAAGGCGAAGCTGAAGATCACCACCACCAGCAGCGCAAAGAACAGCATGGAGTTGATTGCGTCCTTGGAGCGCCACTCCATGCGCAGATCTTTCAGCAGCGTGGTGCGCGTCACGCCCAGGGTGGTCATTGCCGCGTCCACTCCGCATTCGAGGTCGCCGCTTTGCGGACTGCTTCTTCGCGAGCCACGATTTGTCCGGCAGCCATGTGCACGAATTCGTCGGCCACGCCATCCATCAGTGCAGCTTGGTGCGTAACCACGAAGAGGGTCTTGCCCTCATCGCGGACCCTTCCCAGCACGGCGGCCATCTCGCGCGCCGAATGCACATCGACGTTGGAGAAGGGCTCGTCGAGCAGGATCAACTCCGGATCGTGCAGCACCGCGCGGGCCAGCGACAGGCGCTGCCGCATACCTTGCGAATACTGACCGATGCGGCGAGATAGTTCCGGGTCGAGCCCGACCATCTGCATCGCCTTGCGGCAAACCGTGTCGTCGTCGAGACCGTACAAGCCGGCGAAGTAGCGCAGGTTTTCCATTCCGCTTAGCTCGTCATAGAGCAGCGGGGCATGTCCCATGTATCCCACGCGATGAGCGACCTTGCGATGATCCGTTGTTCCGAGCAGCGTGAAGCTGCCCTGGCTGGGCTCCATCAGTCCGGCGACTATGCGTAGTAGAGTGCTCTTGCCGGCGCCGTTATCGCCCAGCACCACGTACAGGCGCCCATGGGCAAAGCTGGCCGAGATGCCGCGGATGGCCGCAAACCGGCCAAAAAATTTCACCAGATTATCGAGGACTATGACAGGCGGAGAGGAGAGATCGCTGCTGCCTGTCATGTTGTGCGCTTCCGTAATGCTCGCTTCCAGCCGGGAATTACTGGCCCGGCGTACCCGGCTGTCCCGCTAGTTCGGCTTTCTGGGCATTGCCGTTGGCGGCCGGAGCAGCGCCCGGTTGCCCTGGCTGTTTGGGAGCGTACTTCGAGGCGCACTTGGCTTGAATGTTAGTGGCGTGGAAGACGCCGTCGCGTCCAAACTTTCCTTCCGCCAGGGCCTGTGCGTTATCTTTGAACGTGTCAGGCGGCGCTTCGCTTCCGCTGTAAACCACCGGCAGGGTGCGGTCCTGCTCGACCAGCAGGAATTCCAGATGGGTCCCCTGGCGCTTGATCGAGCCGGGTTGTACGTTACCGGCCACGCGCAGCCGTTTGCTGTACGCGCCGTTGCCCATGCCGTTCAGTTCCTTGATGGTGACGTAGTAGCTCTTGCTGTCCTGCACGCCGGTGTAGGCGAGATAGCCGAGAGCCACGATGATTATGACGATCACTGCGCCGAAGCGCACGTACCTGCGTCCCTGATCTGACATTAAACTAAATCCTCTGAGCTGTTGAACGCCTGACGTCGGAAGCGTCATGGCATCCGTAGTGCTTGTTTCCGAATGACACAAGGATAACGCTTTTGACCGCACAGCGCCACGTGATTCAGATCACATCGTCCGGTGACTTTTGCCATAAGGCGGCAAGAACAAGCCGGCATTGGCTTGCGGGGGACGCTTAAGCCGCGCCGCGATGGCGATTCGCCTGGGCCAAGCTTGACCGCACCAGTTCGATCAGTTCGGGCGGCGGCAAGGGTTTGGCCCGGAAGACCACCTCCAGCCCTTTGTACTCGGAGTTGGCGTCGGGCAGGCCACTGAGCACGACAATCGCGAGCCAATCGTTTTCCGCCCGGATTCGGCGGACCAATTCCGGCCCACTACAGCCCGGCATCAGGTGATCGGTGACGATGACTCCGATGCGATCGCGAAGGGTGCGGAGCGTAGCCAAGGCACTTTCGGCGGTAGTAGCGATGGACACCTGGAAGCCAGCCTTCCGCAGGACTGCTTCGCGGACACTTAGTTGCACTGGATTGTCGTCAACCAGGAGGACTTGGTTCAAGAATCCATCTCCCGCGCCTCTTCCCGCAGCATTGTTGCCGAAAACACAAGCTATCGTAATTCAAACAGCCAAGGATGTGAGTAATCAAACAGGTACTCGGGCAGATTTCAGCTTGAATGCACCAACCCGGTGCCTGCGACCAGAAGGTGAGGCAACCGTTGTCAGCCGCGGAGCGAAAAACTCCCCGCGCGGGCTGGCGCTAATTCGATCGCAAGTCGTCCCCGGCTGACGCAAACCGAGATCTGGCTCAGCAAAAACACAAAATGACTGCCAACAATCCTAGTACCTAGTTGCATAAGTTAGAGTATGACATTTTAGGTCGTTTCTGAAAGACGGTTTGCTTGCTCCACTCGAAGGGATGAGCCGACTGGTTGTAGGCGGCAATGAAGTCATCGATAT
>JBEKNL010000125.1:0-10455 GCA_049522855.1 Candidatus Korobacteraceae bacterium
GCGCACCACCGGCCGCCACTCTGCATACCGCTCCGGGACCAGGTACCTGACAGATAGGGCCTCAACGATCCACTGGCTCGCCTCCTCTCGAAAGTTCTTCCCTTCCTCGCTGTCGAGGATCGTGGCCAGCGCACTCGTCCGGGCAGCCGTGGGCAACTGCAAGAAAACTGCCACTCGTGGATCACTCAATGACTTGTGGATCAGGTGATCGAGCATAGAACACTTCCGGCCGTCGCGATTGCGGTGAGCGCTAGGGAGGGTCGATCCTTGGTTCATGCAAATAGCATCCCCCAGTTCGTATGCCTTTGTCAGTGATGAGGTGTGAAGCAACGAAAATAGCGCTAGGCCCCTCACGATTGTCTCCTGCTGTTATGTCACGCCAGAGACACCCGCTGACAGACAAGGATCCTCGATCTATGGAGACGTTGAACAGTAACTCCCGAAAAGTCCTCTTCTGGTCCATCACAGTATTCGGGAGATCTTACTGCGGCACATGTCCTTGAAGAGGGTTTCTGACCAATATGACAAGCGAATGCTGCTCGGAGCATTATGTCCGGTTTCAGTTAGGTTACGGGATGGCCTGTTATCAATACTAATCCTCCTGTTGGACCCACCTCGCGCCGAAAACGCACGTCCTGAAGTCACCCCTATTTATACTGACCGCACGCCCAGAAACCCAGGTTTCTACGAGGGATCTCCGGCGGAGGCGTTTGCGGCCATGGCGCAGAATTATCCGTTGTTTGAGCTGGTAGCGAAGTAGGCCCGCCGATATTGGGATCGTACCGCCTTTCATCCCCACCTTCCCCGCCAGGTTGGTGCAGCCAGAAAATAGTACGAGTGAGGCGCTTTTCCACGTTAGCGCTGCAAGTTTGCCTGGCAGTTTCGTTCAATCCTCGGAAGCAAAGTCATTGAGCGGGGGCCAGGGCGCTCCGCAAGCGGCCTGGACGGGAGGCGTCATGAGTAAGCGTCGGAAGGTATTGTGGGCAGCAGTAGCAGTTCTGCTTCTGCTATTTCTTGTAGCCATCAGCTTGCCTAATTTGAGGCGACCGCGCCCGGGCCCACAGGAGGCCGCCCTTTCCAGCACATGGGCAAGCACAGCGGCGACTGGGCTGCATAACACGAGGCAAGAGAATATCGGGCTCGTTCAGCCGAACGCGACTTCCGACAGCGCAAGCGCGGTTCCCGATAGAAAGCTGATCCATAACGCCGAGCTGGGATTGACGGTCGTAGACGTGCGCACGGCTGCCGAGCAGATTCGGAGAATCACCGAAGCGGGCCGGGGCGAAATCGACAATCTGGAAATCACCGAGGGCGGCGGCGGGTCCGTGTCCGCGACGCTCGTGGTCCGCGTACCGGCGTCGGGACTGGAAATCGCACTGACGGAATATAAGAAGCTGGCGGTGCGCACAGACCATGAGCAGGTCAGCGGGCGCGATGTCACACGGGAGTTCTACGACAACGAAGCCCACATGCGCAACCTGCGAGCGGAAGAACAACAGTACTTGACGATCATGAAGCAGGCGCACACCGTGTCCGATACCTTGGAGGTATCGGAAAAACTCAGCGATGTGCGCGACAGGATCGAGCGTCTGCAGGCGCAAATCCAGGTCATGACCCACGATATCGAGATGTCGGCGGTGGGCATTACCCTGTCGCAGGAGTCCGACACTCGGGTACTTGGCATCCGGTGGCGGCCGTTGTACAACGCCAAGATTGCGACACGCGAGCTGCTGGTCGGCCTAGGCGAATGGACGGATTGGGTGGTGGCGGTCCTCATCAGGCTGCCGCTGATCCTTTTGTGGGCGCTGACCGTCGGTGCGCTGTTATGGGTCGTCTGGAAGATTGGCCGGGCAGCGTGGCCGCGGTTCCTGAAGGCGAAGAACGCGGGCAAAGCACAATGACCCAGCTTTCTGGTCCCGTACGGTCAAGAAACTCATCTTCGCTTCCGAGGAGTTTACCCGACCGAGGCTCATGCCGCTTCCCGCTGATAATTGTGATGCCGCAAACTCCATCCGGGTGTTCGGCGGTTGGATGTGCAGATTTAGATGGGGCCCATATCAGTTATAAGTTATAAGCATCGCAAATTGGAGATCACGCCGCGGTAGCAAAACGCACGAGGACGAGAAGCGACTAGTCAAGGCTGCAAGCCTCGCCTTTTCAACCCGGTCGAATTTCTTGACCATACGAGAGACGGGACCCTGTTCCCGCACGCTGGGTCCAGCCAAAGAAATAAAGAGTGCGCTGGAGTCCCGCGATGTGTATATAGTGTGGGGGTCTTGAGAGCTAAAACGGAAATTCCGGTTAGGATTGGCATCGCGGCTGCTGTTGGCTTTCTCTTGCCCGTGTTTTTTGGATTCGTCGCGGTGCTGCTGTTCAGTCCTAGGGCGAGCAATTTTTGGATCAACACAGTTCTACGTATTCCTTACGTACTGTGTCCAGTCTTGCTGCTGAGCGACAGCTCATCGACCTGGTGGTATCTGAGTCCTTTCACCAATGCCGCACTGTACGGAGTTCTCGCCTATCTGTGGCTGAGGGTGAGGAAAGCTTATTCCACCTAGATTGAGTGCACCCACGTTGCGCCCGTCAAACTGGAACGTATAAAATCCATTCTGGATCAAAATCAACTCAGTTACTCATATGTTTCTCGCTTTCTCATTGTTTTTGTCATGCATTTGATTACGAGGGTTCCAGCGATCTCCGAGGGGGCGATTCCGTATTACTTGTGATCTGGCGATTTCACACTCAATTTCCTGAGCAGCGCGAAGAACCTGCTACGGGTGAGGTACTTCGACCGGCCTTTCACGGCGTAAGAACACCCAGTCACCGTTTTCCGTTAATGCTTCGATACCAACTTTCTTCACGCAACGGCTCGCATTCTTGTAATCCTGGCTTTTCAGAAACTTTCCAAGGAGATCCGACCCGCGGGCAAATAACGAGTCCATGCGGTCGTATTGCTTCTTGTATTCGGCGTAAGCCATTCTGTTGTTGAAGTGGTGCAGTAATGCCGCGGCGGCCAGCAATGCTTCCAGTCCGATCACGGCCAAACCGCGATGAAGTTCAATATTCCGGACACAAAGGAATAGAAGGACTAGGCCCAGTACCACGACAGCGCCAACGCAAATATTTCCTAAGCGTTCAATAAGTTCGTGATATTTGAGGTTGCGCTTAGCGGCCCGGTGGAAATATCTCTGTTGGTGATGGATCCAGTACTTGCGTACGAATTCCAGCCGATTCCTCTGATCCTCACCATCCAAGGAGTCCAGTTTTTCATGATTCTGAGGGCTCTCCCCAACATTCCAGCCTCGAAATCCGTTGCGAATCCAATCCAGTTCCGATCTCTGCTTACCCAGATAATGGTCTGCGACTGATTCTGTAATTCCGGCTAGCTTCCAGAAAAACTTGACCCGGAGTCCCTCGGCCATAGCTCTATAATCCTCATGTTGAGTGTCCAAAGCCCATT
Organism: Candidatus Korobacteraceae bacterium; assembly: GCA_049522855.1. Classification (GTDB taxonomy): domain Bacteria; phylum Acidobacteriota; class Terriglobia; order Terriglobales; family Acidobacteriaceae; genus Bog-257. The sequence goes on from JBEKNL010000125.1 coordinate 3,461, forward strand.
TTCCAGATAAGATCCTTAGAACACCAACTCCAATCGATAGAATCCCGGAAGCTGCAAGAAAATAAAGCTGATAGTCCTTTAGATCTACGAACAGCAAAAAGCAAAGGAACGCAGAGAACGTCCCTACATGCAACAGTACTTGGGCCCAGAACAGGCGTTTCTGGAAGCGGATCGCCAGGGCGTCGGCCACTGCGTAACGATTTAGCGCTGATCCCATCCCAGCAGGGAGTTCGTCCTCTCGCATGTTTTGTAAAAGGTAATTTTTACTTTCTATGACTTTGTTGTCGAGACCACGGTCAGCATGAGTGATATATCTGTTGAATTCGTTCAGACGGCCGAACATCTTCCCGTAATACTCGTGTGCGTGGGCTTGATTCCCCTGGAATACTTTAGGATAGATTGTGCGGAGACTCAGAACTTCCCCTTGGGGATAGGGATTTGTCAGCCGCGGTGTAAGAATGTGATAAACGGGGAATCCTTCCGGAGCTTCGAGCGCACAAGGATCCGGCCCGGGCACTCCTCCCGTCTGAAAGTGAATCACCGAAGCGGTACCGCCCACGCGGTTGGAGTCCACGCCGTCCCATAAGGCGATCAGAATCTGGCTCTGCTGCGCGATGTACTTGCCCACGAGTTCATATTGCCGATCTCGCTCTGGACCTGGCTTCGCGATCGTTTCCCACTCTTCACCATCAACGAGGCCCAACTCGAAGCGGGTGTATGCCTTATCAAGCAGAGCACGGAATTCCTCACGGGAACTGCTGTTCGCTGCCGCTGTCCCCAGCGGCGTCCCCAGTACCGAAATGCTGTCAAAATCCAATAAATACAAATCAATTGGCATTGGAACTAGAACGACCAGTCGAACCCCAACCTCAGGAGAAACGGCTACCTTTGCCGCCAAACGGTCGGCGCCTTCAGCAAGAGCGGATAATAGGATCAGAGGAGTGGCACTGTAGTCCTTGCGGAACTGGAGAAAAATTTCCTTTACTTTGTGTTCAAGAACCTGGCGGTCCTCTTCGCGGATGTCGCGATGTCCGGTAATGCCGATAACAAGGGGAGCCAGAACCTGCTCGCGATCGAAACCGGCTATTTTCGACTTAGTCAATTCTTAGCCCTCTCGCGCGGGGAAATCGCGCCTGGCCGCGGCCCGTCTTACGGTTTGATTCTGTAACGTTCAATGTAGCTTTACGTACTCCAAATCCCCCCACGATAATCCAGCACCAAGTATTCCGCGGAACTCAACGATCATACCCAACCCCCAAGTCAGCGAAGGAATCGCCAAACCGTATCCTACAGGGTCTACGAGAGAAAAGAAGTAAACGCGCAAACCGGATATGTAGATGTCACTTGGTTTCAAATGTCCGATTATGCGAGCAATCAGGAGTTGGCGCCGCTTCTAGGGCCGATTGTGCTGAGGTCCAACTCTGCCGCGATCTCACTGGGGTGTGCTCTGGCGGCGTATCCGTTGAGTGCAGGACAGGAGAAGCGTACGATGCGTGAGCCAGACGTCTAGAACGGAAATTTCGGTTTAGCAGGTATAAGATTCTTATGCGAAGCCGGCACGCGGCGAAAATTGTAGAGCGCTGACCGGCTGCGGAGGTCCTTCCCGTGGCGTTCGATGTATTCGTCAGCTATGCCTCAAAAGACAAAATCGTTGCTGACGCAGTGTGCGCCCGGCTGGAGGCAGCCGGCATTCGCTGCTGGATCGCGCCGCGGGACATCGTAGCGGGCACGTCTTACGGCGAAGCCATCATTGAAGCGATACACGGCGCGAAAGTGATGGTGCTGGTCTTTTCCTCGAACGCAAATGCTTCTGGGCACATTCCGAAGGAAGTGGAACGCGCGGTGAGCAACGGCCTGGCGATCCTTCCGTTCCGGATCGAGGACGTCGCGCCGGGGAAGTCGCTTGACTATTTCATTGGCTCCGTGCACTGGCTCGACGCGATGACGCCGCCGATGGAAAAACATCTCGATGATCTGGCGGCGACAGTTCACAAGTTGCTTCCCGTGATGGCGGAAGAGCAAGGCGCGCCCGCAGTGCGAGCGTCTGGGAGGTCGCCGCAAAGCGCGCCGGGCATTCCGGCGACGGCGGTGCCAATGGCTGCGGTTCGGTCTACAGCCACTGGTCAGGCCGCCAGCGCGTCATCCGCGAAGAGGATTTGGGTCGGCGTGGCGGCGGTGGTTGTGCTTGCGGCGGTCGTGGTGGGAGTGATCCTGCTGCGCGGTGGAGGGAGTTCGAAGGGAGGGGCGGGTGTACCGAGCGCGACGAATCCTCCTGGTGGTAGAAATGGAACGATCGATTCGAACCCTGCAAGCAAGCCGGGCACGCCGGATTCACGAACAGTACCACCGCCTCCGTCGCCGGCCGTGATCGCCAGTGTCGATCCGATCGTGGGCTGCTATCAATGGTTCAACAATGTGCCGGTTGTGATTCGCGCGGACGGCACCATGGTTGGCGGACCGTTCACGGCGCACTGGCGACGGGTGAGCACAGCGCGGCACGGGTACACGTTTACATGGCCGGAAGCGACGGACACCGTCACCATCTCGCCGGACCAGCAATCGCTGAAGGGATCGAATCAGTATGGATTTCCTACTTCGGGTACGCGCATCGCGGGGAGCAGCGGCTTGGTAGGAACCTGGCGCTGGCCAAACGGCGTGCCGGTGACCGTATCTCGGGACGGCAAATTTTCGGCGGCGTCGTTCCACGGGAGGTGGCGGGCAATCGATGCGTCGCGCGGAATCTATGCGCTGACATGGCCGAACCCAGTAGATAGCGTCACCCTTTCGGCGGACGGCTCGCGCGTTTCCGGAGCGAACCAGTACGGCGTCCCGATTTCTGGAGTGGCGGAGCCCTGCGCCGGAAACTAGTTTGGGGCTGGGCCGCACGGATCGATCCAGAGGAGCTACCGTTGGCCGACTTAGTGTGCGGTGGCACATGCAGAATTTATCCCAACGGATTTCCTAATCCCTGATTATCAAACGCATTTACCGGACATCCCTTTGACTCCCCAGAAGTCCTGTTCTGGGAGATCTGCCGCTGACATCACTGAGATTCCTCCCGAGCGACGGCAAACACGGAAGTAATTCGCTTTGTCCGCTCAATGCCAGCATGGGCCCTTGCTCAGATTGGCATTCTCCGGCTTGCCCAATCACCCCCGTGAATCTAAGCCGCTAAGTGCTTGATATTGTGGCCCGCGAGATCGTGCGGTTTGCCTGCCCATTAACAGAAGATTTCGGGCAGGCTGCGTTCATAGTACCTTGCCGGAACAATCTCCCTGCAGAAGTGCATCGCAGATCGGCCCCGAATCAGTCCCCGGGGGTTGGTAAAGCTCTGGACCTGCGAGGGTTACGGCGGCGCCCCGGTTTCGTAAGCCGCGGCGCTTTACCCACGCTATCTTGTCCTTCTTGCCCTTTGACTGCGGGCCTCCCCGGGACGCTCCTCAACACCTCTCACGGACGGTGACGAGCAGCACTAAACTGTCTCTATGCCGGAATCATGGAACGAAGGCATTCGCGGCAGGCAGCTGCTGCCCCTCATCAATTCGGACGCGGACACGATCCGCTGTGTCGCCGGTCCGGGAAGCGGCAAGACGTTCGGCCTGGTGCGACGGGTTGAGCGTATCCTGCATCCCGATGGGCTCGGTGTTGACGGCCGCAACGTCCTCGTGGTCGCCTTCAACCGGGTTATCGCTCGGCAGCTCAGGGTCGATATTCAGGCGCGATTGAACACTTTCGCCTGCACGCACGAGCCCGTCATCCGAACGATTCACGCCCTGTGCGTCGATGTGATCGGTGAGGAACTGCGGATGCTCCTACCCCACGAAGTCGACGCGATGATTTACGACGTGCTCCAGGAGTATCCCGCGGTTGCGGAACTGTATGATGATTTCTACGAGACCAAGCAGGCGCTCCGAGATCACGAGGCCGGTCACGTTGACCATCTACTTTTGTGGCAAGCTGCACGACAGTGGCTGCTGCGGCATAAGGCGCATCTCGTCAGCGATCTTCCGCGGCTCCTCCTTGAGCGGCTGAAGGGCGGCGACTTTCCCGAACAGGGTTACGCCTACGTGATTGTCGATGAGTTTCAGGATCTGACGGCTGGCGAGCAGGAGCTGATGTTCCGCCTGCGACGGCCTGGCGGCCAGCTTATCGCCCTGGGGGATCCGCGCCAGTCGATCTACACGTTTCGCGGGAACGATCCTCATGGTCTCACGAAGCTCGAAACGCTCGTGGGCAACGGCGGCTCCGTAACGGATGTGGTTATCACCGAATGCCAGCGGTGCCCGAAGCCGATTGTCGTGGCTGCCAATCAACTTATGGCATTGTCCGGCGTCGAGGCGATGGTGCCGGTCAGCGACTCGGCGGCTAACATTCACGTTGTTACTTGGAAGACTCCCGAAGCTGAGGCGGCAGGTATGGCTGCGGCGATCGTGAAGAACCTCCACGTGTACCCGAACGACCGGCACCTTGCGATGGTCACTCGGCGGCAGTTCGGTTATTGGCTGCGGGACGAGATCGCAGAACTAGACCCCAAGTTGCGGGTGGACCTCGGCTTCTCCGAAGGCCTTCTGGAGTCGTGGGCGGCGCGGGAGGCGTTCCTGATGTTCTGCCTTCTGGTCGATCCTGATCGGCCGACATGGCGGGCCTGGCTCGGGTACAAGAATTCCTCTACAGGCAAGGACTTCGCCGCGCCGAAGCGGAGCGCTGGCGCTTACCTGCAACTTCTCAAAGCGGCCAATGATTCGATCACCGCTGACACGATCGAGGCGCTCGCCGCGGAACCTCGCGGCAAATTCCGTGGGGCCGGCGGCCTCGTGATTTGGGACCGGGCGAAACGGTTCCTCGATCTTCGGACCAAGTTCAACCGGAACGGTGAGGATGCGACGGCCTTCGTCAATAAGCTCTTCGATCCGAAGAACTGGCTCAGCGCACAGTATGACGAGGACGAAGTTGAGGGCGCGACCCTGGACCAGCAACTCCTCTGCGAGAAGACCCTCGCATTGCTGAATCTGGAGCAGGAGCGTAAGCCGGAGGATCATCCGATGGAACACCTGCGGCGGGTCGCTGAACGGGCGAATCCCAATCGTCCCGGCCCAAAGCGCGGCACCAAACGACAAAAGCGAAAGACGGTCACGCCGCCTTCCGCTTCCCCCGACCATGCCTCTTAACCTGGATCGCCACCGAAGTGAATGGTGATGCTGCCATCGTCGTTTCTTTTCGCCGTCACGGAGTTAAACAAATATGCATTTTTGTCGTTCTTCTCCATGAATCCCTGCACGTTATAGACCGTTACCGACCAGAATCCATCGACGGGTACATCTTTCACCTTCCCTACCCACTATTTAGGCTTCTTTGGATAAAGTAAGGCAACTTGGATAAGCATCTTCCAGGACGAGGTGTTTGCAGGACGAATCGGATTCGCATAGAAACCAAGCTGCAAATTCACCGGTTGTGGCCCTAGCTTCATAATTCGTCCAAGGGTGCCGCCTACTGGTACCACCCAGCGCTGTGAGTTTGGGGCTTGCCAATTAGCCGTGATGATGGGCATTTCACCGACGTACCAGCCTTTCTGGAGGTTGTAGTTGATGAAGTACTGCAGGAGCATCTGATTGACGTCAGGACGATCCGACGGGCCTGCCACGGACCAGACGTTGTTCACGAGCGTACCCACAGTCCACTTTCCAGGCTGCACCAACCAAACGAAACTGGGTCCTATTCCGAACTTGCCTTGACCAAGGGCTTTGTTTGTCGCTGTGGGAAGCTGGAAGATAGGTCCCGCACCCCATATCAGCTTGCTGGGCTTCGAGGGTGAAAAGAAAAAGGTTGGCTGCATGTCACCGAGGCCATAAGTGCCGACCTCTGTGCCGGGTGTCGATGACGGGAATGGCTGCCAGATGATCGGCGTGATCCAGCGAACAATGAGGTTCACATCTTTGGTCAGAGCAACCGGAATTACCGGCTGGATGTTCAGCACGTCCTGTGTGCGCTGTCCCGGGTTGATGTTGAAATTCAAGTTGTTTTGAATCGGCACGCTAACCAGGCTGGCAATTGGGTTTTGCGCCTCTTTTCTTAGGGTGTCTGCATTGCTTTGTGGCGACTCCGCCTGCGTAGTGGCACCGTTTGTATTTGAAGCCTGGGTTGAGTTGTCCTGACTGAACATCGTCGTTGCAAAAAGCAAACAGCAAAAACAAGAGCTTAAGAACTTCATCGAATAGAAGCGCGCCATATGAATTCTCCTCAAGGTTCAAAGTACCCAGCGTCCGGTCCGCAGGCGGGTCATTCCTGTCGGGGCGAATCCTGCATTGCAGCAGCTTTCTCCTGTGCTTCCTTCTGCTGCGCAGGTGATAGACCAGACGGACCTAATTTGATAGTGAGTTTCTTGAGCTTGCCGGTAAAGGAGAAAGGCGGCTCGTAGTCATTATCTTCGACTCCGGTTCCAGTGTCGGAGCCAACGTCGAACGTCTCGCTGGCTTCCAGTACGAAAGGTATTGTTCGAGTAATCTGTTGCCGAGCCGTCTCAGCGCCATCGACGGTGATCACGCCGGTTCCGCCTTTTGCTAAACCGGGTCCGTCGTACTTAAAATCAAAGATTACCGTGTGTTTCCCGGGCGAAAGCACTTCGCTGCTTTCGACGCGTTCCCGAGCCAGGTCGAGCAGGTCATACACAAACACCGGCCTCCCCTTGAGTACGTAGAACGCCCATCCTCCAAATCGCCCTCCAGTAGTCGTCAGCATGCCTTCGCCACCGTCATTTGGTACTTCGACATCGGCGGTGATGGTGAATGATCGATTAAGAATGCTCGGTGCCGTTCCCTGGGGAATTCCGACGATAGGACCGTTGTAGGTAAACTCCGTTCGTCCTGCCACGATACTGGGCTTAGCAGCCTGTGGTGCAAGTCTAGATGCGTGAGCAAAAAATGTTGAAGTATCCACAGGCTTGGTTCGTAGAATGTGCGCATGGCAATGGGCACGCGCAAGCAGCGGGAGAAGCAAGA
>JBEKNL010000126.1:0-10380 GCA_049522855.1 Candidatus Korobacteraceae bacterium
CCGAACGGCATAATCCATCCTCGATTGCCACCCTGCGCCGCCTGATCGCCACCCACTTGGCCCGCTCCCTGCCCAGGTGTCCCTGCTGCCTGCGAGGCTTCTTATAACACAGTAGTACTAGGAAGCAGTAGCGAGAAGCGGACCTACAAATTTTCTAAACGTGTAATAGAAATTCCGGATTGTCAGGCAGTTCGCACGTAAACTTAATCGGCTTGAAGTTGGCATCGAACTTCAGAATGAGGTTTTCTGTGCGGCTTGCGATGGCAAAATGCCCTGAGTCGCCGAACGCCATCCCGCAGCCGTTCTTGATTTGCAGGCCTTCGATTGCCGTCAATGTGAAATTGCCGGCCGGCTGAGAGAGCTTCGCGGTGAATACTTCGTTTCCCCCGCTGACGTACAAGCTGCCGTTGTGCACCACGAGATGCACCAACTCTTGCATGACATTGCTCTGTCCCAGAAATTTTCCGTTCTTGTCGTAGACTTTGACGCGGGCAGCCGGCTGGTCGACAACATAGAGTGCATTGTTCGCCCACACCACTCCTCGGACAGAATGCTTCTTTTGTCCTTCATCGGAGTATTCCAGGCCAGCCGGAGTCGGCACGGGCGCGGTCGGCGCACCCAGGTTGCCAACGCTCGAGGCCACAAACGTTCCCGACAGAAACTTGCCGTCCGCGGGAAGCGCCGGAGCCACTGGTGCGGGCTTGCCAGTCTTGCCGTCGGCCGAAACCACCAGGCGTGTAACCACGTTTGTATCCTGGCTCGTTACGTAGCAGTACCCGGCACCGTCAAATGTAAGGTCAAACGGATGCAAAATCCCTTTGCAGGTTTCCGGAGACACGAACTTTCCGACGAATCGATAACTCGTACCCGACCCTTGATAGCAAAGCACGCTATTCTGCGTTTTATTAGCATTGACGACATACAGATAGTTTCCGAAGCGGTAGATGCCGCGCAGCTCATCCAGTATCACGCCCGGTGTGTCTTCAAGCACGCTGGGGGTGATCTTGTTGCCGTCTTTATCGAAGGCCTGCACATTGTTTTTGTGCGGGTTGTTTTCGGGCTTACCGCCATGCAAAGTAACGAAGAGCATGACCATTCCTTCCCGGCAGGAGTTTGCCAGCAGAGATTTTAACGCCAATTCCGCGATGGTTGCCCCAGAATTATTTGGGCCTGCTGAAAGGTAGAATCGAAGGCATAGGACTCTTGACAGAGGCTCAATAAGGGCGTACCGTTCCTCAACATTAAACTCCGGTCAAGGCACAACCAATCCTTCGCCCAAGACAAACAAGGAGGAGCCCTGTGAGCCCCAGTTTCGCATCCGCTTCAACCTTAGGCACGCTGGAACCAATCGAACGCAACAGGCATTGGTACCCACGAGCAAACAGTCACAAAGCTCGGCCAGGCAGTTCTCGCGGCTGGCTGATTTCGCTTTGTCACAGCGCCATCGTCTGGCGAATTTCGCTGTCCGTTCTGATTTTAGTTGGAGCTCTCGGTCGCAACACATTCGCCCAGAGTGCCCAGCCGGCACCTGACGATCAGAAGGTGCAGAAGGCATTCTATTCGGCGAAGGACCGCCTGCAGGCCATGCATGCTGCTGCCCTGTTTGTTCCAAGGGCAGTCTCCGAGGCCAATATCATGGAGGGTCCCGACCAGGACAAGAAACAATTTCAACTTCACTTCAATGACAAAGTGATCTGCGACTTCGCTACACCCGGCTCGAAAATGGGTGGCAACACGCCCAAGTTCGAGTGCAAGATCACCAGCGTCGAAAGCGTTAACGGCCAAGTCCAGACCTTGACCCCTGACATGGACGAACAACCCGTCAAGGTCAAGTTCGGCGCCGACGATAATGAGGTGTATGCCGAAATCGTTTCGACACGCCTGATGTGGGCCTTGGGATACTATGCCGACGCGTGGTTCCCGGTTCGCGTGGAGTGTCACAATTGTCCCGAGAACGTGATAGCCGGCTCAGGGCCAACCGGGACTCATACCTTCGATCCCGCGACCATTGTTCGAAAGTTCTCCTGGCACAAAATGACCGAAGTTGGTAAGGACGAGGAAGGTTGGAGCTGGAAGGAACTCGACACCGCCAATGGCCGCCCGACCTACGAAAGGGATGGTCTCAAGTTGCTGGGCGCCTTCATCCAGCACAGTGACAACAAACCTCCCCAGCAGCGCCTGGTCTGCGACAAGGTGGACGTGGACACCAAGACGCAGCCCTACACCACGACCTGCGATAAGTCGGTGATGCTGGTGCAAGACGTGGGCGCCACCTTCGGCACCGGCGGCGCGTTCACCAGCAACGACTCGGCAAAAATGAATCTTAAAGGATGGTCCAACCAGAAGCTCTGGAGCAAAGTTGGTACCGACGGCTCTCCAAAGCAATGCCAAGCCATACTGCACAAGAGCTTGACCGCTAAGGATGGCCTGGACAATCCTCAGATCAGCGAAGAGGGGAGGCGGTTCGATGCCGGGCTGATGTGTCAGCTCACCGACCAACAGATCCTGGATCTCTTCAAGGCTTCGCGCGCATCGGCGATGCCCGAGTATCACAACAAAGATGGGAGCTTCAAAACTGGCGTTGATGAAGCTTCCGTCGAGCAGCAGTGGGTGCAGGCCTTCAAGAACAAGCGCGAACAACTCGCGGCCGGACGTTGCCAGTGGAAGGAGAAGCCGGCCGACCTCACTGTGATCGACAATCCGGCGGGCTTGGCGACCGTACCCAATTTCTGCTCAGCCAAACCTTTTTGACAGCGCCAAACCCCGCCGCCTATACCTCGCCGGCAGGAAGCGTAATTGGATTTGCCGAGGCGGTCGCCGCGGCGGAGTTCTTTACGACGCTCTGGCTGGTATTGCGAACCGAGGCTATGCGGGCGAAAAAAGTGGCGATGTCGCATCCGACCGGCGCTGGCGGCACGTCTTTAGGAGCATTCTCGAAGTAAGACGAGATCATCCACGACCCCAGGTGGCGATAGCTTTCGAACTGCGCTTCGTTGAAGAACTGGTTCGAGGTGGCCTCATGCGGGAACGTCTGGTGGGACGCGGCATAAGCGCGAATGTCGGGCGGCTCGCTTCCGTTCAGCATGGGCTTGATGAACAATAATTCGCCCTTGGGCGCTTGGTCATCGACGCAGTCGTATTGAATGAGTCCGCGAATGCAGTAGATGTTCAGGGGTTTAACTCCCTTCTCCATCGGCAGCCCCTCGGGAAAATCGGGAAATGTGATGGGGATGCCGAGGTCAATCTCAATCTTGCGAATCGCGTTGCCCAAGTCTTCAAACTGAAATTCGCTGTCCGCATCGGCGTCCACCACAATGATGTGCCGGCAACGGCGCAAGACCATCTCGTACAGTCCCAGATTTTCGAAATGGCCACCATCGGATAGCTCGATCCACTTGTAGGAGTCGTCGGTGTTCCCCAACGCCTCATTCAACAGGGGCATCAAAGCCCACTTCGGGCCGTTCATTCCGAGAAGGCCACGCGTTTTCTTGCTGCCAGCGGGCCATCTTCGTAGATGGGGCCAGATGGGATTGGGGAGCCACCAGCCCAGTCGAGCGTTGAAGAAGGTCATCAAGAGCGTGACCAGTGGCGAAGAATTGTAGCCCATGTTGGGATTGAACGCTGCCCCGCTGATCGCCATCGCGGTACCGAGGGTGACACCCTTGCTGCCACCGTAATCCTCCGTGGGCAAGTAACCGAGGCGCCAGCTTCCGACGCTGACCGCACTGAAGGTGAAGGGTTCAGCCTTGCGCTGCTGCCATGCCATGTTGCGGGTCGCGACCAGGTTCAATGCTGCGTTGATGACGTGCAGTGGCGCGTCATTGCACAGTATGACGGCTTCGTACATGTTGTCACTGCTGTCGAAGTTGGTGAAGGCGTCGGGATGGCGAGCGAAGTTCGAGGCACCCAGGTAGGAGCGCGTAAGCCGCATGCGGTACAACCCATGCAGTGAAAAAGTATTGATGTTGATGAACTTGTTGGCAAAAAGCGCCAAGAGGCAAACCGCCGCAAAGACGACGAAGGTGGCCAGGCTGTCAATCTTCAGCCGGTCAACTGTCCCGACCCACAGACCTTTGTTCCCGACATGAACTGCCAATCTGAGAAAGCGCACCAAGGAGTGCTGCAGGGTGCTCGACTGCGGTGACAGCACCACGGCCATTAGTCGGTCGTGGAGTTGCGCGCGCAACCAACTGGTAAGCCCTGCCAACATCAGGGCGAGACACAGCAGTGCGATACCGGACGCTACCGGCGCAATCATTCCATGCTTGTTCAAAAACTTCTCGAAAGTCGTAAGCTGCTCGGCCTTCACACGCTTCAGGCCGGAGGTGGTGGCCGCACTTAGCCCGGCGGCGCTTCCGATGTAACCGGCGCCCAGGCCTACCGCTCCGAGGATCGAGCCGCTCATGAAGTGTAACCAGTCCTTGGCGAAGAAGGCGACGCTGTTCAATGCCAACCAACACAACATGCACGCAAACAACAGGCCACCGGCCCGTGCCCACCATTCCCGTTCTTCTTCCCGTTCGATGTGGGTCAACAATCCTGAAAGCAGAGTCGATGCCAGCATCATCACCACGAGCACGATCGGGACGACCAGAACCACAAAGTTCTCGCCGATCACAGGATGCCATTGGCCTTTTTGCACCAGTCGGCTACCCACTCTCAGCGCGCATTCGGCCAGCATCAGGGCCGCCAGCGCCGCCACAATTATGGGTGCGACGAACGACCAAACCAGTCTCCCCCAGTCCACCTGGCCGCTGCCATCGTGTTTGCGGAAGGGATTCGGCAACTGCCCGCCATCGTCCTGCCAAAGCAAGCTGGCGCGAACCGCCGCCATGGACATGGGAGGAAGGGCGGTGTAGACCATCAGCCACAGCGCGAGATGCGGGACAGACCACCCGCGCAGAACGTCGCTAACGTAAGCCCGTGCGGAAGCCTCACCGATCAGCCATGCGCTCAGCAGAATCGGCAGGGCGAAGAACCAAAGCTCGACCGAGGTGCTGCCCTCCGTCTGCGAATCGGTTGTCCCCAACTGATAGGTAGGTCGCGCCATTCGCCAAACCGCAGTCGCGGATGCAGTTACGACACCGAGGACGGCGAGGGCCATCACGACAACGAACCAGCCTCGGCCCGAATGCGCGCTCTCAAACGCCCATCCGTACGAGAAGTTATAGAGGAACTGGGGCAGACAGAACAACGCCATGACGACCGGCACCAGAATCAGCCAGTTCAAGATCATGTTGCGCATCACGATCGACAACAAGGTGAGGGTATCGAGCGTGAAGCCGAAGTGCGGCGAGAGGTAACTGGTGTACTCGCGCAGGTGGCGGATGGGCTGAGGCTCAGGGTCGCCCGAGGTCGGAGCTGCGGCCGCCAACTGGTCGACGACCTGATGGTAGTCGCTTCTCTCCGACCAAGCCATCAACCAACTCCCAATGTAGCCTCCGCCGGAAACCGTGGACAGGTAGTCCAGCGTGTCCAGGAGCGGCCTTGTCTTCTCGGCGCATACCGCGCGCCGGCTGAATCGTGCCAGCCCTTCCAGAATGCCCAGCGAAAAACTCGCGCTTCGAATACCGCCGCCCGACAGGCACACGGCCGTACCTTCCATGCCATAGAGAATGAACTTAAGCGGCGCATCCTGAACCTGGCAACGCCTCTCCGCCAGTAGTACTCGCTCGTAATGTTCGACCAGTTTCGCCTTAAACTTTGTGGTGGGTTCTGCATGCTTCTGCCGCAGGTTTTGCAAATGTTCTTTCGCTTGTCCCAGGTCCCGGTACGCTCGCTCAGACTTCGTGATGTCGGCATCGAGCCTCGTCCACACCCTCGCAAGGTCATGCTGGGTCAGCTCTAACTTCAGAATGTGCTTTCCCAGGACGGTGGCCAGATCTCCAGGCATATGCTCCGATTTCAGAATGTGCGTCGCTACGGCTTCAGCAAGGTCCTCCAAACTGAGCGCCGATTTCCGAAGATCCGCCAGCGCTGCCTTAGCAAGGTCTTCCGGAACACTCTCCGGTCTCAGAATGCCCTCCAGCACCATGCCGGCAAGGTCCAGCGGACGCCGGGCGCGGTATTCGCCGAAGACGGTGCGGAAGGGGAGCGCATGCGGAAGCGCCGGATAGGTCGTCCAAGTCTCCGCACTCAAGGCCGCCGCCTTTCAAAATAGGTTGCCATTGCGATCACCCTGCCTAGTCATTGAAATTTAATTTACGTTTACCGCTTAACATAGATCAAGAAACGCGTGTGGTCAAAAATCTCAAACGCTCTGAAAAGGCTTGGTTTCCGGTTTCATAATTTCCTCGCACAGCTGCTTTCTGGAACCTCAAGAGCATGTACAATCCGGGTTCAACGATCAAGTTTTAGGGAGGCTCTGGAATGATTTGGGCTCGCATGCTTGCTTACATCACCGGAACCGTAGTTACGATCGTAGAGAGGTCTTCATGCCTGATTACGCTGTGCCCGGAATGAAGGTCGAGGAGCGCGATCGGAATCCCCACCCCATTACCGGAGTGTCAACCTCGACGGCCGCGTTCATCGGCTTCGCCGCCTCAGGCCCGTTCATGCCTACGCCGATCACCAGCCCCACCGAATACCAGCTCGCATTCGGCAGCCCAAATGGCACCGGATTTCTGGGCCACGCGGTGCGCGGTTTCTTCCAGAACGGGGGCACACGGTGTTACGTTCTGCGAGTCGAGGCGACGGTTCAACCCGCTGCATCGCTGCAAGCTCTCGAAAGCCTGGACGTCTCGATCGTCTGTTCACCCGACGACAACGCGATTGCCGGGATGGCAGCCGCGCTAATCGAGCATTGCGAGAAAATGCGCTACCGTATCGCCGTCCTGGATGCGCCGCAAACTCCCGCTCCGACGGCCGGCCCGCCTGATGCGCTGCGGTCTTCGTATGCCGCTTACTACTATCCCTGGGTCCTTCTTCCCGAATGCGCCGAACACGGCGCCATCGCGGCCCCACCCGGCGGCCATGTTGCAGGAATCTACGCGCGCAGCGATCGCGAACAAGGCGTGTGGCGTGCTCCCGCGGGGAAGCAGATCCTCGGCATAGCCGGGCTCGACCAGAGCATCACCGATGAGCAAGGCGAAGCTCTCAATGCCGTGGGCGTCAATACCCTGCGCACTTGTCCGGGAGGCGGCAACCTCATCTGGGGCGCGCGCACAACCTCGCAAGACCCAGAGTGGAAGTATGTAAACATCCGGCGCTATCTTAGTTACCTTGAGCATTCCATTGACAATGGAACCCAGTGGGTCGTCTTCGAGCCCAACGGGGAACCGCTCTGGGACGCCGTGATGCGCAGCGTTTCCGATTTTCTTTTCAACGAATGGAAGAACGGCGCCTTACAGGGTTCCAGGCCGGACGAAGCGTTCTTCGTCCGTTGCGATCAGACTACGATGACACAGGATGACATCGACAACGGCAGGCTGGTTGTTGAAGTCGGCATTGCGGCGCTTCGACCGGCCGAGTTCGTCGTTTTCCGGATCGGCCAGTGGACGGCTAACGCGAACCCCAATGGCTGTCAAGTCCCGCCACAATTCGGTAGTGGGTCAGTCTGAAACTGACCCCGTATGGTCAAAAAACTCATCTGCGCTTCCAAGGGTCCACAAAGTGCGGGTTGGGCTGAATAAGTGCCGCCTCAATGCCACATCACCGCTCCTCAAAGATCGTGCCTCTCGTAGAGCGACCGCACTGTCCCGTATGATTGCCCGATATGGAGAATGCCATCAGTTGCCGGGGCCTGAGGAAGACCTACGACGGGAAGGTCGAAGCTGTTCGGGGCCTCGACTTGGCAATTCAAGCCGGCGAATGTTTCGGCCTGTTGGGCCCGAATGGAGCCGGCAAGACCACCACCATTGAAATTCTGGAAGGGCTGCTGGCTCCCACCTCAGGCGAGGTAGAGATACTGGGGATGACATGGCAGGAGCACGAACAGGAGTTGCGCGAATGGCTTGGCATCTCTCTCCAGGAAACCCGCCTGTCTGAGAAGTTAACCGTTCGCGAAACGCTCGAACTGTTTAGCAGCTTCTATCACCGGCCAAATTCGGTTCCGGCGATCCTCGAGGAGCTGTCTCTGGGCGACAAGGCCGATGCCTTAGTTGGCAAGCTCTCCGGCGGGCAGAAGCAGCGACTGGCGGTTGCGACCGCTCTGGTGAGCAATCCGAAAATCCTTTTCCTGGATGAGCCGACCACGGGATTGGACCCGCAAAGCCGCCGTCAACTTTGGGACATAGTTCGTCAGTTTCAGCAGCGCAAAGGGACTGTGCTGCTGACGACGCACTATATGGATGAGGCGGAGCGGTTATGCGACCGGCTGGCCATCATCGATTACGGACAGATCATTGCCGCAGGCACTCCATCCGAATTGATTGCGGGCGTGAGCGGGCACCATGTGGTTGAGTTTGCGCTTGCCGACGCAGTGAGTGACGATGGTAATGGCGTTTGGAGTCGTCTTCCCAGCGTGCAAGCGGTACGGAGTGAAGACGGACGTTTCTTCTTGCAAGTCGAAGAACCTCACGAGACGATCCCTGCGCTGCTTTCCGTAGTGCAGCAGAAGGGAGCACGCCTGGTTCACCTCACAACACGCCAGGCGAGCCTGGAAGACGTGTTTGTGCAACTCACTGGCCGTCATCTTCGGGAGGAATGATGGCTCATCTTGAACCGCAACCGCCGCCAACACTTGCAGTGCCAGAGGCCGGGACGAACGGACGCTGGGCGGGCTACCGACATCTGCTCGGAGCGCGCATGAAAGAATTGTGGCGGGAGCCGGAGGTCATTTTCTGGGTGTTCGTTTTCCCCTTGCTTCTGGCCTTGGGACTCGGTATCGCATTTCGTAATAAACCCGCCGACATAACCACGATCGCTGTCGTGGCAAATTCTCACGCGCAACAGGTGATCGATCTGTTGCAACGTTCCCCGGCAAAGACGGCCATCCATGCCGACGTGCTGGACGCGACGGTTGCTTTCGATCGCTTCCGTCTGGGCAAGTATGCGCTGGTCGTAACCTGGGACGTCAGCGGACTGCAGTATCGCTATGATCCGGCCCGGCCCGAGAGTGTCTTGGCGCGCGCGCAAGTGGATGATGCGCTACAAACCGCGTTGGGCCGCAACAGCCCGCTAAATACCGAGGTCACGCAATCGAGCGAACCGGGCGCACGCTACATTGACTTCCTGGTTCCTGGGCTGCTCGGCATGAACCTGATGAACTCAGGCATGTGGGGCATCGGCTTCGCCATAGTGGAGATGCGCCAGCGCAAATTGCTGAAGCGATTTGTTGCGTCGCCCATGCGCCGCACCGATTTCCTTCTGGCAATGGGCAGCAGCCGTCTGGTGCTCATGCTGATCGAGGTCGCATTGCTGCTGGGATTCGGAGTGCTCGTCTTTCATATGCGCGTCGAAGGCTCGCTGCTTGCGATTCTCCTTGTCGGGGCCCTCGGTGCGGCTTCGTTCGGTGGCATCGGACTGCTGACTGCGAGCCGCGCGCGAAAGATCGAGAGCGTGAGTGGGCTTATCAATTTGGTCATGATGCCGATGTGGATCTTCTCTGGAGTGTTCTTCTCCTACGAGCGCTTTCCGCAGATCGTGCAGCCGGCGATCAAAGCTTTACCACTAACGGCACTCAACGATGCGCTGCGCGCCATCATTCTGCAGGGCGCGACGTTCAGCTCGCAAGCGGGCAGAATCATCATCTTGGCGATCTGGGGTGGCGTATCTTTCTTACTCGCACTACGTTGGTTCCGCTGGACCTAAAGCGGTTTCGGAATCCGAATCCGGCGCAGTTTCCCCAAGTAGTCGCCGCAAGGGACTGGGCTACCAAAAAGGAGTGCTCCCAAAACAACCACGGGCCGTCTCCCCTAAGCGGACATTCGCATCGTATTGGCCAACGCCGATGTCCGTGAGTCTGATCGGATCGATCTCCCCGTTCTGTTGGTAGCGTATGCCACAATCCAGCCGCCTCGGCATCCTTGCGAGATCAGACCTGAGGCCAGCCAACCGACAATGTCGTAGGGTCCTAGCGCTACTTTACTTCATAACGTGCGACCATTCCGGCAAGCAGGTGATCGCTAATATGACAATGATAGAGCCAGATACCGGGCGCATCAGGCACCATGTCCGCGACCACCATTTGCGCGGACGTGACGACCAGCACATCGGTGCGCTGGCCAGCAACTAGGACTGTGTTGCCGTGCCAATGTGGCGTATGCGCATTATTGAAGTCCCCCAGCGTCGCCACATACGCCGCACAGCCGACAGCAGCTAGAGCATTTTCAGCGATAGTGTAGACTATTAGTGGCGATTCTCTGCTCCACCCGATGGCACGACCCTACGCGAATGATTTGCGGCGAAAGTTTTTGCAGGCGTATGAGCAGGGCAAAGGGA
>JBEKNL010000127.1:0-17076 GCA_049522855.1 Candidatus Korobacteraceae bacterium
AACCGCAGAAGCTCTGGAAGGCGCCATCGCAGAAGCCCTGCGAGCTATTACCGCCGACAACGCTTTAGCTTGGTTCTCTCATTGCGGATATGGTCTACGATAACATTGAAAATGCTCTAGCCGCACTTTCCGGTCCCGTGACACGCGCGAAACCTCGAGGAGCAATTTCCCGGCTCGGCCAATTCACCGTCGGGCCCGATGCAAGTCTGCGTGTGCATGCACCAGAACAGGCCGTCATTGGCCGAAGGCACCGTGGGATCATGCTCCACTTCGATGAATTGCCCTTTCCAGCGCAGCGCCGGGCAAAGGTCTTCGCGTTTCGTAGTGAAGCGATCGGCGTCGAGATTCAGCATCATGCGGCACCTCCGGTGCTCTGGCCCGCCGCGCTTAGGATGGCGCGCTTGACGGCAGCCTTCGCCAGCGTGATTTTGTACTTGTTGTGGCTGAGCGGTTTGGCTTGAGCGACTGCGGCGTTCGCGGCAACCATTGCGGTTTCAGGAGAGATGCTCTTGCCCACCAGCGCCTGCGCCGCTTCCGGCGAGATCCACGGAATGGGAGCAACGTGTCCGAGCACAACGCGTGCGCTCGTCACGGTACTGCCGTCCATTTCGAGCGCCGCGCTCGCCTGGGCCAGCGGCCAGTCGAATGCCGCCCGTTGGCGCACTTCGTAGCTGGCGGCTTTCAGGTTCTGCGAAGGCGGAGGGACGACGATCTCAATCACCATCTCGCCGGGTTTCAGGTCGTGTTCGAGTTCGTGCTCGGATTTCGGGATGACGAAAAACTCTTCCAGCGGCAACTCGCGCACGCCACTGCCCGCGGCCTTCGCAGAGTACAGCCGGATCTTCGCACCTAAGGCAATGAGCACCGGCGCAAGCGTTGACGGGCTGACAAAGTACGCCGGTCCGGCATTGCCAAGAATCGCAGCATAGCGATTGTCGCCCGCGAGCACCATCGATTTGCCGTCCGCCGTTTTCGCCATCAGCCCCATGCCGTTGCGAAAGTACCAACAGCGCGGACGCTGACACATGTTGCCGCCGATGGTTGCAAGGTTGCGAATCTGCGGGCTGGCGACCTCGTGCGCGGCATCTGCCAGAACGGGATAAACACGCCGCACATTCGCATCTTCCGCGAACTCGGCGATGGTGGTCAGAGCGCCGACGCGCAGGCCGTTCCCTGATTGATAGCTAACGCCGCGCAACTGGTCGATCTGCTTGATGTTCACCAGGCGCTGGGGTGCGACCACGTCATCCTTCATCAGCGCCAGCAGATCAGTGCCGCCGGCGAGAATGGAGTCGTGCTCGCCGAGTAGCGTGGCGACCTGTTCCTTGTTTGTTGGGCTGACGTATTCAAACGGTCGCATGTGTGTCTCCGTTCTCCAGCGCTTCCAGCACGCGGGCGGGAGTGAGCGGCAGAAATGGCACGCGCACGCCGATCGCATTAGCAATCGCGTTCGAGATGGCCGCACCAGGAGAAACCACGGGCGGCTCCGCCAATCCGATAACGCCGCGCTCGTCGTAACCTTTGCCAGTCATCATATGGACCTTCATTTCGCCAATGTCGGCGATGCCCGCCAGGCGATAGAACTCCATGTTCGGGTTCAACATGCGCCCGGTAACGGGATCGAGAATTTTCTCCTCATAGAGCGCATAGCTGATGCCCATGATGAGCGCGCCCAGCACCTGGCTCTCGGCAGTCTTCACATCCACGACCAGGCCGCAATCCTGCACCGCAACCATCTTGTTCACGCGCACGATGCCGGTCTCGGTGTCCACGGAGACATCGGCCATCTGCACACCGCCGACGCCGCTGTTGGTCAGGTCCGGCGGCTTCGACTTGTCGGGATTCTTGCCGCGAATCGTCATCGGCATGGCGCCAATCTTGGCGCAGGCTTCCTTCCACCGGAGGCTGCGGCTGGGATCGCTCTTCACCCGCACCGTTGCATTCACGGCCTCCAATTCTTCCGGTTGCGCCTTCAATGCGGGAGCCACTTTGGCGAAGAGTTGATCGCGTGCATCCACGGCAGCGCGCCGCGTAGACGACGACACGCCTCCCGAGGTCGTGCTGCCACCGCTCGCGCCGGAGACGGGATAACGGCTGTCCCCGATCAGCAGCTTGATATTGTCAAGCGGAATGCCCAGCGTGTCAGCCGCGACGATCGTGATGATGGTGCGGCAGCCGGTGCCGAGGTCCTGGGTGGCCATCTTGATTTCGACGGACCCATCGGGATGAATGGTGAGATCGCAATCGCTGTTGTGCCCGCGGCCTCCCCAAGTGTGCAGCGAGAGTCCGAGTCCGCGCTTGATCGGCCCCGCGGATTTATCGCCGCGCGGATGCCACTTCTTTTTCCATTCCATCAGCTCCGCGGCGATGGGAAGTTCATCGCGATAAATTTTTTCGCGTGCGCCGCTCAGCTCCAGATTGCGAGTAATGAGGTCCACCGGGTCCATGTTCATCTTGGCGGCGAGATCTTCGATCGCCGTCATAGTGATGACCGCAGCCTGAGGATGGTTGGGGGCTCGCCACGCGCGGGCACTTCCCTGGTTGGTGGAGATGGCAATATGCTGCTTGCGTTGATTGGGAATTTCGAAGATGTACGGGAGTGGAGGGGTGCCACCGCCGCCCACTCCGCCCGTTCCCCACGAGCGTGATTCCCAGGCCACGAGCTTGCCGTCTTTGTCGGCGGCAATCTTCACGCGCGCAAAGCCTGATGGACGCATGCCCGCGACTTTCTGTTCCGAGTCGCGCTCCAGCATGATCTTCACCGGCTTGCCGCCAGCGGTTTTCGAGAGTTGCGCAGTGGCGATTCCCCAGCGATCCGGGCTGAACTTGCTGCCGAATCCGCCGCCGATATACTGCTGCAGCACCTGAATATTTCCTGCGGGGATCCCGAGCGGTTCCGAGACTTGGGGAGCAATGCCGGAAAGGTTTTGCGTGGAAACGTGCACCACAAGGTCCTTGTCGGTGGGCCATTCCGACGCCATACCGTGCGTTTCAAGGCAGCAGTGCGTGATGCAGGAAGCGCCGTAGAGCCCTTCGGAAACGGCGGCCGCAGAAGTGAACGCCTTGTCGGGATCGCCTTGCTTCTGCACCGCCGTTTTCTTGTAAGGCGAGCGTGAAGTTTTGGCCTCCGCGTACTTGGCGGAACGCAATGTCTCGACAACATGGGGATCGACGCCGGACGCTTGCGCGTCCTTCAGATACTTGTCGTCGGGTTTGAAGCTGATGCCATTCGCCTTGATGGCCGCGATCACCTGCTCATCCGGGACCTGGTTGTCCTCCATGTCTTCAAAGTCGTCGCGGCTGATGGGTCCGTTATTGGCCGCAATATTCTGGGGCGGCTCGGCGTCGGAGACAAAGTGGGGCAGTACCTCGTACTGCACTTTGATAGCGCGGATTGCATCCTCGGCGATTGACTCATCTACGGCCGCAATCGCGACCACTTCATCGCCCGCCCAGAAAATCTCCGTTCCCGGCGTCTGCAATACTTTGACCGCCTTCACGCCTGCCATCTTCTCGGCTGCGCTGCTGTCAATGCTGACGATGCGCGCGTGCGCGTACGGACAGCGAAGAATCTTTCCCGCCAGCAAGCCATTGGGGTTGTAGTCGTAGGTGTATTTCGCGCGGCCGGAAGCTTTCACCGGACCATCAACTCGCGAAATGCGCTTGCCCAGCAGCGGACGGGTTGCAGGATCGGGCCACGTGTACTCGCTCATGACGCTCTCCCTTCGGGCTTGGCCAAAGCGACGGCGCGAATTCCGTTGTAGGTCCCACAACGGCAGTAATTGCCGCTCAGTCCGCGGCGAATGTCCTCCGCGTCGGGATTGGGGTGCTGCTCGAGGAAATGCGTAGTCGCGACGATGAATCCCGGTGTGCAGAAGCCGCACTGCTGGGCATCGTGCGCGACGAATGCCTGCATGACGGGAGTTAACGCGTCGCCTTTCGCGAGACCTTCGATGGTGGTGATGTTTTTCCCTTGCGCATCGATGGCCAGCACGGCGCACGCATAGACGGTCTTGCCGTCCATCAACACGGTGCAGGCCCCGCAGACCCCGCGGTCACAGACGCGCTTCGCGCCGGTCAAGTCGAAGTTGTCGCGCAGTGCATCCAGCAGCGTGACGCGCGGCTCCAACTGCGCGGTCAACTTCTTGCCGTTGACGGTGAGCGCGATCGGGACCTCGCCCGGCCCATGGACGGCCACTTCCTCGCCAGCGGCTTCGACCATCTTGGGGCCGAGCACCAATGGAAGGGCAACGCCGACGCCTGAAATCTTCATGAAATCGCGACGCGAAACGCCCGAGGTGGTTTCGGGCTTATGTGTGGGATCGTCTTTCATCGTGCCTCCATCGTGGTGGTTGTTCACGAAGCTGAGCAGCTAAGTTTGCTCGCAATTTGCGAGTATAACTCCGGGATAGACGATGGAGCAGCGGCGGCGGTAGAGGATTTTTTCGCCGGATTGAAGGCTGCCGGTTGGGCAGTGCGGGCCTTCAAGCCCGCGTTAACGTGGCCCACAATTCCGCACTTCAGCCGCTGAGGTCGACGACCTCAGCTGAAGCAATATTTCTTCCTGCCCTTGGACGCGGACCTGAAGGTCCGCCCTACCCGAACAACGCCAAGAAAAAATCGGCGACTCCTTGCGGGAGCCGCCGACCAGTGGACGTTAGGAAGCCTGGAACTACTTCTTCTTCAAAGTGCGAACATACGAAACCACGTCGCTGATCTGGGCATCGGTCAACTTGCCTTTGTAGGCTGGCATTTTGCCTTTGCCATTGGTGATAGCGGCCGTCAGATCGGCATCGGAGATGCTCTGGATAGCCGGGCTGCCCAAATCCTTCAATCCCATCGACTTTCCCATGGGTGTAGAGCCGCTGCCGTCGGCGCCGTGACACATGGCGCACTTGGCTTTGAAAGTGTCCTGGCCCTTCGCCTGGGCCGAGGCCAGGGAAGGCAGAGCCAGGGCGGTTATCAGGCAGAACAGAGCAATGCGTTGCGAGAGTCTCATTATCTTCATCTTAGGTCTTCGTCTCCTTCACCAAACCATCCCGTGAGGGGGTGTTAGAAATTAAGAAATGCCGCTAACTGACGGCCACAGTAATGTACTCCGCGAAGACGGATTTCGCCATACCCTTTCCGTGGGAACCGGAGGGAAAAAACGCTTTGAGCGGGTGATATGCCGCAAAACCGGCCTCCGGGGGCCTCTGCCCCCGATATCGTTCACCGGACTAATCTTCTGTATCTAAACGACTTAGGTATCGCCGAGAAGCCTTCCTTGGTTTGGCATGGATTGTGCCTTTACTAAGAGGAACCGCTTTCCGAAAGAAGGCCCCTATGGATCCGACGCTGGCAGTGATAGGTCTGAACTTCCGAACGTCCCCAGTCGCCGTTCGCGAGCGCTTCTGGATCAGCGAAGCTCGCCGCTACGACGCGCTCCACCAATTGGTACGCTCGGAAGGCGTCGAAGAGGTGATCGTCGTGACCACCTGCAATCGCACCGAGTTCATTCTGTGGGCCAGCGACGTCCCCACGGCAGCCAATTCCGTGCTACGGTTTCTGACCCAGGAATATCAAATCAAGCTGTGTGAGTGGTCTCACTTTTATCGTCTGATGGATGACGTGGCGCTCACTCATGTCTTCCGCGTGACTTCGGGTCTCGATTCCATGGTGCTGGGCGAGCCAGAAATCACGGGACAGGTGAAGCAAGCCTGGGCGCTGGCGCAGGAGGTAGGCACGACCGGACGATTTCTGGACGCAGTCACGCAGAAAGCGCTGACCGTCTCCAAGCGGGCCCGGACGGAAACTGCGATTGGCTCATCGGCAGTTTCGGTGCCCTACGCTACCGTGGAACTTTCAAAAAGCATCCTGGGAGAACTTGCAGGACGCGAAGTGTTGCTGATCGGCGCTGGCAAAATGAGCGAACTCGCCGCACACTACCTGACGAAAGCCGGCGCCAGCCACCTGAAGGTGATGAATCGCACCCTGGCCCGTGCCGAAGAATTGGCGCAGAAGATGGGCGCCGCGCCGGTTTCCTTCGACGATCGCTTACAGCATGTGAAGATGGCCGACATTGTTGTAAGCTCGACGGCTTGCCCGCACTGCATCCTCAGCCGCCAGGAAGCCGAGGAGATTGCCCGGCAACGGCACCACGCGCCGATGGTCATGATTGACATTGCGGTCCCACGCGACATCGATCCCGGCGTGCGCGAAGTCGAGGGCATTCATCTTTTCGATATGGACGACCTGGAGCACGTGGTGAAACGCAATGCGGTGGGACGACAGGCCGCCGCTGAAGCCGCGGAAAAGATTGTGCAGGCGGAAGTGCAGGGCTTTTGTCGCAAACTGATGGCGGAACGAGTGGTCCCGACCATCGTCGCCCTGCGTCAACGTCTCGATGAACTTTGCCGGCAGGAATTGGAAACCCTTCGTCAGGAATATGGACCGTTCACGGAAGATCAGGACCAGGCACTCACAACGCTTACAATGCATATAACACAACGAATTACCAGTTCCCTGGCCCGTGAATTGAAGGAACCTCCGGACAGGAAGGAACAAGACGTGCTGACCGCAGTGGTGGGCCGCCTGTTTCACCTTGAACAACCGTCACCGGTTGTCGCCAGCGCCAAGAACGAGGAGTTAGCGGTTAGCAACTAGCAACTAGCAACTAGCAGCTAGCGACTAGCGACTACTGACTAGAGGCGTCTAGTAAGTCGGTTTCGAGAAATCGGTTTTGAAAGGGCACGGCTTCAGCCGTGCCGCAACGAACCCCGTTAAACTGGGCTTTAGCCCCTGAGGTGACTTAGCTCGAACTGGTCCGGGATTGATGAGATGAACTGTTGCAAAACCATTTTCTAAAGGGGACGATGACTGTCCACACGGAATACTGGTTGCTAGTTGCTAGTTGCTACAAGGAGTACACAACCAATGTCTCAAGCTGTACAAAACAACAACGACAAGAACAACCTGGCCTTCAGCAACGTGCAAGCTTACACCCTGGCGGTGATCACGCTGGCCATCGGAATTGCGGTAGGCTACTTTGCCCGCGGATCGGCGCCAGTTGCGACTACCGGCGAAAGCGCGCAAACTGCGTCCGCTCCCGCCGGGATGGGCAACACACCGATAGGCTCTGCGCAGTTGCCCGGGATTGGAAGCACGCAACAGCAGCAGGCCGCATCGCCGGAAATGTTGGCGAAGGCAGCCGAGCCGCTGCTGGCTCAACTGAAGACCAACCCCAATGACTTTGACACCGTCGTAAAGCTGGGAAATCTGTACTACGATGGCCAGGCTTATCCGCAAGCGATCGAGTACTACGAGAAAGCTCTCGCCCTTCAACCTGACAACGCCGATGTCCGCACCGACCTCGGCACCGCCTACTGGTACACCGGCAACGCTGACAAGGCCATCGCCAGCTTCGAAAAAGTGCTCGCCATCCGGCCCAATAACGCGCCTACGCTGTTTAACCTCGGGATCGTCCGATGGCAGGGCAAGAAAGATCCCAACGGCGCAATCGTAGCCTGGGAAAAACTTTTGCAGACCAATCCTAATTATCCGCAGAAGGACCAGGTGCAGATGTTGATTGAGCGCGCCAAGATGCACGGAGCTGGGGGAAGCAAGGGGTAAGTAGCAACTAGCAGTTGGCAGTTAGCCAGTCCCAACGCAGGCCTGAATCTGGATTATTGTAGTTTGTTAGCGTGTCATCCTGAGCGACGAGCGCAAACGGGTCGGAAATTCTTTGCGGGCGTTCCGCTCACGATGACACGTCAAAGTTCGTGAATAATCCCGGTGAAGGCCCGCTCTACCCGGTACCCACTCTTCAGCCCGCAGAAGAACGAGCCTATCGAATATACTCGTCGAAAACGGGGGACGAGTGACTTCGGCTGGTTTGAAATCCAAACATCCTCGCAAGAAACCTGAGAAGCGGATTTTGTCTCAGCCGGGAACGGGCCGGTTCACTCGACCGAAGAAGCGAACGCTTGTTCTCGGCCTTGTCTTGGTAGTCGCCACCGCCGTCCTTTACTACCCGGCGATTCATCACCCATTCGTCAATTACGACGACGACGGCTATGTCACCGAGAATGTCCACGTTCAAGCGGGGCTCAACTGGGATACGGTCGAATGGGCTTTCACCACTTACGATCAGGCCAATTGGCATCCCCTGACCTGGCTGTCGCACGCCTTGGATTGCCAACTCTTTGAACTGGATCCGGCTGGCCATCACGCCACAAATGTACTGCTACATGCGCTCAATGTAGCGCTGCTGTTCTGGATCCTGTTGCAGGCGACCGGGTCCGCAGGCCGCAGTTTCATGGTGGCCGCGCTGTTTGCCCTGCACCCCATCAACGTCGAATCGGTTGTGTGGGTGGCCGAGCGCAAGAACCTATTCAGCATGTTGTTTTTCCTGCTCGCGCTGGGAGCTTATCGATGGTACGCGCGCCAACCTCGTCCCGGGCGCTACTCCGTCATCGCATTCTTGTTCGCGCTGGGACTCATGGCCAAGCCGCAGGTGATTACATTGCCCTTCGTTCTGCTGCTTTGGGATTATTGGCCATTGCGGCGGATGTTTGCCGACGGCGAGCGCGCTGCAACAGGAACAGAGACCGTCTTCCCGCCGAGAAGTTTTCGCAATCTGCTGCTGGAAAAGCTCCCGCTGGTCGCGCTCTCCGCAATTAGCGCGGTGGTCACCATGAAAGCGCAACGGGCGGGCGGCGGCATCAATCCGGATCTGTCGCTTTCGGCAAGGCTGGCAAACGCGGCCGTCTGCTACGCACGCTACGTGGGTAAGGCGTTTTGGCCGACGCGCCTCGCGCCTATGTATCCCCATCCCGGGAACTCGCTGGCCAAGTTGGAGGTGTTCGCAGCATTGCTTTTCCTGCTGGTGGTCACTGCGCTGGTCATCGCGGCCCGGCGTCACCGGTATCTTCCGGTGGGATGGCTGTGGTTCCTGGGGACCTTGATACCCATGATCGGTCTGGTGCAAGTCGGCAGGCAGGCAATGGCCGACCGCTACGCGTATCTGCCATTCATCGGACTGTTCATCATGATCTGCTGGGGGGCGGCCGACTGCGTAGTGGCGAGCAGTCGGTGGTTGGCAAGCCGTCAGGTTGAACCGACGGCCGTGGGCGCGGCCCCAGTCCCGAGTCATCAGCCCATCGGCGCTATTTTGCTGGCCACGGCTTGCGCCGGCGTCTTGATGGCGCTGGTCCTGGTGGCCCATCGCCAGATCGACTACTGGGGCGACAACGTGACTCTGTGGTCGCACACCTTGCAGGTCACGAACCGCAATTACGAAGCCGAGGAAGACCTAGGAGAGGCGCTGCTGGCAAAGGGGGAGCAAGCAGACGCCCTGGTCCACTTCTACCAAGCGGCGGAGATCGATCCGCGTCGGAATCTTCCTCACATGTATATCGCAGCCTATGACCAGCAGCACGGGAAATTGCAGGACGCCATCGAGCAATACCGGAAAGCCATAAGTGTGAGCCAGAACAAGAACACG
This sequence comes from Candidatus Korobacteraceae bacterium, assembly GCA_049522855.1. GTDB lineage: Bacteria > Acidobacteriota > Terriglobia > Terriglobales > Acidobacteriaceae > Bog-257. Next base: position 9,485 of record JBEKNL010000127.1, read on the forward strand.
AATGCTCGGGCGTTCGGCAACATGGGGCATGCTTATCTCGAACTCGGGGACATGGCGCAGGCACGCGAAAGTCTACAGGAGGCGGTCAGGCTCGACCCTCACAAGATGGAAATATGGATTGACCTGGGATTGGCGAAACAGAAATCCGGCGACCTCGCCGGAGCCGTCCAGGCATATTCCGCAGGGGTGAAGGTCAAGGCGACGGATGTCGGTTATCTGCTGCTGGCTCACGCCTTGGAGCAGAGCGGCCGCCAGGATGAAGCGGCTACGGCCACGCAGCGAGCTAAAGTCCTGTCCGCAAACTTCGCCGAGGCCCAGCGCATTGCCGAGAGACTCTTGGCGCAGTAAGGGGGCCACAATCGGTTTAGACATAAGTTTAGACATGTCTTTTGACATGTCTTCCACTTGCGTACCCCGATGCCCGGCATTCAGTGCGGTGTGATCTGCCAGACGACGCCGCAACTTCCGACACAGCTTGCCGGATTTCCTGTGCCGCCGGTGGAAGCCGTGCCATAGAGATTACCGGCGCTGTCGAACACCAGGTTGCTGCGCAGAGATCCCCCATCGAGGCCATTGGTAAAGTCGTGCAGCGAGGTATAAGTCCAACCGCCGGTCCCGTGGGTCAGCTTGAAAGCGGAACCGAAGCGATATATACCATCGCCCGCGGTCGAGCCGTAGAGGTTGCCCGCGCTGTCCATGACCAAGTCGGCAACCGGACCTTTGGCGTGCCCGCCGCCTGACCCGCTGAAGCTATACAGGGTAGTAAAGATCCAGCTGCCGCCTGAGGGGCTCACTTCAAAAACCGTGCCGCCGCCACCTGAACCTCCGTATTGTGTGGCGCCGTAAAGATTGCCGGACTGATCAATAACTGTGCAGAGTCCTCTTGGTCCAACCGGAGCCCGAGGGACTCAATTCGTAAACGGTGCCGCCGCCGAATGCGCCGCCGGCGGAGGTCGTACCGTAGAGGTTGCCGGCTTGATCGAGAGTCACACTCGCCCACGGGGCTGCCCCATCTGCGCCTCCGGTGAAAGCGTAAACCGTACTCTCCGTCCAGCCGCTGCCGGCGGGCGTCAGCTTATAAACAACGCCGCAGCCTGCCGAACAGCTTCCGCCACCGCCGCCGAAGGTCGTGCCGTAGAGATTGCCTGCCGCGTCGAAGACCAGAGTGGCGCCGTAGGGATTCGATCCATCAGCGCCTCCACTGAATTTATACAGCGGGGTTTCAATCCAAGGGCAGTATGGTGTGGCAGAATGTGCCTGGATTCCGCAAAGTGAAGACGGTGCCGCAGCCAGTGGCCCCATAGGACATACATGTTCCAATTCCCCCGAAGCCGGTGGTGCCGTAGAGCTTGCCGTCGCGGCCGGGGACCAGGGTAGAGTAGGGAATCGCGCCGTTGCTGGTGATCGTAAACACGTAAAGCGGGGTCAAGGCCCAGCCCGTGGTCTTGTGCGTCAGCTTGTAGGCCGTACCGGTACTGCTGTCGCCTTCAAAGGTGGTTCCATACAAATTTCCTGCTGCGTCAATGGTAAGGCCGAAGGTTGGCTCCGCACCATCGACACCGCCGGTGAAGTCGTGAATCACCTGGTAGGTCTGGGCCTGCACCGCTTCGGTCGCACTGAGCATTAGCACCAACATGATTGCTAACGCTAACCCGGCGGCTGCCGCTCGCCAGCCGGTCTCAAAAATCCAAATCCGATGTTGTCCTGGGTTCACCATACTCATTACTCGTTCTCCATTTCGAAGATACTAATCCGCACTCTGTTTTCTTCTGAAGACGTCGATAAACGATCGCGATCGTGGCTGATAACCTTGGGCGGCGTCTCCCCAAATGTACTCTGACGGCCCGTTCATATCCACCGTTCCCACCTTTTCGTACTGACGGTGCAGGTACGCGTTGGCCCAGGAAAAAATCAGCGTTTCTGAGCCCGGCAATCTGCCGAACGACATCGGCACATTGACGAATAGCACAAACTCGGGCCGAGCGGCTTCAATCTCGGCGATCATTTCCTGCTGCATCTCCAAAGCGTGACTCTGCGGTTCCATCAGGCTATAGGTATAGATGTAACCCGTCGCCGAGTGTCGGCATGCATAGAAATAGATCTCGGGCTCGGAACCCAGAACGGCGATTCGTGCCCCTGGGGAGGCGTGACTGTTGAGGTATTCCCCGACCTGCAACGCTTCCGGAAACGGGTTGCCAGCGTATACCGTCTGGCACGCCGTCAGCGGATAGCTGGTAAAGAAATACTCTCGCTGCAAAAATATGGAGTCCGCAAAGGCAACGAGAAAGACCAGCACAGGCACGAACGACCAAGCTCGGTACCGGCCCTCAAGAAGGCTCTGCCTTGCGGAATTCACCGCAACGCCCGCCAGCAGCGCGATCGCGGGCAGCATCAGGATGAAGTAGTGGGGGCGAAAATAGAATCCCGGACACACCGCCAAGAAGGAAAACAGAAGGAACCCCGCAAGAAGCCAGCGATGAGCCCTGGCCTTGCGGTTCCACAGCAGCGCGCTGACACCTACTCCGGCAATGGCCCAAATCCAGCACGCCGGTCTTACCACTTCGCCAGCAAACAGGAGAAAGTAATGCAGGCCCTCTTTGATCCCGACAATGGAGGCATATTCTCGGGAATACAAGAACGTCCAGAACCAAAACTTCTGCAAGCTGCCCGCTGCGATAAGAGCCAGGCAAGTCACTGCAAAAGGCAGGACCGTCCCCAGCGCAAAAGCCCCGGCCTTCGATGCCAAGGCTCGCCAATCCAGCCGCCTATCGCGGTACTCGCTCTTCACCAGATACAGGCCGCCAAAAGCGGCGAAGAGGATGCCGGGCTGCTTCATCAGGAAGGCCAGTCCCAGCAGCAGGCCGCTGCCAAAGAAAAGCCAAGTGCGTCTAGTCTCGATTGCCATGAGCAGGAGCAGAATTCCACCCAGCGCCGGGAGCACGACAAAATGCGTAGCATGGCCGGCGAAACCCACCACGGATGGACTGGTGGACAGCAGAGCGTAGCTCGCAGCGGCGACCAATCCAGCAAGCTAGCCGAACAGACGCCGCGCCAAAAGAAAAACCAGGAATGTGGTGGCGGCGTTGATCCAGAGCAAGCCAAGATGAATTCCGGCAGGCGTCTGCCCGAAAAGTGCGAGGATCACGGAATACGCCGCGAAGGTGCCGGGCAACTTCATGCTGTAAACGAGCTGGTAGGGAGGTACCCCCTGCAGCATCAACTGCCCCGCGTAGGCGTATTCCCCTTCGTCCCGTTCCAGGGGGCACTGCCGCAAGTGGAAACGGATGAGGGCAAGGAACAGAATTACCATCAACAGCAACCCGTAAGCCCAATACTGCGACGCGTTAAGCTTCATTCTTTGCATCACCCGTAATCGTTAGCCCATGCCACTGACGCAGCGCCCTGAACAAGCTGCAGCCGCCGTGGGTTGGCAATCGACCAGCGCTGTCCAACTGAGGCAACTGGTGAGCCATCTTAGCGCAACCCGGCGTTTGGGCGGACTGGAAATGACCGGGTGCGATCCAATTGACACAGCCAAGCGCGATTTGGTCACAAATTGGACACAAAATCGAGGTGTCCAATGTGGCCAAGCCATTGAAAGAAAGCGGGCTGCGCGAAAACCGGGGGTGGCGCTTTGCAGGGAAATTCCCTAGAACAATGTCGCAAAGACCTGCACACCAGAGGTACTCAAGTAACGGATCTACAGGCTTTACGGTGGCAAGTGAATTGCTCTTCTACCGGTAGCCTCTCTCGCTATGGGGGCTACCCAGTGGGTACATTTCTGATTTGAACCTTAAAGGAGGGTTCGATCCTTGAAAGCGCGTATGGCTTCCCTTGTGATTCTTTGTCTGGCGCTGGCTGCAAGTCCAGCATGGGCGAGTTGGTCGTATGACAACGGTCCGATCAACGGTACGGTCGATTCTTGGACCATTAACGGTGGTTATATTGTCGGTGACACCTTTAACGCTGGTGGGACAGTCAACGGTTTCTCGTTTGGCGTTTGGGAGCTTCCCGGCGACGTAATGACATCTGTGGATTGGTCCATCACTTCGTCGTTCAACGGCGGAACCGTTTATGGCCAGGGTACGGCCAGCGGTGCAAACCTCACCGACACCTTCCTTAGCACCAATCCATATGGCTACAGCGTCGACCGGATTGACGTGACGGGCTTGAGCGTAAGCAACCCCGGCGGCCTCCTCTGGCTCAACCTCCAGAACGCGACCCTCCTCAACGGCGACCCGGTCTGGTGGGATGAGAACAGCGGCGTCGGCTGCGGTGGCCTTGGCTGCCCGTCGCAGGCGATGGAGAATATCGTAGGGACGATTCCCTCTGAAGCTTTCACGATCTCAGGTGGGAGTCCCTCGACCACTCCTGAGCCCAGCAGCATCATGCTGTTCGGTTCTGGCGTCCTTGGCTTGGCTGGCGTACTGCGCCGCAAGCTGACTCGCTAATCAATCGACCCTTCCCCCAAGGTCTTAATCGGAAGCCGGAGCCAAGTGCTCCGGCTTTTCTCATGGTGCGCCGCCAGAGCGCACTCCTCGGAGGTGAAGGCACTCAGGTGATCCAACCCGCGGCACGAGCCCGAGTTCTCCGAGTCGAAGCCAGGCTGTCGTTACAGAGACGCAATGCGCGTACCAAGCGGTCAGAGGCGCAAACAAAGTCCTGTTGAGCAATGACATGGCCTTCCTAGTAGCACGCCTGATTCGTGCCCGCCGATAGACCTTTCTGGCGGTTTTTGCACATTCTCGCAAGAAGATAGTTGCAACTCTTGTTGTGCATCTGTAACATCGGGCAGCTACATGCGCTCTTCTACGACTAGTTACGCCTCCCGGATCCATCGCTTCCGGCTGCCTCGGGTTTGTGTGCCGGTGGTGGGCTCCGACGCCCCCACCATGATTGAGCGGGCCGAGTCGGTGGTTCGTGATAACCCTTTTCTAGAGTTAAGGTTAGACTACCTTCCGCAACCAGCGGCAGCTCTCCCCAAGCTGAAGAATTTTCTGGAGATGCACCCCGAGGCGACGGCGATCGCCACCTGCCGGCGGGCGGTCAACGGAGGGAAATTCAAAGGTTCGATTGCCGCTGAATTGGCGCTCTTGCTGAAGGCGGCCGACGCTGGTTTCCCCTTGGTGGACATTGAGTTACAGAGCGCCAAGAGTTTGAAAGCGGACCAACTGCGCGGCCTCAGCGACCGGGTCGGCTTGATTATCTCCTACCACGACTTCCGTGCCACCAAGAAGCTGGAAGAGCAGTTCGCCGAGATGAGCAAGTATCCCGCCGATTTCTACAAGGTGGTCTCGACGGCGACCAATCTCTACGACAACGTGGCGATGATGAAGTTCCTGGAGGCGAATTCGGCCAAGCACGAGATGGTGGGGTTGTGCATGGGGGAACAGGGAATCATCAGCCGGGTTCTGGGGGTCAGGGCAGGTAGCATCTTCACCTTCGGGGCGGCGAAGAGTGGCGAAGAGACCGCCCCCGGACAGGTGCCCTTCAATGAACTGAGGGACATCTACCGCATCGATAACGTGGATGCCGCAACCCAGGTTTACGGAGTGGCGGGCGACCCGGTTGAGCATTCGCTCTCGCCCATCATGATGAATGCCGCGCTGCGCCGCGAATCGGTGAACGCCGTTTACTTGTCGCTGCATGCCAAGAGCTTGAAAGACCTGCTGGCCTGCGTGCGCGACATACCGATTCGTGGTCTCAGCATCACGATGCCATACAAGCAGGCGATCGTGGATGCACTGGAGAATTCCGACCCGCTGACCCGTCAAATTGGCGCCTGCAATACCCTGGTTCGCAGCCTCGACGGCAAACTGTACGGCTTCAATACCGATGTCGCTGGGATCGTGGCCCCGCTGGAGCAGCGCCTTCACCTGGCGGGCGCGCGTATCCTGATAATTGGCGCGGGAGGCGTTGCGCGGGCGGCGGCTTTCGGATTGAAAGCCAAGGGCGGCGAGGTCTTCCTCACCAACCGCACCCCGGAGAAAGCGCAAACGCTGGCGCGGCAGGCGAAAGCCAAGCATTTGAAACGCGCCGACATTGCGAAGACTACGTTCGACGTGATCATCAACGCAACTCCCGTGGGGATGGGCAACGGCAAGCAGTCTCCGCTGGAGGAAAAAGAGCTGAACACGAAATACGTCTTCGATCTGGTGTATACTCCGGCCGAGACCAAGCTCATCAAGATGGCACGCGCCAAGAACCTGCAAGTCATACCGGGTTTGGAGATGTTCGTCCAGCAGGGCGCCCGCCAATTTGAGATTTGGACGGGCAAGCCTGCTCCCATTGCTGAGATGGGTTACGTGGTGACCAAAGCGCTGGAACGGCGCGCCGCGCAAGAAGAGGCCGAAGAGGCGAAACCCGCGCCCAAGATTACAGCCCGCAAATCGGCCAAGGCCTCCCGCAAGTAGCTGCCGCGCTGAAGGATTAGAGCAGTTCCGCAGTAGATATGTCCGGTTTGCACGGGGTAGTGCGGGCCTTCAGGCCAGCGTATAGGGCAAGACGAAAAGTCGCGGATACACTAATCGCGGAGTGCCCCAAGTTCGCCAGGAGGGGGGGCGAGCCTGGGGCACGAAGTGAAATGCTCCGGCGTTCTTACGATCGACCGTGACGCCTAAAACAGCTTGCGGCGAATGGCGCCGATGCCGCCCAGAAGGCCAGTTCCGAGAAGCAACAGGGTCCCGGGCTCAGGTGTCGTGCTTGCAGACGTAAAGTCGAGGTTGACAGCCCAGTCAGGCTTTCCCGCCATTGTTGTAATAAACGAAGTTCCCGCCCGGTATCGTGGGGTCACCTTGAGAGACGTAGCTCAAACCCGACGACTGTCCGTAATACTGCGAGACGCTCAGGAACATCACGTAGTTTGCGCCCGGAGTCAGTGTCAGCCCACCAGTAGTGAACGATAGGAAGTCATTGCCGGTGTTGGGATAATCAACCAGTGTGCTGCTGTACAGCAGAGTTCCGGCCTGCGTGCCTGTCCAAGTCGCGATGTAGGCGCCTAGGATGATGTCGCCAGGACTAACCGGACCGGCCATGTAGAACCCGAAGTCCGCCAGGTTGGTGTTCGGACTGCTCGGCGCTGTGAAGGTTTCTCCATACGTGGCGGTGTTCGGATTTCCAAACGGATTCCAGTACGGGCTGTACCCAGTGAAGTTGTTGTAGGTTGTGCCGGCGAAGCCGCTGACTGCAAACACCAGCAGCAGAGCAACAAGCAGAAGACTTTTTTTCATGTCGTTTCTCCTGAAGGCTACAGATACTGACTCATGGCGACTGCGGGGCGCCTGCATCAGTATTCTTGATTCTTGCGTCTTACCTCTCTCTTTACGCTTGTGATCTTCTGGAAAGCAGATGCTGCCTCCCCATCTTGGTGAAAAACAAAACTCATTGCCGGAACGAAAGGAGGTTAACCCGATAAGTACTAAGCATGTAAGCTGCCACCTGTAGATGCCACATTCACTTGCTGTTTCAACCACTTACTAATCAGAGCATAATATAGATGACATTCAGTGAGTATTCTGTTATCGTCCTGGGATGAAGAAACAGGATGCTCGCTCGCTGCCGGGGAAGTCCCAAGAGGATCTTCGCCGGCGAGT
>JBEKNL010000128.1:0-10348 GCA_049522855.1 Candidatus Korobacteraceae bacterium
TCGTTCCTATCTCCGCATCACGCAAGGTAGTCCGAAACGGGTAAAAAGATACTTTCACGAAGGCCACGTCCAATACGCAGCTTGATCAGTGTGTCACCAATTTAGTGCTCGGAGTAATAACAGGGCGGGACATGGTCTCGCCCTGTTATGCTTGTGGAGGGAGATCGGTTATGCCCATATTAGACGTCAAGAAGGCAGTAGAACTCGCGCGAGGGTATCTGTCCGACATCCTACAAGTTCCGGATTATCAGGTTCTCCTAGAGGAGGTGGAGTTCTCAGAAGATGGGAAGTTCTGGTTTATCACCCTGAGCTATCCCGCGCCCTATGTATCGTCCGTTCAGGCTGTTCTTGGACAGCATGATCGCGCGTATAAGGTGGTGAAGTTGAGGGGTAGCGACGGAGCGTTCGTCGCCGTAAAGATGAGAAGCCTGGCAGAAGCTTAGACAATGAAAGATGGGTTCGAGCAATTGCAAGCCTACGGCAAAGTAGGAGTGGTGATCGACTCAAATCTCCTCCTCCTGCTCTTTCTCGGCACCTATGAGCGGCAGCAGATCTCAACTAACAAGCGTCTTGCTACCTACACCGAGGAGGATTTCGACCTTCTGACCAGGTTGCTCGGGCAATTCACGCGAATCGTTACCACTCCGAACATCTTGACGGAAGTGAGCAATCTGTCAAACGCGATCCCGGAAAAGAAGAAGACAACGTATTTCGCTTGGTTTGCAAGCCGGGTGGCATTACTGCGGGAAGAGTCTGTATTGAGCTCGACCGCCCTCACAAGCCGATGGGCCAAGTTTGGACTGACTGACGCCGTGATCGCCGCCATTGCAAAGAATCGCTACCTAGTTCTCACCGACGACTTCCGGCTGTCGCAATCGCTGCAAAGCGACGGAATTGACACGCTCAATTTCAACCATCTCCGTGACGCATATTGGCGCATGAACAATTAACTGGCCCGCCCCGCTCCCGTGCTAAAATTTGACCAAATGCTCGCGAGAGAAGTTTGGTCTTGATCGAAATAGCGCCGTCCATATTGTCGGCTGATTTCGCCCGCCTGGCTGAGGATGCCAAGGAGGCGGTGCGAGGGGGCGCCACCCTCCTCCATGTGGATGTCATGGACGGCCATTTTGTGCCCAATATCACGATCGGGCCTCCGGTGGTCGCGTCGTTGCGTAAGGCCGTGGATGTTCCGCTGGACTGCCATCTGATGATCGAGAATCCCGACGACTACATTCCGGCTTTCGTCGATGCCGGAGCCAACTGGATCTCGGTGCATCAGGAAGTTTGCCGCCACCTGAATCGCACCCTCGAGCTGATTCGCAGCCATGGGATGCAAGTCGGGGTTGTCCTCAACCCGGCGACACCGGTACAGACCCTCGGCGAGGTGCTCGATCTGGTGGACTACATCCTGGTGATGTCGGTGAATCCCGGTTTTGGCGGGCAAGAGTTCATTTCCGGGGCGCTGGAGAAAGTCCGTAAGCTGGCAACCATGCGCGCTGCCAAGGGTTTGAACTACCGCATTGAAATCGATGGCGGCATAGACCTGGCAACGATCGGACCATCAGTTCGCGCCGGAGTGGAAATTTTCGTTGCCGGCAGCTACGTTTTCGGCCACGGCGATCCGGCCCGTAAGGTGGAGGGATTGTTGAAGGCCGCCCAGGAAGCCACCTTGTTGCGCGCCTAGTCGTGGAAGGCAGTATTTCCCAGAGGTGTTTAGGATGTTTCGTCGTGTCATCATCGCGTTTTCGATAGCCGCCATGCTGCTGACCCTCGGATGCAGCAACAAGAAAGTCCAGAATCCCATTGCCCACATCGACTCGAAGCAGCCGGACAAGGTGCTGTTTGACCGCGCCATGGACGCGATGAAGCACAACAAGTACGACGTCGCCCGGCTCAGCCTGCAGACCCTGATCAATACTTATCCGGATTCCGAGTATGTGGCGCGCGCCAAGCTGGCCATCGGCGACTCCTGGTATGCCGAAGGCGGCTCGGCCGCCATGACCCAGGCGGAAAGCGAGTACAAGGACTTCATCACCTTCTTTCCAAATATGCCCGAGGCGGCGGAAGCGCAGATGAAGATCGGCAACATCCACTACAAGGAGATGGAGAAGGCGGACCGCGATCCCACGCACGCCCGCCGTGCCGAGGAGGAGTATCGCCAGCTCATCTTGCAGTTTCCAGACAGCCCGCTGGTGCCACAGGCCAAGCAGCGGCTGCTGGAGGTGCAGGAAGTGCTCGCCGATCGCGAGTACCTGATCGGGCACTTCTACTTTCTGCGCGAGGCGTATCCGGCGGCCATCGCGCGCCTCAAGTCGGTGGTCGATACTTACCCGCTATACAGCGGAGCTGACCAGGCCCTATACGAATTGGGCAACTCCTACGAAAGGGAAGTTGACCTTATCCGCCGGTCGAAACTGCCTGAAGTGTCGAAAGGTGCGTTGATCAAGCAGTACACCGAAGGAGCTGTCGCCGCCTACGGCCGTATCCTTACCCGCTACCCTCTGGAAGCGCGCGCCGACGATGCCAAGAAACGGTTGCAGGCAATGAAGCAGCCGGTCCCGCACGCCACCGAGGCCGCCATTGCTCAAGATAAAGCTGAGATCGCCAGCCGCGGCTCGCTGGGACACTTCGGCAAGTTGATGGAGAACTTCCACAAAGGTCCGGACGTGTCGGATGCCACCAAGGTCGGCGAACCGACGCTGGTTGATCCCAAGCAGGTCAGCGCGCCTGATATGGTGCGCGCTGCGAATAGCAGCATCATCGGCAGCATGGTCGGTTCCAATAAGGTAGGAGTCGAGCGCGTAGACAACGGCGCCGTCCCCGCCGCGAACGCTCCCATTCCGCGCTCTGACGCCGAAGCAGCGGCGCCTGCCGGATCTACTCCTACCACGGGCAATGCTGCTGGCGCTACCCCCGGGACTGCGTCGGCCGAGCCTGCGTCGAGCGGCGCCGGGAATGGCGCACCCTCCAACCCGGCCTCAGACAGTAGCGCAGTTCCTGAAATGAAGAACGACTTGCAGCCCGCGGCCGCAACTCCGCCGCCCGGCGCCACCGCTCCGCCGCCTGGACAAGTGAACGAGGCTGCTGCTGCGTCCTCCAGTTCCGACAACAGCACGCAGCCGGCGCCCGCGGCCAGCAGTGGTTCAGCGCAGCAGTCCGCCCCGCCGGCCGACAGCAATAAGGAAAGCTCATCGAATAAAAAGAAGAAGCATCATTATTGGCCGTTCTGACGGCAAAATTGGTCGAGAGCGCAGCTTCGGCTGCGCTTTTCTTTTGCGTCTTGCCGGCTGACTACTGACTACTGGCTACTGGCTACTGACTACTGACCGCCCTTCCTTGTAATATCGAAGTCGAAGCTTCATTCGTAGAACGGACTGGAATGCCTCACGATCTTCCCAAGGCCTACGAACCGGGCGCCATTGAACCGCGTTGGGCCGAATACTGGGTCCACGAAAAACTGTTCCACGTGGAACCCCCCAGCGACCCTGACCAGCCCACCTTCACGGTGACCCTGCCGCCGCCCAATGTCACCGGTAACCTGCACATGGGCCACATGTTAGAGCACACCGAGATTGACATCATCGTCCGCTGGAAGCGGATGCAGGGGCTGCGCACGCTGTGGCTGCCAGGCACCGATCATGCCGGCATCGCCACCCAGTTGATGGTGGAGCGCCAGCTCGCTGCTGAAGGCAAGAACCGCCGCGACATGGAGCGCGAGGCGTTCATCGCGCGCGTCTGGGACTGGAAGCAACACTATGGCGGAGTCATTCTGCGACAAATGAAGCGCCTCGGCGCTTCGGTGGACTGGTCACGCGAATACTTCACCATGGACGAGCGCATGTCGCGCGCCGTGCGCGAGGCCTTCGTCCGCCTGCATGAAGAGGGACTGATCTACCGCGGCAAGTACATCGTGAACTGGTGTCCGCGCTGCGTCACCGCCGTCTCCGATCTCGAAGTGGTGCACGAGGACACGCCGGGCAAGATTTACGAGATCCGTTATCCGGTGAGCGGATCCAAAGACGAGTACATCGTGGTGGCCACCACGCGTCCTGAAACCATGTTGGGCGACACCGCGGTGGCGGTGAATTCCAGCGACGAGCGCTATCGTCATCTGCACGGGAAAAAAGTTCTGCTGCCGCTGATGAATCGCGAGATTCCCATCATCACCGACGACATCCTCGCCAATCCCGAGTTTGGGACCGGCGCCGTGAAGGTCACGCCGTCGCACGATCCCAACGATTTCGAGGCAGGCGTGCGCAACAACCTGCCGCAGATCGACGTGATGAACGAAGTCGCGCAGATGAACGAGAACGCTGGACCCTACAAAGGACTGGACCGTTTCGAGGCGCGACAGAAGGTGCTGGAAGACCTCGAACAAGGCGGCTTTCTGGTCGGAGCGAAGGACTACGTTGTCCCGCTGGGAAAGTGCGGTCGCTGCAAGACCATCGTCGAGCCACGGCTTTCGACGCAGTGGTTCGTCAAGATCCAGCCGCTGGCCGACCGCGCCATCGAGGTGGTGGAGAACGGCGACGTCAAGTTCGTGCCGGAGAATTACTCCAAGACCTATTTCGAGTGGATGCGCAATATTCACGACTGGTGCATCTCCCGGCAATTGTGGTGGGGACATCGCATTCCCGCGTGGCATTGCAAAGATTGCCCCGAAATCATCGTCGCGCGGGAGACGCCTACTAAGTGCAACAAGTGTGCCGGCAGCCATCTGGAGCAAGACAACGACGTGCTCGATACCTGGTTTTCCTCTGGCCTGTTGCCCTGCTCGGCGCTGGGCTGGCCCGACAGTACGCCAGACCTCGACGCCTTTTATCCCACAACGCTGCTCATCACCGGCTTCGACATCCTGTTCTTCTGGGTGGCGCGCATGATCATGATGAACTGCCACTTCATGCGCGGACACGAGCATGGCGACGTGCCCTTCCACAACGTTTACATCCACGCGCTGGTGCGAGATGCCGAGCGCCAGAAGATGTCGAAGACCAAGGGCAACGTGATGGACCCCATCGAGATCATCGAACAGTACGGCACCGACGCCGTGCGCTTCACCTTGGCCTCGATGGCCGCCCCGGGGACCGACATCGCATTTTCGGAGAGCCGCACAGGGAGCTATCGCGCCTTCGCCAACAAGATTTGGAATGCCGCGCGCTTCCTGTTCATGAACGTGGACAGGGCGCAGGAGGCCGGCCTGTGGTCGCTGGCGGACTTCCAAACGTCGGGTGCCCCACCCTTCCGCGAAGCGGAGGGTGGGATTAATCCTGACTTCAACGCCAAGGGCGTCTCCGGCTTCAAGGCTGAAACCCTCGAGGACCGCTGGATTCTTTCGCGCTTCAATCGGGTTGCGCAACAGATGCACGAAGCGCTGGAGGCGTACCGCTTCCATGAAGCGGCCCACGTTGTCTATCACTTCTTCTGGGGCGAGTACTGCGACTGGTATCTGGAGCTGATCAAGCCACGCCTGGCCGGCAGCGATCGCGATCGACCGGGGTCCCCGACGAGCGCCGGTTTTGCGCGCGGCGGGGTGGAAGTTCGCACCGCGTATGCGAATCTGATCAGCATCTTCGAAGGCGCGCTGCGCATGTTGTCGCCGTTCATGCCCTTCATCACCGAAGAAATCTGGCATGCCGTGTACGATGGCAAACCGCCGCTCAAATCGATTGCGCTGGCTGCGTATCCCAGGGTTGACCCGTCGCAGGTGGACGCAGACGCCGAAACCGAGATGGCGATCATGCAAGACTTGATCGAAGGCGTGCGCAACATCCGGGCCGAATTGAAGATCGAACCCAAGCAGAAGGTGGCCATCGAGATCTTCGCGGACAGTGACATTCGGTCCTTGATCGAGCGCAACCGTGGCGCGGTGGAGCGGTTGGCGAATGTGGAAGGCCTGACGTTCGTGGACTCATCACTGGCCAAGGCAGCAGGCGCGCGCAGCACCGCCCGATTCGATGTGCGGGTGCTCTATGAGCGCAAGATGGATGCGACTGCCGAACGCGACCGCCTCAGCAAAGAGCTGACGCGGCTTACGCAGGAGTTGACGCGTGCGACTGCGCAGTTGAAGAATGACGCCTTTCTCGCCAAAGCCCCGGCACACGTGGTCGAGGGATTGAGGAAACGCAAGGGCGAAGTCGAAATGCTGGTACAGAAGGCAAACGAAGCGTTGGGAGAGTTAGGCGCTTAGCCGCGTGACGTAGGTCCGGGGAGATCGATCGTGGATTGGACAAGCCGCAGGATCACCGCAATCCTGGAAAACGCATTGCAGGAAGATCGCGCCACCCGCGATGCCACTACCTATGCGTGCATCGATCCCAACCAGCGCGCCTCGGCCACCATTCTGGCCAAGCAGGACTGCGTGCTCTCCGGGCTGGGCTGCATCCCGCGCATCCTCAACGTCTTCGCCAGGCTGGATGGCACCGTCACCTCGCATCCCGAGGTCACCAGCCACACCGAAATCTTTGACGGGGTGCGCTTGCGCAAAGGGCAGTCGATTGCGGTAATCGTCCACAATGCGCGCGTGGTGCTGTCTTGCGAGCGTGTGATCTTGAATGTCATGCAGCGCATGAGCGGCATTGCCACGCTGACGCGCCGCTACGTGGACGCGGTGGCGGGCACCGGCACTGTGATCCTGGACACGCGCAAGACTGCGCCGGGGCTGCGCGTGCTGGATAAGTACGCGGTGAGTTGCGGCGGGGGCATCAACCATCGTCTCGACCTCAGCGATGGTGTGCTCATCAAGAACAATCACATTGCGCTCGCCGGCAGCGCCGTGGCTGCGCTGCAACGCGCGCTGCACAATCGGCGCGGCTCGCAGATCGTCGAAATTGAGGTGCGCTCGCTGCACGAACTTGAGGCTGTGCTGGAGCATGGCGCCGAAGCTGTCTTGCTCGACAACATGTCTCCGGAGGACGTTCGCCAGGCGGTGGAGCGTGTCCGCCAACTGGATCGGGATGTGCCGCTGGAAGCTTCGGGCGGAATCACCCTGGAAAACGTGCGCACCTACGCCGAAACCGGAGTGAACTTCATTTCCGTGGGAGCGTTGACCCATTCCCCCCCGGCGGTAGACCTGAGCATGAGGATCGCTCCGGCGTAAATAGCCTTCAGCTGTCAGCTTTCGGCCTACAACTCTGTCCTCCTGGCGTGCCCGCTCGACGGGCGAGTCGAAGGATCCCTATATTCCCTACTGATCTTTAACGCGCCGAAGGCCTGCGGCCAGGATTGGTTGTGATATCGGCTGTTTACGCCAACGACGCTGTACCAAAGGGACGGTGACGATCAGCAGAGGCGGATCGATATATAATCTCTCGCCCAGGAGACCCAAAGTGGAAATCTAGACAAAAAAGGAGAAAGTGCAATGTCAAACCATTTCACAGGACTCAGTCTCGGCCCCCCGATGGGCGATCAACGACTCGACCTCTGCGACCTCTACGCATTCCAGTCACCCGCTGACCCGAACAAAACCGTGATCATCCTCAACGCGAATCCTAATGCGGATGCTCTTCACCCCGACGCAATCTATCGCCTCAACATCGATAACGACGGCGATTACCTGAACGACCTTGCGTTCAGCTATGTGTTCTCCAAACCGCAGAACGGCAGGCAGACCGTTAACGTTTTCGTGGCGAAGGGTCAGGAGTCGCGCTCGGTCGAAGCGGTCGGGACGAAGATCATCGCCGACGGCGAGGTGTCCTTCGGCACCAAGCCGAATATCATCAACTCGGGCCCTTACACTTTTTTCGCTGGCAGCCGCAGCGACGCGTTCTTCTTCGACTTCGACGGAATCAAGAACCTGTTCGATACCCGGGGCAAACGGAACTTTACCGAGCCTCATCTGGCCGGCAAGTCTCCCTGGACGGGCGTGGATTCCAATACCGAAGCAAACGTGTTTTCGACTGTGATCGAGCTGCCGACCAACGAACTCAATCCGAAGCCCGAGATTCATATTTGGGGGCGGTGCAGTGTAAGACGCGACGGCGAGTTGCTTCACGTCGATCGCGCGGGCCATCCCAGCGTCAGCAGCTTCTTCAACACCGATGATACCAAGGAGGAGTACAACGCGAGCGAGCCCGTCAACGACCGCAAGCAATGGCTCGAGCAGTTCGTGCATCTGCTGGGGCATACCGGCAATTACACGCGCGAGGAAGCGATTGCCGCGATCGACACGGAACGGACACTTCCCGACGTACTGAGTTTTGATCCGTCGAAGCCCGCAAAGTATCCCAATGGTCGGACCTTCACGGAAGACGTGATCAATTACCGTCTCGCCTTCCTGACGAAAAATGAGTGTCCGCCCACAGGCCTCAAACCTCACAACGACATCCTGAAGGAGTTTCCCTACATTGGCACGCCCCACGTGAAACGTGCCGCAGCATAAAACCGGTACTGGTGCGGATGATACGGAAAACCGCGAAATGTGGTCAGCGCGGCTCGATATTAGGTTCGAGCTGTGCTGACACATCACCAGCAACGACGGTGGCGTTCCGCGTTTCGGGATTACTTGTGATAACGCCTGATTGCAACAGCTATTCGTGGAAAGCCCAACTCCCGGTTTGTCCGTTGCGCGTCAACGTAGCAACTCCGGCGTCCCCCTGCGGATCAGTTTTGCCTGCGCGACCTTGGGGACTTCTGTTTCGAGTAGCGGTTTCCTAAAGCAAGTTTCCTCTAGGGCCACTCGTCGTATCAATCACTTACAAACGGATTGGGTTATCCCAATCGGGTTGAACTGCGCTCAATCGGCAGTTAATAGGCAACAGATTGGGCAACGGCTCTACAGTTGCGGGCGAGTATCGCGTTCACCGGTTGGCGCTGTAACGCGGGACTCAACGCCTTCTCTGCAGCTCCGCCATGCTCGTACAATGAATAGCTGACGGCCTTTTCAGCCGACGCGTTGGACAGTCTGCAGAAGGCGAGCCACGGGGGAGAAAGATGGCAAACGCACTCGGTTTAGTGATGACAGGCGGAGGCGCGCGGGGTGCTTATCAAGCCGGTGTCCTGAAACGCATTGGCGAATTAAAGCAGATTCAAACTTACGGCAATCCTTTTCCCATCATAGGAGGCGCTTCCGCCGGGTCGGTCAATGGCGCTGGCCTGGCCATGGGCTGCGACGATTTCGCCCTGGCAACCAGAGTGCTGGCGCAGCTTTGGTCCCGTCTCCGGCCTTACGATATCTTTCACTGCGATGTTCTGTCGCAGGCCCGTAATTCCCTGAACTGGATACTGGACCTCTCCTTTGGAGCAGTTCTGGGCGGAGGTCACGCCCGATCGTTTTTGGATGCGACTCCTTTGCGGCGCTTTCTGAACCAACACCTCGACTGCAATCGAATCCAGGACAACATCAAGCGCGGGCATCTCTACGCCCTGACCATTTCCGCGACCAACTATAACTCAGGGAAGAGTTATCTCTTCATCCAGGGAAAGAAAGGTCACCCCATGTGGAACCGAAGCCGGCGGGTGACTCTGGCGACCAAGATTACGGTGGACCATATCTGCGCCTCCGCTGCCATTCCCCTAGTCTTCCAACCTGTGAGACTGAATACCGCGCGCGGGACGGCATTCTTCGGCGACGGTTGTGTACGCCTACAACAGCCTCTGAGCCCGATCATACGGCTGGGGGCTAAAAAGATTTTTGCGATCGGGGTCCGCGGACACAATCTGGAACACCGGGAAGAAGCTTCCGACAATAGAGACCCTTCGCTTGCGCAGATCATGGGCGTGCTTTTCAATGTCATGTTCCTCGACCACCTGGCGACCGACGTTGAGCACCTGGAACGGCTGAATCAGTTGCTCAGCTGTGGCCAGATCAACCAGTCGGGCATCGAGGAATGCGAAAAGATACGTCCCCTGAGGCCGCTTCTGATTACGCCCTCGGTTAACTTGTCACAACTGGCAGAGCAGCACCAGCGGGACATGCCATATCTCATCCACTACTTTGTCAACAGCCTGGGGCGGGATGCGGCTTCGTGTTCCGATCTCATGAGTTACTTGCTGTTCGCGTCGAAGTACACGACGGACCTAGTTGAGATTGGGTACCACGATGCCAGCCAACGCATCGATGAGATCGAAGACTTTCTTTTTTCTCCCGCCGATGAAGACGCCGAAGAGCTTCCCCGTCAGCGGAAACGGGTCCAGTAAGGCACGCCCATAAGAAGCGAGATAGGGTCAGTGTAACCGCTGCTTGACACCGCAACGTGCCCGCTCGGGCGAATCATCGGATGGATGTTGAAATATCGCCTCTCTGACAATGTCGGCGGTGTCAAGCACTTTTCGAGCACACCACGGCATGCGCTCGGAAGAAGAGCGCCATTTCGCTCTAAAGGAAAAAATGCCCAATCCAACCAAGGCTCGC
>JBEKNL010000129.1:0-10331 GCA_049522855.1 Candidatus Korobacteraceae bacterium
GCGGCTGATTGGCTCGATTCGACGTGAGTGTTTGGACCATGTGGTGGTTTTGAATGAGCGACACCTGCGCAGGTTGCTGAAGAAGTATCTAACGTACTATCACGGTTCTCGGACACACTTGGCTTTAAAGAAGGATGCTCCTGAACCGCGGGCGGTCATGGATCACGGGCGATCGTTGCCATTCCCCAGGTGGGTGGACTGCACCACCGATATGAACGCCGCGCGGCGTGAGAGCGGGGATTTGGTGATTCATGCTGAATCGATCGGCCATCGTGGTGAAGCCAAGGCAGCCATTCCTGGACTGGCTGCACAGCGCCGATCCAACCTGCCGTTGGTTTGATTTCCAAAACCATTCGATGCTGGTGGATCTCTGCGATGAACCGCTGATCGACGAGCTTGATTGACTGGTTGCGTGTGTCGTGCAGCCCGAAAAACGATGCGATCTATTCTTGGCGAACAACAGGCCAACCGGTGACGGGAGGAGCCGCATGACCAAGGCAAAGCTGTTGGACAACTAAGCCAACAGCCGGATACTGGGAGCCGGATGAGCCGAGAGGTTCACGTCCGGTTCTGAGAGAGCGCGGTGGTGAAACTCCGCCGCGCCACTCGCCCACGTGGATCACACATCATTCAGGGCTGTGCAAAACTCATTCCGGGAAAGGGCGGAAAAGGATAGGCCTCCATACGCCCCGTTTTCTCTTACATAGCCCGGCCTGCGTGTCGTCTCTTTGCAGGCCGGAGCCAGAGTTGCTTCCTACTTTCGCGCCGCCTCGATCTCATCGACGATTCGATCGATGTGGTAGACCTTCCACATCCCCTCAAGCAGAGCGCGGCTGTCCACTGCTATGGAGCGGTTCGTCACCGCGTCGTAGCCGTAGTCGCCGCCCAGGGAGAAAATGTTCCCGTCAAAAAGCAGGCCGACGACGTTCGCGTCCTTGTCGATCATCGGGCTTCCAGAATTGCCCCCGGTTGTGTCGTTAGTGGTCGACAGATTCATGGGCACCGACAGATTCAGCGACGCTTTGGCCTTGAGCCAGCTTTCCGGCAGAGCGTATGGCGGTGCTCCGGTCGCCCGCTCGAACAGGCCTCCGATGTTCGTGTAAGGCTCAACAAACTTGCCCTCAGCGTTTTCGAAGCCTTTCACGGTCCCATAGGTGAGGCGCAGAGTAAAAGTCGCGTCCGGATCGACACTGGTCCCGTAAACTGCAAAGCGGGCTTTCGCAATCTTCTCGGCAGCAGCTCGTGTCGGAGCGTCCACGCGCGCCTCGTAGTCTTTGCGCACTGCCAGTAGGTCGTCGTTAATCGAAGCCGCGAAGCGGATCATCGGATCGGTCGAGGCATCCACTGCGCTTTGGCCGCGCTTGTACAGCTCTTCCCGAACCTTCGGATCCTCCAAATGCGTACCGGTCACCAGCCTGTGCGCCAGTTGCTCGGGAGATTCCTTGCCCAGCATCTTTCGCACGAATGCATCGTCGGCTCCCAGGTCGCGCCGAATCACGGTCAACAGAAATGCGAGGTCAAGCTCCTCCAGATCCTTGTAAACCGGGACAGCAGCCGTCAACTGCTGCTGCACGTTGACCAACGCTTTGTCTGTATATTCAGGCAGGCGGTCACGGTTGGGCTTGGTGCGCTCGGCCGCGGCACGCACCAGCGTGACCGCATCACCTAGCAAACCCGCCCGGAAGGAACGGCCGCCCAATGACGCGTTTCGCACAAAGAGCTGCGAGCGCACCTGCTGAACTTTCGCGATGTCGTCCCAGGCCGAAACATACGCGGCCAGCTTTGGATCCGCTGCCGTGGCTGCGCGCAGCCGTTGCTCTTCCTGCACTTTGGCCCCAAAGAACTGCGGATCCAGTAGCGCCTGTTGCCGTCCGAAGTAAACCTTGAAACCGTTCTCCAGGAAAAATAACTCGTCATTCGCCTCGCGCGCCTGCTCCGGTCCGCGAGTCACGAACACCTCCAGTTGCCCGCGCCGCTCCGCGATTTCCGGGATCCTGGAGGGGAAAAGGGTGTCGCGCTCGAAGGCCAGTTGCGCGTTTGTCAATTCACGGAACGTGCCGCCCGGGTTCCCGGAGACGAAAACCAGATCGCCGTCTTTGGTCCCGTTCGCGCTCCAGTGCAGATAATCCCGGCTGGCCGCCGGTTTGTCTCCCTCATAGGCCCGCAGCAGGCCGATGTCGAAATCGAAGCGCGGAAAATTGAAATTGTCCGGGTCGCCGCCGAATTGCGCGACCGAAAACTCCGGCGCAAACACCAGGCGCACGTCGTTGTAGCGTTTGTACCGGTACAGATCGTAGACTCCGCCGTGGTACAGCGAAACCACGTCGCAGCGCACGCTTGCATCCGATCCGCAGCTTTGTTCCAGCTCCGCTCGTTTCGCATTCAGCGCTTTGTTTGCCGCGTCGCCTGTCTTGCCGGTCAGCGCTTCCAGCACGTCCTTGGTTACATCGCGAATCTCAACCAGCTGATCGAGTTCGAAATCGGGGCACTTTTTCTCCTCGGCCGGCGTTTTTGCGGAAAAACCGTTTTCTTCAAAGTTCTGCTGCACCGTCGACAACTGCTCCACGCATTCGACGACACAATGGTGATTCGTCATCACCAGTCCCTGCGGAGAAATAAACGACGCCGAGCAACCGCCGGCGATGCGCAGCGACGACAAGCGTACGTGGTCAAGCCAATCCTGCGAGGGCGTGAAGCCATACTTCGTCCCCACGGTCTTTGATGGAAAATTTTCGAAAGTCCACATGCCCTCGTCGGCTTGCGCCGCCTGAGCGAACACCAAACACACCAGCAGCACTCCCGCGACCAGCGTCGCAAGCTTCGATTCCACCTTTCTCATGATTGCATCCTTTTGAACCTTAATTTGAATTGAGCACGATGATGACGATTACCTGTAACGCAGCAGCTATCCCAGTGCAGATCGCCGCTGCCGCGTTCAATTTTCCTTGCTTCTCGATATTTCACTTCCAAATCAGGTTATCACTGTCGGGGATGGAAAATCTTAAGTCCATTCCGGGATGGGTTGGCTCATAATAAGGCACTATTCTTGGTCCCACGCGGGCTGACCAAAACCAAAGGACTGCCGACAGGTTGCAAAGCAAGCGTCTCTTATGGTCAAAAAACTCATCTTCGCTGCCAAGGAAGAGGAGTTTACCCGACCGAAGGCTCATGCCGCTTCCCGCTCATAGTACTTCAGCAGCAGTCTTACGCATAAAAGACCCGAAGGGGATTCTCCTCACTGGGGGCGTTTCATGGACGGTAAGGTATTTGGACATGCGCTCGCGGCAATTCCCGATGCTCACTAGCGGCGGTGATACAATCCAGCCCACAGCGGTGTCCTTTCGCCAGGGTTCTCGAGACGCTGAGCGTTTCCGAGTTGATTTCAATCATTCCTTCTGCTGATCTGAGGTTGTCGCATGCTGCGCTTCATCTTTGTGCTGATCGCATCCGTGGCCCAGGCCAGCACCCCCTTATATCAGGCTTCGTTCAACAAGACGAACCACGACTGGACCGTCATTCGAGGCTCCGCGACGATGGACCCGGCGGTCTCGCACGGCGCCGAGGCGTCGCTGCGAGTCGAGCGGAGTTTGCAGTCCCAGGATGCATGCGTGCGTCTGTCGCCGGTGTCGTTGACGCTGGGCAAACGGTATGAATTGAGCGGCTGGGTGCGGACGGAGAACCTTGCGGTGAGCGACGTGGACCGCAGTCCGATTGCCAGCGGGGCAGCGTTGACCATGGCCTCGATGCCATTTGACGTCCACTCGACCTCGGTTGGGGGCACGCAACCGTGGACGCGCGTGTCGCTGAAGTTTGTTGCCAGTGCCTCGCAGGATCATATTCTGCTGACGGTCGGGAATGGCGGTTCGTTCTCCGGCAAGGCCTGGTTTGAAGGCATCCAGTTGGAGGAGGCGCCCTCCGGCGATGGGTGGCCTGTTACGGACGCGGTGCAAACCTACGGACCGGCGTATCGATACCCAGCCGCCGGATGGATCTATTTGCATATCGAAGGCAAACCCTACGAGCGCGGTTATCAGCACGGCCACCTGATGGCGCGGGAGATTCCGGAATATTTCGAACGCTGCGCTACGGTGCTGGGCGACAAAGAGCATTGGAAGGACTATCGAACTTCGGCTAACGCTCTGTTCCTGCGAGGCTTCGATCAGGAGATTCTGGAGGAAATGCGGGGAATCGCTGACGGCGCCTCCGATGCCGGAGCGCGGTGGCAGGACCGCCGTATTGACCTGGTGGATGTTGTAGTTGCCAACGTGACGGTCGAGATGAGAGAACTCTCCAGCGCCGTCGCCACCACTGCAACAGGGCTCGAAGGACTGGACCTGGACAAGCCTCCCTACGCGAGAGGCAAGCGTGACTCGGTGACGGACCATTGCAGCGCGTTTGCCGCCACCGGACCGGCCACGCGCGACGGCAAGATGGTCATCGGGCACGTCACCTGGTGGCCGCTGACTCTTGCCGAACAGACCAACGTCATGCTCGATGTCAAGCCCGCCTCCGGTCATCGGGTCCTGATGCAAAGCTACCCCGGCGGCATAGAAAGCGGCACCGACTGGTACCAAAACGATGCTGGAGTCGTGTTGACGGAAACCACCATCGAGCAAACCCCATTCAATATTCGGGGCACGCCCGTGGCCTTCCGCGCGCGCACAGCGATCCAGTACGGCGGCAACATCGATGAGGTCGTGGGGCGCCTCGGCACGCGCAACAATGGCCTCTACACCAATGAGTGGTTGATCGGCGACGCCAAGACGAATGAGATTGCCATGCTCGATCTTGGCACCGACCACACTCGTCTGTGGCGCAGCTCGAAGAACGAGTGGTTTGGCGATACGCCCGGATTCTACTGGGGCGACAACAACGCCAAAGACCTGTCGGTCCGGCTGGAGGACTATCCCGATCCGCAAGGCAAAGGCGGTTACATCCCTTACGTGCCTTACCGCCGTGACCGGGCGTGGCTCGAGCTCTATCAGAAATACAAGGGACAGATCGACGAGCAATTTGCCTTTCTGGCCTTTCGCACCGCGCCACTGGTCAGCTCCATCACTGTTGACGCCAAGGTCGTGACATCGGAGATGGCAGCGCACATGATGGTATGGGCCGCGTTTGGCAAGCCGAATCAGCGCGAATGGCTGCCGAGGAAGTGGGACAACGCCAAGGATGATGGCCTCTATCCGTCCGGCTACTACCTGTTCGAGGGCGAACCCTCAGCCAGTCTGCAGGCGATTGTGCGGCAGAACGAGGACGCTCGTATGGCCGCCGCGGTAGTTCCGGCGAGTTCGCCGAAGGCCGCGGCGGCAGCCCCCGCCAGTTACGAAGATCGTGTGTGGAAGGGCTGGGTGCTACCGGCCAGCGACGCGGACGTGTGGTTCGTGGCAGGCGCGGCTTCGTATCGGCGCGTCCTGTTGTCCAAGGACCCGGAACAGGCGATGGATGCCATGCGTACAACCTGGCGTGGCTTGCAACTGGACCCGGAGAATCCGGCTACCCACTTTCGACGGGAACAAACCAAGGGCGTACTGTTTCTCGACGGCCTGAGGGTGCAGGTCGGCGACGACGCGTTTTTTAAGCTGATGGACGGCTACTTCGCTGCCCACACCACCAAGACCGTCACCGCGCAGTCCTTCCTCGACCAAGCAGGTGTTGGTCTCCGCCCGATCGATCCGCCGGACGGCCCAGCTTATCTCGCCAGCGACATTGAGGACCGGATGGGCTCATCCGTGATCGTTTACGGTACCTTGCGCGACGCGGGCGCAAACCGATACGTCGCCGAACAGATGCAAAGCCGGTTCCTGGATGAGTTCGAGAGCCGGGTCCCGATCTACAAGGATTTTGAAGCCACCAATGATCTGCTGCATAATCGCGACGTCATCTTCGTAGGCCGTCCTGAGGCCAATTCAGCCTTGGCCCTCTGGACCACACAACTTGGACTCGATTACACGGGTGCCGTCTTCAGGTTGAATGATAAGGTTTACGCTTCAGAACGCGACGGCTTGATCTTTGCGGCCAGGAATCCCTTGAACGCCTCTCACATGGTCCTGATTGTTGGCGGCAACGACGCGCTCACCACCGTCAAATTGCAAAAGGCCGACTTGCCCGATACCCAGTACCTAATTTTACAGGAGTCCGGCGAATCGCTGAAGGGGTTCATTCGCCATGTCTCGCCTGCCGCGCTCAACCCCGCTGCACCCGTCAACCCAGCGTCGAATTAGTGTCGTTCCATCTTGCGGATGGCTGGCAACGGCAGGTTGGCGGCGTGGCCGGTCCCCTACAGCCCGAATCCTCCGCCTTAAATTGCCGTTGACCCGTTAGTGGCCGGTTCTTGATTCGTGCCGTTCTGCTCTTTCGTTGACTCGCCCGTGCTTCACCCCTGATATGTAGTAACCCGACCATCGGATCACTTCGTATGGCCAAACGACGGGCCGGAGCTTGGCATCCGTTTCGGTTTGCTGACCAGCCGGACGCAGCCTGGATCTCACATGTCCTCGAAGTCCTGTTCTGGTCCATCACGGTATTCGGGAGACCCTGCGGCGGCAAATGTCCCGGAAGATGGTTCCTCGGGAGCTTCACGGACCACTTCGACGGTTTGCCGACTATACGTCCAAGTGGTTTCCGTGACCGGCGTGTCACGGGAGTGACCAGGTTGGGCCGGCAGACTTCCCACAACCAGACTTCGGGCCCACGAGGATAGGCTGTCGTGAACGCCGCCTCGCGACCTGACCTGAAACGAGCCACCCAGCAAGGATTACTTACGAGATGGGGATTTTTCGCCAGTAATGCGGACTACCCCCTGCGCAGAATCCCCTTCTGCTTGTAGCGTGTTGGTTTGACTTGCCTTGTGGTCAAGCCTACGATTTGCCTCAGAGGGTGAGGGAGAAGGAGCGTCCTCGCCATGGCGGACCACGCGGTCGGCCAAGACGTGCTCGTCGGCCACACGCTGGGTCACTATCACATCGTCAGCAAGATCGGCGGTGGCGGTATGGGTGTGGTCTACAAGGCCGAGGACACCACTCTCCATCGTTTTGTTGGCCTGAAGTTCCTGCCGGAGGAAGTAGCCAAAGACCCACAAGCGTTGGCCCGCTTCCAGCGAGAGGCTCAAGCGGCCTCTGCCCTGAACCATGCCAATATCTGCACGATCCATGAAATCGGGCAGGAAGAGGGCAAGCCCTTCATCGTCATGGAATTTTTGGACGGTGTGACGCTGAAGCACCATATCGCCGGAAAGCCCATCGAGACCGATGTTCTCCTCGGACTGGCGATTGAGATTGCCGACGCGCTGGATGCCGCGCATGCCGAAGGGATCGTTCACCGCGACATCAAACCCGCCAACATCTTTGTCACCAAGCGCGGCCACGCCAAGATTCTGGACTTTGGGCTGGCAAAGATTGCGCCTAAGGCCAGTTCTTCGAGCCAGATTGCATCGGCAAACACCGCGACAGACACAGTCGACGAACAGCACCTAACCAGCCCCGGTTCTACGCTCGGCACCGTCGCTTACATGTCGCCGGAGCAGGCGCGAGCGAAAGTGTTGGACGCCCGCACTGATCTGTTTTCGTTTGGAGCTGTCCTCTATGAGATGGCCACCGGCCAGTTGCCCTTCCGTGGGGACACTACAGCAACCATCTTCGATGCGATCCTGAACTGTGCTCCGGTAGCTCCTGTGCGGCTGAATCCCGATCTCCCAGCCGAACTGGAACGGATCATCAGCAAGGCTCTGGAGAAAGACCGTAATCTGCGCTACCAGCACGCAGCCGATATGCGAACCGATTTGCAACGGCTGAAGCGGGACTCCGAAAGCGGGCGCAGTTCTGCAGCAAGCTCAGGCACGATGGCGGTGCCAGAAGCTCCTGCGACTCAAGGCGGGAGACTCTGGAAGATTGCGGTTCCCGTCCTACTTGTCGGCTTTCTCTTGGCGAGCGGGCTTTACTATCGTTCGCATCAAAGCAAGCGCCTCACTGATAAAGACACCATTGTTCTCGCCGATTTTGCCAACAGCACCGGAGACGCGATATTCGACGACACGCTGAAGACGGCGCTCACTGTCTCCCTGCGGCAATCGCCTTTCCTGAACGTGCTCTCCGACAGCCAGGTCACGAAGACCTTGCAACAGATGACGCGTCCGGCCAGTACGAAACTCACACCCGAGGTGACCCGCGAGCTTTGCCAGCGGGCGGGCAGCAAGGCTTACATTGCCGGATCAATCGGCAGCCTGGGCAGCGAATTTGTGCTGGGGTTGAAGGCGGTGAATTGTCAGAGCGGAGACCCGCTGGCCGAGGAGCAGGTGACGGCGGCGTCGAAGGAGAAGGTGCTGGACGCGCTGGGCGAGGCAGCATCCAAACTGAGGGGCGAGTTGGGCGAATCGCTGGCTTCGGTGCAGAAGCTTGATGTACCGCTCGAACAGACCACCACGTCTTCGCTCGAAGCTCTGAAGGCGTACAGCCTTGGCGTTAAGGCGAGTAACGAGAAAGGCTCCGCCGCCGCCCTGCCTTACAATCAGCGTGCCATCGAGCTTGATCCGAATTTCGCCATGGGCTACTGGGCAATGGGCCTCAACTACGAAACTCTCGCAGAGGTAGGGCGGGCCAGCGAGTACTTAACCAAGGCATTCCAGTTGCGGGAACATGCCAGCGAGCGGGAAAAGCTGGCGATCACCGCTTACTACTACCGGAATGTAACCGGGGAACTGGATAAAGCTGCCCAGACGTATCAGGAGGAGATTGAGAGTTACCCACGGAAAGCTCGAGCGTACAACGGTTTGGGCGTAGTGTTCGCCAAACAGGGGCAGTATGAGAAAGCCGCGGAGATTACAAGGCAAGCCTTGCGCCTTGCGCCTGATTGGGTAGCTAATTACGAGAACCTCGCCAACAACGCCCTTGCCTTGCAACGCTTCGACGAAGCACGGCAGATCATCCACGAGGCGCAGGCGCGAAAAACGGACGATGCGATCTTCCACAATGCTCTCTACGCTCTTGCCTTTCTTGGGGCGGACTCTACGGCGATGGCGGAACAGCAAAAGTGGTATGCCGACAAGCCCGATTACGAGAACTGGGGCTTTGCGCTCGCATCCGACACCGAGGCGTATGCTGGTCATCTTGGCAAGGCGCGGGAACTGACCAACCGGGCTGTGGACTCCGCCATACGGGCTGACAGCAAGGAAACTGGGGCAATGGATCAGGCTATTGCTGCTCAGCGGGAAGCCGTTTACGGCAATGCTACAGAAGCGCGGCAGCGAGCGGCAGAAGCTTTAAAGCTTGCTCCCGCGAGTCAGGGCGTCGAGAGCGAAGCTGCGCTTGCGTTTGCCATGGCGGGCGATACCGCGCGAGCCGAGTCCTTGTCCCAAGACTTGGGGAAACGCTTCCCGCTGGACACGCAGATGCAGTCGCTTTGGCTGCCTGCCATTCAGGCGCAATTGGCGCTGGACAAAAAGAATCCGGCTTCCGCCCTGAATACTCTGCAAGCTGCTTCACACATCGAGTTGGGGGATATTGAGTTCGTCAACAATTTTTCCTGCCTCTATCCGACGTATATATGGGGAGAGGCACACCTGGCAGCCGGACAGGGCAGCGCTGCCGCCGCCGAGTTTCAGAAGATTCTCGATCACAGCGGGATCGTCTGGAACTGCTGGACGGGAGCGTTGGCGCATCTGGGAGTGGCTCGCGCCAACGCCTTGCAGGCGAGAACCTCGCAGGGCGCGGATGCCGACGCCGCCCGTGTTCGGGCGCTCGCCGCCTATAAAGATTTCCTCACACTCTGGAAAGACGCCGACCCCGACATTCCCATCCTGAAGCAAGCCAAGGCAGAGTACGCGAAGCTGCAATAAATTCGGCGCTCGACCCCCGAAAGCCTGAGACATCGAAGCCGATGATCGGCACGTCACCTGGCAACCAAAGGTCAATCGGATAGTTGTTGATATCAGGCAATATCACACTCTATCTGTCCCGGACAACATGATCAGCGAATCCCCGCTTGTCTTAATTGTACCGAAACCGGCTTATCGGAGATTACTCCCGATAAGTCTGCCAGCATCCGGCAACCGCATTGGCACCGCCACTTGGACGTAAAACGCCCAACGCATCCCCTTGGAGGTCCCTGTCACAAGGACGGGTCGCCGACAACACGTCAAACTGGATTACTTCCGAGTAACGGACAGCGGGGCGCTGTCAGTGTTGACAGAAAACAAACGAGTTACGCGTTGGTTTTCTGGAGAGTGGCCGACAATACAGAAGTCATCCATGTTCATGAAGTTAGACCCGCCCTCGGTGATCTCCATCCAAAGGTGAAAAAGACTTGAAAGATAAAGATGAGGATACGACGACGAG
>JBEKNL010000130.1:0-10331 GCA_049522855.1 Candidatus Korobacteraceae bacterium
TGTGCACCTCACGATACCCAACGCAAAACTCGGGGCCGAGTGGATCGCTACTCCCTTCTCGTAAGAATTTTGCATTCTCTGCTTCATGCCGGGTTATCCCGGCGCACCGACATGGCGATTTCTCACCACCTATCCAACGGATTAACACGTTGCTGAGCGTCTAGCAGAGTGCCTCACGGTTTCAAATCCCATTCTTTGAGTTTCTTGGCCGCCGTGCCGAACGGGCCGAGCTGATAAACGGCCGCACCCGCTGGCGAGAACGTGAACGGTTCAAACGGTTCGGCCAGCATCTTGTCGAGGTATTCCCGTGGGGCGACCCCGGTGCTGACGTGCGGATTGAAGTTCCCGCCTGACATCTTCGGCACGAACGTCGAAACGTATTGGATGATGGCCGCGTCAGTGGCGGGATCGTCATGGGGGGCGGTGAACGCGCCAATGGGGCCGGTTTCCACCGTAAACCGCTTCACGGCGGCAATGATATCCGCCTGGAGCTTCAAGATTTCCGGTGTCGGCTTCGCGCAAATGCCAGCAACGCCAACAGCGCCGGCCGGGGCATAGTAGTATTTGAAGGCCTCCAACCTCATGCTATTCACATTGGCGTTAGCCAGAACCTTACCGGCGGCAGCATAGACTTTGTCGAGATCCGCAGTGCGAACGAAGCGCTGAATCAGCGTGATGTGCGGACGGTGCGTCGCATCCAGGGCGAAGCCTTTCGGGAAGACCGCGAGCAGGCGGGCGTTGTCGGCCTCGGCATGCTGGAGCATGGTGGCGTCCGGCTCTAACAGAATGTCAATGGCCGTAACGTCGTTTTGTCCGGCGGCGGTAGCATGCTGTGCCCGCATTGTTCCGGGTTGCAAGGCAATCGCACATGCCATCGCTCCACAGAGGAGCACGCGCGCTAAAGTATGATTGCTAGGTTTCATGGTTGTTCTCTTTCTGTCGGGTTTCATTGGCCCTGGAACTCTCAATCCATTATTTCTCGAAGGCAAAAACGCGCTTCCAATCATCCTTCATGCTGACAACAGTCCAACCATCCTTCTGCGCCTGATCGTAAAGCGCCTGCGTGAAGGCACCCAGTTTCACATCCGGCAATCCTTTTGCCGGACCGTAGGCGTATTCGCGCGCCGCATCATCGTGTAGCACTAACAACTCGAAGCGCGCGCCGCTGCCACCTTGGGTGTATTCCAACATCTCCCGGTCGCCATCGGAATTGCCGAACGCCATTAGAGGCCGGCGGCCGATGTGCTGGTTGATGCCGACGGGCTTGCCGGCTTTGTCGTCATTGAAGTTCAGCTCCGGCAGCCGAACGAGCACGGCTTTGCCGTCGCGCATTTCAAACTTCGTCTTGGCGCTGCTGCCGATGACCTGTTCCGGCGGGATGCCATAAACCTGCTCGGCCCAGGGGCGCATAAACTCGATGCCGCCGCCGGAGACAATGAAGGTCTTGAACCCGTTCGCGCGCAGGTAGGCGAGCAGTTCGAGCATCGGCTGGTAGGTCATTTCGGTGTAGAGCTTGCCGGTCTTCGGATGTTTCGCGGTGGCAATCCAGTCCTTGACGATCTGCTCGAATTCAACCGTGGTCATGCCTGTGTGCGTGGCCATCACCAGTTCGAGGAGCGCGTGGTCGCCGCCCGCGAGCGCGGTTTTCAGATCACCCTTGAGCAGCGAAGCAAACGGTTCCTGGGTCTTCCACTCAGGATGCTGCGGGGCGAGTTCCTTTACGCGGTCGAGCGCAAAGTAAAACTGCACGGGCATGGGTTGCTCGCACCAGAGCGTGCCGTCGTTGTCGAACGTGGCGATGCGTTCCGGCACCGGCACGAAGCCCGGCGAGCCCGCCGTCGTGACCTTGGTGACAAAGGTGACGATCGATTTCTTCGCCGCGCCATCGTTCCACGAAGGCAACGAGTCGGCGGCATGGGCTACGCTTGTGAGCAGTAGCAGAGCGACCAGAATCTTCGTCAGCCGGCTTTTCATCGATCTCCTCCTTGATGGGGGTGAAGGTTGGGCAATTCGACCGAAGCGGCCCGCCTTGTCCCTGTGGTACTTCGATCCGGTGCTTTCCTGCGGCTCACGTCCCTTAAGAGACCTAAACGTGAATTAGTCTACGAGCGCCGTGAAGCCTCGACTACTGGCCAAAGTGACAGTCCGAACCAAAATCGTCTGAGGCTTGCAGGATTGTTTCCGAGTCACGAGCAAACCGGAAGGCGGGTTTCTACGAATAGCTGTTGTGAACAAGGCCAACTCACACGTAATGCCGGAACGGGCCTCATCCGGCCACCGTCATTGGACTTGCCGCGATTACGTACCAGTTGGCGATTTTATCGTTCGGAATCCGAGGATTACCAGAAAAAGAGCACGTTGGCCTTACGGACGAGTCTTTAGCCCTGCGGTCGATAGTTCTTCTAGTTCCTTGAGCGCCGCTAGCATCTCCCTCACAACTCGGTCCGCAAACGAGCCGAGCCGCCAGATTTGGGTTGGCGAACGGCAACTCAGCTTGGTAGTCTTAATCCCTTCGTTGCCACAAATGAAGCGCGGGTCTGGTTCTGTTTTCTTCAAACCACCTGCGTCGGCTTGGGCTCTGGGAGTATCCGAAGGGGTGAGTGTGTGTTGTTCTAAGCACAGATGGATGATTTTGTTCTTGCTGTGTGTACTCGGTTGCGCCGTAAGCGCGTTCGGCCAACCGGATTCACACAAGGTCGAAGAGCCAGCTTCACGCCCGCCTTTGCCGGTAGTTGCCGCAGATCAGGGCAACCACACGTCTGCCAGTGACGATGCCAACTCGCATCCAGCCGACAATAGCGGCTCCGATCCGAACCCCAACCCTACCGCGGAAACTTCCAGGTCAAAGACGGCATTTCAATGGAAGCCCGCGCTCGCCCAGAGCCTATTGGGGACCGCCGTTTACCACGGTTGGCGATATGCCCACGAGTCCGGCACACGCGACGCGATCAACGGCCCGTGGCTGAAAGACTGGCTGAACTCAATTGGCGAGACCCGCGGCTGGGACGACAGCGACGGGTGGCATGCCAGCTACGTCTCCCACCCCTTCGAAGGTGGCATCTTCGGCTATATCGAGCAGCAGAACGATCCTCTCTATCGCCAGATGGAATGGGGTGATGGCCGCATTTACTGGGTTAGCCGTCTGCGCGCTCTCGCCTTTTCCGCGGTCATGAGTACGCAGTGGACCCTGGGGCCCGCCAGCGAGGCCTCGCTGGGTAATGTGCAACTGCACGCTTCCCCCGGCTTCATCGACCTGGCGGTCACGCCGACTTTGGGTGTCGCGGAGATGATGGGCGAGGACATGCTGGACCGCTACGTCATCATGCCGCTGGAGAACCACACCGCCAATATTTGGTTGATTATGGCGGCGCGCTCGGTCGCGAATCCGGCCCGCACATTCGCCAACATGATGGCGTTAAAGCAACCCTGGAGCCGCGAAACCCGCCTTGGCATTTTCGGCAAGAACCACGAACTCCGCAAAGAATGGGTGAAGGAATACAAGGAAGGCGAGAGTGATGCGCCCTTCGCTGTGCATACAGCTGCCGAGCGTAAAGAGATGAACGCGGCGGTGTTTAATCCAGGCACACCACGGCCATTGGAGGCACCTATTGAACTGTATCCTTATGCGCAGTATGAAAGCTTCCTCGGCGGCGGAAGTTGTATGGGAGCGGGGGGCGCGGGAGCCGCGCGGGTCAGCCCGGTTATGCAGATTGAGGCCGAGGCGAACGGTTGCCTGGTGATCAACATGCCCAAGCACCACGGCGGCGACTCTGAGATGTTCGATGTCGGTCCGCGCTGGACACCGCGCGCCGCGCACAAGTTTTCGCCTTTTGCGGAAGTATTGATTGGTGCCCGAAGAATCACCCACGACATAACCGATACCGCCAAGAAGAAGCAACTCACCGAGGAGTGGGAGCACGGACTGCTGAAGCACGACTTCATGCGCAGCGACTATCAGGTGGAGTATCAGGCGATGGGGTTTGCCATGAAGATCGGTGGTGGGTTCGACGCCGTGATTGCGCGCTCGTTCGCGTGGCGTGTACTCGACGTGGGATACACCCGATCGTGGCTGAACACAGTCGATCCGATCAATGCCCAGCAAGGCGTGACCGTCGCCTCAGGCTTGGTGCTGCGGATCGGTACGTGGTAAGCAATCGCAGGTGAGAGAATGGCTCCTCAGGTTAGGACTCGAACCTAAGACCCTCCGGTTAGGGATGACTACAGGTTCGGCGAGTTGAACGTTGTGAGAAGTGCCGACCAGGCATGGCAAAGCGGTGGAAAAGGGGAAATCCCTGAGGACCTTACGCCGAGAAGCAGTATCACTCCAAGATTACTGTCGCGAACAGGCCAACTCGCACCCTATCTGAACCGGATGGAATATGTTTCTCGGAAGTCGGCCAGCATCCGGCACCCGCATTGGCACCGCCACTTGGCCGTATAACGCCCTACTCGTAGAACTGAGCCGACGCGGGCGCGAAGTCTTGTTGTGGGCAGTTTCAACCGATAGCCAACGAGAACGCGCTTGTGTCGGGAAGAAGCCCTGGCTTGCGGAGCGGTCTGCTCGGTGGTTGACCGCGTGGCCAAGCTCACTTGACGACAAATCGCCACTGCACTCATTGACCCGGGTTTGGCTTCGCATTCCCAGCGCCTGTTCTGCTGGTTCCAGACG
Source organism: Candidatus Korobacteraceae bacterium (assembly GCA_049522855.1). Taxonomy (GTDB): domain Bacteria; phylum Acidobacteriota; class Terriglobia; order Terriglobales; family Acidobacteriaceae; genus Bog-257. The sequence continues at coordinate 4,670 of JBEKNL010000130.1, forward strand.
ATGTCCTTGCGGGCTATTCTCAGCACATCCCTGTTTCCCAACACGACCACAACGTCTCGGTCACCAGTTTGCTCGACCAGCGCGATTCCGCGACCGAGCACTGCCACGCGGTCTCCCTCATGCAGGCTGCGCTCGCGTTGGCGGCGGACGTAGTACTCCTTGCGTGTCTTGATTTGAGGGTCACACTGATTGGCTTGCGCTGGAGTGACGTATGATGAAGTCAGATCAGAGAAGCAGAGGTAACAATGGCTGCCACGGAATCAACAATGCTCGCATTGGGGACGACGGCCCCAGAATTCTCCTTGAATGAAGTAAACACCGGCAAGCAAGTAACCCTGAAGCAGGCCGCGGGTAGCCGAGGCATGCTGGTAATGTTTATCTGTCGTCATTGTCCTTTTGTGAAGCACATTGAAGCAGAACTCGGAAAGCTGGGTAAGGACTACGAAGGCAAGGGGTTGGGTATTGTAGCCATCAGCAGCAACGATGCCGTGACGTATCCAGCTGATGCTCCAGCCAGCCTCAAAGAGCAAGCGCAGGAAGTGGGCTTTTCGTTTCCGTACCTGTTCGATGAGCGCCAGGACGTCGCCAGAGCCTACCATGCTGCCTGCACTCCCGATTTCTTTCTCTTCGACGAAAAGCTGCGGTTGGTCTACCGAGGACAATTTGATGACAGCAGGCCTGGCAACGGTGTCCCGGTGACTGGCAGCGATCTGCGTGGCGCAATGGATGCGTTGCTCGCCGGCGACCCTATCTCTCAGCAGCAGCGTCCGAGCCTGGGGTGCAACATCAAGTGGAAGGAATCCGTAGCGGTGTAGAGGTGGGCACGGCGCTCGAGTTCAAGCACGAGCGTCCGGACGACAGGGAGTCCTAAACCAATGCCTGGAAGGACAATCGACTTCGACACGGTACGGAAGATCGGACTTGCTTTGCACGGCGTCGAGGACAGCACCGCTTACAGGTCCCCGGCACTCAAGGTCCGTGGAAAACTCCTGGCGTGTATCGCTGCGCATCGCTCGGCCGAACCTGGTTCGCTTGTCGTTTCCGTGGATTTTGATGATCGCGCTGAACTACTCGCTGCGGACCCCGATGTTTATTATGTGACGGACCACTACGTCGGCAATACCAGCGTGCTGGTTCGCCTGTCTCGCGTCAATCTGGATGTATTGCGGGACTTGCTCGACATGGCCCACAAGTTTGTGACGCGCCGCGCCGCGCCCCGTTCGCCAGCGCGGAACCGCCGCAAGCTTGGTCCAAGAAAATAATTAAAAGCATGATTCCGAGTGGTTGACGGGCCACCCGGAAGTTGGCCTGTTCGGAGTCAATTTGACGTAAAACGCCCTACGCTTTCTTGTGACTTACGGCGTGTCGTCCGCTCTCAGTCGGAGGTTTGCCGACAACCCGTCAAACTGGATTACTTCCGAGTAACGGACAGCGGGGGCGCTGTCAGTGTTAACAGAAAACAAACGAGTTGCATGTTTGTTTTCTGGAGAGTAGCCGACTACTCGGGATACTCGGGATAATTCCTTTGTCTAATGCTCCGCCGGTCTCTTCCGGGCACTGAACACCAGGACGGCGCCGTGCGCGTGGGGATGAAAGCCTTCAAAGCCCGCTTCGGCCACATATCGTTCGAGATCAGAGAGTGCGAAGACGTGGCCGCCACGGCGTTCCACGCGGTCGCGCATGAACCTGTACTTCAAGAGTCCCCGGTTGCTGATGACAAAGCACATCACCGCCAGCGGCGCACCCGCTTTCATGGTGCGGTTGATCTCACGCAGCGCGAGGACGGTGTCGGGGAAATGATTCAACGACCCGGCGCAGATGGCCGCGTCGAACAGACCGGCCGGGAACGGTAGCGCCTCGACCATGGCCCGGGCAAAGTGGACGTTGGGGAGACCATCCCGCTCGACGTAACGGGCGCCTTGGCGCAGCATGCTCAGGCAGATATCAATGCCATAAATGGCCCTTGACGTGGAAGCCATGCGGCGTCCGTAGGTGCCCGGGCCGCAGGCCACGTCGAGAATGACGCCGGTCGTTGGTCCCACAATGTCAGAGATGTCCCGCGCCATCTCTTGTAACGACGTGCTGTGCCAGCCGCCATACAGGTTACACACCGGCGGATAGATATAGGTCTCGTAACTGGATGCCAGCAAGTCGAGCAAGCGGGAGCCGTCCCTCTTTGCGATGAAGCGCAGGTCGTGGCTACCGCTGTGTTCGAGGTCCTGCGCGATGAAGTCGGGAATCCCGTCGAGGATTGGGTAGCTTACCGCACAGGCAGGGCAGTGGAGACTCCCGGGCCGTGGCTCCACTGCCTGCTTGCATGCGGGGCATGCATAAGGGCCGTATGGGTGCGAACGGATTGCGTACTCTTTTTCCGGAGCGGCGATTTCGTGATCGATTGATGTAGTTGCCATCTTGCCCTCCTTGGACTCGCGGATCGGCTTTCGCCTCATGGCAGGGCTTGGATATCAGGCGGGAAAGTGCTCGTCGAGAGGCGACAGCTAGTGTGTAGCGCAACCAGGACAGAATGTCAGTGACCGGAATCACGCTGCAAGGAGCGCAGCATTGGTGGCATGCCGCGGGCCCTGCCAACCTTTTACTCAACTACTCACATGGAATGTGCGGCGGGTCCCGCCGCTTTCAATTCTTATTGAGCAACTATCGAATGACCTGCCGAGGTCGATCCATCGCGTAACTTCCCGTTAGCCGACAAACAGGGAGTTATGGTCAAGTGGCTTGAATATACATGCTGACTGCAGCCGCCTGACGTCGATCTGTCCCGTCGATCCTTGCGGACCTCGTTCGATTGACCTTTGCTGAACATCCCGCCTAACATGTCTCAGTGTCGACGCCATCCCAGTTGATTGGTCAGACAATCTCCCATTACCGCATCCTCAGCAGAATCGGTAGTGGAGGCATGGGGGTGGTGTATGAGGCGGAAGACCTTAAGCTGGGCCGTCACGTTGCCCTGAAGTTCCTTCCCGAAGAACTGGCCCACGATCCGCAAGCTCTCGGCCGTTTTCAGCGCGAGGCCAAGGCTGCGTCCTCGCTGAACCACCCCAACATTTGCATGATCCATGAAATCGATGAGGTCGATGGGCGGGCCTTCATTGCGATGGAACTGTTGGAGGGCATGACGCTGACAAACCGCATCGCTGGAAGGCCCGTCGAGGCCGACGCTTTGCTCGGTTTGGCCATCGAGATTGCCGATGCGCTCGATGCGGCTCACGCCGAAGGCATCGTCCACCGCGACATCAAGCCTGCCAATATCTTCGTCAGCAAGCGCAGTCATGCCAAGATTCTGGATTTCGGGCTGGCCAAGCTCACGCCCGCAGATGCTCGTGTTGCCGAAGCAGCAGCCATGACAGAAACCACGACCTCGTCTAACGCGGCGCACCTCACCAGTACCGGTGCGGCTCTAGGAACCGTGGCCTATATGTCGCCGGAGCAGGTTCGGGGAAAGGAACTGGACAGCCGCACGGATTTGTTCTCCTTTGGAGTTGTGCTCTACGAGATGGCGACAGGGGTGTTGCCCTTCCGGGGTGACACCGCAGGGCTGATCTTCGACGCAATCCTTAACCGAGCTCCGATACCTGCTGTGCGCCTCAACCCCGACCTTCCACCCAATCTGGAGGATGTCATCCTTAAGGCGTTGGAGAAAGACTGCAGCCTGCGCTACCAGCACGCCTCGGAGATGCGGGCCGACTTGCAGAGACTGAAGCGGGATGCAGGTTTGGGAGAGTCGTCGCCCGGCAAGGCGAAGCCGCAAGTGTCACAACCGCTCACGGCCGCAGACGCTAGCGTTGAACATCGTTCCATCGCTGTCCTGCCCTTTACCAACATGAGCTCCGATCCGGAAAATGAGTTCTTCGCAGACGGCATTACCGAGGAGATCATCAACGCTCTTGCCCAGATCGAGGATGTTCGTGTCGTGGCGCGGACGTCCGCGTTCTTTTTCAAAGGTAAGCAGGTCGATCTGCGGACCGTCGGGGAATCATTAAAAGTGACAACCGTTCTTGAGGGTAGCGTCCGCAAGTCGGGCAATCGTCTCCGCATCATGGCCCAACTGGTTAGCGTCAGCGACGGCTATCACCTATGGTCTGAGCGCTATGATCGCGAGCTGAAAGATATTTTTGAGCTCCAGGACGAAATAGCGAGGGCCATTGCAAACCGGTTGAAGGTAACACTTGGGGCCAACAGGCAAGAGCCGCTGGTGCGGGTAGCCACGAAGAATCTGGAAGCTTACCAGCTCTACCTCAAGGGCCGCTTCCACTGGAATAAACGAACCCCGGACGGAATGGGGAAAGCCATTGAATATTTTCAGCAGGCCATCGCAAAAGACCCCGCCTATGCGCTCGCCTATACGGGGTTGGCTGACGCCTACAACCTGGCGTCATTCCTGAATGCGTTTCCACCTCGAGAGGTGATGCCGAAGGCGAAGGCGGCAGCCGCTAAGGCCTTGGAGATAGACAACGGTCTGGCTGAGGCTTACGTTTCTCTAGCGTATGCCAGCTTCACCTACGATTGGGACTGGATCGCCGCCGGAAGCTGTTTTCAGCAGGCTCTTGCCGTGAATCCCTCTTACGTTAGAACCCACGCATTTTATCCTCTCTATCTCAGCTCTCTCGGACGATTTGAAGAAGCCGTGGCTACGGCGAAACACAACCTCGACCTCGATCCTGCTTCCCCCGCGGGCAGTCATGTTCTGGCGGTACAGCTCTACCTGTCGAGGCAATTCGATGTAGCTATTCAACAGTGCCACAAGACGCTGGAGATGGATCCGCACTATGCCGTGGCTTACGCGGTGCTGGGGCAAGCCTACGCATCCCAGGGGCGTAATCGCGAAGCCCTGCCCGATCTGCACAAATGTTTAGAGGTAAGCCGGGGTGGCGCCCCGGCCCTTGCCTTGCTTGGGTATGTACACGCCCGACTGGGCGAACGCGACCAGGCACTGCGGATGATCGACCAACTGGAGGCGCTTTCGAAGCGGAGCTTCGTAACTGCTTTTTTCGTTGCCCTCGTTTATGCGGGGCTGGAGGACAAGGACCAGGCCTTCTTGTGGCTTGAAAAAGCTTGCGAGGAACGGTTCAATCGTCTCGCCTACCTGAAGGTCGAAGCACTCTGGGACCCTCTGCGCTCCGATCCCCGGTTCGCCGAGCTGCTTCGACGCGTCGGCATCCCACAGTAAGCTCGGTTGATGCGCAATGTGAAGCAGCCTGTTTCCCGGGCCTCGCTCCGGATGAACCAGTTTAACGTCCCCGTGGATCGGCTTGTGGAAAGTTAGAGGATCCATTCGCGAGTGCCGCCGATTTCGGGCGGATGACGGGCAACTCTGAAGTAATCCCAAGGTAAGGTTTGCCGACTTCTCGTCCAAGTGACGGGACGGGCCCTTTCAGAACGACTCACAAATAGGGCACGATAACGTCCTTTATCATTCACAATCTGGATTGGCAAGCGGGCAACAACTTCTTGTCGTTTGCCCATACAGCGACTATCAGCTCACTGGTTGCTCCCGCGAAATGCGCCCGCTGGAGTTTCTAGACCCTAGTACTTAGTTGCATTGAAAAGCGGTCTATGCCATGATGGGGCATGAGCAAATACCCCACTGCCCTCACATTGACGACAGAAGACCGCTCCACGCTGGAGAGCTGGGTTCGTGCGGGTA
>JBEKNL010000131.1:0-16254 GCA_049522855.1 Candidatus Korobacteraceae bacterium
TCTACAACGGCTCGGAAGAGGAGCAACGCTCCCTCGATTCGACCTGCCGCAAACTTTACCGCTTCCTCAACCAACCCAAGCGCTGAGCCGTCAAATCACCCACGAATCCCTCAGACGAAGCATAATAATAGGCACAGCGCCAGATCTCGACCCGACTGAGCGGCGGACGGGGGCTAGTACCCAGTTTGCGCAGACTACCGTAAAATGGTTGCAGGTGGACGTTTTGCACTTGGCGTTTGGTCCACTCAAACTGGGCGTTCACATTGTAGGCGGCGACTGAGCCGAACCTCTTGCTTTCCGACACAGATCCGCTAGCTCGACGTAAGCTCGGTAGGCTCTGTGCCTTCACATTGCGGGAAACAGCTGTGGAGGGATTTCGGCACAAGACTGGCTCAGAAGACAGGACAAAAGCTCTGGAATCGTCCACAGGGACGACCATCATTTCAAGCCAGCTATGGCCCTGTGAGAACAAAGTCCGAAGCCAGCCTCCGCACGCCAGGCGCGGTCAACTGCGCGGCCATCGTGTTGTATCATTTAGGAACTATGAACCTGCGGGAGATGGTGGACTCAGTCCCGGTTTGGTATCACGAGTTCGAGTTTGCCCCCGGTCTCGTTACCCCAGGGTCTGGAAATTCTCGCGCTTTACTCGCGCGGATCAATCTCCCGCGTGATATGTCTGGTCTGCGAGTCCTGGACATTGGCGCCCGTGACGGTTTCTTCTCGTTTGAATGTGAACGGCGCGGGGCGGCGGAGGTCGTTCCTATTGATTATGTCCCGGCGGAGCGCACAGGATTTCCTGTAGCCAAGGAGATTCTCGGATCAAAACTAAATCTGCTCCATGAGAACATCTACAACTTGACGCCGGAGAAATACGGTCAATTCGATATCGTCCTTTTTCTGGGCGTCTTCTATCACTTGCCTGACCCGATGCACGCGTTGGACATCATTTTCAGCATGATGAAATCGCCGGGGTGGCTCTTTCTGGAAACGATTGTTATTGACAACGAGCTTCCGCGCAAAATGGCCCGGCATCCCTGGATGCGGTTCTATCCAGGGGACAGCAAGAACTCAGACCACACGAACTACTGGGGAATGACAGAAGCCTGCGTAGCTGCTCTCCTGGAAGAATACGATTTGAGTGTAATCAGCAAGAACCGCGAAGGAGAGCGGGGCGTTTTTGTTGCAACGAAGGAGGGCGCGAACAAGAACTACTATACGGAAATCGCTCGCGGTCTGGTCAGATAGCGCAATGCTGGCGCCGCCACAGCAGGGTCGCTTCACGCAACCTTTCACCGGTCGCCATCCAACCGCAGCACTTCAGATCTCAAGATCTGTTTCCATGCCGATCGAGGCGGAATCAGGGCGTGATCCCATCGGCGGCCTGGCCCAACCGCGAGGAGCCGTGTCAGGCGGAAATTCGGCTTCTTCCACATCTTCTCGGCGTGTCATAGTGACGGCCCACTGATGTCCTCTTATGGAAGGAGGCACAACCTTGCAAACCCTCAAGCCCATCTCGCGGGCCGTAGCTACCACCCAGTTCCGATCGAATATGACCGCAGCTCCGGGATCAATATACGAGACATACAGAGCGGCGTCGTGTTCGTGGAGCATCGGATAATCCTGCTTGTCGAAAAAGAACCACGAAGCGTGCAGAACTCCGTCAGGATGCAGAATTCGAGCGCACTCTCGCAGATAGTGCACCGCGTGCTCCTGCGTGAGATGCGTGAACACGGACAGCGCATTCACCAGGGTGAACTGACCATCTTCTACCGGGAACGGTGCCGTCAATGGCTTGCCGGGCACCGGGTTGAAGCGCACATGATAAACGTCGTGGTGAAAGAACGTGAAATTAGGGGCGACCGGTTGAAGGTTCCTTTGACACCAACGGATCATTCCCGGATGGAGATCGATGCCGACGTACGTCTTTGGACTGGGACGCTGAAGGATCAATTGTCGCGCAACCCGCCCGCACCCACATCCGAAGTCAAAGACTCTTTCATAAAGCTCGGGGCCGAGATAATCATAAACCAGCTTCCCGCTGGGATTGTCAAACGCTTCGAGTTCAATAGGACCCACTAGCTCCCGCATCTCGAGTGGGGGAAAGGGCAGCGAGTCAGGAGAGATTTCTCGCTGAGGCGGTAATGCTGGTGGGTTGTTTTCTGCGGATTCCCCGAACTCGGATGCCGGCCGCGACTCACTCGTATTCGCAACCGGAGGTACATTTTCATTGGCCACTCGATCGCCCTGCCCACCTCTATCACTTCTCGCGGGAGCCTCCCCGTCCCGCATCAGGCGAGAGAGAAAAGACTTCAAAGTAGCGTGGATTCCTGAAAAGGCCGTTAAGCGGTCGTTAATGGAGTCAACTAGCCGGTAACGCAGCTCTGCCGGCCTGGGCCTTCCCTCCTGCTGCATGTCGTGAACCTCCAAGCGGCCGCACCAAGCCTGCCAAGCTCCATGATGTCGCGAACTTCTCTCGCTAAGGATGCTGTAGAAAAATGTCGCGCCTTATGACAATCCTGCGGTTCTCATCCCTCCCCATGCTATGCTTGGCTGCCGGAGTGGGCTTCTGCCGGCGTGGTCTGTGGCACCAATCCCAGTTCCTCCAGCCGGTCCCGAACCGATGCGGCAATGGTCGCAGGGTGGAGGATTTCACGAATTTTGACCTGCGCCTTCAGCCCCTTTTCCGCCGCCGCCTCGCGGCTTGTTTCGACATGCCGCATCAGATCGCATGCATAATCTAAATCCGGTTGGGCCCAGTGATACCCTGCTTTGTATGGTCCGTGCGTCTGATCAATGGTGATGAGCCTATAAGGAACCAAGTAACTATCGTCATCTGACATGAAGTCTACGTTCCCGGAGTATCCAGTTGCAATTACAGGCTTCCCGAACATCATCGCCTCCGCGAGCGTCAAGCCAAACCCTTCGGACCGGTGAAGAGAAACGTAGCAGTCAGCGGCCATCATCAACTCTTCCTTGGCTTCTCGTGTCATGACAGCGTCCAGTATGCTAACATTTGCACCGGAAGACGCCTTCTGCAGCATAAGTAGCTCTTCCTTGTGTTCGGCGCTATGAGCGGACTTGATGAGTAGCTGGACGTCCTGTCTGTCTCCAAAGGCGTTCTTATACGCCTCGATGAGGCCAAGTGGGTTCTTCCTTGCAAAGAAACTGTGAAAGTCGAAAAAGAACAGGAAGACAAAAGTCCCGGGCCTGAGGCCAAACTTAAACCGATCCACCGCTCCTCCAACCCTTGTATTCGGATCCAAGGAATGCGGGACGACCCTCACGGGAACGGGAGAACAAGTAGCCACAGAGTCACAAGTGAACTGGCTTGGCGTCCATATCTCGTCCGCATAACCAAACGCAGGCGTCCATTCTTCGGGAAACTCGGGAAGCTCCCACGCCCAGTATCCAATATTGAAGCGGCCCTTCATATAGGACCGCCGTTGTTTCGCAACTGAGACAAACTGGTCGGCATTTACGGTAATCAGGTTGGTGGAGTAGGGATTCTTGCTGGTTATTTTGTCAACCGCGTTTTCTACATTGTGGGAACCGCGATCTACCAAATTGTTTACCGAATAGGGTATGCCGGTGGCTTGAACGATACGCAGATTACTTCTTCCTCCTTCACCAACGCCCTTTTCTGATTCTAGGTATCCGAGGAGGTTGATTCCGGGAGGTAGTTGACTGGTCTCCTGAGGGTCGGAGCCTTCTTTCATCGCTCCTTCCGAATCCTCGTCCAGCCAGGAAAAGGGGTCCCCCAGGTGCATGACATCGGTCCCGAGGCTCCAGTAATAGCGCCGCGCTGATGGAGGGATTTTGACGCCGTTGCGAAAGAAATCGTAGCTGAACTTCCAGTTACGCGTTTCATTCCTCCCCTTTTCGATCAGCAAATCGCGATACCGACTATAGAGCTTCCTGGTGTCGCCGATATCTGCCATCTGAAAGCGGTCCTGGTGCTTTGACACAATCGATGGCTTGTCAGGGTCAAAACCACTGGCGTGAAAAAAATATAAAGGTTCGCCGTTGACGCTAGGATCGTTATCCAGCGCAACCACTCGTTCGTGAAGATTCCAGTAGGCCAGGTTATAACCCGGCTCGCGAACTATCCGGACGCCATCAAAAAGGCCCGGAACTAGGTCCATCCATCGCTGGTCTACGAATAAATTACTCTCAAATGCGACGATGCAGTGGTGATATACCTTGTCACTCCACCACCGCAGCAACCGCTGCGACTCACCGCCCTTTCGCAAACCCACAAATCCCAGGTTATAGGTTCCTGCTTGAAGGATATCGTGATCGTTCGGCTTACGGCCATCGTTGGGCAACGGCGACAAAAGATGCGGTGTCAGAAGAACGTTCGCTTCCTCCAGATAATTCCTGAGGCTGGCCAATGAATTCAGAATTAGAATATCAGGATCGAGATAGAGTAGCTTGTCCATCGCATAGCAGCGGAAGAGATAACTTAGGAAATACGGCTTTACCGCCGTGCTGGACTCTAAAATCGAATATTTAAACATGAAGCCGTTAAGATTTGGTATTTCCAGTTCCGGCAGGAATACCGACTGGAATGCCTCGTCTTCGGGAGCAAAGAAGCCCCGCGGTGAGTCCAGCAATAATACATAGAGTGGATAGTCGGGATGAAATGCATTCCATGACTCGGTCAGAACACGCGCCATGGGCAGATAGTTCTTGGCAATGATCGTACAGGCTGCAAATTCTGGTTGCGACGATTGCAATGGTTCACTCATAGTTCAATTCTGGTAGTCGGCTGCGACGGGCTACCGCAGCATAGGCCTGAATACTGCTCAGACGAGGGGCAACGCTGGGTATCAGCCGGCGGCGAGGCTCACTGTGATCAGGGGAGTCGCTGGAACTGGTGGCAAGTGCGAGGAGGCCCTCTGCCGGAGCAAGAGAGCATATTCTAACGTCTTCAAAGGAACTGCTCTCCAATAGAGATTTTAGTAGCTCGGGATGAAGAGCGTGCAGGGGCGGTGGATCAAGGCGGGAGTTCCTTCCAAATCCTAACCTAGACTCGGGATTCATGGTCTCGATTACAACCGAACCACCGGGTTTCACTTTCTTGGAGAGAAGGCTAATAAATTCGGCCTGCTGATGAGTTGGCAGATATTCAATGACACGGGCTGAGAAGGCCCCGCCCAGAGAGCGGTCGGGAAGTTGCCGAAGGTGCTCAAAGAGGTCGGCCTCGACAACCTTCAGAAACTTGCGGCGTGCCGCTTCACAGGCGGCGGGATCGGAGTCTACACCGTAAGCAGCAATCGCATTTTCCTTTAATAACTCAAGAAATTCACCTCGGCCACAACCTACGTCCACCACCGGTGATAGTCCGCGAAAGAATTCGACGTAAGGGCCTTGCTGCTCTTGTATGGCAAGCTCGGCCGCCCGGAGCGATTCCTGCAGAACTTCACTTTCGGACGGCTTGTTGGCCCCCTCTATTGCCGCAAGGATGTCGCTTTGCATCTTCAGGAGTTCGTCTTCCAATCTCGCCAGCGATCGCTCGATCGAGTTAATCGCCGTCGCATGTTCTTCGATCGCCTGCCCCACCTTGTAGTGAAAGGCCTGCAATGACCGCGTGTACCAACTCAACGATCGTCGCAAGACCTTCTTTATGGCCTGGGCGAGGTCGTTTAGCAGGCCGGGGTTTCGGGGATTAATCTGTCCGACTGCCTCGCGGGCGGCCCACAGCTCAGCCGAGAGCCTGGAAATGTTGGAGAGGTCGATTGTGGAGCCTTCGAAACGGGGCTGCACGGGACGTTGATCATCGGAGCTAAAGCCTCGATGACGGGCAACATGCTCCTTTAGTCTCGATAATATCTCCTGCTCGTCCATGCGCGTCTCGTGTCGTCCGATGGTCTCTTCAACTTTCCAATGATATCAAAATCCAGCTCACCGGACGGCCGCTCAGGTCGGGCATTGCTCCGTTTCAAGAGGTTGACCTGCGATTTCGCGATCTTGGCCAAGCTGGCCCGCCACCAGGGCCAGCGCCGGCAGTTCTAGCCGGTTAACTTGCACCGGAATCGGGGCACCCGTAAGGATGCCGTCAACCGACGAAACCGGCAGCACTGGTGGAGACAGGACGGAAGAAAACTACGTCGGTACAGGAGAAGATGGAAAATCGAGCGCACGTTTGCCTGGCTGCAAAACTTTCGCCGCCTTCTGGTGCGCCACGGAGAATAGAACCGTCCGTGGCGGTTCTTCCAACCATCCGCACAGTAGATCTTCGCTTCTCGGTCGAAAGGAATGTCCAGCGTCGCGCTGTAAGTGGGATCGGTTAGCGGATCCGGCCAAGCGACTTTCAGGTCTGCATATTTGCTTGAAAGCAGGGAAACGGCCTGCGCGAATTCGGAGACCCGGTTTTCAGGTTGATAGACGTACGATTCCATTGCAATAGTTGAAATTGTACCATTCAGAGCAAGCCCAATGGGTGGGGTGATCCCCAGCGTGAACTCAGTCCTGGAAGACGCCAACAAAGAACAAAGGGTGCCGAAGACTCACTTCAGATAGCGAGGCATCCCCACCGCCAGCCATTCACCTGACTGCTGGCCCTGATCTTGGGCGATGATTTCCAACCGCATGTCATGCCTTGGCAAGGCAATTTTCCATGCGTCCCACTTCGCGACCGCCGGAGGGGGCGAAGTCCTCCGGCGACATCGATAATATGTTCGATGTTCGAGATGAGGGCGGCACAGAATGGGCATTACTCATATCGGGCATGAAATACAATGCACTCATCTGCCGGCCCTTGCAACAGATTCAGCGCTTTTGGGCGAGCTTGGGATCGTGCCAGGTTGCCGTCCAGGTGCCGTCGTGGTTGTATCGAAAGCTAGCTCCCTCGTAGCTGCCAATTTCCCATTCGCGGGGAAGCGTCGGATTCTTCACGCCGCGAAACGCGGCCCGGCTATCCCAAGAGGCTAGATGCTCGGCGGTGAATCCGGCCGACCCCATGAGGTCGAGCAGCGCTGCTACGTTGCCGCCAAACCAGTTGGACCAATCGACCGGGTTCAATTCGTTCTTGCGGTAGAAACGGAAGATCGGAACCTTGAGCAAGCGCCGGTCTAAGCGCTTTAGGGTAGTAACCTTGCCATCTCCAAGAACAAAATAGTTGTTACAGACGTGACTTTCGACCAGAACCGTTCCTTGCGGCTTCAAGATCTTCCAGATGTTGTCGAAGCTCATGATGATGTGCCGCAGATGGTAAAAGACGCCGGGAAAAAGTACGAGGTCGAACTTGCCGCCAAGCACCTCCTCATCCATTTCGTAGACGCTCATGTGGTGATACTTGACGCTGGAATCGAGCAGATCCCGCGCTACTTTGAAGCAGCGGCAGTCGATCGGATTCACGTCGATGGCAACCACTTCGGAAGCGCCCCGGCGCTCGCATTCAAACGCCCAGAAACCATCATAGGTCCCAATGTCGAGAACCCGAAGCCCGTCGAGACGGTCGGGCAACTGCAGCATTCTCAGCAGATGCCGCTGGTAGTCTGCACTGACGACGCCCGGAGTCACAATTCCATCGCCCACGTCGATCGAATGGAACCAGTCTGATCGGGCATTAATAAGACGTCGCTGTTCTTCCGGTGTCATTTTAGTGTTTTTCTCCTCGTAGTCTCATGGAAGCTTGCCCAGATAGATACACCGCATAAGTTGTCTGGAGTACTCACTTCGTCACGTATGACAGAGTAGCCATGCCTAGCACAATTGTCACTCATGGTCGCATCACAATAGATGCGGAGAAAGGGTGCCCACGAAGGTAATCGTCCGAGAATCGCGATTGCACGGCCAGCAGTTTCTCTTGCGCCCATGACGGCATGGAATCTAAACTAAATCCCCATCGGCGAAGTTCGTGATCGGTCATCATCCGGACGACATTATTGGGTTCATAAACATTCCGAATATCGCACGCTGGGAAGCCGGCAGCTTGTGCAAGATCCTGGATATGTTGGGTAGAAAACCACCACTTATCATCCAGTGTCTCCAACAATCCAGGAGGCTTTATGCGACCGACCCGTCGTTGGAGATCGGCTGTAAAGGAATGCATCGCCGCAATGACTTCTGGCGCCAAACGCTTTGTCTGATAACGATCCATCTCTATCCACAAATCAAAGATGCCCGCAATGAGCTGACCCCCATCTTCGAACGGTTCCCAGAATACGGCGACCCCGCGTGGCTTGAGAACGCGACGAATTTCGGCGAATATGCCAGCCAAAGATAGGGCATGATGCAGGACATGGCCGCCCATCACGATATCGGCTTGTGCATCAGAGAAAACCATGTTTTCGGCGTTCATTTGCAGGACGGTGAGATTCCTATATCCAGCGCCTAAGGCAAACTTCCGAATCTGGAGAAGAAGGGGAATCGAAAGATCCGTCGCCATGACACTCGACCCTGGTGTCAATTCAGCCATTGGAAAGACGCTTGTGCCCTGGCCAGATCCAATATCGACGATGTTGAGGCCCTCGGACCCAATGTCGCTGCCGATGGCGGTGCGTATTAACTCTTTCCAATGATCAATAAGGCCGCGGTTGACGGGACAGAACGCAAGATAGTCATCCACTTTTTCGAGGAAAACGTCATGAATGTGAAGACCGACCTCGTTATCTGAATAACCTGGCGAGAAGATCCCATCCAACCGCTCATCGACAGAACCAAGATTCCGAATTGGTTGGCGGAGTTCCATCCCGCCCAAGTGTGTCACGCTAGTTTGTCCAGTTCGTAACATTTGTAGTGATAATTTTCGTTTGTTGCCTTCTAGTGCCAATCGACAGATTGATTGGAGCCTCTGAGGCGTTCCGAGCGCTAGTAATACATCCAATTAGTGTCCCAGGTCCTGCGCAACGATTTCCAGTTGCACTTTGATCGTCAGTATGACGCACCCTTTTCCCAGTCGTTCAAACTGCGTAATCAAATAACAGGTTCGAAGCTACAGCGTCCGTGTCCCGGTCGGTGAGTTGTCTCCGCCAACTCGGAATCGGCCCCAGCGGATCACCGCGACCTAACATTCCGGCCCGCGTTGCAAGCCATGTGGCGTCCACCATTGCGCAACCCTGAGCTCGCAGGCGGATGCTGAACATGTGCTCGTTCAGGATCGCAACAACCTTGTCTTGAAACTGTGGCAACGTCTTCTGCGAGAGAGGGAACCGGGAATGCCATTCCACGCCCTGGCCGGTTCCCTCACCCGTCAGCCAGCCAAGAAGATAATTCCGGTAGTTCTCTGAGAGCGGGGCGTCCGGGCGGAAAGGAGCCTCCGGATCACCGCTAAATAGCCCGACCGGTTCGGCCACGCTGATCAGCGAGCCAAGCATCTTCAACTCGGGCGGCGGCAAAAACACGAATGAGGTCCTAAGCCAGGCTTGGGACTGTCGGCCAAGGAGAAGGACCGGCTCGTTATAGTAGTCAACATGTCCCAATGCTGCACCACGGCATGAAATCAACCGCAACATGTCGGTGCTGAAACGATCAAGGTACGAAGTGTAAAGCGTGCGAAACGCCTCTGTGGCCAAGTTTACAAAGTCATAGTCGGCGAGCCGCTGGCCGGCAAACGCAAGACCGCTCCCCCAGGCCGAGAATTCTCGCATCGCGTTGGAGCCGCCAATCAACAGACGGTGCGGAGCAAGAACTTCTTCATAGTCCTCTGCCAATTTGTTGTCGATGACAATGAGGTCCCATTCCACCTCGGGCAACTGCCGGGCGAACACGGCGGCAACATCATCGATCGCGCCGGGGAACTTGTCCGTTCCGTGGCGAACCAGCAGGGTAAGAATTCGCATTTGCGTCATTATTCCTAGGAGCGTGTCCGAGTAATAGGTTTCCTGGTCACATATTGCGGTGCATACAACAGGGAACCACAATAGGCTGTATATGACGTTGGTAATTTTTGATTACTCAGACACGCTCCTAGGTGTTAAGAATGCAAGAGGTCAATTGTCCGCAGCGCTTCTTCCCGCTCCAACCACCGCTTTCCATCAGCGGACGGCAAAAGCTTCTCCAGCGTGTCGATCATTCGCTGCGCACAGTCCTGCCAGCGCAATGGGGCCCGGCCGTCGAGTGCCGTCCCTTGCGGCAATGGGTTCAATGGATGACCAGCCAGGGCGCGCCCGACCGCTTCGATTAGGGAAACAGTACTATCGAACTCCACCAATTGACCGGGCATCCGCAGTTGTCCGGCAATTTCCTTCCACAGCGGCGATTGCCGAACAACGACCGTCCGCCCATAAGCCAGGCACTGGACAACCGGCATTCCGAATCCTTCATAGAAGGAAGGGATAACGATGACACGAGCGGTCGCGAACAGGCGTTGTAGTGCTGCCTCCTCGATCTGCCCGCTCGGCATGGCCACGACATTACGCGCAACGACGCCCTCGATACCGATAGCCACGATCTTGTTATAAGGGAAGGCATCGACCAGGAGTTGCAAAGTGCGCCTCATGTCCTTGTGGTCATAATCGTTACCAATGATCAAAATGTCGTCCCTGGCTGGACTTTGGAGCGCGTCCAGATCTACCTGTTCCTCCAGAGTTAAGCTGTGGTACGCAACGCACTCAGCGACGTGAGGCTGAAGGGGAAAGCGTGTCGTAACCCGGTCCCGGGTAAACCGCGAGTTATAGAAAAGAGCATCCGCAAAGCGCGCTATAAAGCGCCAGACCGCATCCAACCGTTCGTCGCATACGTACAAAATGTCCCACGAGATTGTGTCCAGCATATTAAACGCTACGAGCAGCGCATGTCGGTGCAGCTCCGCCACAGTCGAGAGCGCCCAAGGCTGGTTCAGCAATACTGCAGCCGCGTATGTATCATCAGGGCAGTGATGCAGCAAACCGAATCGCTGGAAACGCTTTCGGAGCTGAAAGAAGTGAGTCACATCGCGGGACACAAGGACATCAATTTGCCATTGGCTATCAACCGCGTGGAAACCGTCAAGGAGGCCGAGTATGCCGTGGGACGTTCCATTGTGCTGGTTGATCATCCCACGGCAGTCCAAAAGCAAGCGCCGGCGTTCCCGGACGTCGTCCCCAAATGCGCGCGCGAAGATGGACTCCAGTTTGCGCTGCGGGAGATTGGCGCACCAGGCATCCGCCCGGGCAATCTCAGGATACAAGGCTCGCAGCCGATCCTTGTCGGTTTGCGGCGGGGACGGGTAGACCAGAGCGCGGGGCAAGTGCGTGGATAGCGTCACCCGGTTCACCACCAAATTGCGATAGCCACGTCGGCGCGCCTGACAAAGCAGAAGTCTAAGTTCGCCCGCGATGCTGGTGAGACCAGAGTTGCTCCGGTTTATTTCCTTGACGACGTCGCGACTTATCACGATGCATGCGGACAGTAGCTCCGGCGTGATTACGCAGTCGGGGAGCAACGAGAGACCCACACGAGTGAGCATGGGACAATCTCCGTTGACGTTACCATCCCCGGGAAGCGGGAAAACATGATCGTTGGAAGCATCCGCGAACCGCGGCTGGACCATGCCGAAGAGCGGGTCGCGGCCGAACTCATGGATCAATTGGCATAGTACTTCGTTGTTAGGCAGGAGCAAGTTGAGAACCACGACCAGATGGCGATCATTCCGAGCAGCTCCGCGAATCGCACGATGCAGCGCGTCAGATAGCTCGGATGAGCCGGCAGTGATCGTCGTCAGGTTCGCAACGCCGGCCACGGGGGCCAAGTCCTCGGGCACGACCACCGTGACCCGGCTAGCCGTCCCGCTGAGCCCAGCATCACGTGCCAAAGCCTCAAGATGCTCACCCAGTTTCTGCCGGTTCAGTCCGGCGGTAGAGAGATCGATAAACACATCGTAACCGGGGCTGCTGGCCGCGCACACACTCGCCTCCACCACTGATACGGCGCTCGCTGAATCCCTCTTCTCGATCACCACAAATTCCTCGTCATTTTGTACACATAAAGCGTCGAGACGCCATCGACGCCGAAGCAGATTTCATTGTAAGGACTCACCACTCAGACGGCTATTCGCCCAGGGGCACCGCTAGCTGGCCCCAACGTGTACGCCATTAAGAGCTGCCTTGAGAGCAGCGTAAGTCGTATCAGGTGAAAATCTCCGAAGGATTTCCTCACGCTTGCGGACCAGCACCTGGCTGGCATCCTCGGACTTGCAGAGCTGAATAACATGTTGGGCAAACATATACCAATCGGTAGCGATATAGCAGAGTGATCGTATATCCGCCTCGACTCCGTCTACACCCGAGGACCATGTAACCAGCGGACGCAGGTGACAGAGCGACTCGATCGTCTTGATCTTAAGCCCTGTGCCTGCAAAGGCCGGATTGATGACGACACGCGCCTCCGCATACGCGGCAGTCAGGTCATCGACCAAACCCATGATCTTAACCGAAGGATCATCGACCTCCACCTGCAGGCCAACGGCACCGACCACATGTAACTCGGCGTCAGGCACATCTCGGCGAACCAGAGGCCAGGCGAAACGTAGAAAGTCGCGCAATCCTCTGACGTTGAGCGCATTGTCTGAACCAACCACGAGAACTATGGGGTCGGGAACCGAAGCCCCCGCGGTGGCTATTGGGTCGAAATCAATGCCAACCGTAACGATGGGCTTGTTGGGCACCAGTTTACCAAGTTCAGCGGCCTCTTCCGACTGAATAGCAATCACCAAGTCGGCGGGGGCAAGCAAACTCGCTTCTTCGTCGGCGCTCAGGGCAAGGCTGTCCTCGATGCCAAACTGCACTATTTTGTCGTGCTTGGTTGAGAATACATCGTGCGTATCAACCACTTTGATCGCTTCTGTCCGCACCAAGGGCAAAGCTCGTGTCATGAAAACATATTCAGCCAAAATAATCTCTGGCTGCAGCACAGAATCGAGGTGCGAGAGCACTTCTGCCAGCAGATCAGGGCAAAAGTTGCGGACGAAGGGAAGTAACCGACGGGAGATCGGAGGGGTATCATCCTCTTCTCCAAGTAGCTTGCCGAAGTAACGCGGCCTGACCCGGTCCAAGCCCTTCACGGGGCCATCACCATCCGCCAGGTGATACGAGAGTGTTCCGTCGCGCTCACACAGGATCAGATTCGAATAGATCGAGCAGGCACTTGCGAGTTGCTGTGGTGTGATTACACAACCAGGCAGCGGGCACACTGCGAGAAACACGTCGAACCCGTTGGCGGCAAACCAATCCAGCATACGATGGATTCGATATTCGTTTCCGGCGCGAGGCGGATAGGGCAGGACATGTGTAATACAGATCAGGCGCTGCCCGACCGCGCTCCTTTTCAACGGCGCAGGCTGAGCCGGACATGCGATGGGGCGGAGGCGAAACGCCGGCCTTTCTAGAGCGTGCTTGATAAACGATGCCTGAGCGTAATCCAGAGGCGGGCGAGATACTACCGGGGTATCTCCTTGGCGAACTCCATCTGCATCGACTTCACCCGTGGATTGCGGCACGTAACTGTTCCCGTCGAAACCCGGCCTCGGACTTCTTCCTTCTCGGGTTCCGAATAAGACGTAGTGGACAAGAGGATTCACGCCCACCTTCGCAACGTCCTGGTATTGCTGCAAATACCAGTCGCTGTCGAAACGTGGGCTCGGATCGCGCCCTTCAATTGCGCCATAACGCAGATAATGTACTAGTGGATTAACGCCCGCCTTCGCTACGTCCTGGTATTGCTGCAAATACCAGTTGCTGTCGAACCATGGATTGGGATCGCGTCCTTCAAAAGCCCCGCGGCGTAGATAGTGCCTTAGCGGATTCACATGTGCCGCGGCCACATCCGGATTCTGCCGCAAGTACCACTCCCTGTCGAGGAGGCCCGACGCGGAAACCAGGCGCGCATCACGGAGCAGCCTCACGCCTTCTCTGACGGCTCGTTGTATTCGTTCTGGGATAAGTCTATTGCGCAGTCTGTAATAAAGCGATAAAGCTCTCCATCCGTGCGAACTCTGAATCTGGGCTAGCAATAAGGCTTTTTCTTGCACCTTTTCCGTAGCCTGCTTGAATTCTGCCTGCATCTTTCCTAGAGCGCTTATGCTCTCCGCATGCTCTTCCCGCAAGCCCGCTAGAGTGCTTAGGGTCTTCCCGTGCTCCTCCCGCAAGCCCGCTAGGGCATTTAAGGCCTTCGCGTGCTCCTCCCGCAAGCCCGCTAGAGTGCTTAACGTTTCCGCATGTTTCACTGTTAGCGCGCGGCTTTGCCGGGTAACAATTTCACGTTCGGCGATCACCTCATCTAATTCCTCTGCCTTCCTGGCTAGCGCACTCGCTGTCTGTGCCTGAATGCGCTGGATTTCCAGCAACTCCGTCGACAGCCTCGCGCCCTCACCGTTCAGGTCAGCAATTTTGTTGTGAAAGTTTTCTACCTCGACTTCATTGGCCCAAAACTCCACGCCCAGAGCGCTGGCAGCTTTTGTCTTCGCCAGAACCTCATATTTGTATTGCGGCTTCTTAAGCAGGGCTAGCGCCAGGTCATCAATACAAGAAATAGGAACCAGTTGGGCAACAGTCCCACACGTCTCTAACCTACCTAGTAATACATCAAGCCGGTTTGCCGGGATGAGAACCAATCCAGCTTCTTGACACTCGCCCAAGAAATTGTCTGGGTTGTGACGAAAGTTATCGGGATTGTAGGACCGCACGTTGAATAGGTATGACCGGTACCTTTCTTCTCCTGCAAACTCTACTATCGGCCACCCATACTCAAGGGAATTGCACTCGGCATAGACTACTGGACAGGTCGCGCGGAGGGTTTGCAGCGCTCCCTTCAAAACATCGATCTCCATGTTGTGGGTATCGACCTTGATCAAGGCACAGCTCTTAATACCCAGCTGGTCAATTGGAAGTAGCTCGATCGATTTGAGTGCAGACGTATCGCCGCAGTTTCGGTCGATTTCTAGGATCCCAGTTCCACCGAAATTACCGGGCTCCGAGGCATCCCTAGCGACCAGTTCCATCAGCCCGCGCTTGTCTGAGACGGCAACGTCATACAGCCTCACATTCGTCAAACCATTCTGGCTAATGTTCTTCTTGAGAACCTCAAAGAAAACAGGCTGCGGCTCGAAAGCGTATACCGTTCCGGAATCACCGACTTTGCGAGCAAACGCAAGTGTATGCGTTCCGACGAATGCGCCGATGTCGAGAACCGTATCTCCGGGATCGATTAGGCAGCCAAGAAGGTTGATCTCAGCTTGAGCCCATTCGCCATATTCTCGCAGCGATCGCGAAACAGTGTTGTCGTTCCTGAAAAACGACATCAGGCCGTATCGGCAAGGTTCTGTTTGGATCAAGTCTTCCTTCAGGATCGCCATGATGTTAGCGGGCTGTACCTGTAAATTCGCCCCGTCTTATGGTAGCTGTTGCAAGTCAAGCACTTCCGGGTTCACCGGGCTTTCGGGAGCACGGCGATTTCGAGACGTAAAAGGCCCGCGGACGCTGCGCGCCGCGCGGGCGGCGAACACGATTTCTTAACCCCGCAGCGTGCGCGTATCCTGACGCTTGGCTTTGATGCCCTCCCACCGAGAGCGGTCGAGCCGCCAAATGCGGGCGTGATGACCTCAATTATAAACGTTCGGGCTGGGAAGTGGCCCCAGCCCAAACTCGCACAAGGCCAACGCATCGCGGTGATTCCCTCCCGCGGATTGGACCCAAGTTTCCAAGATCGTTAGCGTGCAGCGGCCCCTCATGAACCGGAAGGAGATGAGGCGTTGGAGTGGCTGAATTAAGCCACGATCAGGCCTTTCGTGTGCTATTCTCCTGATTTATAGTAAGTTAACGATGGCTCGCGAAACCGTGCTCTCTCAGGGCACAGCCGTGCCGGCCTCCTTGAGGAAAGACCATGGAAATGCGGATCGAATCCCGGCAGTTGGGCGATGTTGTCGTTCTACTTCCACAGGTCTTCGAAGACGAGCGGGGTTTCTTTTTGGAGGCCTTCCGTGCTGATCAATTTGAAAGGTTGGGTCTGCCGGGCTTGTTCGTTCAAGAAAATCATTCGCGCTCGAAGAAAAACGTCCTGCGAGGGCTGCATTTTCAGTGGGACCCCCCAATGGGAAAGCTGATGCGCGTAACCTGCGGTGCGGCGTTCTTGGTCGCGGTCGATATTCGCAAGGGTTCGCCAAACCTGGGGCGCTGGTGTGGACTCGAAGTGTCTGCCAAAAACAAGAAGCAAATATGGGCTCCGCCTGGTTTCGCACGTGGATTCTGCGCCCTGTCTGATTGGGTCGAGATCCAGTATCTTTGCACCGGCGTCTATAACAACAAGGGCGAGTCTGGAATCCTTTGGAATGACCCG
>JBEKNL010000132.1:0-9994 GCA_049522855.1 Candidatus Korobacteraceae bacterium
CCCTTTGCCCTGCTCATAGGCTTGCAAAAACTTTCGCCGCAAATCATTCGCGTAGGGTCGTGCCATCGGGTGGAGCGGAGAATCGCCACCAACAGTCTACACTATCTCTAAAAATGCTCTAGAAAGGTGAGGAAGAATATGCGTCGATTTCTCGCAGCTACGTTAACGGCCGCAATGGCTTTTGGGCCGTTGGTAAACGCTAATGCCGCTTCGGCAACCCCGCAAGCCAGCACTGCCGGGGCTTCCCGGACGTCCACGCCGATCAAACATCTGGTGATTATCTTTCAGGAAAACGTTTCCTTCGACCACTACTTCGGAACATATCCCAACGCCCTGAATCCTGGGGGAGAACCCAGGTTCCATCCTCTGCGCGATACGCCGACCGTGAACGGCTTTACGCCGGCGCTTCTGAACAGTAATCCCAACCTCAATCCCGCCAACGGCACCGGAGCGACAAATCCCTTTCGCCTGGATCGCTCGCAGGCCTGGACCGCCGACCAGGACCATGATTATGGACCGGAACAAGCAGCGTTCGATGGCGGCGTGATGGACCTGTTTCCACTTAACGTAGGGACGCCCGGACCTCCGCCGTACTCCGGTCCGCCGGTGGTTGATACCACCGGGTTGGTGCTGGGCTACTACGACGGCAACACCACGACGGCCGTGTGGAATTATGCCCAGTATTATGCGATGAACGATAACTCCTACGGGACGACATTCGGTCCATCGACGCCTGGGGCCTTGAACGTTGTCTCCGGCCAGACCGACGGCGTAATCCAGAACATCAACTCCGACTATGCCGTAGTTCCCGATGGCAACGGCGGATTCTCGCTGGTCAGCGATACCGATCCATACAATGACGTTTGCTCGGGGAGTTCGCAGGTGCAGATGGGCGGCCAAAATATCGGCGACCTGCTGACCGCCGCGGGCGTTACCTGGGGATTTTTTGAAGGTGGTTTTGACTTGACCATTACCAATCCCAACGGAACCACCGGATGCCACCGCTCCCACACCTCGGTCTATGTGGGGACGCCGAAGGTGGATTACATCCCCCACCACCAGCCATTCCAGTACTACACTTCAACCGCTAATTTGCAGCACACACGTCCGACCTCAGTCGCCATGATCGGGCATAATGGCGACGCCGCCAATCACCAGTACGACATCCACGACTTTTTCGACGCCGTGAATGCCGGGAATTTCCCCGCCGTGAGCTACCTGAAAGCACCGGGATATCAGGATGGACACGCCGGCTACTCGACGCCGCTCGACGAACAAACCTTTGTCGTCGAGGTGATCAATTTTCTCGAGCAGCAGCGGGATTGGCGGGACACCGCGGTCATCATCAACTGGGACGACTCGGACGGATGGTACGATCACCAGCTTGGGCAGATCGTCAATCAGTCGCAGACCTCGCAGGATGCGCTCAACGGACCCGGACTTTGCGGAAGGGCGCTGCCGACGCTTGCTGGGGTTACGGGACCCCACGCCCAAGGCCGCTGCGGCTATGGTCCCCGGTTGCCGCTGCTGGTTGTCGCTCCCTATGCCCGGCATAACTTCGTCGATCACACCATGACCGATCAAAGCTCCATCGTGCGTTTCATCGAGGACAATTGGCTCGGTGGCCAGCGCATACCAGGGTCCTTCGACGCAATCGCCGGGCCACTCAACAACATGTTCGACTTCAACCAAGGTCAGGACGACCGTGTAATCCTCGACCCGCAGACCGGAGAAGTAAAATTCGCTGACAACGCGGCAAGCCGCGCGGAGAAGCAAGCCCGACAGTAAACCAAATTGCTCAGGGCGCGCGAGTCGTCCTGAGGACCATCAACCGATTGAGACGGCGGGCCGTGTACGTCAAATTCAGCGTACATGTCCCTGCCGTTTTCTTTTGTACAGTGTCCCCATCTTAGAGGTGCCAATCGCTAGAGCGGTTCTAGAGTTGGTGTATGCGGCAGGACGGGTAGTGCGCCGTTTGTCGCGACCCACAGAAGTGCGCTACCCAGACTGAACTGATTCTGAAAAACGCCCCGGCCTACGGGTTTATACTGGCCCGCTCACACTCTTTCATTCTTCCGAGGCGCTATGAAATACGTTTTGCGCATTCTTTTGCTTTTCTCGCTTATCTGCACATTCAGCATGGCACAATCCACGAACCCAATGAGCCATCCCAGTCAAGCGAGCGCGAAATTTGCCCAGATGACGGACCAGTTCGTCAAAGACTCGCTGGCGCTCTCTCCGGTGAGCGCGTCGCAGGCTGGCTACCACAAGCATCTCGACCCCAAGACCGGCAAGACGATTGCCCTCGACGCGCAACTCGACGACGTTAGTGCGCAGGCAATTGCCGCCCAGGAGAAGTTCTATCGCGAGTGGCGACAGCGCTTCCAGGCCGAGACGCCGGTCGCAGGTTTGAATGCCCAGGGTGCTGCCGATTTTCGCCTGATCGACGACCAGATCGCGCTGAACCTGCTGGAGTTCGAGCACATCCAGAGTTACAAGCACAATCCTACGGGGTACGTGGAGCTAATCGGCAACGGACTATTTCTGCCTTTGACGCAGGAGTACGCGTCGAAGGAGGTGTGCGTAAGCGACGTGATCTCGCGCATCGGCCAGATCCCGCGGTTCCTCGATCAGACCAAGTCGCAACTCACGGACTCGGATCCCATCTTCATCTCCACCGCCGTGGGGGAGAACGAAGGCAATCTTAATTTGGTGGACTCGGTGGCCGCCGATATCCCGGCAGGTTCGCCGCTCAAAGCGCAATATGACAAAGTTGCGCCTGCGGCAAAGAAGGCGCTGACCGACTTTAACGCGTGGATGCAGAACGACCTGGCGAAACGTCCCACGAATGGCCGCACCTGGCGGCTGGGCAAAGAATGGTACGCGCCCAAGTTCCGCTACGTGATGGAGACTTCCATCGAGCCTGCGCAGTTGCTGGCCGACGCCGAGGCCGAGCTGAAAAGAGTTCGCGCCGAAATGCTGCAACTGGCCCTGCCACTTTATAAGCAGATGTATCCCGGCCAGGACGACTACAGCAATCTGCCTGCCCAGGAGCGTGAGAACAAGATCATCGCCGCGGTGCTCAATAAGATCAGCGACGAACACCCGCAGCGCGATCAGTTGATCGAAGCGGTGAAGGCTGACCTCGACGGCATCAAGCAGTTTATCCGCGAGAAGAAGATTGTTTCGCTCAGCAGCCGCGACAATCTGAAGGTTATTCCTACGCCTGAGTTCGAGCGCGGGATTTTCTCGGTGGCGGGATTTCACTCCGCGCCGCCGCTGGAGCCTACGGCTGAAGCTCAGTACTGGGTGACGCCCATCGATCCCAAGATGCCGGAGACGAAGGCGGAGAGCAAACTGCGCGAGTACAACAACTACGCGCTGAAGTGGCTCACCATTCACGAGGCGTTGCCGGGACACTACGTCCAGGCCGAGCATGCCGACGACGTTGAGCCACCCACGCGGCGCGTGTTGCGCAACCTCTTCGGCAATGGACCGTACGTCGAAGGGTGGGCCGAGTACGGCGCCGACGTGATGACGCAGGAAGGCTATCTCAATTTCAGCCCGAAGTTTCGGATTGTGCGGCTGAAGATTTGGCTGCGCGCGGTAGCCAACACCATCCTCGACATTCGCCTGCAGACCATGAACATGACCGACCAGCAGGCGCTCGATCTGATGATGAAAGACACCTTCCAGACACAGGCCGAAGCCGAGGGCAAGCTGGTGCGCGCCAAGCTGAGCTCGACCCAGCTTCCGACGTATTTTGTCGGCACCCGCCAATGGTGGTCGTTGCGCAAGAAATATCAGGCCGCGAAAGGCAGCAGCTTCACCCTGGAGGAGTTCCACAATCGCGCGCTCAACCAGGGGCCACTGCCGATCGAGTATCTGGAGAAAATCATTCTGCCAGACGGGAAGGCAGCAACTAGCAATTAGCACATAGCATTTGGGAGTTAGCAACGATCGCAAGAATGAACAGCCGCGCAAGCGGCGGTATTTGTAAAGAATTGTAAAAACTGGCCTGATTTCGCGGCTGGGATGAACTTTTTGCGCCGGGCAACGTCTATACCAGTAACCCAAATCCAAGGCGGGCGCCGCAACCCAACCGAACACAAACCGGCGCCCACCGTCCATCTTGTATGGATTGATTCTTTCTACTGCGCCGCGTACATCCCAATAATCCTCTTGAGGGCACGCCGGCAGACCGCGCAAAACTTATCGTAGCGGGTGAACATAATGCAATTCTCTTGCGGACGGTAGTAGCCGCGAGATTCGTAGTTCGCTCCCTCAAAAGCGCCGACGCGGTCCGAATACTGATCAGTCGCCAGTAGCTCATCTTCGTGCTTCTTCTCTTTTTCAAACAGCGCGTCCATCCCTGATTCCGGCTGGTTCTCGGCGCGAAGATGGCGGCGCTCGGCTTGGATCTCATGCTCGTAGGCCTCGAATTCCGCTTTGTGCCAAGGCGTCGGCAGCGGTGTGCCGGGCGCGACGAGATCTTTCCACTTCAGGATCGCGGGATCTAACAGCGCCGTTATGTTCGGCTCCCAAGGCTCGATGCGCTGGGTTGCAGGAACGTAGGACACCTCGGAGGTGTAGTACTCATCGGCCAGTCCAGCGAAGTGGTGTCCAAACTCGTGCACAAAAACATAGGGCGCCCATTCGCTATCGATTGCGACGGTAGCGTACAGATTGAAAATTCCTCCCCCACCGTAGGTCTTCGCGTTCGCCAGGATCTCGATGAACTCATACGGAGCGTACGAGGCAATATCGCGTAGCGCGCGATTATCGTTGGTCATGATGTAACGCTCGCTGTCGAACGTGTCGTACGAGGTGCCAAGGGGCGAGTGGCGATACACACCTGTCGAAGGCCGCGAGATGCCCGATTGCTGCGCTGGCGGACATAGCGCCCAAACGTTGAAATCCTGCCGATGCTCGCGGAATGGCGAACGTGAGAACAGGATTTCGGTAGCCCGCTTGGCATCTTGTTCGAACTTGCTACGCTCGGCTGCGGTATATCCATCACCGAGGATCAGCAAATCGACTTTGGTTGCCGGCTCGCCCATCTTCTGGATGGTTATAAGCGGCCCCGGAGATGGCGGATTCGCCCGGTCGATGAACTTGTCCTTGGGATCGATGGTCGTGCTCCACACTTCGTGGAAGCTGACCTCTTTGCCCTCCTTGCGTTCCTTGAGGGTGATCTTCACAAGGGCCGTGGGAGCAGGAAAGCGTAGTGACTCGGAGAACGTGCGATTGAGTTTCTTCGCTTCCTCGGTTTGCGACCACTCGCTGAAGATGGAGCCGAAGCCGCGCGAGTACAGCAGACGGCCACTGGCCTGATCGTGCACTTCGAAGAAGTAATTCCCCAGATTACTGTTGTCGATGGTTTTGGCCATATCGCCCGGCCAAGGTAGGGGTTCGATGACGACGCGATCAAGGCCGAACATCTCCGCCGTGGCATTGCCGGTGTGATAGTAATCCAGACGCATGGTGGCGGGAGCAGCCGAGTACGCCACCGAGCTGAGCAACAACAGCGAGATAACAAGGAAGACGTACAGTCGCATATTCCGTGGTCTGAGGAACATTCTTGTACCCTCTCGTTCTTAGATAACCAACTGCTGGCACAGTTCCGCCGCGAGCCGGCATTCGCGACGAAGCCTCAATCCACGGCGTATTGTGCGAGCAAGCACTGGCTCAATTCAGCTTTCCGGCAACCCCTTCCGCCGCTTGCAGTATCGCCCCTTCCTTCGCAACGCGCGTCAGAGTGTTGATGTCTTCATACAGCGGCCTGTCTTCATCCAGCCTGCTGACGTGCTGGCGAACCACGTCGTATGCCGCCTGCGAAGCGGGTGACGGCTTTACCGGAGCTCGCAGATCGAAGGCTTGCGCCGCCGCCATCAACTCTATCGCCACTACCGTCCACGCGTTCTCGATAATCTGCCGCGTTTTGATGGCTGTGGTCATGCCCATGGAGACGAAATCCTCCTGGTCAGCGGCGGCCGGTATTGAGCCGGTGGCGGCAGGGTGGCTAAGTACGCGGTTCTCGCAAATCAATGCTCCGGCAGTGTACTGCGAGAGCATCAACCCCGAGAACATTCCGGCGCCACTGGTTAGAAATGCCGGCAGGCCCATGGATAGGTGCGGGTTCATCAAGCGGTTGAGCCTGCGCTCGGAGAGTGCCGCCACCGTGGTGACCGACATGCCGACCAGCTCCAGGGCGAACGCCATCGGCGTGCCTTGGAAATTTGCGCCGGTAAGCACCAACTCCTCATCCGGGAAAAAGGTGGGATTATCGGCGGCATGGTTGAGTTCGATCTCCAGCATGTAGCGTGCCCACTTGAAGGCGTCCTTGGCGGCTCCGACGACTTGCGGACTGGAGCGCAGGGAATAGGCATCCTGCACTTTCTTGCCGGGCAAGTTCAACAGCTCAGAGCCCTCAGTCAGCCGGCGAATGTTCTCGGCGCACTCCTGCGCTCCGGGGTAACCGCGCGTCGCATGAATGCGTGGATCGTAGGCCATCATGTTGGCATTCAGCGATTCCAAGGTCATCGCCAGTGCGACTTCCTGGGTCTTAAGCCAGCGCATCGCGTCGAACAGCTCCAGGCATCCGATGCCGGTCGTCAGATCGGAGCCATTGATGGTGGCCAGCCCATCTCGCTCGCGAAAGACGACGGTGGGAATTCCCGCTTCCTGCATGCCTTGCTTCGCCGGCAGCCGCCTGCCCTGGTAAAACACTTCGCCTTCGCCCATTAGCGTGAGCGCCATCTGCGCCATCGGCGAAAGATCGCCGCAGGCGCCCACCGAACCTTTCTGACAGACGACCGGCGTGACGCCTTGGTTCAACATCGCAACCTGGGTTTGCACGATCTCATTCCGGACGCCCGAATGCCCCCAGCAATGCGTGTTGAGACGGGAAATCATTCCCGCACGGACGTCCTCTTCCGCGCACGGCTCTCCGCAGCCTGCGGCGTGGGAGTAGAGCAGATACTTCTGGAACTTCTCCGCCTGTTCGGGCGTGAGAATTACTTCAGACAGCTCGCCGATGCCGGTGTTCACGCCGTACATGATTTCGCGCGCGCGTATCTTCCGCTCCAGAAGATCGCGGCACTTGTTGATTCGAGCGACGGCGTCCGGATGCATCCCGAGGGCCTGGCGGTCACGGGCGATAGCCACCAGGTCCTCGATTTTCAGTGAATGTCCATCCAGGACAACAGCGCTTGCTGTCCGAGTGTGCGGCAGTTCCTCTACGGCAGTGCTCATAGTCGTCTTCCCTCGCGTTGCGGATGCGAAGATCTCCGCAAAACGAATGTAGTCCGCTGTCGCGCGTCGCGGTATGACCCGTATCACCCGGTGGAGTGATTGTCTCGGAGGGCGGATCGTGTGCTGAGTGTTTAGAGCGGTTCCGCATTGTCATATCTCCCGCACTACCCAAGAAGACATCCACTCTTGGAATTGCCCCGGGGCGGCGTTACAATGAGAAGAAGTAGTTACCATGCAGTTAACAGGCTTACAGCCCCAGGTACACGAGGCGCGCTGGTGGGAGACAATGGCCGACGGCCGTCTCCACTGCTACCTTTGTCCGCGGCACTGCCACATCGGAGAAGGCCAGAGCGGCTTCTGCTTTATCCGCAAGAATGAAAACGGACACCTGCTGCAACTCGGCTACGGGCGGCCTGCCGCCGTCGCGATGGACCCTGTCGAAAAGAAGCCACTCAACCACTTTTTTCTGGGCACGAAGATCCTTTCCATGGGTACCGCTGGGTGCAACATGGGGTGTTCCTTCTGCCAGAACTGGGACATCTCCAAGGCCAAGTCCGACCAGGTCAACGCGCTGACGCTCAGTCCGGAGAACGTGGTCGAAGTGGCGCTGGAGCATCGCGCGCCCCACATCGCGTTCACGTACAACGAGCCGACCATCTGGGGCGAGTACGTCGTCGACATCGCGCGCGAGGCCCACGATGCCGGCCTGAACACGGTGATGGTCTCGAACGGCTACATCACGCGCGAGGCCTTCTTCGATATTTATCGCTACATTGACGCCGCCAACATCGACCTCAAAGCGTTCACCGAAGAGTTCTACGGCAAGATCACGCTGACCCACTTGCAGCCGGTGCTGGACACCTTGAAATGGCTGCGTCACGAGACCGGCGTGTGGTTTGAGATCACCAATCTCATTATTCCAACGCTGAACGACGGCGACTCCGAGTTCCAGGAGTTGTGCGACTGGGTGCTGGAGAACCTGGGCGATGATGTGCCGCTGCACTTCACCGCGTTTCATCCCGATTTCAAATTACAGGACAAGACGGCGACTCCCCCTGAGACGCTACATCGGGCGCGGAAACTGGCCATGCGGATGGGACTGAAGTACGTTTATGAAGGCAACATCTTCTCCGATGGCGCCAACACGATCTGTCCGGGATGCAAGCAGATCGTCATCACGCGCTCGTGGCACTCGGTGATGTCGAACCGTCTGAAGAACGGCTGCTGCGAAAACTGCGGCACGCGGATTGCGGGCGTGTTCACGAATGCCGAGGCCGAGAAGCGGCGTGAGTGGGCGGA
The DNA here is from genome assembly GCA_049522855.1 of Candidatus Korobacteraceae bacterium. Taxonomy (GTDB): domain Bacteria; phylum Acidobacteriota; class Terriglobia; order Terriglobales; family Acidobacteriaceae; genus Bog-257. The sequence goes on from JBEKNL010000132.1 coordinate 8,554, forward strand.
CGTGCTGCAGAAGGCCTAGCGACTTTGGACCGGAGCGCTAGCTGTTACAAGTCTTCCCGCTCAATCCACTTCTCCGCCGGCTCAGCTCGGACCGCCATCATCTTCTCCAGCAAACGTTGCGGATCGTCGTCATCCAGCACCAGCCTCCGGTTCTTTTCGCGCAAGAAGCCTTCCCTCACAGCGTGGTCAAACAATTCCAGCAGGGGAGCGTAATAGTTCTCTACGTTGAGTAGGCCGCAAGGCTTCGACTGCAAACCGAGCTGCGACCAAGTCACGACCTCGCAGAACTCCTCGAGCGTGCCGAAGCCGCCGGGCAGCGCGATAAAACCGTCGGAGAGATCGGACATCAGCGCCTTGCGCTCGTGCATGGAGTTCACAATGCGCAACTCCGTCAGGCCGGTATGGCCAACCTCCTTCGCCATCAGCGACTCGGGAATCACGCCAATCGCGCGGCCACCGCGCGCCAGTATGGTGTCGGCGAGAACGCCCATCAGGCCGATGTTTCCACCGCCATACACCAGTTCGATTCCGCGCTCGACCAGCAACAGTCCAAGCTGTTCGGTAGCCGCGGGATAAACCGGACGCCGGCCCGTATAGGAACCGCAGAAAACGCAGAGGCGACGAAAGAGCATGAAGGGATTGATTGTACAGTTTGCGCAGCTATAGGTTCCTTCGATTTCGTCGGCGTCCGCTGTCGCGGACTCCTCCTGCGTTCAGGATGACAATGTCAAAATCTGCTCAGTGTCCTCGGTGCCTCCGTGGTGAAGATTGTTGACACAGACATTCTGAATCCTTTAATAACTATTATCATCTGATAAGTATGCGCCGGGAGACTTACAACGAGTTTCGCCGATTGTGCCAAAAGCACAGCCTGGCGGCGACACACCAGAGGCAAAAAATCTACGAGGTGCTGGTGTCACGACCCGGGCATTATTCGCCGGAGGAGATCTACGTGCAGGTAAAACAAGACTTGCCGTCGATCTCACTCGCGACGGTTTACAAAAACCTCAAGACCTTCGTGCACGCCGGTATGCTGCGCGAGGTCAGTCCGCATCACGGTTCGTGGCGCATCGACGCCAATCACCATCCTCATCACCATCTGGTTTGCACGCGTTGCCGGTCCATTACCGATTTGGACTTCGATTCGCTGGGTCCGGTGAAACTGCGCGGCAAACTTCCTTCGGGTTTCAGGCTGGAAAAGTTTACGATTGAGGTGCAGGGCGTCTGTAAGGCCTGCACGGCGGCAGAAACAAAGCAGCATTAATTCATATTCCAAATGGTGCATATCGCATCGGTAATCCACGCAATTCCCGTTGTGCTCTAGGAGCGTGTCTGAGTAAGGGTCGAAACGCAGTCCTGGTAGGTGTGTGAGTTCCTTGGATTCAGGGAGTGACGTTCAGTGAGGGCTGCTGATGTTTGTCATTGGGGCAAAGCTCTCGAT
>JBEKNL010000133.1:0-17561 GCA_049522855.1 Candidatus Korobacteraceae bacterium
TCGGAATTGGCTCTACAGAAGTCGAATCTCAACGTCCGGCGTGAAATCCTTGGCGAGCCCACGAACCCGAGTACGCCGCTGGCCGTGCCCAAAATCAGCTGCTTGCACCACAGGCTGATAGGCCTTACCGCCAATCTTTTCGACGCGCCAACACGCAATCGGGTCGAGCGCGGGCGCGCGCAGTGCTTCTCCAGTACGGAGACTGAAACAGGCGTGGTGCCACGGATACCGCAATGTTTCACCAACAACCAGAACGTCGGCAAGCGGGCCATGGTAGTGGGTACAGGACGCACCCACCGCGAAGAGTTCCTCGCCACAGCGCGCCAGGATTACATCCTCGCCCTCAACCTGTCCCAAAATCATCCCGTCATCCGGAAGGTTGTCGACCGGAAATCCAGCTCTCAAATCGGGTTTGGCAGAATTTTCCATAGGTTCCGAAGGCTCCATTCAACTTTGGGTTGCGGTCAACTCTGAAAGTTGCAACACATCCACTTTGTCGCAAACCGCAAGTCATTTATCCCGGATTTCATCTTGTTGCAATCAAGTTCATGCATACTGCAGCTAACTAACCGACCACTGCCGACGTCACTTAGCAATAAGGAATATTGCAAGGCTCTTACCGCCACGACAAGCTGGTCAGGATGGAATCATGTTGAGAATTGATATCCACGCTGCACACCCGAACGTGACGCTGCGCTGTTCGGGCAGAATTGTGCTTGGGCTTGAGCTGGAAACGCTGCGCTGCATGGCGACGTCGCGGATCGAGAACTGCCTCACTCTTGATCTGAATAGTATTCGCACAATCGATGCCGCGGGACTGGGGTTATTGGTCGAGTTGCAATGCTGGGCAAGATACCGGAAGAAGGCGTTGCGAATCGTGCGGCCCTCGGCATGCGTGCGAAAACTAATCGCTCTGACAAACTTGCAGTCCGTTCTTCAGGTTGTCAATTCCGAGAGATTTGGCGGTGTTGAGGGCTGCGATCGCGCGGCTTCAGCGACAGGCGCGGAGCGGGCCATGAGCGCGTAGCTTGGCAGGCTGGTAGCAACCGGACGTTCCGACTGAGCGTTTACTACCGTGATACTGCCCTAGAACTTTACGCACGTTACGGGCCCATCGGAGATACTAAACAATCAGCAGACCGCTGCAAGAGTGAACAAGGTGTTACTGTCTCCTTCCTTGTGCTAGGAGACTCTTCGAAGCAAGTTTGTCGGAGCCTGTAGTGGCACTCACGGACCGTCTCTCATCTCGACAAGGTGGCCGATCATCCCGGCAGCGTTCAGCTTATCGCCCTCCAGCCAATCCCGATCGAATTCATGTAGCCGCCGTGTGTTATCGGGTGCACCACGGTGAACTGGAGTTCCTCCTAGTGCGTACCAGAAGCGGCCCCTGGACCTTCCCAAAAGGCGGAGTCGATCAGGACGCAAGCAACGCGAATGCTGCCGCGCGGGAAGCGTATGAAGAAGCGGGTGTAAAGGGTCGGGTCGAGAACACGCCTTTCGTTTCATACCTACATCGCAAACGCACGCGGCTTCGTTCGCGTAGGCGAGTGGTTCTGGTTGATGCCTATCTATGCGAGGTGATACGGTTGGTCCCCCCTCAGGAATCGCACCGAGATCCAACTTGGTTCTGTGCAGCCGAAGCCAAGCAGCTGCTGAGAGAGTACCGGACACCCGAGTATGCAGCTGAAGCGATCCGTGTCATCGACCGGGCGATGGAACGCATCCTATGCCGCCGCGCTAGCTAGTTGCTGCCAGCGTAAGCGGGTCGGCACCGGGTTGAAGACTTACATTTTGACACCGTCATAGTCTTTGGAGCAGACGAATTAGAGGACAGGAGACCTATGACAGCACCAGAATCGGCCCGGCGGCTGTTCTGGGTGATTCGCGAGTTGCAAGCCGTCGCCAACGGAAAATCAACACCCGCTCCTCATCAATAGTAATAAGGATGTCAGGAACGAGCCTTGGCGCTGTATGAGCCACAAGCGTCCGCACCGATCCGACACTTCCCCGAAGCCGGTTTGTGGGGCAAGTGAGAACCTTTTCGAGCATACGGCGAATCGATGCACAGAAGGGCAGAATGTCCGCTGTTATTGACTGGATCACTGACAATGTAGGATTTGACACGGCCCGATTCCGATTGTGTGATACATTTCCCGCCACGGCTCTGATCTCACCAGTTCCTGAGGAGGCTCACTCACTTGGCGGTTACGATTTCAAATCTGTCGAAGACCTATCCGAACGGCGTCCAAGCTCTTAAGCATGTCTCGCTAACCATCGGTAACCAAATGTTTGGACTTCTCGGTCCGAATGGAGCCGGTAAGAGCACGTTGATGCGCACCGTCGCAACCCTCCAGGACCCCGACTCGGGAACCATCCACCTCGACGGCCTCGACGTACTCGACCAAAAGAACGAGGTGCGCAAGATTCTTGGCTACCTCCCGCAGGAGTTTGGTGTCTACCCAAAGATATCCGCCCTCGATATGCTTCACCATCTGGCGGTGATGAAGGGCGTTATCTCCTCGAAGGAACGCAAGGAGATGGTTGATGCGCTTCTCCAGCAGACCAATCTCTGGGAGGTACGCAAGAAGGCGCTGAGCACGTATTCCGGTGGCATGAAGCAGCGCTTCGGCATCGCTCAGGCGCTACTGGCCAATCCTCGCCTCATCATTGTTGACGAACCCACGGCAGGGTTGGACCCTGCCGAGCGCAATCGCTTTCTCAATCTCCTCAGCTCGATTGGAAGCGAGGTCACGGTCATCCTTTCCACGCACATTGTGGAGGACGTTCGCGAGCTCTGCCCGCGCATGGCAATCATCGCTTCGGGCGAACTTCTGCTGGAGGGCGCGCCGGCCGATACGCTGGCCGCTCTCAACGGCAAGATCTGGAGCAAGGTGGTCAGCAGTGACGATGAGCTGCGTGCCCTGGAATCGGAGATGCACGTTATCTCTACCCACCTTATCGCGGGCCAGCATGAGGTTCGGGTCTACTCCGACGCGAGCCCGGGCGAGGGCTTCCAGCCGGTGGACTCGGAGCTGGAGGACGTGTACTTCTTCAATCTTTCTCGGCAGGCAAAAAACTGAGGCGAATAAGGAATGGCAATGAGAATGTTCTGGGAGTTTTTCTCATTCGAGCTCAGGCTGCGGCGCAAGAGCATCTCTACGTATATCTACTTTGTCGTCTGGTTTGCATTTGCCTTCCTGTGCGTCGCTTCTGAGAACTTCGGACCAGTAGCGAACGCCAACGGCAAGGTTCTGCTTAATGGTCCGTACGCGTCGTCGGTATATGCTACCGGCATTAGCTTATTCGGCACCATCATTATTGCCGCAATTTTTGGCACTTCCATCCTTCGCGACTTCCAGCGTGATACCTACCAAATGCTGTTCACGAAACCCATTCCCAAGCTGGCTTATCTGGGCGGGCGATGGGCGGGGTCGCTGGTGGTCACGATCTTTGCCTTTTCCGGATGCATCCTTGGCGAGTTCGCCGGCACCTTTGCCCCCTGGGCCGACCATTCTCGTATTGCCCCTAATCATTTCTGGTGGTACCTGCAGCCCTTTCTTTCGATCACGGTTGTGCAAATCTTTTTCCTGGGATCGCTTTTCTTCGCGGTCGCTGCTCTCTCCCGGAAGATTTTCGTGGTTTACGTGCAGGGGGCTGCCGTATTCATGGTTTACCTGGTGGGCATCACCGTGTTCAGCGCGACGCGATCGCTGGAACGCTTCTGGTCCGGCATATTCGATCCCGTGGGTTTCATTCTGTTGGACGACATAACCCGCTACTGGACGGTTGTCGAGCGGAATACGCTTTTGCTGAGCTGGTCCCCGCATGTGGGATCCGGCGTCTTTCTCTACAACCGCCTTCTGTGGCTCTCGGTCGGCTGCATCTCGCTGGTGGCTCTGTGGGCGCTGTTCCCGATGTCCATCGAGGCTCTCACGGCAGTTTCGCAGGGACGCCGCGCCGCCAAAGCCAAGCGGCAGGAAGAGCTGGAACTCAAGCCCGCGCGCTCGCTTGTTGCCGCGCGGCTGCCGCGAGTTCGTCAGCTCTTTTCAGCTTCGACCACCTGGGCGCAGTTCCTATCGCTCTCGCGCCTACGTATTTACCTGATCCTGCATGAGATTCCGTTTTGGGCGATCGTCGGCCTCATGGTCGTCTTCGCCATCAGCAACGGCTACTTTGCCGGCCGCGTCGCTGATATCGACGTTTGGCCGGTGACCTACCTAATGCTGCAGGCAGTAGAAGGCGGTGCAGCTCTCTTCTTCTACATCGTCGCCGCCCTGTACGCGGCCGAGCTTATCTGGCGGGAGCGCGATGTCCACTTCGACGGCATCCACGATGCCCTGCCCATGCGCGAAAGCGTCGACTGGCTCTCCAAGCTGGTCGCCATCGGCTTCGTTGAACTGGTGCTGCTCACGGTGACGATGCTGTGCGGCATCCTGATGCAGACCATCGCGGGCTATTACCACTACGAGCTTCTGCAGTGTTTCAAGGAGCTGTACATCGTCGCCTTTCCGCAGGTCATGACTTTCGCCCTGCTCGCACTCTTTGTGCAAACTGTGGTGCACAACAAGTTCATTGGTCACGGCATCGCCATCGGGATCTTCGTCCTGGTCCCGATTCTGTTCAACTTTGGCTGGGAGAATACTCTCTACCTGTTCGGTAACACTCCGCCCTACACCTACAGCGATATGAACGGGTATGGCCACTTTGTAGCTGCCCTGTTCTGGTCCATCACCTATTGGCTTGCGATCTCGGCGTTCCTGGGCGTCATCTCTATTGCATTCGCCCGCCGCGGTGCAGACGAAAGCTGGCCCGCTCGCCGGCGTCTCGCTTTGGCGCGCCTGCCGCGCCTGATTCCAGCCGCTGCCCTGTTCTTGTTGATCGCTGCGGGCAGTGGAGTCTGGTACTTCTACAACGCGCACGTCCTGAACGAGTATCTCAATGCGAAGCAACGGCGGCAGATACAGGCCGACTACGAGCGTAGCTTCAAGAAATACGAGAACTTGCCGCAACCCAAGATCACCGCCGTCGATACTCGGATCGATATCGATCCCAGTCACCGCTCCTTCTCAGGTTGGGGACACTACACCCTGCGAAATAAGACTCCCCAGCCCATCTCACAGATCCACATCACCGACCAGATGCAGTCCATCTCCAACGTCAACTTCAATCGTCCATTTCATCTGGTCAGCTCTGGACGGCGCAACATTTATTCCATATACGCGCTTGAGCAACCGCTGGCTCCCGGCGAAGACCTCCAGATGACTTTCAATGTCGGCTATCAGTCGCACGGCTTTCGCGATGGCAACGAAAAGCCCGAGCTGGCCTATAACGGAACGTTTTTCGACTCCAGCTACTTTCCCGGTATCGGCTACGACCGCAATGTCGAACTTGACGACCCGCGCCGACGCAGAGAAGAGCACCTTGGCCCTCTCGAAGAGCTGGCTCCGCGCGGAGACTCGGTGGAGTCTCTGTACAACATTTTCATGAAGCAGTCCGACTGGATCACTTATCACGCAATTGTCAGTACTTCTGAGGACCAGATCGCCATCGCCCCCGGCTACCTCCAGCGCGAATGGCAAGAGGGCGGACGCAACTTCTTCGAATACAGCATGGGGGCCACCAACATCCTTGACTTTTCCGCCTACCTCTCTGCGCGCTACAAGATCAGACGAGAACAGTACAAGGGAGTGAATCTTGAGGTGTACTACACGCCCGGTCACGAGTACGACATTGACGACATGCTGGCATCGTCCAAGGCTGGTCTTGATTACTACCAGGCCAACTACAGTCCCTACCAGTTTGCGCAATTCCGCATCATGGAATTTCCACGTTATCGAGGGTTCGCCCAGTCGTTTCCTAATACCGTTCCGTACTCCGAGGGCATTGGCTTTATCGGCCGCGTGGTTAAGAAGAACGACATCGACTTCACTTATTTCGTCACCGCACACGAACTCGGCCATCAGTGGTGGGCCCATCAGTTGATTGGGGCCAACGTGCAGGGCTCTAACATGATGTCGGAAACTTTGGCCGAGTACTCGGCGCTGATGGTGATGGAGAAAAAGTATGGCAAGGACAACATGCACCGGTTTCTCCGGTATGAGCTCGATACCTATCTTCGCGGCCGCGGCGGAGAAGTGCGCCACGAACCGCCGCTGGCGTTAGTTCAGCGCGAGCCATATGTCTGGTATCAGAAGGGTGGTCAGATCATGTACACGCTCGCCGACTACATCGGCGAGGACAAAGTCGACGCAGCGCTGCACAATTTTCTGATGCAGTACCGCTACGCCAACGCGACGAACTCACAGACCATTCCTTACCCAGACACGCGCCTGCTGGTTGCAGCGCTACGTGCCCAGACTCCGCCCGAGCTGCAATATCTGATCACCGACGGCTTCGAATCCATCGTCCTATATGACAATAAGGCGGTCAGCGCCACAGTGACTCCGACCCCCGACCACAAGTTCAAAGTCACCCTCACGGTCCAGGCTCGCAAAGTCAAAGCCGATGGAAATGGCAACGAAACGCCCATGCCTCTCAACGACTTCATCGAGATTGGAGTGTTCAAAGGCAAGAAGGATGAGGAGCAACCCCTCTATCTCAAGAAGGTGAAGCTTTCTCAAGAACAAAATACGTTCGAAATCGTTGTCAATGAAATGCCCACACGGGCGGGCATCGATCCGTATAACAAACTGATAGACAGGGTCGCTGACGACAACATGATCGACGTCACAAAGCCATAACCAAAAGACTAGAGAGCGCGAGAATAGGCCGACTGGCGTCCACCGCTTACTGATATCGGCGGATCCGGTAACCTCCCAGAAGCCGGTTTCTGGCCAATCCAGCTGGTCGACCTCGTTCGGCGTCGCCGTCCACCAATTACTGCGGGACATGTTGCAGGTATTCGATCGCGGCTTCCAGCACTTCATCTTTTCCGGCTCGGATTCCCTTTAGTGTCGGGCGCACCTCTACAGTCGGTTGCAGGCCCAGGCGCTGCAGTTGCCGCCCGTCGGCGTGCCAAACTCCCTGACCGCTGAAGCGTACGTAGATCCCTCCGGGCACGGAGAGATTCGTCACATCACCATTGGCACCTTGCGTTGGGCTTCCAATGAATTTCGTGCCGTTGGCCGCTTCAAGAAACAAGCCCGTGTGCTCGGCATGGCTGATGGTGCGCTCATCAATCAACATAACCGTCTTGCCGTGATAACGACTCTTGTCGGTGTGCGGCAGCCGCTGCAAGAATGTGTTCACTTCTTGAGAATTGGAAATGTCGCCGTTCGGTAAGTCCGGTGACATGGGATCGCGACGCTTAAACATTGCCGCCACCACATCAGTTTTGTCTGTCAGGCGCGGCGCGATCTGCCAAGCCGTACCCTGCGGGTAACCACGATTATCGAAGATGATGGCGGGACAGTCCTTGAACTTCTCGAACATCTCGTCAACCTGCGACGCCGGCAGGCGATCCAGGTCGGCATAGCCGATGTTGCCCGGCAGCACCCGCAAGATATCTCCGGTTCGGTCCCCTTGGCTCTGCGGCATGTATTCGATCTTGCGTGCCACCCTGACTTCTCGCACTTGGTCGTGGAGATCGCGAACCGTAAGAGTTGCCGTTGAATCCTTGGGTCCCCGGACCAGGCTTCTTTCCGTGGCATAGAACATCCCGGACTGGGGCGTGGATTGAGCTGTGTACCTTAGCCGCTCTGCAATTCGTAGGCTGGCATCCTCGCCGTCCACCTTTAGGATCACGTCCCCAATTTCAAGCCCGGCGTCCTTCGCTGCTTCAGCATTGGTGAAACCGGTGATCGCCGGCAAGCCTTCAATCATCCGAACGCGTACCGGCACACTGGCATCTCCAAAATACTTCTGAAGGACAGGGCTCCTTGCTCCGCCGTGGCTGTCGTGAATATGGGTTACCATTTCAACCACTGTCAGGTTGTAATCGAGAGCGTCCTTGGCTGCTTCCATCCTCGGAATGAACTGGCGCAACGTCTGATTCCAGTCCTCTCCCATAAACTCCGTGTACGGGAAGAAATAGTCGATGACGGCCCAAATGCGGAAGGCCGCAAGCACCCGGTATTCCGCTGGCGGGTATCGCATTTCAGCGTAGGTGTCGTCTGCCAGCGGAGTGGCCCGTTCGGCCAGCCGGGTGTGGGACGGCGCCGAGAACTTGCCCGTGCTCGCCAGCTGAAGAGCCGCTTGCATCGCGGGATTCTGGTCGCCTTTCACGCCGGAAGCACGCACTGTGAGATTCGGCTCGAAGCCGCCCGTGCCGTCCCCGTACACTAGTTCGCCCAATCTGATCTGTGCCCGTACGCCGTCTGGGAGTTCAACCGTTTGCGTGCTGACTGCTACTTCCTCACTGAACGCCCCTTCCGCCACGATCGCTCCCTTGCCCGAAGCCTGAAGCCCCAGCGCCACGTCTGGCAGGTCCCCGTGAGGACCTACGAGAAACACCACGGGCATGTCTTTCGCGCCTGAGCCTGGTTTGATCGTTGGCCGGCCTTGAAGATAAAAACCCGAACTGTAACCTCCGCTGGTGGTGCCGTCCTGCGGAGCGTAACCAACATGCATGCGTCGGCGCTCGCCTGGCATGTCGAGAGACGCCGTGGTGAGCACTGCGGCGAGACCGCTGTCGGAGAAACCGTATGAGGCCATTCCCTGGTCCGCGTCGGACGGCATCGCAGCAGGACGCAGGTCAAACACAACGGCACGGGCTGTCGGGAGTTCCTTTTTGAGGGTCTCCAATTTCTTCGCGGTGCCGGCGAAATCCTCGAAGTCCGAATAGTTCGTCATCGCTACTACCAGGACGCCGTCTGTGTTCTTGTGGAAAGTGGGCTGCCGTTCCCCTGACGGCGAGGGATTCGAGGGCGTCGGAACATCCAGCACACGCGTGACCGGATCGCCGAGTGCGTTGAGCATGTCTTCGACCGCAGCCGAGTACTCCGCGCCATTCCGCGCAGCATTCACCTTTGGGATCGCCTTTACCAGCGCTCCATCCCAATCAATGTTGTCCCGATATGCGAGGTAGGGATGGAAATACTTCACCGCCGCCCACAATTTGGCAAGTGCAACCAACCGGTCGATGCGGATAGACTCGGTGGCCGTTTGCTGGGCGGACGCGAGCAGCAAGTTGGCGAGAACCACAACTAGGACAACGGAGTTACGAAGGAATCCTATTCGCACTTTCATCGGAGTCTCCTCTTTGACCCGAAACGCGGCTGATGTTCAGGTCTAGTCGAAATCTATAGATCACATCCAGCTTGCGCCAAGCAAAAACTCGTAGCTTCGGTTCTTTTAACTGAACAAGAGCCGATCGGCGAGTCCGCCTTCCCGAAGTTGTCCAGAAGTCGGCTTCGAGGAAATGTAGCGATACTGAGCGCTGCTCGCGCTCCGATGTCCTCGAAGATGGTTTCGGGCCAACTTCCTGTTGGCCGACGGCCCGGAAGTATCATAGGTCAAGGAGTAGGGAGCCGTGACCACGCGTCAACCGAAGGTCCACACGCAACTCGGCCGAGCCGCCGCCCAGATCTTTGCCGCCAATGAACGCATGAACCAGATTCTTATCGAACATCTTGACCCTGCTGCCTGGAGAGCCAAACCTCCGGGCAAGGCCCGCACCATTGCGGCAATCTTCACGCACATGCACAATGTGCGCTGCAAGTGGATCAGGCTTACAGCTCCACACCTGAAGCCCCCACCACAGCTCAACCGCGCGCACTGCACTGTGCCTCGTCACAATCCTGTCCGGCTGTGAAATCAACAACTTCGCAGGGCAGCCGGCAAAGTCGGTCTGCTATAACTTGGTTGCCATGTTTGACCTGTTTCGGCTCTGGCTCGGAGCCGTGCTTCGCGGGTTGCGGACGCGCCGCAGTCTGATGCTCGAAAACCTCGCCCTTCGCCAACAACTCGCCGTCTTTAAACGCCAGCAACCGCGGCCAAGGCTGGGAGCCATCGACAAACTCTTCTGGGTCGTAGCTCGCGAGGAGCAGACCAGCGGAATCTTACCAACCACATCGGACTTGGAAAGAATTACGAAAGATTGCGCGCGGCGGCGCTGTTCAAAATTGCAGCATCAATGGCTTTCGACGTTGAAATGTGTCCCAGCAGTTCTTCTGTCGAGAGCCGCTCGAAAACTCCATTACGAAAGACCCACGCATTGGGGTCTCCGATGTATGGGCTTACGAACAGCGGTTAGCGTGCCCCCTCCTCACGCCGACTGGAAAGATTGGATTGCCTTGCTCTGGTCTTCCGCGATGTCGAACACGGTGTAAAGCTTGGTGATCTGCAGGAGATTGTGGACATTCTTGCTGAGATTCATCAGCTTGAACTGGCCGCCCTGATTGCGAACTGAGGTGTAGCAACTGACCAACTCACCTATCCCCGCGCTGTCGATATAGCGCACATCGGCCAGATTCAGCAATATGTTCTTGTAGTTTTTGCCCATGAGATCGCGAACCAGGTCACGAACCACATTGGTTCCCTCGCCCAACCGTAGCTGGCCGATGATGTCCACTATGACAATTCCACCCACTACCCGTGTACTAAGATTCACAGGGCCGCCTTCACCTTCGCAAGAGTTTGCCTACCGGCCGTTCGTCCAAGTCGGAATCCCAACCATCCTACACCGCAAGTGAATCCGGTGAAATAGCGATCGGAAAATCCTCAATGAAAAACCGGCCCGCGAGTCCTCAAAAGTCGGGGCTTGAGCCCTTAAACCTTTCCCAGCTTCTCAAGTTTACGCTGCTTGTAGCGCGCCACCCACTCCTCGTCGGTCGCTAAACGGACGGCACTGGTGCGAGATCGCTGAGGATGCATAGCTTCGTCACATACTTTCCTGATTTTCCGCTGCCGATCCTGGACGGCGTACAATCTTGAGTTTTCGAGCGTCCGCCGCTTGGACAGAAACCTGTGTACCAATCCCGCACAGTATCGCGGAAGGGAACATCTTTCCTCATTGGGATCTCTCTCCGATTCCGACCGTGTGATCTAACCTCCTGATAACAAGGTATCTTAACTTGCTCCCTCCTGGTGTCTTGTGGACATTCACATGCTTTACCTAGTTTGTTCCCGAGAGCCATCACAAGAGGGCAAGCAAAGGAGGAGGCAGATGACGACAACGGGATGGTACAGGTGGAACGAGGAGCGGCGGCGCTGGGACCGGGTGCCATGACGCGAGCGGGGCGCTTGGGCAACTCTGGTGCCCGAATCCAGCATCTCGCCCCAGAGCCACTGCTCGGGTTGGGAGCTGCTTTGTCAAACGAAAAGCTGTTTGAAAAAGTGGAAGCAACATTGGAGCGGAAACTCACACCGGACGAACGCAAGTTTCAAATTCTCGCCAACAAAACCCTTGAAAGGGAGCGTTTACAAAACGTGAATGAGTCAACAAGAAGGCAGTAAGAATGGAGTATGGCTGGTATTCCGCCGCACTAGCAAAGCGTAGATTCTAGGGAGTCTCAGTGTGTTCTTTTTTGAACAGATTGCTAAAGCCTCGACCTGGCAAACTCTTATTCGGAGAACTTCAATATGAGCCTAGAAACGATTCTGGTCATCGTCCTGATTGTGTTTTTGCTCGGTGGAGGCGGTTGGTACTGGCAACGCGGGCGCGGTTAACACAACCGTTTCTGAAACGGCCGCTCAGTACCCGAAACCGGGTTCTCGCTTTTGGAGACTAGCGAAAATGCAGGCTGGCGGTATGGATCGTCGCTTCAATCGAGGAGGGTTTATGAGTCTTTTCGATCTGGTCTTCGGTTGTTGGCACAAACGGTGCAGCTTCCCCATCACCGTGCGCGGCAAGCTGCGCCGCGGCACTGCAGCAGCCTCCGTAACCGGGACTTACGTTGTTTGCCTCGATTGCGGCCGCGAGTTCCCGTACGACTGGTCGCAGATGAAGATGCTCGTGTCCAAACCTCGCACTGCGGGGGCGGCAGAGCCCGTCAACATTGTTCCCGGTCTCAAGGCGGCTTGAGGCCTACGCTGGGCCATTCGCGAAGACCCAACCTTACGATTCGGTTCAACTTGCGGTGCTGGTGTGGAGGGAGTTGCAGTCACGCGGTCATTGCCAAAGAATTGAGTGCAATGCTGACGGATGCCCCTCCACGCAATGCGAACCGTGATCGCTTTCTGGAAAGTGACAGGATCAGGACGCTCGACCTGCCGCAGGACGGGCGATTGCTCCCCCTTTGCAAAATCCATCGAATTGGCAATGACAGCGGGGACAACTGCGGCTGTCCGACGCGCTTGCGTTGACTTTCTGGCTGCGACATCAGAGTTCTATAGCGTCCAACCCTGCGGTATCCGCGTGCTCGCATCGAGACCGCTGCGAGTTCGTGAACATGGGGCTACAGAGCTTTTTGGAGACTACGCTCCCGACAGCATGCTGATCCGGGTGTGGATGCGGACGGCGGTGCGGAAAGAAATCACCTCTTTCGGAACATTCCTGAGCACCCTCTGCCATGAGTTCTGCCATCATCTCGATTATCAGCGGTTCGGATTTCCTGACTCGTGGCATACACGCGGTTTTTACGAACGCACCGCTGCCCTTTACCACCATGCGCGGGGGACACCGCCAAAGCGACTGTTTTGGGTGGCAGTACCGGGCGGATGCTGGCGCATCGACTGGCCGCGTACGAATCGCGGTTCGTGACGCCGAGGTCTGCGTGAGCGCTCATCGCTCGATGCACTCGTCGAGCACGGCGGATGCATCTGCGAATTCGGCTCCCAATCAAGCCCGAATTGGTAGGCTGGGCGAAATGCCTTAGCTCTTCTTCGGTGTCACCGCGAAAAAGGCGGCGGCATCATGCTGGCCACCACTTTTCGATGGTTTTCCATGTCACTACGTGATATACAAGCGAGCAGCGAGCACTCGGCTTTTCAAGGTGGCTCCTTTACCCGCAGTGGGCATTCTGACCGTCCCTGCGGGTTTTCATTTAGGCCACAAGAGCCTGTTACTCCGCTTGAGTGGCTTCCAGAAACGCTCGACTCGGATGAACATTCTCGCGAAGCGCAACATTCTCTTCGCACACATCAGCCCGAGTGTAAAGATGCGTAGCGCGACAGACCTCGCACGTCTCCCTGAAGGCTCTGCACCGCTTCAGAAAGTGGATTTTCGAGGGATCGCCTTCCCCAATCACGGCTAGCACGAGAACCCCGCGGTCTGGGGTCTTGCAATCTACTACCCAGCAGTGTTGCGCTCCATTTGCTGGCATTGCGTGGATTATACGTTGCCACCCTTGGGGAGGCGCGAAAACTTCTGAGGCTAAAATTCATCGCCCTGCTATTCCCCGCAACCGCGTCAGAACGTGTTCAGAGCAACCGAGGCTAGCCGTTTCGCAGCAGCCCCACCACCTCCTGCGAAAATCGTTAGCAGAAGCGTTTGAGAAATAAAGCTACAACAGGTAGACGATTACCTTTTGCCTTGGCTGCAGCCAGCCCCGCAGCTTTTCATGAAATCGATGACAGTGAGCAACAGACGCCTTTACGCTACCGCCGCCTTGCTCCTGCCTTCCGTACCTCTGCTTTAGCAGCAGCGGGTTTCTTTCCAAATATTTCGGCTTCTGCTCGAAGCCAATCTTCGAGGTCGTGACCGTGTTCACCGCCCCGTTCCTCGTAAAACCGATACGCACGTACGCGAATTAGCTCCTCGGTCAATTCGAGCGAGCCTTCCTCGGGCTTCGCGGTTGAAACACTCACAGTTTTATGTCGCATGGTAGACCTCCTGCATCGTTAACGACGCATGCAAGGTTGAGAAATGGGACGCCGACTCTGGAGATATGCGCGATGCACAGACTTGCGTCCGTACAGCTACAAGTAAATTGTTGCACCGAGCACTCACGTCGCAACCCAAAAACAGTCTAGCTGCGGTTCTTTTTCCCTTTTTGAAATAGCGGATGACCTGGTCGGTTGTTGTTGTACCAACCTTTTTCGTAGCCTTCGAGTCTAAAGATTTAGAAGCGGGGGTATCTTGCTCGAGAGGTTTCACCCGAGGTCGCCGCGCAGCCGCGCGTAATCCCCGGTTCATCCTTGGGCTGGGGGCGAGAGGAGGCTTATGAGTCTGTTCGATTTCGTCTTCGGTTGTTCGCATCAACGGTGCAGCTTTCCTATCACGGTGAAAGCAAAACTTCGGCACAGCGCAGCGGCTGCAGTCACCGGAACCTATGTGGTCTGCCTGGATTGTGGCAAGGAATTTCCTTACGATTGGACGGAAATGAAGATGGTTCGCTCCAAGCCGGACAGTTCGACAACTCCCAACCCAATTACCGTCGCACCGGGCAGCAAGGCGGCATAGTCGCCGATGCTAGGCAAGCCGACTCTTCTCGACGGGTCCGGACTGTCCATTGGCAACTTCAAGCGCAATGCAGCTTGAAAGACTTGCATCGCGAACATCATCTCGTCAGGATCGAGGGAGCGACGCTGACGGCGTAATCGCGTGTTCTACTGCGGCGGCTCCCGGTTGGCGGGATTCAGTTGCTCCTGCATTTGCTGCTGCTGTTGCTGCATCTGCTGCAATTCCTGCAACAACTGTTCCGGAGTCTTTGCGCCGTTGGTTTGCGTGTTGTCTGTGTTGCTGTCGGGCGTTGGCTGCGGCTCTGGCGGCTGCGGGTGGACTGCCTGGGGCATCCGACCCGGCATGTTTGGCCTGTTGCGAATCTGGGAAGGCAAAGGCGTCTGCGGTCCGGGTTGGGGTTCGGGCTCGCCGTCATTCTCCTCCTCTTGCGGTTCCTCCGGCGGCTGCACTGCATTATTCTTTGCTGTGTTCATCGTGGACGCCGGCTTCGATGTAGTCAGGATTACCTTCTGTACAGCGCCCGGATTGCCGATCACTCCCAATATGATGTAGTTGAACTTCGAGCCGTTGAGCAGGGCGTTGAGCACGTCGAGTGGCCGTCCCGGACCGAGCTGTCCTACAACCCGTTCGCTCGACACGCCCGCCGGCATCTCGATGGATGCCCCCGTCTGCGATTGCACCAAAAGCAGCACCTGAGACAGCGTCGCATTCTGGGCGATGATGGTGAGCTGCCCGTCGTTGTAAGTTACACGCGGTGGGGTCGGAGGCGTTTGCTCCAGCGTCGGGGATATTGCGGGCGCTGGTGGCGCTGGCGGATCAGGTGCCCCTTCCTTGCGGCGAGCATGCGCCTTTGGATGCGGAGTGGCCGTGCTCTTCGGCGGCGTGCTTTGGGCCACTGATTCGTGTGCCGGCAGGCAGAGCCCTGCTAGCAGCAACAATGCCAATCCCAATTCTTGCCTGCGGCGTACCATAACAGTTGGACGGGCATGCGTGGTTTCTTGGCGCAACGCGTGCCCTTGACCTAAACCCGATTGTGGCCAGTCTGTTGCTCTTTCGCCCTGGCGGAGTTTCTCTCGGCAACCAAGTTCTCAAGGTAGTAGGGAAGCTTTCTAAGCGTGGAGTTGCAGCCCATTACCTAGAGGACGAAGATAATCGTTCAGCTGTTCGGAGACGCAGCCGGTCAGGGTCTCTCGAGATGTACGGAATGTCGCTGTCCAACGCGGAGCACACCACGACCACGAAATAGAGTAAATACTTCATGAGCTAGGCTCTTTGCCTAGGATTTCCTTGGCTTCCTGCAGCAATCTGCTCTCGCGAAGCCCAGCATCATTCTTGTTCGGGCTTTGGTACTCTTGGGTGCGACCGCGGAATACGGGTATAGGGAGATATTCGTGCACGCGGGCTTTTTGGGCAAGGCATTGAGGATGAGCGATTCGTGGGGGAAGAGCAGATGAGCTACGTAGAATCGAACCTGGTTCCCGGTGAAGCCGTGATTTACCAGACCCGACTGCACTGGATCGTGATGTTGGGGCACATTGTCCTCGGGTGCTTGCTCGGTCTGTCGGGAGTCCTTGTGCTTTATTACGCACTTAGCCAGACCGGGATTGAGATTGAGAAGTTGCACATTATGGAGGGCGGGGGTGTTGTGTTGCTCGTTTGCGGCCTCGTGGCAATTCTGGTGGGCATGGTGCGGCGAAACGCGACGGAAATGGCGGTGACGAACCGACGTGTAGTGATCAAGACGGGCTTGGCCAGCCGTAAGACGATTGAAATGCTGCTGAACAAGGTGGAGAGCATCGAGGTGAGCGAGACTGCTTTCGGCAGGATGCTGGGTTACGGAACGATTGTGGTGATCGGGACAGGGGGAACTACCGAACCATTTCACAAAGTTGCGCATCCGCTGGAATTTCGCAGCCAAGTGCAACAGCAGATTGAGAAGCTGCAATGAGGCACGATGTAAAGCATCGGCGCGAGTTCGAAAGAATAATGAACGAGCGGACAGCGATAGCCAAGCCCGTGTGGTCAAAAATCTCAAACGCTTTGAAAAGGCTTGGTTTCCGGTCTCATAATTTCCTCGCACAGCTGCTTTCTGAAACCTCAAGAGCGTGACCTCCGTCACTGACAGCTGTCTGCGGTTGCGTGATATTTGCATTTCGGTTAGTTAGGTTAGCCCGCAGCGAATTGTCCAGAGGGATGCAGCACATCAGGCCAAGCCCCCGGCAATCCTGCGGGCTTTTTGAGATTCCGAAGACGGAAGGTAAGGCGGAAGCGGCAGTGAAGAAACTTCTAATTTCGATGTTGTTGCTAGGAGCGTGTCCGAGTAATAGGTTTCCTGGTCACATATTGCGGTGCATACAACAGGGAACCACAATAGGCTGTATATGATGCAGGTAATTTTTGATTACTCAGACACGCTCCTAGGCGGGTTCCTCCACCCGCTGCTGGCACACGCCGGTGCGGCATTGCTCATGGAAGAGCCGTATGGTCCGTTCGGGGGCGCCGTCCCTATCGGACACGCCGCCATCTACCTGCCCCAGGTATGCGCCGCCACGCCCACCGAGTTGCGGCGCTGCAACCCGGGAGAACTGGGGGTTGTTATTAGCCGGTATCGCCACGTCGCCGGCCGCGACTGGCTTGCCATACCGCTTATTCCATATCTCTATGCGGTGGATCGCATTGAGGATGTACCTGCCTCCGCCAGCGCGGAAACGGTCCGCTCGCTGCGGGACGAATACCGGCGTGCCCACCTGCGGAACATCGTTCCCGACGCTCCTGGTGGCGGCATACCCAAGGGGGATTGGACGGAGCTATCGGGGAGCTCATATATCCGGCAAATCTATGTCTTCCATTTTGCGACCACGGCGGAACAGGATGAGAAGCTCATCGCCGCTCTCAACTCCAGAAACAACCGGACACACTTCAATTTGTTCTTCCACAACTGCGCGGACTTCTCACGCAAGGTCGTCGACTTCTATTATCCCGGGGCCACGCGCAGGAGTCTTAGCGCGGACTTGGGAATCACCACTCCCAAGCAACTGGCCAAGTCGCTGGCGAAATACGGCAAACATCACGAGCGGCTGGATCTGACAACCGCCGTGATTCCGCAGGTTCCGGGAAGCGTGGAGCGCAGCCATACGCCGCACGGCGTGGTCGAGTCACTCTTGAAAAGCAAGAAATACGCGATTCCTCTTGCGCCGCTGGCGGTCATCCATCCCATTTTCGCTGCCGGCGTAGTGGTTACGTACCTTTTCTCGGGACGTTTTGGACCCCCGAAATCGTC
>JBEKNL010000134.1:0-9654 GCA_049522855.1 Candidatus Korobacteraceae bacterium
GCTGGTGGGCCGGCGCGCTACAGCTTGCAGATGAGCCTGCTCTTCCGGTGTCAGCGTAACCGTGTGTGCCTTCATGGGCACAGTATACGCAGTACGCTAACTTATGCAACTAGATACTAGCTTCTTTTCGCTCGCTGCCAGCGCGAGAAATAATTACTTGGGCAATGACTGCGAAAGGCTTTCGAGGTTCTGCGGAACCACGTGAATAAAACCGCGGCGCGGGCTATCGATGTCCGATATCAGGAGAAACGCGATGGAAATCACGAGCGGCAGAACAAAAAGTAGGCCGGATCTTGCTCCCCCGCTGCGTGCTCCATACCCCACCAATAGGTTGCAACAAACGGCGATCGCTATCATCAAAGTCCATGCCGAACCAGGGATACGGTTCCACCAGGCCGCCTGGGTGTATCCCTGCGAGTTCAACACATCGTTCATGCCCGCAACGGCGAGTGCGATCACGGGGCTCGGTTGGGCTACGGCTGGAACCTGTACCGCCGACCACATCTCACTCTGAAGTCGTGCGGTATCGGCATTAATCTGCTGTAACTCTTGCTCGCTGCGGGTTCGGTAGAACCTGAGACGCAACTCAAGATATTTCTCAAGCTGGCCACGCACCCCTGCCGCTTCCGCCGCAGGCAGCAGTCCTGCCCGGACATATTCCGTGCCAATCGCGTTGGCCTCTGCTTCCTCGTAATTCTTGCGTAGATCGTAGCGGGTGGTCGCCATGGAGAAACTGAATCCAATGATGAGCCCGAGCAGCGTCAGAGTAGCGGCCTCCACAATGTTGAAATCCTCCCGCTCTCCGTCTTTCAGGGGCCGCCGCCTCCGCAACCATGTCCCGACCTGCGCCGAGACCCACAGCACTAGCAACGAGACCAGAAAGAAAATACGTGGATAGCTCAACATGTCTTCTGTTCCTCCGGTGGTCCCGGCTCAGCCAGGGGAACAAGCCCCTTGCAGGCGTGCGCCCCATGCGCGCGTGGGTCTGAACCCATCGCGCTCCACCATTCAGCTCAGTGATCATTGCGTGGCCATCAGGCCAGACTGCTTTGCTCAACCCAGTTCACTATACGCGCGGCTTTTGGGGAACTGTCACCTGCGACAGGGACGGCAAGGCGCCGGCGAAGGCAGTGCGCGCGGCTAAAGACTGCGCCGACGCCGCGGCCGGTCAAGCTGCTCTGTACAAAGCTCTACTGATCGCTTGAAACCTGGACGCTCACGGGTGCCAGGCGAAGATCGTTTTGTTCATAACAAAAGACTTATTGGCTTCGTTTCGCAATATCAACCCTTCCCCAGCACAGAAGCCGGCTAGATTCGGGCGACCGGTTCTTGCCGGCGACTCTTAGCTCATGGACTTGATGTTGGCCACAAGCAATGACCGCAGAATATATCGTTACGCGATATATTCTGCAGTAAAAACTGCCGGTCTCGAGGCGGTGGCGCTTGCCCTTCATGGGCGCGCCTGACGAAGGTGCTGGTCACACTCCCTGCAGCACCTTGGGATCGCTTGAAATCTAAACGCTCACTCGCACCTGGGCCTTCCGTCGCCTCTGCTGAGATTCGAGGAGCTTCTGCAGTGCCCTGTCGTATCGGAGGATCTGGTCCATTTCAGCCTCCCCAGGGATAGCACGTACAGCCTCGTAATCAGTCCTGACTGCTGTCATCCTTGATCCCCACCAACGCGGCTTTAAAACCCCTGTACGTACCAGTTCTAGAGCCACGAGAACATCCGCGTAAGTCGCCGGCGAGAGAGTTCGCGTAGTTGCGATCTCGTTTTGCGCCTTCTCGAGGACAGAGAGTTCGTATGCAAGTTGCTTGACTGGCGTAACGGCATCTGATGATTTCCCATCCAGCCCAACCTGTGCTACGACGAAGCCTCTCTCCGACCGACTCACTCGACGTTGTTTCCACATGCACTCAGCCAAGAGCGCGACTGGTGGCGATATCCCGAAACTTTGGGAAGGAAGTTTCAGGATAGAGAATCGTGTCCACGTTCGGATCAAGTCGCAAAGCCGTCTATTCAGACTTGGTCTTGTTCCATCTGGCGTTGGCTGCCTTTCTTGCTATCTCGCTACGCTCTTCTGGCGTCGTCCCTTCCCATCTGGCCTTTCCGCCGATCTTCCCGCCCTCACTGCCGAAGCGAGCAAACAGTGCTCGCACGCCTTTGGGCAGTCGACGACGTTTCTTGGCCTTGCGCATGAGCAGCAGTCTAGCCGTGCAAGACGCCCCCACGCAAGCTGCTGATAATAAGCTCAATTGAGTTCTTGACATGCTAGAGGGGGTCTTGCATAATAACAAAGGCTGGAGCGCTAATTTCGAGGCTGTCGGGCCATGAGCTTGCAAGCGGATATGCCCAAACTATCACCGTCTGGAGGAACTGAAATGCCAAGAACAAGAGATTCTGGGTCAATCTCTCCACGCAGGACGAGATCCCACAATATTCTGCGAGAAAATTTACGTTTAGCCCGGCAGCTTGTAGGCGGTACTCTGCCAGCGCGGCTGTCCGAGTCGCTGAAGAACTTGTCCCGGGACTTCGATTTTTCTCTTAGTAACGGCGAGCTTCAGGTCATTAGCAATTCCTGGTACGTGACCCACACAGGGCTGCTTCGCCTGGCACGCCGCAAGAGGTGCCGCGGTATCCATGTCGAGGCTGTGGATTCGCTGTGTGATTCCGCGGCCAGTCGCTTCGTCCTCAAGGCAACGGTGTATCCGTCCAAAGACTCCGCCGGTTTCGTGGGCTACGGGGACGCTGACCCGTCCAATGTTTCTCTGCTGGTCCGCGGCGCCGAGATGAGGATCGCAGAAACCCGAGCGGTTAATCGCGCCCTGCGCAAGGCCTATGGCATCGGAATCTGCTCGGTCGAGGAGATCGGATCGAATCCCGGTCCGATGGCGACCCCTTCCGATCAACGTAAGTTTCCGCCCCAAAATACCAACGGAAACGGCAACGGCAATGGGGGTGCTGGCCACAAGGTCCGCGACCGGCTCTGCCAGATCATCCGCCAGCACAAGCTCGATCCCGAGTTGGTGAAAGCCTATGCCGTCGACTTCTGCGGTACCAAAGCCCTCAAAGACGCCACTCGCGAGCAGGTCGAAAGTTTCGTCCAGCAACTGGCCGAGGCGGCCACCAAGGATCGTGGCGCACTGCTCTGCCAGCTCAACAGCTATGCGCCCCCAAGCCAGGAGGTGGCGGGATGAAACGTCATGTTCCCGGACTCTCCGATACAGCGCGTGATTCGCACTCCGAGGTTCCCGACGGCGTATTTCTCGTCCGGCTCGATTGGGCGCAACATCGCTGGCAAGCCCAGAAGCGCTTTTATCTGCTGCGGCTCTCCGTCCTTGAACCCAAGGCATTTGCTGGGCGCTCGATCGTCAGCCGTCTCTACTGCACCCCGAAGGCGATGTGGAAGCTGGGGTGGTTCCTGCGGGATTTCCTCTACGACCCGGAACTGTTGAGCCAGGACGAGGTCGACGAGCGCGCCCTGCGCGGCTTGGTAGGGGTCGTGAAGATCAGCCACACCGTGGTCAACGGTATGTCACTGGTGAACTTCGACGGCTTCGCCCCGGCCAGCCAGTGGGAAGAGCTCGCCACCTCCGTCCGCGTTCCGCCGGCCAGCAACGGTAAGGTCACGCAGAAGGAAAGGGCATCACGATGAATTACAGCTATACCCAAATCTCCCAGTACCTGACCTGCCCTCGCCGCTACCGCCATCGCTATCTCGACGGCTGGCAAGAAAAAGACACCCGCGCCGCCATGCTTTTCGGCCGCTGCTTCGAGCAGGCGGTGGCGGCATTGTTCCGTCACGAAGATCCAGCGGTTGTCCTGTTTGAGCAGTGGACGCCATGTCGGAACCTGGAACTGGCCTACTCCGGCAACGACACCTGGGACCACATGCTTCAACAGGGCATTCAACTGCTCGAGCGCTTCGTCCATGACGGGCGCGTCCAGATTCACCAGCCGCACAGCCACCAACAAATCCGATTTACACGCACGTTGAGTTCTGGCAACAGCTTTGTCGCCTTCGTCGATGCCGTCGGAGAACTGGACAGCACACCCTGTGTGCTGGAGTGGAAGACCAGCTCTGCCCGCTATCCCGAGGAGCCTGACGGCATTGCGGCCCTGGATCCGCAGCTGGTTTGCTATTCCTGGATGACAGGGATCAATGAAGTCGCTCAGGTCGTCTTCGTGCGCAAGCGCATGGTTGAAGTCCAGTACCTGCCGGCCACCATCACCGACCAACAGCGGCAAGAGTTCGAGACCCTGGTCGACGACACGGTACGTCGGATCGAGTCTGGACTGTTCCTGCCCCACAGCGGCATCCGCTTTCCCCAGAACCCGTGTACCACCTGTCCTTTTCTCGGCCTGTGTCTCGACCAGCGCGACCTGGTGGAGATTGGCCTTATTCGCAAGCCGGGAGTCGATCTTGGTCTGTTTGACGAACTTGGTTACTAAGTATCCGCCTATGCCGCCCAAGCTGAATCGCCGCCGGGCCCAGGAGGTGCTGAGCAAGATCGACGCGATCCTGGCCTGGGAGGCACGGCATGAGAACGAGCGCGATAC
Source organism: Candidatus Korobacteraceae bacterium (assembly GCA_049522855.1). Taxonomy (GTDB): domain Bacteria; phylum Acidobacteriota; class Terriglobia; order Terriglobales; family Acidobacteriaceae; genus Bog-257. The sequence continues at coordinate 4,562 of JBEKNL010000134.1, forward strand.
CAGGTTTGTGGAACTGGGCAAGTATATGTGCGAAGTGCGGTCGGGCCAGTACTGGCGGCTGGAGAAGCTGAAGTCGTTCGATGAGTTCCTGGAGCGGCGGTTCCCGGAGTCCAGAAGAAAAGCCTACTACCTGATGTCGATTCACGAACATCTTCCTCCCCAGGTGAGGAAAGAACTGAAACAGGTGGGATGGACGAAAGGGCTGGAGTTGGCCAAGCTGGCACGGCAGCAGGGTCAGCGCTTCGAAAGTGCAACCTGGCTGCACAAAGCCCGACAGATGCCAAAGGCACAGTTCCAGCGGGAAGTGGAGAAGGAACTCACGGGCAAGGACAGCGAGCCCTCGGAGCTGATCTATTTCAAGGTCTATAGGAGCCAGATCCCGGTTATCGAGCAGGCGATTGAGACCGCCGCATTAATGCTTGGGTCGGACAAGTCTCGGGGCTACTGCCTGGAAATGATCTGTGCGGACTTTCTCGCCGGAGCCTCGATCGACGGCGGCAACCCGGAGATTCTGCTGCAATCCATCTCCCGCTACTACAAGTTCCTGCCCAGCCCTCAACAGGAGGCTTTTCTCTCTGAGGTCGCAGGGCAGGCCTCGTGAAGAAGATCCCAGCCAAAAACCCACGACTGAGACTTGATGCGAATAGCTACCACGAACTGCATCGGCAGGTGCTGGAACGCGACAGCTGGCGCTGCCAGGCTTGCGGCAGCATGCAGCATCTGCAGGTGCATCACCTCAAATTCCGCAGCCAGTCGGGCGGCGACGAGGAACAGAACCTGATCACGCTGTGCGCTGAATGTCACGCACGGATGCATCGAAAGTCTGCTCATTGTGTTACTGGTGATCAATTCACGACGAAACAGAACGATGGCGCGAAACACGGGCCCTGACTCGCCATGCCTTTCACCAGCTGCCGCGCGTGGCTACTTGGGTCTGCCCAGCCAGAAGTATTGCCAAGCAGCCGAGACGTTCTGGTAGTTACCGCCAAACCGGATATAGGTGCCGTCGCTGTAGCTGAATTTCAGGGACTGGTGCTTGGTGATGGGGACCGAGACGGTGCCTCCGATGCGGGAGTTCGTCTGACGGGTAAGCGGACTTGGCACGCCGTTCAAACTCGTGCTTCCACCAAACCAGAAATTGCCGTCAAGAGAGGCCCAAAGTCGTGGCTTGAAGTCGTAGCTCAAGTGCCCTTCGAGGGCTCCAATTGGGTTTTGCGATTGCGACCGGGTACCTGCATAGTAGAGGTTGCGCGACCAGAAATCCTGATTGGTGCTGAAGAACCACACTCCGAAGTATCCATCGACTATCCATTTGCCCCTGCGCTGGGAATAGCCAAACTCCGGCTTGACGGACCAACGGTTGGTACCCCAATTGATCAACCTGGTCCCGTCGTACTGACCGGTTGGAGGTATCACCTTGAGACTGGCGCCCAGCAGGACCTTCTGCTTCCATTTCGCGAACTTCTGCGGCGGCATAGCGGGACCACCCTTGAGGTTTACCGAGAGGCGGAAGATCGAATCCAGAAGACCAGAACGGTACAGGTGCCGCTCTGCGCCCAATGTGGTTCCCTGGAAATTCCCGAACGCGTAAGGCAACGAGCCGACAATGTTGGCGGAGCGGCCGAAGAAACTGAACGCATGATAGTAGCTAAAGATGGGTACGCTGTATTTTCCCGTAGCGCCGCTGACAGGAAGCGCGCCATTGTAGTTGATACTGCCGTCGTAGAAGGAGTAGGTCAGGGTGATTGAGTTGAAATGCAGAGGAGTAATGACATAAGCGCGCGGCGCAAGGTCCTGGGCGTTCAGCCCCTGCAGCGAAAACAAGAGCGCTGCCGACAACAGAATGTTGAACCTGCATCGCATAGCTGACAACCTCACAGGCGCCGATTCGAAGATTGAGGAACTCGCCGCAGCCTCCGCCTTGCCTCAGTTCGCGCAGCCGCGTCAGATGCGCGGCAGCGTGATAATCCGCCACAGAGGGATGCACACCAGCATTGCCGCCAGCACGGCAAGGCCGATCCGCACTACCTCGGTTCGAAATCGCTGACTGATGGCCGTCAGCAATAAAACTGTCGCCAGCAAGACCGTAGCTCGCACGTAAGCATCGGAAGCCTTGCGGGCCTTTGCCCCTTGCTGAAAGAACTCAGCGGCTTTACTTTCCAGCTTGGCTGACTCCTCCGACTTGGCGTTGTGGTATTCCGGCATCATCAACGGTCCGGGTGGAGCATCAGGATTGTTCAAGGGGTCGGTTTTCTTCCATGCTTCAAACGCCACTCGGAATTCGGGACGAAACCGCCGCTCGAAAAGTTGCGCAAGTTTGTGTTGTCCACTCGCTTCAGCCTTCATCCATTCGACTACACATGAGCATGGATCTCTTCGGCCCTTTTCTCTCAAAAATACAGGCTGAGTATCAGCCCCAACTGGTTTAATTGCTGATTCGGCCTTTTGCCGGTAACGTTCTGGTGCTCATAGTACGGATTGAACTCCACGAGCTTGCCGATGGGAAATAGACAGCCGGCATAGATTGCGGTGTCGCTCCATTTGCTGTACTGGCTTTCGTAGAAAAACTCTGCGCTCACGTACGGCGCCGGATGGTAGGAGCGGATAGCCAGCGTTTTTTCGATCTCAAAGCGGTTGCGATAACGCCACGTGAAGTCGCCACGCTTCCAATCAAGGTCGGCACGGTTCCTGTCGGTGAGCAGAAATCTTTTCATGGGAAAGCGAAAGGTCACGACCGGCTCCATGCGGTTGGTAGGGGGTGCGCCGTTCGCCTGCGGAAGATAGCGGTATCCCAGGGAAAACACCAAAGGCCGGGCTTTCGAGTCGTCCAGGTCGAACGCACTGACGTCTTTCAGACGAAGCAGAGGCTTCAGGTAAAAGTCGAGGCTCGGCCCTATCTCGGCTTGAACGGGTTCCCCCGATTCTCTGGTTTCCTTTGCCTGGAAAACGATGCGCAGATCGGAATCAAGCTTGTAGTTGGCGTCAACTTCTGGCAGCAGTTGTGCGGTTTGCGCGCTCGCTGACAAACACCAGAGAATGACGAGAGACGCCAGCCCCAGCGACTTTTCTGCAGTACCGGCCATTACTTGGGTCTATTGAGGTAAGAACTGACGAACGAACGGGCGGCCCTTAGGGAGCCGCCCGCCGTGAAGGTCGTTCCTGTTAGTTGCTGGGGCCTTTGGCCGCTGCCTCCGCCTCGGCCATCCTCTTCCCCATCTCCGCTTTGATCGCGTCAAGGTTGAAACTCGCGCCCCGCTGCATCGGCGGGTAATCGAGGAAGGTTTGGATTTCCTTGCCCATTACCTGCTGGACGAACACGAAGCGCCAGAATTCGTACTTGAACCAGTCGAAGTATTGCTGCGCCCCGTCTTTCGTCCCGTTCATGGGCCAGCCTGTGCGTTCGAACGGATCGAGACGCAGGTTGGTGATGTAAGGCACGTCAGGATGGGTCTTTTCACCCAGCCAGCCTTGGGGTTGATCGATGAAGCGGAACTTGTAATCGTCAATTCGTACCGCGCCGACCGTGCTTTCCCCGAGGTAGAAGATTTCATGACGCACGGACGGGCCTTTGCCGGTGATGGCGGCCATCTGGTTGTAGCCGTCCAGATGGTTCTTGTAGGTCCGGTCGCCGATCGTTTTGCCTTTCAGCAACTCTTCGGTGATGTTCGGATTACCGGCCGCGGCAACGAATGTGGGCAACCAGTCCAGGCCGGAGAAGATGCCGTTCTGCACCGAGTCCGCCGGCACATGGCCAGGCCAGCGCAGGAGGCAGGGCACGCGGAAGCCGCCCTCCAGGACTGTTCCCTTGGACTGCGCGAACGGCGTCTGCCCGCCATCGGGCCAGGTGAAGAGTTCGGTGCCGTTGTCCGTGGTGAACACGACTATGGTGTTGTCATCTTCGCCCAGATCCTTCAGCTTGTTCATCACGATGCCGATGTCGTCGTCCATCTGCGCCATGCCAGCTTCTTCTTCCGACCAGCCATTCTCGGCGTTGCGCAGCGCCTCGTACTTAGGCGAGAGGTGCGTGACGATATGCATGCGCGTCGGGTTCAGCCAGACGAAGAACGGCTTGCCGTCGGCCTTGGCTTTGTCGATGAATTTGAGGGCGAGGTCGCGAATCTCGTCATCTACAGTTTCCATGCGCTTGGGATAGAGCGGGCCGGCATCCTCGATCTTCTGTTTGCCGATTTCTCCCCAGCGGGGCATCTCCGTCGCGTCATTCTTGTCGGTAGCCCAGCAATGAACCATGTTGCGCGGGCCGACCACATTCAACAGATTTTGCGGATAGTTCGGATGTGCCGGGTCTTCCATCGCATCCAGGTGATACAAATAGCCAAAGAATTCATCAAAACCGTGAACGCAGGGCAGGTACTCATTCCTGTCGCCAAGGTGGTTCTTGCCGAACTGGCCGGTGGCATAGCCCATCGACTTCAAGATCGTGGCCGTGGTCACCGCCTCGGCGGGAATCCCGATTTTGGCGCCGGCCTGGCCTACGGTGGTCATGCCGGTACGAATCGGAAGCTCGCCGGTGATGAAGTTCGCACGGCCCGCCGTGCAACTCGCCTCGGCGTAGTAATCGGTGAACAGCATGCCTTCCTTGGCAAGCTTGTCGAGATTCGGCGTGCGCCCGGCCATCATGCCACGGTGGTAGGCACCAATGTTCCACATGCCGATGTCGTCGCCCATAATGACGACGATGTTAGGGGGCTTCGCGCTGCTTGCTTGCGCGTGTAGGGTCGCACTCCCGCCTGCAAAAACACTCGAGACGGCCAGTGCTCCCAGCGTCAGTTTTCGAACACTTGCTCCCAAATCCATACTTCTCCTTTTCGACCGATCCCGGTTAGTTCCCGCCGGGAGAGTCTTCCTTCGTCTGCCAGTTCACTACGATTACGAATGTTTGGGAACTGTCACTTGCGACAGGTAGCTGCGCGAATGGATATCTTCGGCTGCGATTGCCAGTTTGCCTAAAACACGCCTAGTACTTAGTTGCATTGAAAAGCGGTCTATGCCATGATGGGGCATGAGCAAATACCCCACTGCCCTCACATTGACGACAGAAGACCGCTCCACGCTGGAGAGCTGGGTTCGTGCGG
>JBEKNL010000135.1:0-9499 GCA_049522855.1 Candidatus Korobacteraceae bacterium
CTGGGTCAGGCCGAAATAAGCGAACTCGCACGAGCGCTAATGTTCATTTCTGCTCCGCCCATTATTCGTGCAGCTGTGCGCTCAGCTACGCGGATCCAGCTAACTTCCGACAACCGGACTTCTGGACAATCTTCGGGGAGGCGGACTCGCCAATCGGCTGTTGCTCAGGATTACTAACGACTTGACGATTTCTCGCTACCTATCAGAGTCTGGCTGGCGATAGGCAGTGTTTTCGCTGCTCGATTGGCTGCCGACACCCGTCAAAAGCCAGAAGAACGATGATCGGGCGTCGGCCTCTTGTTGTCACTTCACCCTCTCGATGTCTCCGGGCTTCCAACTCTTGTCAATGGCAGCTTCGGTGGGACCGTACAACCTGCCTTGACCTCCTCCCAACCGTGCTTTTGGGTACCACGACCGCGACCCAGTAGGGGATCGCCAGAGAGCCAAGCCCTTTCCCTTTGCCTATGTCGGCCAGGTATCCGCAGAGGCTTGCTATGTGATGGTTGACGTTGACTTGCTTTAACGGTCGAGCCTACGATTTGCTCTAGACGGTCAGGGAAGGAGCATCTTCCCATGCCACACCAGGCGGTGGGCCAGAATTCGCTTGTCGACCGGACGCTGGGTCACTATCGCGTCCTGCAGAAGATCGGTGCGGGTGGCATGGGTGTCGTATACCAAGGTCTCGACACTCACCTGGATCGCCTGGTCGCGCTGAAAATACTTCCTCAGGAATCGGTCGCTGATTCGGAACGTCGCCGCCGCTTCGCGCAGGAAGCCAAAGCCGCCTCCGCCCTCAATCACCCCAACATCATCACTGTCTATGACATCGACAATGCCGATGGCGTGGACTTCATCGCCATGGAATACGTCGAGGGCCGCACGCTGGAACAGTTGATCGGCCGCCACGGCATGCCGCTGAAGCAGGCTCTCGCCTATGCCACGCAGATCGCCGACGCAATGAGCAAGGCGCACGCTGCGGGCATCATTCACCGCGACCTCAAACCTACCAACATCATGATCACGGGCGACGATCAAGTGAAGATTCTCGATTTCGGACTGGCGAAGCTCGTGGCCATGGGCGGGTTGGAAGACGGTGCTCTCGCTGCCTCCACATTATCCGAAACGCTCACCAAAGAGGGTAGACTGCTGGGAACCGCGGCGTACATGGCACCGGAACAAGCAGAAGGCAAGCCGGTGGATGCGCGCTCCGACATCTTTTCGTTTGGCTTGGTCCTCTACGAGATGCTTACCGGACGACGGCCGTTCCGCGGGGATACGAAGATGGCGATGATCACCGCCATGTTGCACGAGGAGCCGACTCCGCCCAGGCAAATCGTGCCGGAATTACCAGCCGAGGTCGAGCGTGTGGTGATGCGCTGCCTGCGCAAGGACCCGCAGCGACGGTGGCAGGGCATGGCGGACCTCAAGTTGGCCTTACAGGATCTGAAAGAGGAATCTGATTCCGGCAAGCTCACGCCGCTCGTTATCCCCGAGCGTACACGCATCACTCGTGCATGGCGCTGGGGAATCTCTCTTCTGCTGGTGGGAGCCGTAGCTGCGGCCGGGATTGGTTGGCGGCTCTACCGCAGTCAGACGGCGTCGAGTCTACCCGACGTCACGCGTATCACCTTCGAGCCTAGGCTAGCCTGGGCCCCGGCAATCTCGCCCGATGGCAAACTGCTGGCTTTCGTCTCGGAACGCGAGGGAAATAGTGAGATTTACGTTCAGCAGATCAATGGCCGAAACCCCATCCGGCTGACCCACAATGAGGCCTGGGACGGGGACCCATCCTTTTCGCCTGATGGCGCTCACATTGTCTTCAGTTCTTACAGGGAAGGAGGTGGAATTTATGAGATAGACAGCTTGGGAGGCCTGGAGCGGAAGATTGCCGACGGCGGGCGTTGGCCGCGCTACTCGCCCGATGGCACGACCATTGCCTACCAGGTCATTTCCTCGTTTTCTCAGACCGGAAGGATGTTCTTGATATCCCGCGACGGCGGTTCGCCCCGGCCTTTCCATCCGGAATTCGAAGTGCCCGAAGTGGCCGCTTTTCACGCGCCAGCATTATGGTCGGGAGATGGCAAATACATCCTCTTCGAGGGTGCCCGGAATGGCGATTGGCAAAATGATAACTGGTGGATTGCGCCGCTCGATGGCGGCCCACCGGTTGCTATCGGCATGCCGCCGATGAAGCCCCGTTCGGCCCTGCAGTTGATGGAGGCCTGGGACGGCGACCACATCTACTACAGCGAGGGCTCAACGGTTGGTGGAATCAACCTCTTCCGTGTTCCGATCTTGCACAATCCATGGCGGATCGGGGCGCTCACCCAACAGCTTACTTCCGGCCAGGGTATCCAGATGTGGCCGTCAGTGGCGACTGACGGACGGCTCGTCTATGCGTCGGCCACGATAGTCAGTTCTGTGTGGGCAATTCCTATCAACGCTAACCAGGGCGTCGCCACTGGCGGACCTCAGGAGGTTCCGGCCGATACTTCCTCCAAGTTTTCGTTAACTGTGGCCACGAATGGCTCCAAACTGGCTTATGTGGCAGGGCTTCGCTTCCCCGCCGGCCTGGAACTTAGAGTTCGCGACCTTCTCAGCGGGCAGGAACATACCCTCCCAATAACTGGCAAAACGATGAGTCTCTCTCCCCGGATCAGCGCCGATGGCTCCAGAATCGCGTACCGCGATATCGAAAGTGGCAAGCTTGTTTCGTACGTCGCAGACAGCAGGGACGGTGCAAGCCGGAGCCGCGTCTGTGAAGCCTGCTGGATTCAGGGCTTCTTTCCTGAAAATGAGGCGGTCGTTGTGGCGTTCGCCGACGGATTGTTCCGTTTGAGGTTGGCCGGCGGAGTGCGTACTCCGCTCATCGAAGTACGGCTTGATGATATCGCCGACGCAGCACTGTCACCGGACGGCAACCGCTTGGCATTCATTGGCGGGAAATCCGACGGCAACGCAGTGCTTTATGTCACGGCCGTTCGCGACAAAGCCGTGCCCGCCCGAGACTGGACCGCCGTCGCGGAGGACAAGAACCTCTTAGCGTCGCCACGCTGGTCGCCCGACGGCAATTTGCTCTACTACATTTCGACCCGTGATGGGAATCGTTGCGTCTGGGCACAGCGCATCGACGCTACAGGAAAACCGGTGGCCGATTCCATTGCCGTCTTCCACTCGCACCAGTTGCCGGGCTTGCAAGCCGTCCCGGACGCGCGTCTCGGCCTTACACCTACTCGGCTCTACACTACGTTCGGCGACGTCCGTGGCGACATCTGGACGATGATGGTTGAGCATCAGTAACCGATCTTCCGATAATGCAAGCTGGCGGGCTACCCGGAAACAAAAGATGCGGCGGATAGCTATTCAGAACAGGCCATGTCGTAACCCAACTGAACCGGACATCATGCTCCGAGCAGCATCCGCTTGTCACATTGGCCAGAAACCGGCTTGTGGGAGATTACTCCTCATATGTCGGCCAGCATCCGGCAACCGCATTGGCACCGCCACTTGGCCGTATAACGCCCAACCCGTGCTGTTGAAGAACTCCACCACGTCGCGGCCACAAGGACGGAACGCCGACTATTCGCTCAAGTGGATTTCCGCCGCGAAATGCGCCCAATAGCATTCGTAGAACCTGGGGCGTTTTTCGTTCCTAATCCGGCCAGATCTGCCGGGTAGGACCATGGCGCGAATCGGGCTTCGAATGATGCCGCCGTTTCCATGGTCCCCCCTAAAATTCCGTACGGCGGGTTTTCCCCAGTACGGCTTCAAGGCCGGTGTATCAGGCGGGGCCTTCCCGGCTGCACGAGGTCTTCCCCAGCGGTCGGTTTGCCATCGCCCTTCGTGCACCTCGCTTATCGCGTTTGCTCCCCGTTCTGTGCCGGGGAACGCGCTACGCTGGTGCACCTCCGTTCGAGCGGCTTCCGCCACTCTACCCCAGGGGCCCTCGCTCCGGTCCGGGTTATGTTGTCCCGGTCCATCCTCACTTAATCGGCCCCATCCGCCCCACTCGCGGGCACATCTCGATTTCACCGTCTCGGCTTATACGAGATGCCATCGCTGTGCGCCACACCTCAACGCCTAGGCGACCCGCGAGTGGTTCCGTGCTTTCGTTGGCTATTCTCTGTCGGCATGTCGCCCTCCGAGACCCCGGGAAGCCGGTCGGTTGCTTATACCCAGTTCCTTCACCGACCGCGCTGGCCTTCGACCTTCTGGGACGGTCTCGGCACTTCCTTCACCCTCCACCCTCCGATTCTCGTTGAGGAGTCCATTTCGGGGCTTAACTACGGTTCGCTTGCGCTACAACCTGCCGACTTGCTCGCCCCCCTGTCGGAGCAGACCACGCTTTCGCCCAGCCTACGGGGACTTTTACATCCGGGCTTTCGGCGGATTGGTCACCCGCACCGCCGCCGGACATCACTACAGTGGCAACTGGGCAAGTTCCACTGGCGGGACTCACCGATTTACACCCGCTAGAACACCAACTAGCATCGCTGCAACCCAGAACAGGACTTCTGGCCCACGACGAGAGGCTCGTGCATCCAGACACCTGGTCAGGAACGAGCGAGCTTCGATGGCAATGACCGGGCCGCTCAGGCGGAGCAGACCGGTCGCAACCGGTTGAACACGCACGTGAGGCGCTGCCCTGGGTCAGGCTTCGACGATGGCGGCGTAAAGCATCATGTCGTCCCACGGAGGGCTGGTCGTCCACGGGCTGGGGATATTGCCCATGCGCAGAATGCTGCGTCCTTCGAACTCGACGTACAGGGCGCGGTCGTTGGGATCGGTGTAGGGATCGAAGAATCCGGACTCGGGACGGCCGGGAACAGCGATTGCGTCCCAGAGGGTGAACCAGGTGAAGCCGTCGATGGTGCCGAAGACTCCGGCATCGCCGAAGGCGAAGCGAGTGTAAGGCTCGCTGCGGGTAAAGACCATGTCGTAGATTGCCGTGGACGAGGGGCTGATGATTTTGCCGTTCGCGGAGACGGCCGCAGCCAAATGAGGCTCGGGTCGCCAGGTGTTGCCGCCGTCAAGCGAGATAAGAATGCCGGACGAATCGACCAGATAGATCACCTGGGGCTGGTAAGGATCGACGAAGAACTTGATGCATCCGGTGGAGTTCTGTCCGGGTGGTCCGCCGGGGACGATCTGCGTCCAGGTGGCGGTCGCGTCGACCCATTTGAAAAGGTGGCCTTTGAAATCGGCCACATAGTAAGTGGGATTGTTATGACCGCCGGAAACCTGAACGACCGGCTCCTTACCGCTGCCGTCGTCAGGTAAGATGGTACCGATTTTGAAGGCCTTGGTGATGTCGTCCCAGTCGCTGAGGCTTTGGATGGAACTGATAGAAAGGGTGCGCAGTACCTGACGCGTCATGCCGTCGCTGGAATGGATGAAGACGTAATCGCCATCAGACTGAGGCGCTTCGGTGGGCAGAGTGCGAATGATGGGACGGTATCCGCGAAGCACGAGGTCGGAGGCAGGGTAGGGAGGAGTGCCGCCGCCGCTCTGGATAACCCGCCGGGGCGAGACAATGAAGCTGTTTTGCCCAGAGTTAGAGGGATCGGGATACTGCGAGTTGCTTCCGCTGTTGACGATATTGATGGCGCCCTGAACGCCAGCTGCAGAGCCGCGAGGAGTGAACTCGAGCACGCGCGAGGCGTCGGCCTCATCGGCAAACCAGCCATCGCAATCCCCGCAGTCGGTGATAGGATTCAGCCATTGCTGGCCACCGTTCAAGCTGCAGAAATCATCGTTGTCACCGCAGCCAAAGTAGATGGCAGGTGCTGTGCCGATGCCATACAGCCCAGCGATGTTGACAGGATCGAGGGTCTCGAGACCGTTGGGGCGTTTCCAGGTTTGTCCGCCGTCGAGACTGAAGAAAATGCCGCCGTCATTGGCCATCCAGATGGTGCCGCTCATGTACTGATCGAGCTCGGAGTTCTGGTTGTAAGGCGAGCTGACTCCGGTGGCGGGCTGGAGAGTGATCTCGAAATCAGGTGAAGTGATGAGACCGTGCGGGTCGCCGTGCACGAATACGAAGTTGTAATTCGTATTGTCTTTGTGCGCTTGAGAGGCGTCTTTGCCGCCGAGGCGGTGCCAGGAGTTGAACGTGTTGGGCATCCCCTGAGAGACGTGGACGTGACTCATGTCGGAGAAGAAGACAAGAAAGCCGGAACTGGTGGGCTTGGCGATGACGTACATGTTGCCGCTGGGAGTATCGCTGCCACCGCTATAGATTGGTGGGCCGGGCAAGTCCATCCACAAGGCGGATTGGGTGTTGGCGAATTGGCTGAAGTCGCCGTACCAGAGGCTGCCTTCGCCGGCCAGCCGAGCGCAAGACACGTTGACCTGGTCGCCGTCGGGAATATTGCCGTCGTAATAGCAAGGCCCGAAGGCGCCGCCGACGGCCGCGAGGTACACTTTCGCGGGATTGCCCGGCTCGACGGCCATGATCTGTGGGTTGCTTGTATTGTTTGCCCCGGTTTGGTTGGCAAAAGTTCCGACGGGCCCGTCGCTGCCGCATCCGGTTTGAAAGGTAGCGAGATTGGCGCGCGACGCGTTGATGACGGCGGCTCCGTTGTCCATTTTCCAGGTGTTGCCGCCGTCATTGGAGAAGAAAATGTTGACGTTGGGACTGTAGGGAATGTCGCCGCAAGCGTAAACCTTGCGAACGCCGGGGCCTTCGGAGGGAGCAACGGCGAGGTGCCACACGTTGGCGCCGAGGAACTGGTAGTTCCAGGTTTTACCGGCGTTGGTACTGATGGCAACGCCTTCCCAACCGAGGGCGGCATAGACGAGATTGGGATCGTCGGGAGAGAAGAGGACCTGGCTCACGCCATAGTAAGGTGGCGAGGTGAACATGGGCAGTGTCAGTTCCCAGGAATGGCCGCCATCAGCGGAGCGGTAAATGCCGTCGCGACTGGTGTTGAACTGACCATCACGAGCGGCTGCGAGGACGAGGTCGGGATCGATGGGCGAAGCTGCAAGGTCGTAAATGTGGGGCGCGTAAATGCTGCCGAAGATGCCGGGGCCGGCGGTGTCGGTGAGCGGTCCGACAAGTTCGTAAAAGGTCTGGCCGGAATCGTCGGAGCGCCAGACTCCGCAGAAGCTACCGGCATAGATACGCGTGGGATCGGCAGACAAAGTAAGCGAGAGAATGCGGCCGCTGGTACAGTGCTGGACGTCGTCCTGCGGGAAGTTCGCGTTGGTCGGGGCAACGTGGGTGATCGGGGGCATGTCGCGTCCATTCGTTGGCCAGGCTCAGTACCCGGCGTCAGGGGATGTCCACCGTGATCTCGAACACGGAATCGGAAGCAGGGTCATGAAAAGCGTGAACGGTCAATTTGCGAAACGCGGCCTCGCGGAGCAAAGCGATGCGTTGCGACTGAAGCACACGATCGATGGGTGGATCGGCGGCGTGGCTCACCCACAGGTAAAAGAACCAGTTGATGTGGGTCGCGGTTTCGAGCAAGTTGAAAGCGCCCACATCGATGGCATTGGGGAAACCGGGAGTGATGGTGGCGAGCTTGATGTTGGTGACTTTGCCGATGGTTTCAGCCATAAGGTAAGGCTCCTCCTAGCAGGGCGGCACGTAGGACATTGCCGGATCGCTCAAATGTTTGGTGATGCTCTTTGCCAGGTCGAGATCGCCGCCGACCCGCAGTTTGCCGCCAAGCAGCGCGTCGTAGGGAGCGAGTTGTCCGCTGGCAATCTGTGTCCAGGTTTCGGGACGCATGACCACGTGAACGTCAGCGGTCTTGGGGCGGCCGCGGCGGGCGGTAGCCTTGGGAGTGCCGCCTTCGACGTCCCAGTGGGCAACCTTTTCGCCGTCGTCACCGCTGAGGAGACGAATGTGGAGACGCACATGCGAACCGAAATCGCGGAGAGCGTGGGCGAGGCCGGTGAAGCTGGCTGCGTGATCGCTCTTGAGGGCGCTGGCGAGCGGACGCAGACGAGCAAACGTCGCTTGAGGAACAACGCGAGTTGCGGTGAGCTTGCCACCGTTCCATGTCATGAGTAATACCCCCAGACGAAGCGTGCTGATTCTTGCCGGAGGAAGTTGCGCTTGCTCGTATTCCTGACTAAACTAACGCGATTGCGACTTGCGTGGGCCGGGCTTGCAAGAAAAAGTGACGGGATTCTACAACAAGTGCCGAATCGCGAGCAATGGTCGCAAGTTTCTGAGCCGGACAACCTGGCGATAAACTCGCTCGCCATTCCGTTCCGTGGCAAACACTTCCTCAATAATGTCGAGGTGGCGATAGCGATAATGCCAAGAATGACTACGACCTCTGCGACTTTGTTGCCACCATCCAGGGAAATATGGAAGACCCGCTCGAAGAAATCCATAAGCAGCCCCTCAAATTAATTCCGCAAAAAGCTAACACTTTGACCATCTGCAGTCAAATCGCGAGCTGCAAACTGAGAGGGTGCGACTAATCCCGTCTGACGGTTCTCGGATGGAAGGCCGGCCAATAACCGTGGGTCTGTAGTGTGCAAAAGCGAAGTTGTCCGAAAACCGGCTTCGGGGGCCATCAGCCTCCAACTGAACGACCATACTGACCGCGGCGTGGGAGGCCGCCAGTATGGCACGTCGGAAGACGCCCAACCCTTTCTTGTGACTTACGGCGTGTCGTCCGCCCTCAGTCGGCGGTTTGCCGACTACGCGCTCATGTGGATTGCTGGACCCTAGCGCGTTTTATCGGGACCAATCAACTGATGGCTTCTGATTGACCAACGACAGATAAGTGGTAGGCAGAGAAGCCATCGCGCGCGCGCTCCAGCCTCAACTACGCTTTAATTCATGCGACGGCGATTTTGCGCCAACTGACCGATTGGAGCTTTGCGTTACTACAGGCCTGCGTTGCAGACCCGGCTACCAGCAGTACAATGCGAACGAGGCAGATCTCAAGAAAGATTTCTGTTCATCTCTTAGCGATAACGGTCGCCTTCTGGAGGCACCTATGCGAGTTGCCGTTTTCCTTAATTTTCTTCTCCTCTGTTCTGTTGCGGTTGCTCAGCCCAAGATTTCGCCGGAAGGTCAGGCTTGCCTAGACTGCCACAGTAGCAGTACGCCGGGCATTGTGCAGCAGTGGCGGGAAAGCTCCCATGCCAAGAAGAACGTGGACTGCTATTCGTGCCACAAGGCCAACGAGAACGATCCGGCAACCTTTGAGCACTATGGGAAGCGTATTGCGGTGATCGTGACGCCGAACTATTGCGGGCGCTGTCACAGTAAGGAACAGCAGCAGTTTGCGCAGAGCCATCACGCCCAGGCTACCCAGTTCATCGGCTCACTGGACAACATGCTGGGCGAGGTGGTGGAAGGTGGCCCGGCGGCGGCCAGCGGATGCCGCCAGTGCCACGGCAGCGAGGTCAAGTATCTGAAGGACGGGAAATTCGATCCGAATACCTGGCCGAACAGCGGGATTGGGCGGGTGAATCCCGACGGCAGCAAGGGCTCGTGCGCGGCCTGTCACGGACGGCACTCCTTCAG
>JBEKNL010000136.1:0-9386 GCA_049522855.1 Candidatus Korobacteraceae bacterium
TGTGCACCTCACGATACCCAACGCAAAACTCGGGGCCGAGTGGATCGCTACTCCCTTCTCGTAAGAATTTTGCATTCTCTGCTTCATGCCGGGTTATCCCGGCGCACCGACATGGCGATTTCCCGGAGGTAATCCATCGAATTCCGCCTTTCTACGGCGACCGGGAGTTGATTGCTCGCCCATGTTGAACTTAGACTTCCTACAATCACGTGACAAACGGAGGAACGTAATGACCAATTGGATGGAAAGAATGGGCCTTGTGCTTGCGGCCGCAGTCACATTTCTTGGATTGGCCGCAACGCCGCTGGAGGCGCAGAACTCGAAAGATGCCGCCGCGGGACAAAAGCCCAACGTCGTGTTCATCCTTGCCGACAACGTTGGCTACGGCGATCTGGGACCGTACGGCGGCGGTGAACTGCGCGGCATGCCGACACCGCGTATCGATCAGCTTGCCCGCGAGGGTCTGCGGCTCACTCAATTTCTCGTGGAGCCTGGGTGTACGCCGTCGCGTGCCGCGCTCATGACGGGGCAATATTCGATCCGCAACGGACTATCGCTCATCGGCATACCGGGCACACCCAATACACTCTCGGGTAAGGCATACACGATGGGGCAGTTGTTCAAGGATGCCGGATATACGACGGCGATCTTCGGAAAGTGGCATCTCGGCGAAGAACCGCAGAGCCTTCCAACCGCGCACGGCTTCGATGAGTTCTATGGCATCCCACCGAACACGTCGTGGAACGACGCTGTGACCGTGTCGCTCATCATGCAGACTCATTCGCTCAATGTGCCGGAGAGCGCACTCGTCGAGAAGGGGCCGTGGATCATGCAGCAGAAGGCAGGCGGACCGATGCAGCGCGTAAAGCCGTTTACGCCCGAAGTGCGCGCCGAGATTGACAACGATCTGACCGACAGGGCCATCGCGTTCATGAAACAGCAGCAGGGCGCGGGCAAACCGTTCTTCCTCTACCTTCCGTTCTCTATGGGGCACGGGCCGAATTACCCGTCCAAGCAATTCGCCGGGAAATCGCGCATTGGCCAGTACGGCGACAAGATAATGGAAGGCGACTATCACGTAGGGCAGGTGCTCGATGCGCTCAAGGAATTGAAGGTAGATGACAACACCATCGTGGTCTTCGCGTCCGACAACGGGCCATCCGGCATGATAATGCGTGAGTTCGGGAACCTGGGATCCGCCGACATGGGCAGCGCGGGCCCCTTCCGCGGTGAACTCGGCGAGGCGACCGAGGGCTCGATCCGGACCTTCTGCTTTATCCGCTGGCTCGGACACATCGCGCCAGCCACCACTTCTTATGCGATGTTCTCGATCATGGATTTCCTGCCGACCTTCGCGGCCATCCTCGGTGCCAAGCTGCCTGCGGACAGACCGATCGACGGCGTGGACCAGACGGCGGTGCTCTTCGGCAAGAGCCAGGTGGGGGCACGCGACTCGCTGCTCACCTTCATCGGGCCAGATCTGGTGGCCGTGAGATGGAAGCAATGGCGTCTCTACTTCAAGGACATGCCCCTGACCGGCTCGGGGCCGCAAATGCTCGGCGGGGTATTCACCAGCAGTGCGCCAATGTACTACCCGAAGATCTACAACATCGAGATGGACCCACACGAAGATTTGAACGTGGGCGGCATCAACCTGTGGCCCATGGTCTATGGTGCTTATAAACCGATCACGGAGTACATGGAGTCGTTGAAGAAGTATCCCAACCCGCCCGCGGGCAACCTCACGAACTTTAGCGGGGCGCGAGATTAACGGCGTGGATCGGACGACGGTTGTGCTGGCAAGATCGAATTGAATTCTAGGCAGGGAGGAAACCACAAGTGAATTTTCGAATTAAATTTACAACCGGCATTCTCGTTTGCCTTTTCTTGGGAGGCGCCTCATCCGTGTTGGCACAACAGAAGGGGCAGTGGGTGCCCGGACAATTTGGTCTCAACGCCGGGGTGATTCCCGATCCCGGCATTACCTATGCCAACCTGGCGCTCAATTACTCCGCCAGCCAATTGAATAACTCCAACGGAAACAGGATTCCTGGAATCACTGGGACCTATTCGTTCTGGGTGGATGAAAACATTATCTATTACGTCCCGAGGCACAAGTTCCTCGGTGGCTACTTCATGCCCTATATTGCACTCAACTGGGCGAGCGGTGAGTTGGTGGCTGACATTACCAAGGGAGCAACGAACCTTGGTGGCGCCGGAGGTGGATCGGGTTTTGCCGACACGTATGTCCAGCCATTGAACATGGGTTGGCACTTTGGAAAGCGAGTGGACTTCAACGCCGGATATTCCTTTACAGCCCCAACTGGCCGGTACACTGCGGGAGCGAGCAACAATGTGGGCTCCGGATATTGGGGAAACAACATCACGTCGGGCACCACACTCTATATCACCAAGAACCAAGGGACCACTGCAAACTTTGCCACCAATTGGGAAATCCACGGGCAAAGAACGGTCGCCAGCGTGCCGGCGGGTCAAACCAGCAAAATAACGCCCGGCCAGGCCTTCACCGATGAATGGGGAATTGGGCAGGTTCTTCCTTTGAAGAAGGATATGAGCCAACTGGGCCAACTCGGCGTGGTTGGGTACGACCAATGGCAGGTCTCGACTAACGGCGGCACTTACTTGGTGGCCGGACAACCCGTCGCCGCGAGCAGGGTTCCGTACTACTCAGTTCATGCAATTGGTGTTCAAGCCAATTTCATTCTGCCGGCGAAGGATTTCTCAACCTTCTTCAAATACTACGATGAATACCGTGCCCTGGCTCGTCCGGAAGGCCGCACGTTTGTATTCGGTTTTTCGTGGACGTTCCGGATTCCCAAACCAGCACCGGCCGCGGCACCGAAGTCGTAAGTAGAAATGAGCTCAACGACATTCGAGTTGGTGGAGTGAACGCGGATACGCATTGGGCTGAACACTCCGGACGTTTCATAGAAATACGCTGTTAGTGCCTGATTAGTCGACTCGTAGGAAGTGATCGCGATTCCTCCCGGTTGACGAGCAACTCTCCAGAAAACCAACGCGTAACTCGTTTGTTTTCTGTCAACACTGACAGCGCCCCGCTGTCCGTTACTCGGAAGTTACTGTTGTAAACAGGCCAACTCATACTCTATCTCAGCCGGGAACCTCCAACACCCCTGAGCCTCCGATCTGCCCGCGCACCGCTTGTTGGCGGGCACTACGCATGTAGATACGCATAAAGCGTTTCGCGGCTGATTCCGAACTCTCGCGCTAAGCCAGCTTTCTTCTCACCTGCGGCAACCCGCTCGCGGAGATTTTCTGCCTGCTCAGCAGTCAGCGAAGGCTTGCGACCACGGTACACTCCAGCTTTCTTAATGCTCTAGGAGTCGATTCTAGCCTCCCCGATCTCGTTTGACCCCTTACCCCTACCCAGAGGCTATCGAGGCCGTCCCCGGGCACTTCCGGCCTCTGCGCGGGCACCGTATGCGCTGTATTCGACCAGATACAACAAGAAAAGCGCCCCACGGTCAAAAGAAACCGAAGGGTGCCGATGTCCGGTCAGCGGGGCCAAGTTTCGTCATTGTGTTTGTCCTTTCAGAATGTCCAAGTAGAGTTGCACTTCGTGCAGTGCGTTGGCTTCGGCCTCGTAGAATACTTGGCCGTACTTAGTCGTCTCCATTATTTCCACTCCCATGTGAGACCAGTGGTGTCAAACTCCAAGACTTGATCGCCTTCCTGAAAGAATGTCGCCCGTATCATTACGTGGTTCGCTTCCTTCAACGCAGTGAATAGGAATTTGTAACTTGCGGCCACTTCAGCGAATAGTACGTAGTGACTTGTGCCATCGACAAAGAAAACATTTGTACTGCCATCATTCGATCTGTGTACTGATAGGTTCTTTAGTTGATTATCGTCGACTTTGACTTCTAAGTAACAGAAGTGCAGATGAGCAATGCTATTGTTAACGTCTACCCGTTTGCACAAGAATTGGCCTTTGCTAATCATTATTAGCGCCTCGCCGTAGCGTGCTCCGAGGCGCGGATCGCCCGAGCGAAGGCAAATAGTTCCTCGAGAGCCACCATCATAGGGGGGGGCGAAATTAAGTTGATTGCTAGAATCCAGACAAGCGTACCTAATCACCTGCCCGGTCATTTTGTCAGTGTTTGTGGTGTACTCCCATGTGGGAGTCGGAGTAGTGGGTGCTGGTGTAGGCGCAGACTGTGCATACACGCCGATTGTCAGCGCTAACATTGCCAGTGCTACTATGGTGATTTTCTTCATGGCTTCTCCTTTCAGAACTCCCAAGTAGCGCCGCACTTTTCACAGTGCAGCCCGTTTTTGGGAAAGACTTCGATCAGTTTTTGACGGTCATGGCATCCGAATCGATGGCCTTCTTGCCGGAAACGCCTTCCAGTCCGGCCAGAATGCCTCGGTATTCGTTTTTGTCACACTGCATCGCCAGACCACCTTTCTTGTCGCCATCGACCCACGTTAAACCGACGAAGTGCTTCTTGGACTTGCTGAAAGCCATCAAAGCCCCAAGTCCAAAACTCACGACACCAATGGCGATGGCGCTACCAACCCGTCGGTGAACATCCTGCCCGTAGCTGATCTCCGTAATCGCGGAAGCGGGCACGTTTGCGATCTCTTTGCCGTCTTTCACGAATCGAACCTTGTCTTGATCCATGTACATGTGCAAGCCAATACCAGACTTGATGTCTGGCAACGAGCCGCCGTCGTAAGTGACTTTGTAGCCGTTTTCTCCGGCAAAGATGGTGAATGGAATTGCAATGCAGAGGACAACGGCCAGAAAAGATTTGAATGTATTCATGCTGATTTCTCCTTTCAGAATACCCAAGTAGAGCCGCACTTTTCACAGTGCGCCTGAGTTAGTTGTTGCTTGCGCGACAGGCCGACCGCCAGCAGAGACAAGCCGCCAGTCAGAACCGCCGCCGTAGCCTTGCCGCCAGAGATGCCTGCCTTCTGCGTAACCCACTTGTCGCGTACAAAGCCTTTGGACTGGCAGTGCGGGCAGAACAACTCTGGGTTCAACCTACCGAGGCGTATCTCCTTCTCGTATGGAGTTTCCTCGCGCCGCGAATAGCCGTAGATAATTATGACGGCTACTGGTATGGCGACTAGAAAGATAAGGTAGGGTATTATTTCCATGATCGTCTCCTAAATTCCAATGCGAGAATTTATCGTCATCACCATCACCATCTCGCCATCGTGACTCTGCCGGAGTCTTCGAGGATTTCGATGGCCTCTTCAACGTCTTCCACAACGTGAACACGCGGCCCACGCTTGATCTCGACGTTCGCCAGATCGTCGTTTGCCCAGCCGCACTCTTTCGCGTCCACCGGTTCCGTCCTTCTCGATTGATGGGCGTGGATGATCTCCTCACAAGAGCGGTGCTTCTTGCTGCTGGAATTTCAAGATGCGAGGAAGGGCAACGTTAGCGCCAATGCGACCCTCCCTCGCTTCCCCAGGGCAAAGGGAGTACCAAGCTCCAGCCGCATGAGAAACACCTAACCTGGTTCCCGAGAGCCTAACGAGGGGCGAAGTGGCTGCTACCCCAGATCGCAATTGCAGATCCCGCCTGTGATGGCTCTCGGGAACAAAATGGGTAAGGCACGTGAATGTCCACAAGACACCAAAAGGGAGCAAGTTAAGATGCCTTGTTATCAGGAGCTTAGATCACACGGTCGAATCGGAGACAGAGCCCAATGAGGGAAAGATGTTCCCTTCCGCGGTACTGTGCGGGATTGGGACACAGGTTTCTTTCCAAGCGGCGGGCGCTCGAAAACTCAAGATTGTACGCCGTCCACCCCGATGTCCCAAATGTGATCGGTGATGCCCGCTATGGGCCGCGAGGCTCCCGCCAGCCCCTTACCCTTCACAAGTGGTAAGCAACGCCATATAGCCCGCGTTCTGACGATCCCCAGCTCCCACCAGATGCATTGGATACCAGAGTAGGTAGGAGACACGGGTAGTCGAGGCTGTTTGATGCCGTACAGGAGTCGAGCGGGTTATCAGCGTACAGGACGATGGTTCAATCCATTCCAAAGCACGCCGTCACCGATCCGCACCACGCCGTCGCACTTTGAAGGGTGCGGAAGGCCGTTTGTTACCGTTTTCGCACGGGCGAGCGTATATAGACTTACGAGCCACTGTAGAATCACTGTCTGGGCTGTCCAAGCCATCTAAAGCATTTAATATCAATGTGTTAGAACCGAATCAAGCACCGTCCAACGCTATCGAAATGATATTACTATGCTAGCGTCAACGTGCGCCGCAAAGCCACTTTTCGGAATTTCGTGACTAATCCGACCCTATATCCGATCTAAATAGTCGTATATTCAACGTGTTAACCCCTCGTACCATAGACGGTACGAATGACGGTGCGTCGTACGGCGAGGTACGGCGTCGATACGGCGCGTTTGTGATGGTGTTCCCCCACTTCCTGTGCGCGTAAGCTGACGGCCAGACGGCCTACCGTGTCGGCCTACCCGTGTCTCATACCCTTCTGGGCCAGCGGTAAGAGGGAAGCGGGGTGCAGGGTGTGCAAAGACACCAGAATGCACGCGCAACTGCGCCGTGACTGTCGCCTGTTCCGTAACGCGCCGGTGTGCCCGCGTGAGCCTACCCCTCGCGCCCGCGAGTCTCACGGCGAGAAGCGGAACCATCCACTCCTGAACTGCTTGTATCCCCAGCGACGGATATACCTGAATGCCCTTCTGTGGACGCGGCGATTGCTGTAGGTTCGCCCACCATGCTCGCGCAGTGCATACAGTGCAATGAGTGCCAGACGCCGGAGCATCACACTGCCTCCGAGGTCGGGGCGCAATTCAACGCGCCGCACACCCTAACAATGTCCGAGCGAGAGCGGCCCAGCGAATCCGCAATGTCCGTATAAGAGTCACCCTCGTCGCGCATCTGGCGAATAGCTTTCGCGTCTCGGTCACGCTCTCTCCGCACCCGTGGTCTGCCTCCAATGCGTCCCTTGCTGCGTGCAAGGGCTAGGCCAGCATTCACCCGCTCGCGGATTAGATCACGCTCGAACTCGGCCATCGCGCCGATGACACCAAACATCATCCGTCCTGCCGGTGTAGTCAAGTCGATGCTGTCACGCAATGCCACAAAGTCGCAACCAACCGCTTGCAGTTCGGCCACTGCATTCACCAGATGCTTCAACGAACGTCCAAAGCGATCTAACTTCCAGCAGCAGATCACATCCACCTTGCGCTGCTTGGCAAGCTGCATCATCGCGTCAAGCTGTGGTCTGTGATCCTTGGAACCAGAGCACAAGTCCACGAACTCGCCGACGACAGTCCAACCGCGTTTGCTGGCGAACTCCCGCAACTCGGCCAGTTGCATTTCAGGATTCTGCCCGCCGTTGCTGGTGGAAACTCTTGCATACAATGCAGCGTTCATTTTGATTTCCTCCGATCTCAATTCGGAGAATAATCCGCAGAACAGAAGATGTCAAGAAAAATCGTACCAACAAACTTTTGATTGTTGGAATGCAAAATGCGCGGTTGCCGACAGTTTGTTTCCCACCACTTGCGGACGCGGTTTCTTGGGGGTTTGTTGGAACGGTAGATACACCATACTGCAAACTGTGCGTTCCCGCGCTTGGCTGGATACCTCTTATAGCGAGGCATTGTCACAAGGAGTCGGGGCATCGCCGCACGGAGTCGAAGCAAAGCCGAACAGGTAGCTACGTGGCCAGCGCGCCATTCCAAGTCATGGTAGGGCGCGGTTACAATGCCGCCCATCGCGGCACTCACGTGGAATTTTTCTACCCTATTTCGGTACTTGGCACCAGTCGCAGTCGCCAGCACCATTCGTCTCGGAGCATCGGCAACCTTCAGGGTGCAGTGCGTTGGCTTCGGCCTCGTAGAACACTTGGCCGCATCCAGTCGTTTCCATGTTTGTTCTCCCGTTCAGTTCCAACCAATCGGCACCAAATTAGTTATGCCGCAGGAGGAACTTACTGTTTGGCTGTTGACGAAACCCATGTTGAAATTCCGTATTCTCTTGGTAGAATTTGCTTTCACCACTTCATAGATTGTCCGTGTATTACTGTCGATATTGGTTCCGCTCGGACTGAAGTGCTGGCACGTTATCTCGAAATCTTTGAACGCAAGCCCTGTAGGATTCTTGATGGTAAAACTCGCTATCATTATGATCTCGGATTCCCTGTGGTACTCAGGATTGCTGAGTTCAACTTGTCTCAGTAATAAATGTTTCGCATCTTTGTCAGGCCATGCTGCAAGCGGCTCGGAGCGTACTACAGGTTTTTGCACTTTGACCGATGGCGGATTTTGAAGGGCCGTACCAGCCGTGTTATGCGGCCTGTCTCGAATAGTAAGAACCAGAACCAACAGCGCCAACATTGCCAGTACTACTATCTTGATTTTCTTGTTCATGCCAATCCCATTCCTAGCGAGAGCTTGCCGAATGCTGGCACCGGCTTCTTAATCCGGCCACGATCAAGTGCCGGACAACCTTGAACTGCTCCTTCTTGGTTGCGGTCATCTCATAGCGATATTGTGTGTTCACCAGAAACCTCCGTCTTACCCTTTACATCGGCGGCGATTTTATCATACCAAGCTGCTGTTTTTTCGGCTTCCGTCAAAGGTCGTAAGCCTCGTTTTGCCAGTTCATATTTATCTCTGCGTTCCTTGGACTTGGCCCATAGACCTCCCCAAAGCAATATTAGAGCAATCCATCCAACCACCGGAATGCCCAGTAGCAGAAGGCTGAGCCAACCAATCCCAACCGCAAAGAAAAACTTCGTAAGAAGATTGTTGCCCGGTATCAGTCCCACGTTATCCGAAGGAAGGGCAGGAACTACTACCGGAGCGATCTCAACAGCTTTGGCGGCTCCACAATAAATACAGAAAGGTGCACCATGATTCTCTTTACCACATTGTATGCAATACATTTTAATTCTCCTCAGCGGGAAACCCCAGCGTTCGTACCGTTGAGAACCTCATCGCCAACAAGGAACTGCTCGTTCGGCGGTCAGGCAGGCGAGTGCTCATTCCTTATCAGGCACTGGTGCAGTTTTGTAGGGGCGACCACGAGACAAGCAGAAGCACTGAACAAGTGAACTGATTCCCGTTCCAACATTTGCTCGCTACGACGTGACCCTAAACAGCACAGCCGCGTTAGAGGAACACTTCTGCCCCCTCTGGCAGGGAGGAACAGGGAACGAGAAAAATTGACGGACGAGAGAACAGAGGAAAAGACCACAAGGGAATACTCTTGTACTGAATCTCATTCTCGTCCAAATTAGCTCCGCTGTGCTGAGCGCCGCCGGGAAGAAGAAGGCTGAGAGTCTCTGATAAGTTGAGTTTGGGAAGACCAACGAGTCAGAGGAGGACTCAGCCTTGAACAGA
>JBEKNL010000137.1:0-9160 GCA_049522855.1 Candidatus Korobacteraceae bacterium
CGATCCAGATGTCCTCTTGCTTCTCCCGCTGCTTGCGCGTGCCCATTGCCATGCGCACATTCTACGAACCAAGCCTGTGGATACTTCAACATTTTTTGCTCACGCATCTAGACTTGCACCACGGGCTGCTAGGCGGGGTTTGGCGTTTTGAAGCGGTGTTGCGGCCAGTTGACAGGGCGCGCGATCTGAAGCATGCTCCCTATAAACCGACGCCCACCGCATCAAGTGAAACGGTGGGCATCGCTGTTTCCAGCGAGATTTTTCGTGGCAACTACACGCGCTTGGTATCCACTTCGCGGAGGCGGGCGGCCTTGCCCCGCAGCTCGCGCAGATAATACAGCTTGGCACGACGAACATGCGCCGAACGCAGCACCTCGATCTTGTCGATGACCTTCGAATGGGTGGGGAAGATGCGCTCGACGCCCTGCCCAAAGCTCATCTTGCGCACCGTGAAGCTGGGCTGGTCTCCGTGGCTCTTGCAAATGACCACCCCTTCGAACGCCTGCAAACGCTCTTTGTCGCCTTCCTTGATCTTCACGTGGACCCGGACGGTGTCGCCGGGCTTAAAGTCGGGCAGATCGGTGCGCCGCGTCTTGGCGAGAAGCCGGTCAATGATAGGTGAGTTGTTCGACATTGTTCTTTTCCTTCCGTGTCGCACGCCTCGCGGCGGCCAAAATAGCAACTAGCAATTAGCAACTAGTAATCCTGTCATCCTGAGCGAGCCCGCCGCGGCGGGCGAGTCGAAGGACCCCCTATGCTGGAATCTCCTCGCTCGAACTTCACTCTCTTTCCTGCTCCGCCGCAATCTCGGCCAGCAGCTTGCGATCCTCTTTGCTCAGCTCGGCATCGCGCAACAAATCGGGACGATTGCGCAATGTCTTTTGCAGCGCGCTACGGCGTCGCCACTTGCGAATCTCGTCGTGGTCCCCGTTCACCAGCACCTCGGGAACCAGCATGCCGCGAAACTCCGCTGGACGCGTGTAGTGCGGATAATCCAGCAGGCCACCCGACCCACACGTTGAACTTGGCGGCTCGCCTGAAACCTTTTCGTGTTCCGCCACAACCGACGCGGTAAATGATTCCTGCTGCGTCGACGCTGCGTTGCCGAGTGCGCCGGGAAGCAACCGCGTCGTCGTGTCCACGATAATGGCCGCCCCCAACTCCCCGCCGCTCAGCACGAAATCGCCAACGGACATCTCCCGATCAGCAAGGTGCTGGCTCACCCGCTCATCCACACCTTCGTAGCGCCCGCAGATAAGCACCACGCGTTCGCGCGTCGTCAAGTCCTGCGCCACCTCCTGGGTGAACAACTCGCCCTGGGGCGAGAGCAGCACCACGGTCTCGCGCGAATCGTCGCGCATCCGCTCTTCACGCGGCGAGACACCAAGCGATTCGAGACATTCGAAGATGGGCTCAGGCTTTAGCACCATGCCCTCTCCGCCGCCGAACGGCCGGTCGTCCACCGTGCGATGCCGGTCATGCGTGAACGCCCGCAGATCGTGGATGCCAATTTCAATGAGCCCGGCTTCACGCGCCTTGCGCACAATGCCGTAATCCAGCGGCCCACGAAAAAAGTCCGGAAAAATCGTCAGAATCTCGAACTTCATTCGGGCCTCCCCAATTCGCGCCCTAAGGCGCTTGGGGATTTGATCTCATTTCCCTCGTTTACGGCGAACCCCTGCCGATCGTGATTCGTCGGCTTCGGTCTTTTGCCGCTGCTTCTCTTCCCCACTCAACGGGGAGTCCAACGCCACCAGTCCCTCGGGCAACTCCATCTCGATCCGCCGCTGCTGGAAGTCGGCAGACTTCAGAAACTCTTCAGCGTATGGAACCAGAATTTCTTGCTCAGCGCCAATCTTCGCTCGCACAACCAGTAGCGGAGCTTCGCCTGCCCCGAACTGCACTTCGCTGACCGTCCCGAGCAGTTGCTGGCCGTCCGCACTTCTTGTCCAAACTTCGCAGCCGACGACGTCGCTCACATACGTCGCGCCCGCTTCCAACTCGGCGCGCTGCTCGAGCGGAACCTGCAACTCCAATCCGACAAGCTGCTCGGCATCGCTGATACTCTCGACGCCGGCAAACTTCAGCACCACGCCGCCCTTATGAAACCAGTGCTCTTCAACTTGCAGTTCACGGCGGCTACCGTTTGCCGCCAAACCTGACAACTGCCGTCGCTCCTGGAAGCGCTCAGGAAAATCCGTGTGCAATTCCGCCATAACTTCGCCGCGCCGTCCTTGCGGACCGAGCACACGAGCGATCGTAATGAAGTCGCCGGCTATTCCACGATCTCCAACTGATAGCGCTTGCGAGTGCGTAAGCTGGCCGCATTCACAATGGTGCGCAGGCTGCGGGCCATCCGTCCCTGGCGGCCAATCACCCGCCCCAGGTCGGTCTCGGCCACAATCAGCTCCAACACCGTCTGGCCACCTTCTTCAAAGGCTTCCACCGTCACCTCGTCAGGCGCTTCCACCACCGCCTTGGCAAGATGTTCCACCAACGCAACCATGTTCACGCTGCTTGTCATAGCTCAGGCGGCTCCCGGTGTTTGAGGTTAGCTTCGAACTGCACGTTAGGCAGCAGTTGGAGCTGGCGCGCTGGCAGCGGCCTTGTCCACCAGCTTCTTTACGCGGTCAGACAACTGCGCGCCCTTGCCGGTCCAATAGGCAATGCGCTCGCTCTTCAACACCACGCTGGCGGGATCGGTACGCGGATTATAGATGCCGACCACTTCCACCGAGCGGCCATCGCGCGCACGGTCCTTCTCGATTACCACAATGCGGTAGTAAGGCTGTTTGCGCGCACCGCGGCGCGATAGGCGAATCATCAACACAGAAGCTGTTTCCTTTCCTGCTCGTCAATGTCCACACGTGTGCGCATTCCCTCCCCAAGCTAGAACCACGGATTTAGTTGGGAGCGCTGGGAAGCGCCGGTGGCACAAATTCCCTCAGGCGAGATGATCGAAGTCCCCGATAAGCACGCCGTTCGCGCCTTTCGGGCGGGTGCTCCAGCGAACCACATCTTCGCTCCACACCCCAACGAACGCAGCCAGGCGTTCCTTGGACCCCCGCTACTTACACCCCATCAAGCACAACTGCGCTGCTTGCCAGGGCCCCGCTACTGGAGGCAAAGATCTATTATTGCTGATCGTTACGCTCTTTGGCAAGCGCGAGCTATGAGTTCTTCTACGGCCCGACGCCGCCGCTGTGGCAATCGGAGCAGTTCACCCCGGTCAGGTCTCCGATGTCAACCGGGTGCTTGAAAATTTGAGCTGGCACCGCCGCGATCTGCGTGCCACTTTCCTGCTGATCCATGACCGTGTGGCAGGAGTTGCAGTCTTTGCTGATGACCTTGCCGTCCTTGCTCACGTGGTTGCCATCGTGGCAGCGGAAACAGCCCTGATAGTACATGTGCCCGATGTTATTGGGATGCGTCTTCCAGTTCACCTTCATGTAGGGAAAGAAGGTGGTGCTGTAGATGCGCTGCAATTCGACGACAGCACCCTTGACGCTGTCCGCCTTGGCCGACGCGATTTGCGGGTACTTGTCCTGGTAGAACTTTGTAATCGTGGTGGCAATCGCGTTTTGCGCCTCGTCAGAGGTTTTGTAGTCGGCCGTCAGCACCGCGACGCCCTGCTGCTTGATGAATGGCAGCGTGGCATCGATGGCGCGCCCGGTAATCGCCTGATCCACGGAAGCATCGGGCGGCACATAGATATGCGACGGGCGGTTGTGGCAGTCGATGCAGTCCATACGGCGCTTATCGGCCTTGTCAATCTGCGCCGGGGTGAGGGAGGCGTCTTTCGCCAGGTACTCGGCCACCCGGCCATTCTTGTCTTCTATGCGCACCCAGGGAATCACCTGCCGCTGTTCGTCGCTGGCGATGTAGGTGACCTTGTTCGCGATATTCATGTGCCAGTGGATGCCTTCCCCGGCCTGTCCGAGCCGGGGATCGCCGCCACCGACCTTCATCAGCATGCGGAGCACGCGCGGCGTATTCTGCTCATCGTCGCCATAATGAGTGAAGGTTTTGAGCTGCGCGCCCCAGAATTTCCTCGGCCAGTGGCATTGCTCGCAGGTTTGCTGCGCGGGGCGAAGATTATGCACTGGCGTGGGGATGGGACGGGGATACGTGCCCAAAGCGGTGTAGTAAACCTGCCGCATGCCCGATAGCTTGGACTTCACGTACCAGCTCGCGCCCGATCCGACGTGACATTCCACACAAGCCACACGTGCGTGAGGCGAGGCCTCATACGCCGTGAACTCGGGATGCATAACCGTGTGGCACAACTGGCCGCAGAAATCCACTGAATCGGTAAACTCGTAGGCCTTGTAGCTGCCCACGGAACTGACCAGCGCGAAGATCACCACAAAGCTGAGCAGGAAGGCAAACGTGCTGCGTTGCGCGGGATTGTTGAGATCGAGGCTGGGAAAATGGGGCGGCACACCTACCGCGCGCAGCCGCCGCCGCCGTTCGACCACCATTCCGATGGGGACCAGAATGAGCCCGAGAACCAGGAATGCCGGCGCCACCATGTAAGCGAGAACGCCTATGTAGGGAGATGAGCGGCTGGCCAGGACGTCAATGAGAACCAGCAGAACGATGTTGGCGACCGCGACCCCGGCCAGCGCCAGACCGATCAGGCTGATGGGATTTCTAATGAGATTTTGCGAAACTGGCGGATGATCGCGTAGAGGATCCACCCTCTGCGTGTCCTCAGTCATTTATTAATAGTCCCTTCTTCGCCTCACCCCAGTGCAAGTCACGCACCTTCAGTGTTGCAGAACTTACCCCAATAGAGCGCATGGCAATCAAAAAACCCGAGAGTGCCGCTTACCTAACCCCCAAGGCGCCGGGCTTTTTCCGGCCGGTCCCTAATTCTTGGTTGCGACCGTCTCCTCTTGCTCCTTCACGGCCGCCTTGACCGGCTCCGCTTCTTCTTCCTCCGAGCCCTTGGCCCGCTCAATCGCAAGCAGGTCGAGAGGATGCTCATGCTCATAAGCCTCAACCGACATCTTGCCATCATACCAAGCCCAATTCATGGGATAAGCATCGGGATCGAATATCACTCCATAGAAATGCCATACGATAATGGCCAAGGTGGCGAGTATGGCTTCATACCAGTGGATGGCGAGCGCGACATCGATCCACCACCCCGGCACTCTTTCGCCCACCCCAACTTTAAACCACACCATCAACCCGGTGTTGGCCATCACGAACATGCCCCACACCAACGCCCAGTACTCAGCCTTCTCGGCGTAGGTGAAGCGGCGGAACAGCGGACGCTGCTCGCTATAACCCAGGTAGTAGCGGAAGGCGTCACGTGCGTCGGTGACGTCCTTCCAGTCGGGCAGCATGTCCTTGATCAGGCGGCGGCCATCCGGGGTCTTGACCACATACCACAGATGGAACAAGCTGACCGCGATCAGCACCACTCCGGCCACTCGATGGACGATGCTGCGCACCGCTTCGTTGACGAACAACGTACCCAGCCACGATGACGGATAGCGCAAGGCAAAGCCGGTCAGCACCAGCGTGAAGAAGCTGGCGAGCAGGATAATATGCTGCACCCGCTGTCCCCGCGTCATGCGGAACAAAATGCGGGGCTGTCCGATGCGGTGCAAAATGAGCTTCTTGCGGAAGATGATCAGATTATGCAGCACCATGCCACCGATGACGCCGATGATCATCCAGATATAGAACTTGCTGATGTAGCCAATCACCTTGCTGCTGAAGTCGGCTTTCGCCACCCCGTCAGAATGCACCTTGAAGCTGATGAATTTCTCGTTGGCCCCAGGATGACATTGCCCGCAGGTCTTCGCCAGGTTGGCATGATTGATGGTGGAGCGCGGATCACGGGAAGGCAGAATGTTATGCACCCCGTGGCAACTGGCGCAATTCGCCACCGTCGTTGAACCCATCTTCGATGCCATGCCGTGATAGCTGGACAGGTAGGTGTTGACCTGGCCCGAAGGCATGCCAAACTCGTTGGAGAGACGCACGCTGCCATGGCACTGCGCACAATCGCTGCCGACATTCGCTGACGCCACCGAGGAACTGGGGTCCGTGGGGGCTTTGATGGTGTGAATGCCGTGGCAGTCGGTGCACACTGGCGCCTGCCAGTTGCCGCGCGCGATCGCCTGGCCGTGGATGCTTTGTACGTACTCCTGCCTGATATTGTCGTGACACTTGGCGCAGGTTACGGGAACGTTGAATTTGCTGATCGGCGACTTGGGATTGGTGGCGGCCAGGATATCGTGCTGACCGTGGCAATCCGTGCACACCGCAGCCTTATCGGAACCGGCAGCCACGGCTTTGCCATGAACACTCTGCTGGTACGAGTTGAAGGGAGCGGAGCTTATGCCGCTCGATGCCATCACGAATTTCTGTCCGTGACAAGCGCCGCAGGTTTGCGGAATGTTGCCCCGAGCTACTTTTGACTTGGGATCGCTGGCCGGCAGAATTTCGTGGACGCTGCCATGGCAGTCCTGGCATTTCGCGACATTGGTGTTACCTGCCGCTGCTGCCTTGGCATGAACGCCATGGTCGTAGGCCTTTTGCTGGTCGGCATGGCAGGTGACGCATACTGGCTTCGCGGGCGTGGGATCGTGGGGGAACGCCTGGATGTCCTTGTGACAATCGGTGCAACCGAAGACGCCGTGAATTGAGGCTTTGAACTTCGCGTCGTCGACATGCAAGCTGACTTGTTTGCCGTTCTCCTCTTTGCTGAGAGTGGAATCGTTATGGCAAGCCAGGCAGTCCTCGTTGCTCATCTTGGGAGGGGACTTGGCCACCGCTCCCGTGCAGAGCAGCAAGGCAACAAAGGGAACCACCGCGCAACGCTTCACCGCAACCCTCGCTTTCGCCGGACGCGGCAGCTATGTCGCGTCACTCATAAACATCGCCGATGAGGGTACAGAGGGGCAGTGAGTGGACTCACGGGCGGGTGTGATTGAGGTCACACCCCGGGCGCTTCACACCGCAAGACGTGAGCGGTATCACCAACCGGAGGCCCATTGACGGCGCGAAGAATGGTCCAATGTTCACGGGCCTTCGGGGCCCCCGGTTAGCGCATTCCAAGAAAGGCTGAGGCCGTATTGGGCTCCGGAATTCCCGCCGTCAGGCCCAGCTTTCGAACGTCTGTTCGGGCCCGCGGAGGACCACTTAGCCTTCACCGCGCTTCGCGAGCCGGTCTTATTCCACGCGCGCCCCGAACAAAAAGCCCGCGAGAATATCGCGGGCCGACGGGGCAATGCCTGGCCTAGACCAGCAAAGCACGGGGGCGAAACATAATGCGGGGCCGGCGCGTGCGTATCATGCCAATGGTACGGACGCGCTCGTAGGCCCCATGCAGGTCCTGGCTCAACATACGCACGATTTGCAGGCAGACCTCGCGATGTTCCCGCAAGAACTTCAGCAAATCTTTTCTGCGCACGAAAACGACTTGCGAGTTGTCCAGCAATTCTGCCGTGACCTCGTAAGGGGTATTGGACAGGGCAGCCCCCAGTCCCAGCACTTCTCCAGGGCCGGCGATCCGCAAGGTCAGCCGTTTTCCAGTATCGGAGCAAATGGACAGCTTGGCTCGGCCATCGCACAAAATGTAAATGCCACGGACCGGCCGCCCTTCGGCGAACAGGACCATGCTCCTGGGGTAAGCGGTGAGCGATTTGATCTCGTCGAAAGATTTCAACGACTCCGCGGGCATGTCGCAAAAGAGCCGATCGGGACGGAAATCGCAGGTCAAGCAGCTCGACTGAATCATGCTCTCCATGATCGAGGTAATACGTCTCCGCAGCCTTGCAATGCAGTGATTGCAGTCACCGCTTTCCGTGACCTTGTTCACACCGCGTGGGTCAATTGTTCTTCGGGGCCTGGTCCGGAATAGCAGCAGAAGCCATCAATCCCCGTCCGGACGTGCCGGCGCGAGGCCGCAATCGGCAGTAATCACAACCCTTTAGCTCACTGCGTAATCGCCAGTGCCTTCAGCGCTGCCTTGTTGCGGATCAGCAGAGTCGACCCTTTCGCCTGTACAATCTGGCGGCGTTTCAAATCGGCAAACAAGCGCGTTACGGTCTCGCGGGAGGTGCCAATCATCTGCGCGATCTCCTCGTGGGTCAGGGCCAGCTTCACCCGCGGCTCCGCTCTGGCGGTTTCGCCGTTCTTGGCACTCCACTCCAACAGCAGCTTCGCCAATTTCTCTGCCGCCGAGTGCGAAAGACCGAGCGAGCGAATCTCGCGGCACGCGGTGTTGTACTTTTCGCTCAATTGCTCGGCTACCCGCAGGCAGGCATCGCTGTGTTCCTTGAGAAAACGCAGGAAGTCTTCGCGCTTGACGAAGTTCACCTGGCAAGGATCGACCGTTTCGGCGGTCAGCTCGTAGGGCTTCCCGCTCACCGTGGCGCTGAGGCCCAGCACTTCTCCCGGTTCGGCAATTTTCAAGATCAGCGTCTTGCCGTCGGTTGAGCAAATAGAGAGCTTGACGCGGCCTTTGCACAGCACAAAAATGCCGCGCGGCGTCTGGCCCTCGACGAACAGGACCGCACCCTTCGGATAGGCCGTAGCGTACTTGACGGATTCAAATGTCTGCAAGGCCGCAGGCGGAAGATCGCAAAATATGTGTTCGGCCCGCATCTTGCAAGCCAGGCAGCTTTCTATGATGTCCAAGCCATATGGTGTAAGCACGACGACCCCCTCTACTTCAAATCGTATCCCCGTGTCATACGGCCGGATTGCGCGTGCAACGGCGCTTCCGGGTGGAAACCCTGCCCTGCCCCCTTACCCCCCTGCCCGCACTTGCGTGCGTGTCGGCGGTCACCTAACGAGGTGATCAGCTAAACTGCGGAGAACCCTCATGTTTAGCGCTCCGGGGCGTTCTGGGACGTTTGCGGCAGTCAAGGGTTTACACCAGATACACTCCAGCGGAACACTCCTACCGCACACCCAACAAGTACACAGATCACAATCGGTTGTGACATGTGACGGCCGGCGTGCCGGCGGCGGCACAATAGTGCCCTTAACGTCCGCAACTAGGAGGCAGCGCCCCTAGGAGCGTGTCTGAGTAATCACCTTGTCGCCGGTTGTTGTGCTTGAAAGTCACAGGCGAGGTATGTCAGTTTCAGAGGCATGGCGAAGACCTACCGTTGCTACCTTCCCGAACAAGACC
>JBEKNL010000138.1:0-9110 GCA_049522855.1 Candidatus Korobacteraceae bacterium
AGTGGGAATCCCGCCGCTCTTGCGGGATTTCCAAACGGAGGGGGAAAGTCCCGTCTTTGGACTTTTCCACGCAGTGGCTTTTTCCACGGCCCCTTTTACCCACAGATTCTGCTACAGAGCCCTTTTGAAAACCTACCACGCCGAGTACGATAAAGATCCGGCAAGCTTCCATGCTGAGTTCCTCCGTGGCGACTTCGCAGGCTGGCGCAGCACGGTGCACACGTTGTACGGCGATTCCGCGGAAGAGATTATCGATCGCGTTCTAATCGAGACACGCTTAGCCAATCCCGGGGACGAAATGCGAAGCGGTACCGCCCATGGCCTTTGAAGCCATTCTGGCGGAAGCCGAGCAGCTCCATAACGTCAGCAACCGTCTTGAGGCGCTGGCGGACCAGCATCCCGGAGACCGGCCATTTCGGATAGTCGCTAATCGCTCATCGCTTGGTCACAGTAGCCTCGGCTGACGCCGATTTTCGCGGTTCGGCTTTGCTGGTCGCCAGCAGATGATAGGTTCCTGGCGTACGCGGCGCGATGTAGACGGCCCTCGACGATAGCGTGCCGCCTTCGGCTTTGGCTCCGCGAGTCACGACGCGGCCGCCGGCGTCGCCCTCCTGCACCGTCCAAATCACTTGGGTATCGTCCGTGCCGCTGACGGTAGCAGAGAAGTCGAAGGCCTTTCCGGCTACCACCTGGGCGCTCGCCGGAGAGATCGTTACAACGACGGACGAAGGCGCCGCTGCGGGCTTGCTTGGCAATGAGGAACGCCGCATCCACACGACAGTGCCAGCACCCGCCAGGAGTAGAACGATCACCAGGGTCCCCAGCACCGGCAGGCGCGACTTCCGCCGGATCCCGCCAGTGTTGGCGTACCCAGCAAAGGACGGAGGCGCAATATTCGCTGGCGCTGGAGTATCTGCGGGCAGCTCCGTTCCACACCAGTAGCAGGACAAGTCGGTTCCTGTGTTTAATTTGCGACACCGTGGACAGCGGCGGATTTGCCGAACCGTCGACCTGGCCTGCGGGTACGGTGGCAAGGGCTTTTCCCGCGTGAGATCGGATGAAGCATCCGATCTTCTTGTGACGCCCTGCTCTTGCGTGGAATGCGGCGGCATGTTGGCGGAATCCTTTACGTCATGAACTTTGTGGCCTCTAGCAAGACCGCAAATCCTACAGGTACGAAAGCCAGCCATTGGCTTGAACGAATGTGGATTGTCTGACCCATGCCGAGCCAGTTGCTCTCGCACAACCTTTGCCTCTTTTTCGCTCATGTTAGGCCAGACTAGCGCCAAAACGAGACCGCAAGCAATTCCCCAAAGCAGCGAACGATGGAGAACACAGTTTAACCGGAATCTCCTTTTTGACCACAAGAAACAGACATCCTTTATTGGCAACGAGGGTGGGTTGATGCTCCGTTGGCGACGGCTTGCAAGTCGCGAATCACCCAGAACAGCCGGCGGGCCGATACATAGCTGTGCTGCCCACCGTTGCGTAGGTCCGTGATGCGGGATTTCGAGATTAGCTTTTGGATTTTCCGCTGCGACAGTCCCAAACCTAGCTCAGAGTGCACGATGTCGGCTGCTTCCTCTTCGGAGATGCCGGGCAGGGCCTGACCGGCATGAAAGCGGGAACGCCATTGCTCCAGCTCCAAGGCCTGGCGGGTGAAGATCTGCTCCAGCTCGTGGGTGCCGGCGAACAGCAACCCGCAGTGCGGCGGTTGATCCAACAGTTCCCGTAGGGTCTCCAGGCACTCAATCGACAGATGCTGGGCTTCGTCAAAGACCAACAGCACCTTGCGCTGGCTGAGATCGAATCGCAGATTGCGCAGAATCCGGTCGACGGTGCCCATGCCGATTGCCCCGCAGCTCTCCGCCACCCGCTTCATCAGGTCCAGCGAGTGGATTCCCTGACGAACATAGACGTAGTAAGCTCTCCGACCCTCTCCGTTCTTGGCGATCTCCGAGCGGTTCAATTCTGCAATCAGGTGCTGCAGTACGTAGGTCTTCTGGGTTCCCGGGGCGCCGTAGAGGTAATAGGCCCGCCCATGGTCCAGCGCCTCGTAGAAGTACTGACGCAGCAAACGTGCATTCTCCGTTTGGTAGAGCTTGCCTGAGCTGATTGCTGGCGTCGCAATGGGATGGGCCGCAATGAAGCCGCGAATCGCTGCCCGGATAGGGCCGTCGTTGGAGGAGATCCAGCTGTAATTGCCATTCAGAAAGGAGTAAACCGTCTCCCGGGCGTAGTTGATGCGTCGGGCAAAATCTGGGGGTGTCATGCCGGTCCGGGCCAGGTAATCCTGCAACTCCAGGCGAACTTCGGTCGATTCCGGCAAGCTCGCCTCCAGCAGCTGCCGGCGTACCGCGTAGGAAAGAGCCATAGCTTATTCTCCGTCCGTCAGTTCCCGAACAATGTCGTCGATGAAGTCGGGCCTGATTGCTGCGGTGTGCAGATCTTGCGGCCGTATCAGAGCTGAAGGTGGCGACAGCTTCTCCCTGGGCATTTCGGCTCGATCCTGGAGGTGAGCGATCTCGCTACGGTCCCCAGCACGAGCCCGTATGCCTGACAAGCCAGTGACGTAATCGGCGATCGCCTTACGAGCCGTGCGCCGGATCCGCATCGAGGCTCGAATATCTTCGTGGCTAACCGGTCCGCGCGTGACCAGCTTCTGAGCCCGCAGTCGTCCCAGCAAGCGCCCGTCCAGATCCAAGGCGATGGCTTCCCCCAGATTGGCTGGGTCACAAGCCACCAGGACATCCCGTTCGATCTCCAGAAACAGCTTGGCCAGACTCTCGCCATCGGCTGGTTCGTAGCGCTCGCCGTACAATTGCACACATCCGCCCTCCGACACCTTGCGCCGCTGCCGGTCCCAGAACAAGGCATAGAGAACTTCCGGGGTCTCAATCAGTCTTTTCTGACCGGGTAGCAGTAGTTCGTTAAAGACCTCATCCGGAGTCCGGCCTCGCATGCCTCGTCCGCCATGTGGATGCTGCGAGTTGTATTCCTCAATCCACTGCCGCGCCGTCGCAATGAACTCGCTGGCCAGGGGCAGAGGTGAGTTCTTCCGTTTGCCCTTCAGAAAGGCCTGGTGCTCCTTCAGGGCAGCCATGCACTGCTCCGGCCGATCCTTGGGGCCGGCTCCACAGTAGGAGGGCCAGAGGCAGTCAAAGCGCTTGCGTACCGTTCCAAACCAGCTCTCGATCAGCTTCGACTGGGGATGCCTGGGTAGGCAGTATTGTGGCTGGATTCCCAGCCTGACCAGTACCCCACTACATTCTGGAGAGAAGTCGATGCGGCCGACTTTCTCGTAGTCTTTGCCGTTATCCACATAGAGGATCTGGGGAATCCCAAAGCTCTCAATCCCCACTCGTAGTGCCGAGCTGATGGTGTGGGAGCTGGGGGTGGCCGACCAGGCCGTGCCAACGATCTTGCGGGAGCGCATGTCGATCATGGCAGTCAGCCAGGGCCGGACCGCAGCATTGCTCGAGACTCCGGAGAACAGGTCGTTGCGCACCCAGACATCATGCTGGCCGTGGTCAGAGACCCAGATCTGGTTAGGAACCAGAGACTCGAAGTCGGTCAGCAGGTAGGGCTCACAACGTTCCTGGAACTGCCGCTCGCCTTCCCGGCTCAAGATCAGCAAGGGCTTGGGCAGCTGTTGCAAATAAGACCGGACGGCGCTGTAGCTCGGTGGTCTGGTGCACTCTGGCTCCAGGCTCCGCAGATCGCGCCGCAAGGCCCGATACACCAGCCGAATTGACAGCCGCTCACCCAGGTACTTGTTCTCCAGAAATGCGCGGACAGCGGGATGGGCTTTGAGGAATCGCGACTTTCCCTTATCCGAGCGAACTCGGTCGACCAGACCCGCATAGCCGAGCTTGCGGTACTGTGCATACCAGTTCCAGAGAGTTCGGGCGCTGACGTGGTGCTGATCGGCGAGGTAGCCGGCCAGCGAGTTCATGCTTCGCACGGCAACTCCGCCGGTGGTACGGAACGTCGGACGGAATCGCTGGCTGCGGCTGCTGAATTCCACCAGCGGCGCAATGGCCTCCAGGCGCTTCAAGGCCTGGGCGTTCTGCCTTGCAGAAAAGTTGAGGCGCTCGGGCTCGGGAACTTCCGGCAGAGAAGCAAACAGGTTGGATTGGTTTGGATCCGGGCGAAGTGCCAGAGCCGTGCAGGCTGGTCCGGACAGCAGCGGCTGCTTGAGGAATTTCAGCTGCGCTTCAACCGGCAAGGACGACAATGCGTATTCGCGCTGGACTCGTCCGCTACTCCTTGCATTTTTCGAGGGCCGCTGCTGCAACTGACCCTCTCTCGCCAACCGGCGCACATACTGAGGGTGCCAGCCGGTCAGGTCAGTCACTTGTTGAACACTTAGCCAATTGTTGGGCATGAAAACCAACCGGTTCCAAAAGAGATCACAGTCATGAATCAAGAAACTAATGCCGCGAGGCACCGAACGATCTCGCATTTCCTTAACGGCGGGGCTAAACTGAATCGCTAAGCTGAAACCTCAACTAAAGTAAACTTTATAAAGACAGCTTTACTGCATGTCAAGGGGAAAATGACGCCCGCAAGAAAAAAGCGCCCGCCGCGCCCGGAATGGGCGGTTCGCATCGAGCGGCTAAGGAAGAACGAGCTGCGAATTACCGGAGCGGTCTTTGCGAAAGCCCTCGGAGTTTCAGCAATGGCTGTTTCGCACTGGGAGAACGGCGACAACGAACCGTCAGGCGACCACTACGCCAAGATGGGAAACATGGCGCCGGCGGCGAACACCAGGCTGTACTTCTGGCAGCGGGCTGGAATCGATATTGAGGTTCTCAGCAGCACCGCAGTTCCGAGCAACGGGCGGCCCGCGCGCAAACCGCCCAGCAAGAGGCCCCAAAAGACATAGAGGTAGCCCATCTGCAGGTTCGTCAGAGGTTCGCAGGGGTCGCTCTAAGTTCTTACGTTAATTCCTGACCCAAACTTTTGACTGTGGGCACCTGATCACAATGAACAGAGGCGAGTTCCAAGGAACGCTGCCTTCCTCGATTAAATGCTGGGCATGTGAAGAAGAAAGCAAAAAGCGGGAAGAGGGCGGCTCAGACCCTCGAGGAATTCTCGGAGCTGGTGAGAGGATGAAATAGCCAGCCGTGAATTTTCGTCGGTCCCACACACAAGACGGGCTAGTGCGTTCGTGGTCTCCCTTTGCCGTCAGAACGACCGCGAAAAAATCCCCGTGTGACAAGCGCTGCGCTGCAAATCACTTCCACGTAAACCTCCTTGCAGCAAATTTGGGAAGTTTCACACTTCCGCAGATCGCTGTCTGTGACGGAGGTTACGATTATCCTCGGCTTTCTGCTCGCCGAGTCAGCATTTCTACCCACACAATTGAACAATTGTGCTCCGAAAATCCTTTGATAAATGTCCACGTCACAACCCCTGGTGACGTCTGCACTTGTTGCATGTGACATGAAGTGTTCGGATAGTATGGACAAGAAAAAGACGAGAATCGTGGGGTTGTTGTGCTTACACCATATGGATTGGACATCATTGAAAGCTGCCTGAGGTGCAAGACGCGGGCAGAACACATCTTTTGTGATCTTTCCGGTACTGCGTTGCAAACTTTCGAAACTATGAGGTTTCTTATCGCTTATCCCAAGAATGCCGTGCTGTTTGTCGAAGGCCAGGCTCCGCGCGGCATCTTTGTTTTGTGCAAGGGCCGGATCAAACTTTCCATCTGCGCCTCCGACGGCAAGACCCTGATTCTGAAGATTGCTGAAGCGGGAGAAGTTCTGGGGCTAAGCGCCAACGTCAGCGGCACGCCCTACGAATTGACGGCTGAAACAGTCAGTCCGTGCCAGGTAAACTTCGTGAAACGCGAAGATTTCCAACGCCTGCTGAGGGAGCACAGCGATGTCTGCCTGCGCGTCGCCGAACAATTGAGCGACAAGTACACCGCCGCTTGCCGCGAGTTTCGTGCCATCGGGCTGCCGCACTCCGCGGCGGAAAAGCTGGCGAAGCTGCTGCTCGAGTTGAGCGCGCACAACGGGGAAACCGCCAAGGCCCAGCCGCACATAAAGCTTACGTTAACCCATGATGAGATGGCGCAGATGATCGGCACGTCCCGGGAAACCGTAACCCGTATGTTCGCCGACCTGACGAAGCACCAGATCGTGGAGAAGAAGGGCTCAACCCTACGCATACGGAATAAGACGGCGCTGAAGGCCCTGGCTCTTACGCAGTAAGGCCGCTCCCCGAAGGCGCCTGACGAGCGGCCAAAAATCGTGGCCGCCCTACCAGGGGTGAGACAGTGGACACGCGTGCCATCGGCTGAACGTTCTTTGCAGATAGGAAACTCGGCTAACGAAAAATGAGCGTCTTTGGTTCTGGCGTCGGCCGGGTTAGACGTGAAGCGGATAAAACGGCTCACGGTCGCGCGCAAGTCGCCCGGCAAGAAAACCCCAAAAAACTAGAGGCTGCCAAGGTTCGCGGGATGTTCGCGGGATCGCTCCACGCTCATGCACCGATTCATCACGTAAGTTATTTGGGTTGAATAGGTTACTGGATTCTGCCCTGCGTCCGAGCCGTAGGTTCGCGAGAATGTACGAAAAGCCTTGACCGGTTCATGAAGAATCAGTCAGTTACAGGCGTCCGATCACGCGGCACTGCAAAATAGCGAGCCAAAATCTGGTGTGCGTGATTTTCACTCGAAATCATCGTTTCACCCGCTAAAACCCGCGACTCCCCGCGACTCCCCGCGACTCCCCGCCACTGCAAAATATCTCCCTAACTCACCGCTGTTGTAATTGTTGGAATTCAACTGCAGTAATGTTTGAATTGCGTTGCAGCAAGTTTGAATTAAATTGCAGTAATCGACATGCAAGCCAGTCGAGGTTTGAGCTTCAGCACGCTGGATCGCCATCTGAAAGAGGGTGATGGGGGAACAAGAGGGGAAGCGCTTCTGCAGGCGGCCAGTTGGTGCCAGTGGCATTGGACATCAGGAAATCGTCGGCGGAGCAGCAAGCGAGTTGCGGGCTGACCGTAGCGTTGTCGGGCGGGTGCCGGATCGAAGTGCGGCGTGATATCTAATGCGCACACGTTCGCGCGGCTGGTGAGTGTGCTGGAGCGGGTGGCGCAATTCATCCGTTCCCGGGCTATCGGCATTTGCCTCCGTCGTTTGGTTCTGAGTGTTTTCGACAGGGATCAGTCCAATTGTGATATATTGCCGCCGTCTCAGGAGGCAACATGCAACGTAAACTTGCGTTCTTCGCAATTACCTTTCTCGCAACGTTCGCAGTCGCGCAACAACCCGCTGCGCCCGCGCCGCCTGCGGCGCATCATGGACACGCGACCGAGCCGGCACAGTCACCAGACAAGATCTGGTCGGACCTTATGGACGGCAACCAGCGCTTCGTGGCTGGCAAACTGAAGCCGCGCGCCCTGGTAAGTGTGCGCGAGTCGCTGACGAAGTCACAGCACCCGAAAGCCATGGTGCTGAGTTGCTCCGACAGCCGCGTGCCTCCCGAGTCGGTCTTTGACCAGACGTTGGGCGACCTGTTCGTGGTGCGCGCAGCCGGAAACATCGCTGGTCCGTTGGGGCTCGCCAGCCTGGAGTATGCCTTCGATCACCTTGGCAGCACGGTGCTGGTGGTGCTGGGACACACCAAATGCGGCGCGGTCACCGCCGCCTGCTCGGGTGAGAAGATGCCGACGGCGAACCTGCAGGCCATGGTTGACCAGATTGATCCCGCAGTGGCGAAGGTGAAGGGTTCCGCGACGGGAGACGCACTGATCGAAGCCGCAATCAAAGAAAATGTACGCCAGAGCGCAATGGATCTGCTGGCGCACAGCGAACTCCTGAAGAACGCCAAAGAACACGGCAAGTTGACAGTGATCGAGGCGGAGTATCAGTTGGATACCGGAGAAGTGGTCCGGCTTGACAAGGCCACCCAGTAGAGACTGCGGGGCCAGGATTGCCCAAGAGCAACGGCAAACGATATGACGGTTTTCCGCATGGGGACTCCTTGAGAAGTTGCTGTGCCTCGCTGAGCGAGTGCAAGCGATGACCAGCTCGGGTTCGACTTGTGGTCGCGCGCCTGCCGCCCGCTGCCGCGTCTCATTCACCGACACCGATGGAATCGTTCACGCCGACAGTACCGTCCGGAGAAGGAACACGACAAATAGCGGCGGGAATGGGAACACTGCCGCGCCTTAGTCGTCAGCGTTGGCTGCCGCTGTACTCATCTTCTGCATAACCTCGTTAAGGTTGAAGCTGGCAGGTTTCTGTCGCGGCGGAAATTGCGCGAAAGATTGCAGCCATTGTCCGACATAGCCCACGCCAGGGAGGAGCAGGAACACATGGTCTGCTCTCCAGTGGCTGTAGTCGATTCCTTCCAGAGGAGCCCGTTCGAAGGGATCGGAGTGCAGATCCATCAGCTTGGGAACGCGAAGCGTAATGAACGGCTCCTCCCACACGTCAAAGCTGTGAGCGCGTTGTTCCATGAAAACAAGCTTCCATTTGTCGTAGCGAAGACCCGCAAGATCCCCGTCATCCGTCCAGTAGAGGAACTCCTTACGGGGGCCGGCCTCAGCTTCCCCCTTGAGGTATGGCATCAGGTTGTAGCCATCCAGGTGCACTTTACAAGTGGAGTCGCCAGCTTGATAGCCGGCCAGCAACTTTTCCTTGACTTCAGGTACGCCTGCCCCCGCGAGCAGCGTGGGTAGCCAGTCTTCATGTGCGGCGATGTCATTGACTTCCATCCCCGGCTTGATCACGCCAGGCCAGCGAATGAGGAGGGGCACCCGATAGCCGCCCTCCCAGTTAGTGTTCTTCTCGCCACGGAACGGAGTCGTTCCGCCGTCGGGCCAGCTCATCACTTCGGCTCCATTATCGCTGCTGAAGATGACAATGGTGTTGTCCGCGATGCCCAGGTCATCGAGCTTCTTCAGCATTACACCTACATTGTCGTCGAGCTCCTGCATGCCGGCGCCGTAGAGGCCGTACTTGGCCACTGCTGTCCGGGGAAACTTTTGGTGTGAGAGCGCAAGTGATTTAGTTTGAGCGCGATACATGCGTTTTGGAGCAAAAACGATTTGAAAGGCGACGCGACCAAGGCAGTCGAGGACCTGCT
>JBEKNL010000139.1:0-8588 GCA_049522855.1 Candidatus Korobacteraceae bacterium
ACCCGCACGAACCCAGCTCTCCAGCGTGGAGCGGTCTTCTGTCGTCAATGTGAGGGCAGTGGGGTATTTGCTCATGCCCCATCATGGCATAGACCGCTTTTCAATGCAACTAAGTACTAGAAAGTAGACCACCACTGTGTTGCCGAGCAGCGAGGTGAGACCGTTGCCGGCGTGAAATCGCCAGAGCCTGGCTGTCCGTTGCCGGATGCTTTTGAGTTGACGATCGCGCCACGTAAACCGCTCGTGCCATGCGAAGTTGTGCAACACTACGATCTCCACTGCCACTGGCGTAGCAGCAACTGCAGACATGTGCAAGCATTTCGTTAACCCATAAAGCAAAAACAACTGCAATGCCGCGCCCAGCAAGCCCACCAGGTTAAATTTGCCGAGCCGCGCCAGCAGTCGTCCGGCGCTCGTCATGGCAGCTCTTCCTCGCGGTAAAGCACGACAGTGTGGCGAATTGCGGCTGCTACGGCCATGAATGCCATTCCGGCAATGGCCACAGCGCCGCCAACGTCGAGCAGCAGAAATCGCCGGCCCGCAATGTCCGTGAAGGGATGCACGAGCAGCACAACATTTCCCACCGCCAGCAGGATTCGAATTTCGGTGGGACCAAAGATGCCGTGCGAAAGATGGAAGTGCCCCATCGTATAGGTCGCAAGGTAGCTCTCGATGGAGAGGACGTAGAAGCACATCAGCATTCCAGCCGATATCTGCCAGTGGACGTAGCCAGAGCAGGCGAGTCCTGCCATTAAGGCTAGCGCGCCGAAGGTGTCAGCCATGTGGTCCACGTAGAAACCGTAGCGTGGGCGCTGCTGGTCACGGACTCGGGCCAGAGTGCCATCCAGACTGTCGCCAAGCCAATTGAGGACGAGGAAGAGGTTCACTAACCACAATGCGCGCGGGTCAAATGCTGCAAGCGCATAGGCTGCACCCGCCAGGAGCTGCGAAACAAAGCCTAAGGCGGTTAAATGGTCCGAACTGATTGCCTTCGGAGTTAGCTCGGCCAACCATACTAATAAGCGCTTTTCACCTTCCGCAGTCAGTGACTTGTGGACTCGCAGCGCCTGTACAAACCCACTCTGTCTCCTGTCGGCGAGCATTGCTTCCCTCATGTGAACCTCGTATCTCTCGTTCATTGGTGTGCCCCCTTGAGAAGGCTTGATCCGAGCGCGTTTCTGGTAGCGCTCAACGTGAACTTCAGCGACTCCCGCGGCATGTCCTCGATGATCGGCATAATCAGCCACGCCAGGCCACTTGGGACACCGCGCGTCAGCGAAATTGCCTCGCACTCAATAAGCAGTCCGTCGGGCAGGTCGACGAAACTCCAGTAGGAGTTCAAGCGCCACAGGAAGCCGTCATCGTTACCCTCAGGCAGCCTGCGCTCGTGCGCCGTGCCCGCTTCCGCAATCTGCCAAATGTGCGTACTGCGCGAGAAGCCGTAACCGGTGGCGCCGGTCAGTCCGGTCCGGACGTCGTACTCTGTATCCAGCACAACCGTGACAACCTTCTGCTTCTTCATGCGAATGGCGACCGTCGCCACCCCTCCGTTGTCCGACAGAACATGGGAGGACTCAACCTCCGGCGCGTAGTATTTGGCGAGGCGGTTGTAGTCTCGCAACAGCGCCAGCATGTCTTTTGCTTTCGCGCCAGGGACAAAAGCCATGCCGCGCCAGTGGTGCAACAGTCCCTGTCTGACTTCGCGAGTACCGCCGTCCACAGGCTCCACACGCATGCCACCCAATCTCAGCTGGCGCTCCGCCTCAGCTCGCTCGGACGCCCCGAGGTTGAACACGGCAAGGTAGGTATCAGGGCTGGCGTGCTGCTGGGCCAATCGTTTCTCCAAAGCAGCTGCATAATTTTCAAACGCCTGCTTGGCCTGTAAGCTCAACCGGGCCGCCGGGCAGGGGGTTGCAAGTAGGAGCATGGTTGCCGCTGTCCGCATATGTAATCGCACCGTCGGCCTCGTGAGCGGAAGGATGCACGATGCAAGCGGCAGGCGCAATGCATAACGCCTCAAACGTTCCTCACTTGCGAATCATCGTGTAATCGATTGCAAGGTCAACGGTTGTACGAAGATATCTTTCTGGGTGGAAGCTGTTCGTTGTCGCGGGTGAGGCCGAGTGAGGTGGCGATTAATCGACCCAGGGCTTCACGGCACCCGTCGGATGGTTGTCTCACTGGCTCCGAGCCGCCAAAGACAGCTAGACTGGAATTGTGCCAATGACCCAGGGAATAGCAGACCGCGTGTTTCGCTTCGGAGCCTTCGAGGTGAACGAGGCCACTGGAGAGCTGCGTAAACATGGCATCCGCATCAAGCTGCATTCGCAACCATTTCAGATACTGGTGATGCTTCTCGAAAGGCCCTCGCAGTTGGTGACGCGCGAGGAGATGCGGCAGCGGCTTTGGGGCGAAGACACTTTCGTGGACTTCGACCACGGCCTGAACACCGCCGTCAACAAGCTT
Organism: Candidatus Korobacteraceae bacterium; assembly: GCA_049522855.1. Classification (GTDB taxonomy): domain Bacteria; phylum Acidobacteriota; class Terriglobia; order Terriglobales; family Acidobacteriaceae; genus Bog-257. The sequence goes on from JBEKNL010000139.1 coordinate 2,467, forward strand.
CGCGAAGCACTCGGCGACTTGGCCTCCCAACCCCGACATGTGGAGACGGTGTCGGGCAAAGGCTATCGTTTCATAGCGCCGGTAACGCTCGCGGCTCCGGTTTCGAAAATGTCCGCGGAGCCGGTCGCCGTGGGGGGCCATGTGGTTACGTCGGTTGCAAACAGTGAGCCTGTCTCGCCGGTCACCCCTTCGGACGATGGGCTGGAGACATTTAGAGGAACACTTCTCGCGGCGCCTCACGAACTGCCTCACGCCCCCAGAGTCTTAGTACGGACTTTGCTGTTGCTTATCCAGGCCATGTATCTAGCGTTCTACCTGGGGGCGCTGGCGAACCTTGCGGAGATTTTTGATATTTTTTCGGATGCACGGCTGCTGTCGCCGTCGACGCTCACCACGCTGCTGGTGACCACCGCCGTGGTAATGATCCCAGTCCGCCTGTTCTTTTTTGCGGCGGTTGCGTTCGATTTTCAACAGCTTCCCACCAAGTTCAGAAAACTATTCCCCGTACTGCTAGGCATGGATCTTTTATGGGCACTGTCACCGTTCCTTCTTGTTCATCACGTAAGCTTGGGGCTCGCTCTGGGGATGACCGCCGCACTCGTATACATGCCATTCGCGCAACGGTCGCTGGTTCTGATGTATGCCCGGAACCGATAAGATCAAACCAGACTGGTGAGCTCTGTGGCTCCTGCCGATAGGAGCACACAAGCAACGCAGGCAGCCCCCGAGTCACGGGCTGGTGGGACTGCCGAAATTGCGGTGGGGGTTAGTTCCCGGGCAGCCGCCCTTTCAGGAGTAACCCAGCTTTGTGAATGCAAGCGCGTCTCTCAGTGCTGACTTATCCCGCCAATTTCGTCAATAATGAGGGATGGACGTTCGAGCCCTCGACGCGCATTTATATAAATGGATCTCAGTCGCCAACGAACGCGCGGAGCGTTATGACTTTCCTCCAGGTCTGATCGAGGAGCATGTCGAGGTTTTGAAGTCCCGTCTGGGCCCAAAATTTATCCTTGAAATCTTCGAAAATACTCAGCCCCTGCATTTACTTGGACTTCGCGGGCAAGTACTGGACAGGTGGCTTCGCGGTGGTGCCAATGTTGATGACCACGTAATTCAGGTTATAGATTTAGCGGCGATATTTGAAGAATTCAAGGCAGACCCCTGCTTGGACGACAAGATAGACCGCCTTAAGCGCAATGCCTTCTGGCCTTCTCAATTTGAGCTCGCAATGGCGCTGCGGGCCAAACGAGCAATTGGCAATCTCGGCAGTGTGCGCTTGAGTTGTGAAACAAATACGGCCATCGGTGATTTCATGATTGACTTGGATGGCTGCTCGATTGCATGTGAATGTGCCCGTCTCGAGTTCGGCGAAGGAGAAGAAGAGCAGTTCAAGTTGTTGGGTGATCTTTATCAGTATTTAGATCACAGGCTCAAGAGAATGACGGAGTCCTCCTGCATCAAAATTCGATTGAATGGGTCTTTGGATCCCACGTCATACACCGATGTTATTCGATGTCTCAAGAAAACCTTTGCACATTTCTCGCGCAAGGGCGAAGGAAGCAGCGAGCGCGTAGGGGTCGCCGAAGTTGGAATTGAGCCCCTGGTTGAAGGCAGCGAGCGGATTCCATTTCGCTATGTTGATGGCAGCGTTCGCGATATTCGCGGCAGCAAATGGGTTAGCGCCTGGTCGTTCTGCAGGGTAAACGCCACCAGCGATGATGAGGCAGCCGCTATGTACAGAGCCGGTATTGATTTCGAGCAAGAGGAGTACGCTCGCATCTTTATCGCGTGGCAGCGGAATAATGCTGATCTCGACCCGTACGCCAGAATCCAGAGCAAAATCAAGAAAAAGAAGAGTCAAACGAAAGCAGCGGAGGGTCTACTGGGAAGAATAATTTTCCTTGAGTCTCAATGGGATGTCGACGCCTTGGACAAGGATCGTCTCAGACAAATCATCGATAAGGAAATGGATAACTCGCGAAACACCATTGCTGTCGTGATCGGTCAGCGCTGTGCAAATGTTCATTACCGGCGGTGGTACAAATATTGCATTTCTAAGTTGGGGCCAACCTTTGTATTAGACAAAGCATTGTCTGACTTTTTTCTCCGGTTCTACACCTACGACAGGGACTTCGACCCCATTTTGAATCGAAAATATCGTCGCACTTGGGCGGAGGCCGCGAAAGTGGTCGAAGAGCACGAAAGAGAACGGGAAAAACAGGACAAAATGCGAGAGAAAGATCTGTAACTACGCTGAGCGGTAAACTCAATTGCGGACCGTTCTCATGACGCCGACGCCGCCAACTACGGCAAGCCCGATCGAAACAGCACGCGACCTGTTTGAGATTCCAGAGGGCATCACCTATCTGAACTGCGCCAGCATGGCGCCGCAGTTGCGGAGCGTCACCGAGGCTGGACTGCGTGCCGTTCGCACGAAGGCATCGCCCTGGAATTTGTCCGGCCCAGAATGGTTTTCGGGTTCCGAAGAGTTGCGCGCACTTGCCGCACGAGTGATGGGAACCGACGGCGATGGTGTTGCCCTGGTTCCGGCTGCCAGCTACGGGATCGCGACTGCGGCGGCGAATCTGCCGCTCGCGCGCGGGCAGACCATTGTTATGCTGCATCAGCAGTTCCCGTCGAACGTTTACGCCTGGTATGAACTGGCAAAGAAAAACGGCGGGCGCGTAGTGGCCGTGCAGCGGGAACCGAGCGTGGACTGGACCGAGGCTCTGATCGCAGCGATCGGCGAAAATACGGCGATCGTTGCTGTGCCGCAATGTCATTGGACGGATGGAAGCAGAGTCGATCTTGGGCGCGTGGGACAGCGTGCGCAGGACGTCGGTGCTGGCCTCGTGATTGACGCCAGCCAATCGCTCGGGGCCAGCCCGCTGAGTCTCGAGCGCGTCCAGCCGGACTTCCTGACGGCCGTAGGGTATAAGTGGCTGCTTGGTCCTTACGGACTCGGCTATCTCTATGTCGCCCCCAAATGGCGGGAGTCGGGTGTGCCGCTCGAGCAGTCGTGGATTGCGCGGGCTGGGAGTGACGACTTTTCCCGGCTGGTCGATCACACCGACGCTTACCGGCCAGGGGCGCGCCGCTTCGATATGGGTGAGTCTCCACAATTCGTTCTGGCGCCGATGGCGATTGCCGCTCTCCAGCAAATCCTGGCGTGGGGTGTGGAACGAATCCAGCAGACGCTCTCCTTGCTGACGGAAAAAGTCGCGCAGCTCGCCGCAGACATTGACTACTCGGTCCTGCCTCGCGAGCAACGGTCGGCGCACATGATTGGCATCCGGCACGCGCGCGGTATTCCGGCCGGGCTGTCGCAGCTTCTCCATGATGCCAACGTGTTTGTGAGCGTTCGCGGAGATTCAATCCGCATTGCGCCGCATCTGTACAACGATGCCGGCGACATTGAACGGCTGTTTGCCGTCTTGCGAAAGGCGAGCGGTAGGTGATGATCGGAATGCGAAATTGAAGGTGTTGGTATGGCCGTGATCATCTCCATGCTGCGCGGCGTCAACGTCGGGGCGCACCACCGGATCAAGATGGACGCGCTGCGCGCGCTCTACGAACCGCTTGGGCTGCGCGACCCACAAACCTACGTACAGAGCGGCAACGTCGTCTTCAGGACTGACAAGCGCGACCTGGTTGCACTGGCCAAGCGGATCGAGGACGCAATCGAGCGGAGTTTTGGCTTTCGCCCCGCGGTAATTCTGCGGACCTCTGGCGAACTGCGAGACGTGATTGCCAGAAATCCGTTCGCAGGGCAGAGCGGCATCGAGCCGAGCAGACTTTTGGTGTACTTTCTGACCAGCGATCCCGGCGCAGAAACCCGCGACAAAGCTCTCAGCTTCAGGACCGAACCCGAGGAGTTGCGGATGGACGGGCGCGAGCTCTACATCTATTTCCCCAGTGGCATGGCGCGGCCGAAGTTGTCCTGGGCAGTTCTTGAGAAGACGCTAAAGGTACCCGGAACGGGCAGGAACTGGAACAGCGTGACCAAGTTGCTCGAGATGGCGGAAAGACTGCGGCGTGTGGCGAACGATTTTTGACGGAGCGGATCATTCGGAAGCACCCAGTTTCCGGTGTTATGCTGATAGCAAATCGTGCGGCACCCTGTAGTGGACAGGCCCCAAATGGGAAGCAGCAGACCCATGCTCCAGAAACGAATTGACGATCAGCCGAGCATCTCGCGCGAGATGGTGCGCGAGGCCGAAGCCATTTTCCACGGACACCTGAAGCGGGTGGGCCTTAAGCTCACCGGGCAGCGCGACGCCATTCTGCGCAGGTTTCTCGACACCCGCGACCATCTCTCCACCGACGAGCTGTATCGGCTGGTCAAGAAACACGACGACCGCATCGGATTTACCACCGTCTATCGCACTTTGAAGCTGCTGGCCGAGTGCGGGCTGGCCAGCGAAGTGGCCTTCAATGACGGCGTGACTCGTTACGAGCACAAGTACAATCGCCGCAATCACCACCACATGGTCTGCACCGAATGCGGCAGCTCGGTGGAGTTCTTCTCGCGCGAGATTGAGCGCATTGAGCAGGAAGTTGGCCGCAAGAACAAGTACCTGCCGACGCGCCACACCTTCCAGATTTACGGCGTATGCGAGCGCTGCCAGAAGAAACCGAAGCGCAGCTTGGCGTGAGGTCACAAATGGGGCATGGAAGAGGGTCTTTTGTGCAGGGAGCGCCGACCGCGCACATGCGACCCTTTGCAGGCCCAAGCGCCGATTGCTTGTGATAACGCCTGCCTGTTTACAACAGTTAGGTAGAGTACTTCGGTAGAATGCTGGCATGACCCAACCCAAGAGCGTTCTGTGTAGCGGTGTGCCGATGATCGAGGGCTGGCCTTGGCTTGTCGCGGTAACTCTATCTACGGGCATCTCCGCTGACGGAGCAAGAAGTAAAACGTTCTTGAAGATGAGGACCAGATCATCCTCGATCTGCATTCTGGCTTTACTTTTGGCGTTCAGCTCGGCCACTCTGCACGGTCAAGCCTGCGCGAGCTGGCATGATCCTTCGGCGCACAAAGTCCAGTTCGTAACCGTCAGAGATGGTGTTCGGCTGGAAGTTCTCGACTGGGGCGGAAGCGGACGCCCGGTCGTTTTGCTGGCTGGTTACTCGACTGCTCATGTCTACGATGAGCTAGCACCAAAACTGACTGACAGCGCCCACGTATACGGAATCACCCGGCGAGGACTGGGGGATTCAAGTAAACCGCCGGGGGGCTACACCGCGCGGAATTCTGCGGAGGATGTTCTCCAGGTTCTGGATGCCCTCAAATTAGAAAAGCCTATCTTGGCCGGTCACTCTTTTGGCGGGCAGGATCTGAGCGTCATCGGCGCGATGCATCCTGATCGAGTGGGTGGACTGGTTTACCTCGATTCAGCGGAAGATATTAGCCTGGGTCCAGTAAATAAGAGCGTCAAAGAACCGGAGCAGTCCCAGCTTCCGCAAGCGATCCGCAACCCACCGCAGCCGGACAAGACGTCTTTTGGAGCTTACCGGGAATGGTGGAGGGCCAACCATGGAATCATCTTCCCCGAAGCCGAACTCCGCCAATCGTATGCCTGCAATCCAGACGGCAGCGTAGGGCAGTATTTAGTTTCCCAAGAGGTGCGCGATGCGATGTTCACGGGTTTAGCGAGCCCGGATTACGCACGCATTCGCGTACCGGTGTTGGCATTGTTTGCCATTCCGGCGTCGCTTGAAGATCAGACGAAGCGTTACAAGCCTCAGACTCCGTCCGAAGGGGCCGCCCTAGGCCTTAGGTACGGCCTCCAACTGGCCTGGGTCGCGAGAAACGAGGACGCTCTCAAGCGCGGTGTACCGGGCGCCCGCATAGTCGAGCTGGCAGACGCGAATTCCTATATCTTTCTCTCGAATGGGGCCGACGTGCTACGCGAGATGCACGCTTTTCTCGCTGAGTTGCGCTGACTGACCCTCGCCACTATTGCCGCAGTAGCCGCAATCCTTCGCTAAATTGGCGTTATATCGCCTCTCTGACAATGTCGGCGGTGTCAAGCACTTTTCGAGCACACCACGGCATGCGCTCGGAAGAAGAGCGCCATTTCGCTCTAAAGGAAAAAATGCCCAATCCAACCAAGGCTCGC
>JBEKNL010000140.1:0-8586 GCA_049522855.1 Candidatus Korobacteraceae bacterium
CATATCGATGACTTCATTGCCGCCTACAACCAGTCGGCTCATCCCTTCGAGTGGAGCAAGCAAACCGTCTTTCAGAAACGACCTAAAATGTCATACTCTAACTTATGCAACTAGGTACTAGCATGTGGGCACATGATCACGCTACACCAAGAGAATCCCCCAGAAAGGCCTGTGGTGCGCAAATATTCCGTCCGACCTCTGAACTCATTGAAAACGCGGCATGCCCGGCTTGGTAAAGTTCGACCCGTTGCATGGCGATTTGAACCGCTGAGTTCCGGTGGAACGAATCGCTTTGGTGAGACTACAATCCGACACAATGTTCAGTGGGCTGCAATTCTCCTCCCTCATCCGTGCGGGCTTTGGCGTCTATCTGGAACTCAGCACATTCCTGCGTTCCTGTGTTCGGTCGCGTTCCGCTCTGCTTGCGGAGAACCTGTTCTTACGGAAGCAGTTGGCCTTCTACCAAGAACGTCAGATCCGACCCAGGCGGTTGACCGATGCCGCTCGCTTCAGCCTTGTCCTTTGGTCCAAGTTCTGTAACTGGAAATCAGCTTTGGTGATCGTCAAACCCGAAACGCTGATCGGATGGCATCGGCGAGGATTCAAACTGTTCTGGAAGCTGAAGTCACGTGCCGGACGGCCGAGGCTTCCCAAGAACATTCGCCAGTTGATTGCTCGGATGGTTGAGGAAAATCCAACTTGGGGGCAGGGTCGCATTGCTGACGAACTGGCCCTGAAGCTGGGGATTCGAGTCTCACCCAGAACTATTGGGGCCTACTGGCCGAACCTGCCAGACAGTAGAGGCCCCTCATCGCAGCGCTGGAACAGCTTCGTTCGCAATCACACCCGATCGTTGCTAGCCTGCGATTTCCTAGTCGTGGTGACGGCAGGTTTTCGCCAGTTGTACGTCTTCGTGGTGATGGAAATTGGCACGCGGAGGATTGTGCACTGCAATGTCACGGCCCATCCGACTGCCGCTTGGACGTTGCAGCAGTTTCGGGAAGCTCTTCCCGGTGAACATGGACACAGGTTCGTAATCCATGACCGCGATTCGATTTTCTCAGCCAGCCTGGACGAGGAACTCAAGAGCTCCTTCGGCCTCAGAGTCTTGCGAACGCCCGTGCGCGCGCCGAAGGCAAACGCCTACTGCGAACGGCTAATCGGCACCATGCGCCGTGAGTTCCTCGACTTTGTTATTCCGCTTGGCGAGAGACACCTTCGCAGCTTACTGAAGGAATGGGTCGCACACTACAATCAATCGCGCCCACATTCGAGCCTTGGTCCTGGAATCCCGGAGCCCTCGAACCTGCTGCCGCTCCCGAGTAGTGGCAGACACACGCTGCCAGAGGGCTCGCGAGTCATGGCTCGCCCAGTGCTGGGTGGATTACACCATGAGTATCGACTTGAGAAAGTTGCAGCATAACCGATGGCGATGAACCGGCGCCGGAATCTGATCACCTCCCCACTGGAATGGTTCCTTAGTGCAAATCCCGTCCCCCCTCCTGCCATACCGGTACTGGCCGAACGCGGAGGCACACAGCTCAAGACACCTTGCCCGGTGCTGGTGGTGGATACCCGCGAGCAGAATCCATTCGACTTCTCGCGCTTCCGGGGCTGGTTTAGCGGAATCGAAAGAAGAGCGCTGAAACTGGGGGATTACTCGATTTCGGGACTTGAGGACGTCTGCGTTGTCGAGCGCAAGGATCTCTCGGATCTGGTGCGCTCCTTCACCGTCGAGCGACCGGTGTTTGTCGCTCGCCTGCGGCAGATGGCCGAATATCCTCACCGCTTGTTGGTGGTCACGGCAGCTTTGAGCCAAGTCAAATCGCCCTATCCTCACTCGGCCGTCAATCCCAACCAGATTACGCAGTCGTTGATCGCCGTGCTTGTCGGCCTGCGGGTGCCGTTTGTCTGCACGGAGACGCACGAAATGGGGGAAGAGATTTTCGCCTCGTACCTGTATCAGGTGCACCTCTATCAGTGGCTGGAAGAGAACGGATTTGGCTCCTATTTGACGGATGGCGACTTATGATGCCTTTTCGTTGGAAGGTTGAAGCGGCAAATTTATGCCCGACACACTTTTTGCGTACCACAACCCCGCAGTCGGGCGGCGTCACGATTTTTTTCCATACACAGAAGTCGTCGGGGTGGGGGAATGGGCGCCGAATCGACGAATCTTCTCTGATGATAGCTGGAGCCGGCGACGAATTCTGCCTAACCAACGACGCACCAGGTCGTTGGTGTTCTCTTTATATTCCGAACGGGATGCTTACTGACGCCAACGGAGATGCGACGACAGCTGTTGCCTCAATGCACGGAGTTGTTCACATGTCGCCGCACCGGTTTGAGAGGTTTCGCCTGGTCTTGGAGCAACTCGGTGTGGCTGCTCGGCGGTCGCCTGGCGCCTTCGAATCAGCCGCGGCGCAAAGGGCAGCGGAGCGGAAGCTGATCGGAGAGATTCGCAATTTGCTCGCCGTGCCGCACGAAGCCGAACCCACGCACGGTCGGCGGGTAGTTCCACGAAGAGAGATCATTCGCATGTCTATGGATTTCGTCGACCAGCAGGACCGTGAGTACCTTGCGGTAGAACAACTCGCCGCTGTGGCTGGTGTTTCTGAGCGAACACTTCGTGCCGCGTTTCATCAATACTTCGGCGCAACGCCGGTGCAATATCTAAAACTGAGAACACTCCATCACGTTCGGAAAGCACTGAAAGGTGCCGACCCTTCGGTAGCCACTGTTACCGAGATCGCCACTCAGTTCGGTGTGTGGCACTTCGGTCGCTTCGCTCGGGATTATCGCTTCCTTTTTGGTGAACTCCCCTCTGAGACCGTGCGCCACTTGTAATTAGGCGTTGCTGCAAAATGCTGCGCTTGCAACGCACCGCCATCTTCTCCAAAGAAAAGCTCCACTCATCTATTCATCTATCGTCGCGCTCTCGCCAAGTGCCACTTCGGGCAAGGCCGCGAGCGTTTGGGCAGTGGCTGAAGTGGCGGCTTGCGGTCCGACATCATATTTGCCAATGTGTGCAATTGTATACAGCCAGCCAAAAGCCTGATGGCCTACTCTTCCACACCAAACCACAGTCTCGGAGCGAATTCAATGCGAATTCGCAGCTGGGGAAGAATTTCTTCAATTTTGCCGAAAGTGGATAGCCAGTCAAGAGCCACTTTCCGTACGCTGCGCAGAGAAAGCTAATTCCCTTGTTTTTCGCAGTCCGTTCAATGGTGCCGGATCGATGGAGACAATAGCCGTGATCAGACCAGAGGACATTGGGTCACTTACAGATTTTGCCCGAAATATGAAAGTTCACCTGAAGCGACTTAGGCGGACTGGACGCCCCGAGTTGCTGACGGTCAATGGGAAGGCTGAAGTGGTCGTACAAAACGCTTCAGCGTATCAGCGACTGATCGAGTCGCTGGAAAAGCTCAAACCCCCTCGCCGGGAAAAATCTCGCTGAGGTGTCACTTACAACGTGACGAGGAGAACAATATGTTTCAACCAGGCAACTACGCACAACTGTCACGAGTGGCTTACTGGCAACGGTTCCTTGCCTTTGCAGCTTGGATCCTTTTCAGCGGAGTCGTTATGGCCCAGGACCTGCCGCCTTCAACATCGACACCAAACTTCTCACCTCCGGCCGTGACCGGTTCGCCACTGAGGTTCGCATCTCCGCTGGTCGCTGGCGTCAAGGCGAACAATGCACTACCGCCGGCTAGCGGTTCTGGCGCGCAGGCTTACAAGGGCGGACCTTCCTTCACTCCAAACCAAGGCGATGCTCCGGCAGGTGTGCGCCGTATCACGCTGGAGGAGGCACAACAGCAATCAACAGGGACGAGCAACCCACTCGTGCATCTCGCGGAACTGCAGGTGGAAGCCGCAAAGCAGCATCGACTGGGCGTGCAGTCAATGTACTTTCCGAACATCGGCGGGCAGTTGCTAAATATGCACCTCAACAAGCGCCGGGCGACATATTAACGGTTCCTCGTCCGATCGAAGGTGGGTTTTTGCAGGTGCCGGTGAACATAATTAGCCAGAACGGCACCTTCTTCAACGTTGCAGCGGTTCAGCCGGTCACGCCGCTGTTCGCGATCTATCAGCTCGTGAAAATCGCGCGAGCGGACGAGAACATTGCCCGAGCGAAGGCGGGAATGCCGGTGACGGAAGCAGCACGCAAAGTCGAGACAAATTACTACGAGCTGCTGGTCGCACAACGGGAGCTTACCAGCGCGGAAGTAGACGCTAAGAAGATCCAAGGCAAATGGCTGACGGCGAGCTCGGGGGCGCCGAGTGTCTCCACGGAACAAGAGACGGACATGATCGGCGCCGAAAAGGCAGTCGTGCTCGCAGCCAGCAAGGTGAAAGAGCTGACCGCGTCGCTCGACGAAATGCTTGGCCTGCCGGAGGAAACAAGACTGGAGCTCGTCCCGCCCGAACCTCTGATTGAAGACGTTTCGTTGCAAGAAGCCGCCGACAAAGCGGTGGCGAATCCCGACGTCGTGGAGGCAGAGCAAACCGCGATAAAGGCGCACGCCGGCTTGGTGCTGGCAAAAGCGGAGTATTTTCCGATCGCCGCAATCGTCGGTGGTTACACAAATCAAAACTCAGTCAACGTTGTTCTGCCCAGGGATTACACCTATCTCGGCTTCTTCGCCACGTACACGATCTTTGATTTCGGCAAGCGCGAGCGTGGCGTGAAGGAGCGCAAGGCACAGTCTGAAGCGGCAGATCTGGGCGTGCAATTGACCAAAGCCAAAGCGGCAGGGGCGGTGAAGAGCAGCTACTTAGAGCTGGAACGCTCCCGCAAACTCAGTCAACTGGCGCGCCGCATGGTGTCGGCGTCTCGAGTGGTTGAGGCCAGCTATCACCCAGATAACCCGGAAGTTGAATCGGCGCGGGCAAAAATGGAAGCCGACATGTTTCGCGCCGAGCTCGAATATCGTCAGGCATACGCAAACTTGAAGAGTCTCATGGGCGAGAAATGATAGACGGGGCAACTCCTTCGGGTTGCCCTGGCCCAGCAAGAAATAACGAACGCAACCATCAACCGGAATGAAGTTTTCGTGAACCAGAAAGGAACAGTATGTCCACAAATCAATTGAACAAGCTGGACTCTGTCCCGGCGTGGCTGGGAGGCATGTTCGCGTGCATTGATAAGAAGGACTTCGCGGGCGCTAGCAAGTATTTGGCGGACGATGTCGTCTTTGAATTCGGACACTACACCTTCAAGGGCGCGGATCAAATCATAAACAATGTCGGCGGATTCGACGTCCAGTTTGCAGAGTACCACCACGGTATCGAACAGGTCTGGCAAGGCGATGGTGTCGTGATGTTCGGCGGCCACCTGCGCTTTGTTCTTAAGGACGGTTCCAGCCACTCGACGCCCTTTTGGAACATCTTCACCATGGCGGCAGATAACCCACAGAAAGTTGTAAAAGGTTCGGCCCTCTTTGACATGTCTACAGTGCCGCCGAACTATTGGCCAAAAGTGACCGACTAAGGAAGGCTTGTACGCCTACAACGGGGTACGGGGAGAGAACATGGACGCAGCAGACACCAAGAACGGAGCACGATATGAATGAAATGATGAAGTCAGTGGAAACACCGCAGTGGATGCTGGATCTTTTCAAGGCGATCGACACATTGGACATGTCTGCCACGTCGGGGTTCTCCGTTTTTGCCGACGACATTGAAATGGTCTTCGGCGACCGTGTGTTGCATGGCATCGAAGCAGCAAAGCAGTTCTTTGTGGCGCTCGACGCTCCGTTCGACACGGTGCACAACGTGACCGGCGTCTGGCAGGTCGGCAATGCCTTCATCATGCAAGGCAGCGCAGATTTGAGAAAGAAGGGCGCCGCGCCGGAGACGACCGTCCACGTGTCGCCCCTGTTCAACGTGATCTGGCTGGACGCGCGTGGCAAAGTCTCTCGCTACGTTGTGACCATGTCGCCGGATGCCGAACATGCCGCGGTCAAACCGTCCGCGAAGTAATCGCGAACGCGCACATCAAGCGGGAGCAATATCCCATCAACAGGGACGCCGCAGCATTGGGCAAAACGAACGGAATCAGACGGGAGAGGTCATGATTGAAAATCAGCAAAAGACATACAACGACATCGCCGCTGCGGCGGCGCTCGAGACTCCATTCGACCAGATCACGGTCGAGCAGACGCCCACTTACCTCCAGGACCCGGTCAGGGTCGCGGATTTTGCCGCCGGCCTGTTCAGCGCTTTTGGCGCTAGTGTCGCCGAGGTTGGCACGAGCCGCGGAATGCCGGGGCAAGACATCACAGTGGACAGGCGTCACGCGACGCTGCTTTTCAACGATCCGCTGTATCACTATCTGAACGGCGTGATTGTCTTAGGCGGTGAAATTGAGGTTCCTGTCAACAGCTTCTATGAAACAAAAGATGGGAAATGGATGTGCTTCAACGGCGCTTATTCCCATCTGCGCAACGGCATCCTGAACTACTTTGACGCGGCCAACAACATGGACGCACTCGCGGCCGGGGTCAGCAAACGTACCGCAGCGGAAATTGAGCAGGACTTTGAGAAGCTGGGGCTGTGCGTCGCCCCGAGACACAGCTACGCCGAGTGGCTGGAGCATCCTCAGGGGAAAGCCGTGGGCGCCAGACCCGTCATCTCCATCGAGCGCGACGGCAATGCCAAGAGCCGCATCCTCCCCGAAGCGAAATGGCGGCCCTTGGAGGGTGTACGCGTTATCGACATCACACACGTTCTAGCCGGACCATGGTTGACCCGTGTACTTGCGGAACAGGGCGCCGACGTGATCTCAATCAGAAACCCTATGTTTGATTTCCTCTACCCCGCCATCTTCGGGGAGAGTTATGGCAAGAAGCAGATCTTCGTAAATTTCAAATCTCCGCAGGGCAAGAGCCGCTTGACTGAGCTCATTAAGAGTGCGGATGTGCTGGTCTGGGGCTACCACTATCCGGCGTTGAAGCGGCTCGGCTTCTCGCTCGAGACTCTAAAGGCCCTCAATCCGAATCTGGTACTGGTTCACGAGTCTGCGTATGGAACCACCGGGCCTTGGGCCAATCGCAAAGGATGGGAGCAATTGGCGCAAACCACTTGCGGGGCGGTCGAGTTGGCTTCGGAAGGCAGAGGGCAGAACCATCTTATTGGTGCCCTGCCCTGCGATTTCGGCACGGGTTACCTGGGTGCGATCGGGACCATGTCAGCCCTACGCCAACGGCAAGAGCAGGGTGGGTTCTGGAACGTGGAAGCGTCGCTGACCGGGACCATCATGCAGGTCTTGTCTTTACCCCCGGCCAAGGAAGACGCAGCCCCCGTCTCAAACGACGACATGCTGATGTATATGGTCGACCAGAAGTCGGACTTGAACGGTGCCACGTTTACTCGGCTCGCACCAGGCGCCCGACTGAGCAAGACACCGTCCTTCGCCGCAACCGGACCGGCGATCCTGGGGGCACACCATCCGACCAAGACGACGTGGGATCAACCGCCCTTCAAGCAGGTTGAGGTCACGCACCAACCGTCTGTCTACGCGAAAGAGGGGCTAATGGGCGTCTATACCGGATACGGACACGAAGACATCATGCTGCGGAAGACTGAAGCGAAAGGCGAAGGTGCATAACACGAAAACCACACAGGGCTGGGACACGCTATTTCGTTTCTACAGCCCACTCGAACCCTCTTGACCAAAGCGTGGCGGCCAAGCCGAAAAGATAACCGCCAGATTACGCGGTAATGCCCCGGTGTTCTCGTAGGCATTAACGATATCGAATGCCTTGGTGAAGACGAGAAACTGAGTCCGGGGATGGTGTGCAGCGATGCTGCACATCTGGCGCAGGTAGTCGACATTCAGGATGTCGCCAGCAACATGCCACCTGAAGTGGGTTGGTCGACGGTCGGCAATGCTGTTGGCAATCTGCGAGAAGTAGCTTCTGGGATTGGTCCTGGCGATACGTGCGTTCTTTGCCCAAGCTTTGCGGGCTTGGGGATAAAGCCGAAGAGATTTCAGAGCGTAGCATCCGCCCTTAGCGCAGGGTATGCCGTTGGGGCAGCACCGCACTGGTTCGGTGGAGACATTCATGATGGCACCGAGTTTGCGGTTGCCACGACTGATCGTGACGCGTTTATTGCTTTGCATTTGGTTTCTCCTTGGATTGGGCCGAGGTTTGCCGCATGGGCTAGTGCCCTGTGGCTGCTCGGCGAGTTGGCGTACGAGGTGGTGAAAAAGGGACGAGGACGGGCAGGGGCCGCCCTTGAGCGGGTGGTTAGCGGTGGTCAGGGAATTCGCTGATCGGCAGAACGCTGAGATCGTCAGTGGGGACGACGGTTCCGCCGGCGTAGAGCTACGGGATGCTCAGTGGATGGCTTTTGTGGAGAAGCTGAGCCACGCCAGCTACGAAATTGCGATGCTGGCTTACTCGGCAGATCATTTGAGGGGTACAGCAGGCCTTACGCGGTGGTCGAGCAATTTACAATTGAGCACAGACCGGGACACCGGAATTCCAACCAGGCAGGAAGTGAAAGCGTGTCCGAAACTGCTCGAGTGCACCGTGTCGCCATTCTTGGACTCGGCAAAATGGGTAGCATTCT
>JBEKNL010000141.1:0-8539 GCA_049522855.1 Candidatus Korobacteraceae bacterium
GTCCTCTTGCTTCTCCCGCTGCTTGCGCGTGCCCATTGCCATGCGCACATTCTACGAACCAAGCCTGTGGATACTTCAACATTTTTTGCTCACGCATCTAGACTTGCACCACAGGCTGCTAGCGCTGTCCCCATTTCAACTTGGCGCGCAGCGCCTCGAAGAAGGTCTTCCGCATCCGCAACAGCTTCACGGTGTGACCGGCGCGCGCGCAAATCAGCCGATCACCGCGTTTAACCGGCAAGCCGACTTGCCCATCAATGCTTAGGAATGCGTCCTCTTCATCCCCAGTCTCAACTCGCAGCTCGATCTGGGCTTTGTCGGTTACGACCAAGGGACGATGGGTGAGGGAATGGGGACAAACCGGCGTCACCACGAACGATTCGACCGATGGCATCAGGATGGGACCGCCTGCCGCCAAGGAATAGGCGGTGGAACCGGTGGGAGTTGCGATGATCACGCCATCGGCCTTGTAGTTGAACACGAATTCCCCATCAATAAGCAGATCGAAGTCAATCAGCCGGGAGATCGCGCTCTTGTTGACCACCGCGTCGTTCAAGGCGAAGTGGTGAGCCAGACACGCTCCGCCACGAAACAGGCTGCAATCGAGCACCGAGCGCTCCTCACTAGGGCAGAGGCCTGAGTCCACGGCCTCGAGCGTGAGGTACATCTCGCTCAGTGGGACTTCGGTGAGAAATCCCAGCGAGCCCAGGTTAACCGCCAGGATGGGTACTCCCTGGTGCGCGACCGAACGCGCCGCCGAGAGCAAAGTGCCATCCCCGCCCAGCACCAGGGCAAAATTGGGATGCTTGCCGCCGATTTGCTCCCGCGGAACAATCTCTTCGCCGTTGGTGTACTGTGCGGTTTCCTGGTCAAGGTAGAGTTGATAACCGTGGCTGCGAAACCAATCCAGCAGCTCCGGCAGAATGCCGGCCAGTTCAGTCTTGGACGGCTTCGAGATGATAGCAACGGACTTCATGGTTCGGTGTCAACAGCGTCAGTGTAGCGCGGCAAGCTATTTTGCTGGAAGCGGGAGAAAGCAGGCATGCAGCAGGAACTCGCGGTTTCCTTCCGCGCCGAGAATCGGGGACTCGATAACCTCGATCTCCGTCCCGCCCAGTTCTTCCACCGCGCCCGTAACCCTGGTGACCGCCGTCTGCTGTGCCTGGGGATCGCGCACGATTCCTCCCTTGCCGACTTGAGCACGGCCAACTTCAAACTGCGGCTTCACCAGCAGGACCAACTCGAATGCCTTGCCCAACGCACTCGCGCGTACACAGCGCACTGCGGCCGGGAGAACGAGTGTAGCAGAGATGAAGGAAACATCCATGGCGATGAAGCTGATAGGTTCCCGCGTATCGGCGCCACCCCAGATTTGCTCCGGCGTGAGATAGCGCGCGTTGGTCTTCTCCAGCAAATGCACCCGGGGATCGCCGCGCAGCGTTAAAGCCATCTGCCCGTATCCGGTATCCACCGCGATCACCCACGATGCCCCATTTTGCAGCAGGCAATCGGTGAAGCCCCCTGTGGAGGCGCCAATATCCATGCAGCACTTGTTGCGCACATCGATGCGCCAGTGTTCCAGCGCTCGCGCCAGTTTCAATCCGCCACGACTGACGAACGGCGGGTCGTCGCCGAGGATGCGGATGCTGGCGTCCTCTTCGACGTTCGCCCCTGCCTTCTCAACCTTCTGCTGGTTGACCAACACTCGGCCGGCAAGGATGAGCGCCTGGCCACGCTCCCGCGAGGGCGCGAGCCCGCGTTGGAAGAGCAGTTTGTCGAGCCGCGATTTCACCGCGCCAGACTAGCACGATGGCGACTTCAGTTCGAAACGGCGGTGACAGTCGATCATCGAGCGCGTGAAAGTTGTAATGCAGTTTCCTGACCGTGTCGTTCCTTTATTCCGCACTTCGTTCGGTGCATTGTGGTGAAGATTTCGGAATTGAGACAACTTAACCGCTAGGTCGTCTGTGTTTTCCACAGCGTTATGCACATTGGTGTTGAAAACTTTCACACTGCGTTCATCAAACCGAGGCGAGTGTTGCGATTCTCAGCACCGCAAGTAAATTCAGATGCCCACCGAATAAGTTGAGGGCCGCATCTCGCACATCCACGCCGAAATTTTCTGCGCTACAATGGCGCATCCCCTGGGACTCATTCAATGGTAACGACCAGCAAGAAGCGAGCTAAAGGCTCCAGCCGTGACAAGACAACGGCGCAAAAACCGCTGACCTCCGCGCCGACGCAGCCCGCTAATGGCAGTGGGTCTCCTTCGTCGAATCTCGACCTGCTGCGCAGGATTTACTCTGCGATGTTGAAGTGCCGCATGATGGAAGAGCGAGCACGCGAGGGCAACGCTGGGCTTGCTTACGATCTCGCCGTAGGCCACGAAGCCATTGTGATCGGCGCCTCTATCGACCTGAAGCCGGAAGATACCATTGCCGCTTCCCATCGCAACTTCGCCGCTCGCATTGCGATGGGAACATCGCTGAAGCATTTGTTGAAGGAGGCCAACGCAAACGATTCAGATGAAAGCAGAGCGTCAATCTTTTCCTGCCGATGTGTTCTGCCCGGCGCGATCGCTTCCGCGGCTTTCCTCTCCGATCCGTTCAATCTGGCGACCGGCCTTGCTCTGTCTCATAAGCTGGAGAAAAAAACTAACGTGGTGGTCGCTTTCTGGGACGAAGATGCGGCTGCACTCGAAGCCAGCCACGAAGCCTTGAAGTTCGCTGGCATTCACAAACTGCCGATCATTTATGTAACCAGGAGCGCCGGACTGGACGATCCCGGGCTCAGAAAACATAGTGCGCTTGAAGAATTCAGCTTTCTGGCAAAGGATTATGGATTTCCCAGCATCCTGGTGGACGGGAAAGACGTGGTCGCGGTGTGGCGCGCAGCGCAAGAGTCCATCCATCGCGCGCGCAACGGAAGCGGGCCGACGCTCATCGAGTGCCAGACCGAGCCGGCAAATTTCAAGGACCCACTGGCGCACCTGCAGCACTACATGAGCAGGCGCGGCGCTTGGGATGATGGGTGGAAGCGGCAAATCGTCGATCAGATCAACGCCGAGATCGGGGAGGCAATGCCGCTGAATTGAAACGTCTTCCTTGACAGCATCCATCAACGGCCGATGCTCTACAGCTTCTCGTAAAACTCGCACGCCGAGCACGAGATGTACATCCCGCCCGGAATGTCTTTCTCGCGATCTTTCACGCGCTTGACTACTCGGGTGGGCTTGCCGCACTGGGGGCAGTCCGTGCTCTTGGTGGTGTCCATGACCTTTTTTCGGTCCGCGGTCTTTGCGATCTTCGCCATTCTTTTCTCCTGAAATGTAACCAGATTTTGCCCGCAGACGGCTGCGGTACCGATGTCTACTTTTGGCCGGAGTAAAACGCAGATGGGAAGCGGATAGGCGCGTCAGCGCCCGCCACGGCGGGCGCATGTCATCAGCCCACGCTCCCATACCACCAGGAGCGGCTTCGACTGCAGGCGGGCGCTCGTGACGCCACTCTCTACTCGCCGGGTAGCAAAGCTATTCTACATGAGCGAGAGCGCGGTGTCCTTCGCCGAGTAGGGAGTAGCCGCAGCGATCGTGCCTGCCGGCAAGCCCGGAAGCAGGGCCGGCCCTCGGGAAGCTCAAGTTGATTTCGATCAGCCTGCAAGCGAGAAAAAATGCCGCGCGCCAGGATATGCGCTGCGCCTGCTTCTCAGTTGATGTATCTTGCCAATCAGGAAAACGCTGGATTCCAGCCAATGGGCTACGGCCCAAATTGAGGATAACCATGTCGAAATCGCGCAGACAATTTCTGACCCACGCGCCTCTCGCTTTGTTGGGAGCGGCGGTCGCCTCGTACGGCCAAGACCAGAAGCCCGCAGAGCTGCCTCCCGGAGCCCCGCCCGCATTTGGCACCGCGCCAGCTGTTGGCCCTCAGGTATCACCTGCCACATTTGCCGAGGCGGAGAAGCTGGTGGAGGTGGAGTTCAGCAGCGAGGACCTTGCCGAGGCAGCCAGCAACTGGCGCAGCGCGATGGCTCCGCTCTACGAGAGAAGGGTAGGACCGCGCAAAGTGGCGATGCAAACAACCCTGGTGCCGTGGTCGCGTTGGGACCCTGTACTGCCTGGCCAGCAGGAACTGCCGCAGCACAATCAATTTGTCCGCAGCAAGACCGATCCAGGTCCGTTGCCCGCCAGCGACGAAGACATCGCCTTCGCCCCGGTGACCCAGCTCTCGCGCTGGATCGAAAGCAGAAAACTCACATCGCAACGCCTTACGAACATCTACCTTGCGCGGCTGGAGAAGTTCAACCCCAAGCTGCGTTGCGTCATCACCCTCACGCGCCAGTTGGCGCTCGAACAAGCGCGGAAGGCCGACCAGGAGATTGCCGCAGGCAAGTATCGTGGGCCGTTACACGGTATTCCCTGGGGCGCGAAGGACCTCTTGGACACTGCGGGCATTCCAACTACCTACGGCGCCGAGCCCTTCCGCGACCGTCTGCCCACGAAGGACGCGGTTGTCGTCCAACGACTCAACGATGCCGGAGCGGTGCTGGTCGCCAAGTTAAGTTTGGGTGCGCTGGCGCTGAACGATATCTGGTTTGGCGGACAGACGATGAACCCGTGGCTGCTGGAGGAGGGATCGTCAGGCTCAAGCGCCGGGCCAGGCGCCGCTACTGCGGCGGGACTGGTGGGATTCGCCATCGGCAGCGAGACCGACGGCAGTATTGTCAGTCCCTCCATGCGCTGTGGCGTGACCGGGTTGCGGCCAACCTACGGTCGCGTAGCGCGCACCGGGGCCATGACCCTGTGCTGGTCGCTCGACAAGCTGGGTCCCATGGCCCGCAGTGTCGAAGACACAATGCTGGTGCTGAACGTCATTTCCGGTCCTGACGCTGGTGACGGAAACAGCAGGCCCAGTAAGCTTGATTTCAACGCCCGCGCCGGCGTTCCGAGGCTGCGTGTCGGCTACTTCCCTGCTTGGATGAAGGAGAACCCGGCCACCGCCGTGGATCGCGCGGCGCTGCAAGCTGTCAAGAAGGTGGGGATGGTTCCGGTGGAGGTGGCCATTCCTGATTGGCCTTATGATGCGCTCGATCTGATCCTGTTCGCCGAAGCCGCTGCCGCGTTCGAGGAGTTGACGCTTAGCGGCGGCTTGAACCAGCTCAAGATGCAGGTGCCCGACGCGTGGCCCAACACCTTCCGCCAGTCGCGCTTTCTCTCCGCCGTGGACTTTGTGCAGTCCGATCGCTTCCGGCGCAAAGTAGCCGACGAAATGGGCCGCATCTTTTCCCAGGTGGACCTGCTCCTCGTGCCTTCGCTGCGCGACGAAATGCTGACCATTACCAACTTCACCGGTCATCCCTCGCTTACGTTCCGCGCCGGCTTTGTCGAGGTGTCGGAGGCCCGCAGCGACTGGGCGCCTGATCCCGCCCATCCGCTGCCGAAGTTCTCCCCGCCGCGCCGCGTACCCCATGGTGTTACCCTGATCGGGCGGCTCTTTGACGAGGGAACTGTGGGACAAGCCGGTCTCGCGCTGGAGCGCATCTTCAACGTGGCCAGCGAGCGGCCGCCAGGATTTTGACGATCGGCGCACCGGAAGTGTCGCATGAGCGGCACAACATCTCAAAACCAAAAAGTGTCGCGATGCCCGCCTCCGTGTGTTTTTCCCGGCTGCTACGAATGCCACGTTGGAGGAGATGCCCCTTGGGTGCGTTTGACCCCGCTCTTCGCCGCCTGATACCTTCAACTGTTTGTCCCACCCGCAAATCTTCCGCAAGCGAGAGACGGCATGGCAATCAAGTTCAAAGGCGTGGATTTCATCGAGTTCGACACCCTGCTCAACGACGACGAACGGCTGGTCCGTGACAATACTCGCAAATTCATCGAAGAGAACCTCATCCCCATCATCGAGCTGTGCAACCGCGAAGGCCGTTTTCCCAAGGAGCTGATCAAGCCCATGGGCGAGCTGGGCTTCTATGGCGCCAGCCTCAAAGGGTATGGCTGCGCCGGCATGTCGGCCGTCGAGTACGGTCTGATGACCCAGGAGCTGGAGCGCGGCGACAGCGGCGTGCGCTCGTTCGTCAGCGTGCAGTCGGCGCTGTGCATGTATCCCATCTACACCTTCGGCAGCCAGGAACAGAAGCAGAAGTATCTGCCCAGGATGGCGCTTGGCGACATCCTGGGATGTTTCGGTTTAACCGAGCCCGACGCCGGCTCGAACCCGAGCGCCATGCGCACGCGTGCGCGCAAGGACGGCGACAGCTACGTGCTGAATGGCGAGAAGATGTGGATAACCTCCGGCTCGATCGCCGACATCGCCATCATTTGGGCCAAGGTTGAAAATGAGGGCAACCTCATTCGCGGTTTCATCGTGGAAACCTACCGCCCGGGATTTAAGGCGGCTGACGTTCATGGGAAGCTTTCGTTGCGGGCCTCGGTTACTTCAAGTCTTTCTTTACAGGATGTCCGTATCCCCGCAGAAAACCTGCTGCCTGGATCGGGAGGTCTAAAGTCGCCATTAAGCTGCCTCGACCAGGCGCGCTACGGTATCGCTTGGGGAGCCATCGGGGCAGCGATGGCCTGCTATGACTGCGCGCTGCAGTACGCGCAGTTCCGCAAACAGTTTCGCGATCAGCCCATCGCGTCGCATCAACTGGTGCAGGAAAAGCTGGTGTGGATGATCAGCGAGATCACCAAGGCGCAACTGCTCGCGTTGCAGGTGGGCCGCCTGAAGGACCGGGGCAAGGCCAAGCCGTGGCATATCTCGATGGCCAAGCGCAACAACGTCTGGATGGCCCTGGAGTGCGCGCGCATGGGCAGGGACATCCTCGGCGCGAACGGAATTGCCGATGAGTATCCCATCTTCCGCCACATGGCGAACCTGGAGTCGGTGAAAACCTACGAAGGCACGCACGACATTCACGCGCTGATCATCGGGGAGCACATCACGGGAATTGCGGCGTTTTAGAGCAGGGGTTAGGGCTAGTGGTCAGGGGTTAGTGGCATTTCCAGTGCTGCTGGCCAATAAGTCGGGGTCAGCCAGGCCACCGACGGCCGACCCGCAAGAACCGGCGCCCTCAGCCCTGTTCGGAAATTCGATGGCAAGACGCCCGCCGTAGCGGTATGCTTACGGTTTGCCGGATACCGGGTTCGCGGAAGCGTGCCTGATTCGTCTTTCTACATACGCAGTATGCCCGCGGACTTGCGCTGAACAGCACTCATATTCCGGCGCCGCAAGCCGCGGCATCCCGGAGGCCATATGGCAACCAAAGTTCAAACTGAAGAAGCTGTCGTTGAACACTCTCCCACTGCCAACCTGGAAACCGACCTCGCGCTGGAGTTCCTGCGCGTCGTTGAGGAAGCGGCCATCGCTTGTGGCAAGACCATGGGACAAGGCGACCGCAAACATGCCGATCAGGTGGCTACCGAGTCTATGCGCGGGGTCATGGACTCAGTACCCATGGACGGAACCATCGTTATCGGTGAGGGTGAACGCGACGAAGCCCCCATGCTGTACATCGGCGAGAAAGTCGGCAAGCGGGACGGTGGCCGCTATCCCGCCGTGGACATCGCGGTTGATCCGCTGGAAGGCACCAACCTGTGCGCCACGGGGTCGCCCGGCGCCATTACGGTGCTGGCCGCCTCGGAAAAGGGCGGCTTGCTGCACGCGCCCGACTGCTACATGGAGAAGATCGTCGTCGGTCCCTCCTGCAAAGGCATGGTCGATCTTGAAGCCCCCGTGTCGCATAACCTGAATGTGATTGCCAAGGTCTTGGACCGGAGCGTCGAAGATCTGGTGATCATCATCCTCGACCGGCCACGGCACGAAAGCTTGATCAACGAGATTCGCAAAGCCGGGGCGCGCATTCGGCTTATTTCCGACGGCGATCTTTCGCCCGGCGTGGCGGCCGCAATGTTGGGGTCAGGCGTCCATGCGGTGATGGGAACCGGCGGAGCGCCGGAGGGAGTGATTACCGCGGCTGCCATTCGCTGCTTGAACGGCTACATGGTCGGACGCCTGGTCGGGTACACGCCGGAGCAGGGCGAGCGCATGAAGGACATGGGCATCTCCGATCCCAAGCGCATCTATACGGCCGACGATTTGGCCCCCGGCAAGAACATCCTCTTCGCTGCAACCGGCGTTACCGATGGGCCGCTACTCAAGGGCGTGCGCTTCTTTGGCGACGGCGTGCGCACCTCGTCGCTGGTGATGAAGCTGAACAAGAGCAAGGTCAGGTTTATCGAAACCGTGCACGTGGACCGGCGCCCGGACGTGAAGGTCCGTATCCCGGAGAGATAAAACCCCATATCGGATTGGCAGGCCAGGCCTTCCCCTCGGAAGGCTTTTGCCTTCGAGTACGGAAACCACTTTAGGTTACCGGTCGAACGGACCGGCCTTTGAGGCTGCTTACAAAGTGGCTCACCCTAGGAGCGTGTCTGAGTAATCACCTTATCGCCGGTTGTTGTGCTTGAAAGTCACAGGCGAGGTATGTCAGTTTCAGAGGCATGGCGAAGACCTACCGTTGCTACCTTCCCGAACAAGAC
>JBEKNL010000142.1:0-8350 GCA_049522855.1 Candidatus Korobacteraceae bacterium
AGCGCCCCCATCCGTGATACCGCATCAGCTCGTTCGCCTCAGCGTCGCTCAGCAGGCCGCTTGCGACCCAATTCTCGATAGCGACGATGGTCTCGCGTATGCCGCACATCTTCAGGGGTTCGAGGCGATCCAAGCGCTTTCCTGAAGCCCTTCAGCATCACCTCGTTGCAGGAGGAAGGAATGTGTCTTGCCTGCGCACGGAGTCTATGGCGATTATCTCGGCCCTCACCTGCCTGGCGCACGCTACGGCGGTGAACACCAAGCTTCCTGCTCCTCCGTACAAACTTGCCGTTCTTTGCGCGGCTGCCAACCCTTTCGCCTTGATTGTGGGTACAATTGTGGGTATGCTGGAATGTGGAATTTAGCTGGGACGAACCAAAACGCGACTGGGTGCTGGCGGAACGCGGGATAGATTTTCTCCGCGTGGCCTTCGCGCTATTTGATGGCCGTCCCCTTCTCACAGTGCCGACGCCACGGGACGACGAGGAACGATTTCTAAGCGTTGGTCCGATTGAGGGGAGATTCTTCGCGGTCATATAGACGTGGCGCGACGGAGCAGTGCGAATTATCACGGCAAGGAGGGCGAGAGATGCGGAAGAAAAGCGATACCGTGCGCTATACGGCTAAACAAATCAAAGCCAGGATTGCGCGGGGCGAGGACCGCACAAATTGGGATAAGATTGACGCGATGACCGGCACCGAGTTGGAAGCGTCGATCCGTGCCGACGTGGATGACGTTCGGGGTGAACCCGACTGGACGCAGGCCATCGTTGGCATCCCGGCTCCCAAAGACCATATCAATATCCGCATTGATCACGATGTTTTGCAATGGTTCAGGTCAAACGGCAAGGGCTACCAGACCCTCATGAATAACGTCCTCCGTGCCTTCGTCCAGACGCGACAACAGCGTCAGAACACCAAATCAAAATAGTAGCGACCGGCCTGCTTGGGCCCAAAAACGTTAAGCCTCGGGGACGCTCGATCGGAAACACCTGACGGTGTGTGCTGCGCACCGCCGCACTGGTATTGCTGCGGCCGACTTCTCGCGTATTCGCAATGCGGATCTAGGTGTTTCACGGTCGATCGTCTCATGTCGATCGCCAACCGGCTCGGCTCTCGCGTCGAAGTGAGGGTCCGGCTGCATCGCGCCGGAACAGTCGCGCAAGAGGCGCGTCCGTGAAGGGCAGCGGGGTGCCGATTAGGTTCCGGCATGGAAGCCGACGCCTCGTTGCTTGGGACGGGGTGGTACGCGTGGCATTTGGCGCGCAGCCTGATCAGGTTCTGTTCCACGTCGCTACCGGACTGGCTTCGGAATTTGATGTGGTGGACCTGCAGGTTTTGCATGCTGCCGCAGACCTGGCATCACCAGCCATCGCGTTCTAGCACCTGTCGTTGCAGATTGCGGGAGTTGTTCGCATCGAGTCGGAGTCGCGGGGTTTTAAAGGATCGGCCAGACGCAGCTAAGTAAGTACGCGAAGGGGTTGAGTGTGCCCACGCTGGAGTTGCCGCTGAAACTGAAGTCTTATTCTGGCCGCAGCCTCGACTGGATTGTCACGGGCGGAGAGGGAATATGATTCCTGCATCTTCCACAATGGCCTTCGCTGAAAAATCGCGTCACCACAATGGGCCGGAGCTGAAAACGTGCTCCTCCCTGAGGCGTGTTGGCCGCAGCTACCGGCGCAACATCTGCTCTTCCTCGGGGTAACCTTGCGACCTCCGCCGAGCCGCTGCTCGCACCTTATGGCTTCGGAACTTTACGCACTTCGAATTGTCCAAGCAGCTTGCTGAGCAGGAAGTCTGGATCACCTGAATCCTGGACGTGTTCGATGGCAGGCTTTAGGCGGTCCCCACTGTTCGGTCCGGGTCAGGCCGCTCTCGCGCAAGACGATCAAGCCGAGATGCACATCCACATCGAGGAGTTAGGCTTGGCGTCCCTGGGCAAAGTCCCAGCGAGTGGATGCCGGAAACAACCATTCCTGGCTGATTTGTCAAAGGGCCAAATCCAAAGGAGTTGCATTAGAATCAACGGCTTAAGTAGGCGAATGGACGGCGAATCACATGTTTGCTGGCGTCCCAAGGCCTGACAACCAGACGTAACCCCTTTGTTTTCAACCAAAAAATAAAGTTGTTTCCATACCACTGAAAAGCCCGCCGACTTTGTATTTATCTAGTGATGCGTTGCCGGTGGCCATCGGGCTTACGGTAGCGGTTCTCGGCGCGTCCAGCGGGGCGGCTTAAAGGGCGGTCTTTTAACAATTCGGTCGGCGGTCACGTTGCGGGCGTATAGAGACGCCTGGGGTAGCCCGATAGGCCAACGCAGGAGCCACGGCAAGAAGGTCGCAAAAAAACATCAACCCTAGATCAACTCTAACCAAGCACGAAGGAGAAAACCAATGGAAGCTCAAAGCTGGACTTATCTAAGGTGTACCGGGCAGCAGTTCGAAATCTTCGCTGTGCAACCACGGGAGGCTGCTTGGCATCTAAGTAAGTGACCAAATAGATCGTGCAGCCTGCGCGGAAGGGCGAAACCAGCGTCCTAGCCGCCGAACTAATACCGGGGTCAGCGTCAGCGGCGTGCGATTCCCAAAATCGTAGAGCCGGATTTACGACGTAAAGGGTTCCGGGGGTGCGTTCTTGGTGATTTCATTTGCCAAGGTGCGCCCGTGTCCTCAATTGAGTTCCACCACAACTCGCTTCGCCCAAACCAACCGTCCCGGTCTGATTCCGGCGACAACGCAGCGTTCCGGCCTAAGCTCTCCATCGAAGGGAATCCGTTCGAGTCCCTCGCAAATCTCAAACCAGCAGACCAATCCACCCTTATACCAATCGCCAAACAGGCGAGACGGTTCCTATGCAAGTTAAAGTCACTTGTACCGGGGTCAACAAAGACTGCCCGTGTGATCGGGAGCACATCGGCCACCAAGCCAAGATTTACTTCACCGACGAAGCTGGCGCACCTCGCATCTGGCTCAAAGCCTACGGCAAGCTGGCCAACGAATCTGGCCCCAGCCACCCGCAGGCGTATCGTCCGCTGCCCTGGACTTGCCCGAGCGCCAAGCCAAAGGCGGCTCCGGCTTCTGCCCACGACCCCTGCTGCTGCCCTGCGGTAGGCTTGTCCGCCTGTGGCAGGAGTAAGTACTCCAGAGGCAAGCTGGCGGCATAACAACCATAACCGGGGCGGTCGCGAGCCGCCTCCAAAACACAAGGAGAAAACCAATGAGATCACATGAAGAAATCGAAGCCGCCCAGGCCAAATTCCTGGCTGTGCAAACCGGGGCTGTGACTATGCCGGACGAGTTTTACGGCCCAACGAACAACTACAGACTTGGCTGTATGGTCAAAGAACTGGCTCGGATTCTCGCTCTGGCACCAGGCGAGACCGTGGAAGCTCGGCGGGCCGACGTGCACGGGCTGCTGGTCAAGATGATTACAGCTTCGCCTAAAACGCGGGCCTCCCTGGGCGCGTATCACCACGTCGAGGAAGTTATGCTCCCCAAGTGGTGTGTCAACCTCATCGCAATGGTCAATGTATTGGACTGGGCACTGGGGAACCCGGACGGTGAAGCTATCGCCGAGAACCTCTCGGCCATCGACGCGTACTCGGCCATCGGAAACGATAATGAGAGAGAAGCCTGAATACGGGTATCTAGGTTATATGAGCCTGTTGTAATGCCGGCCGGCATCCACCGATCACCAGCCAAGACGGTCCACGTGGACCGCAGAAAAAGGAACCATGAAGAACTCGAAGCGTCAAGTCCTCAGCAATGAACCCATCCACAAGAAGCAACAAGCTTCGGAAGGAGCAATGTGAAAAAACCAGACCGGACGATTTACACCACAGGCGAACTGTTTTCCAATGGCACTGCCATCGACATGTTGAGCAATGGCAAGCTGGCTCTCTGGGAGAAAGGCCACAAATCAGCGCGCATTGCGCTCGAGGTGCCCTTGGGCGACGTGACCTATCGGCCAGTGATGCTCAGCGAATCGCTGCGGAAATTGCTGCGCTTGCCGAGCAGGGTCTCGCATACTCATTCGCTCAAGGAATTGGTGCCCGACCTGACCAAGTTCATCAGGAAGCACTCGTCGCTGGCCTCCGATGAAGCTTTGCTGGTCGCGGCCTTCGTGTTGGCAACTTGGGTCACGGAGAGCCTGCCCAGCGCTCCGTGCCTTAACCTTTGGGGCCCCATAGGGAGCCAGGCGAAACTTGTCGCGCTCCTGGAGTCTCTTTGCCGGCGAGCGGTTCGCGTAGTTGAGCCGTCGGTTCGGCAACTATCCAAACTCCCGTCCGGCGTACTTTCTACCTTGATTCTCACCAATCCGACTGGCGCCGCTCTGAAACAACTCCTTGCCACCCTTGAGAATCCAGATGCCGTCGTACTGCAAAACGGGGACGTTGTGAACCTGCGTTGCGCAACCGTCGTTTGCACCCAGGAACCCATATCGCCGCTTGCAATTCGCATCCGTGTATTGCCAGCTGGCAGAGGCGAGCAACACCTGGCCCGCGCCGAGGCCGACGCGCTTGTGGAACACTTTCAACCGCGTTTGCAGGAATATCGCTTCAGGGAACACCTGGCTGTAGCAAACTCTGAGGTCGACGCATCCAACTTCGAACCTGAAATCCGGCTGATGGTGCAGACGCTCGGCGCTGCGCTTGATGGCGTGTGGCCCCGCCAGGTTGATCTGGTTGAGGCGCTGCTAGGCCTTGACGAGCAAGCCAAGCTGGAGCGCTCAGACAGCCTCGCAGCCTTCGTGCTGGAGGCCCTGTTGGCTGTGTGCCATGACAAGAAAGAGACCGCGTACGTTGGCGAGATCGCTGAGCTCGTCAATGCCATCGCGCTTGGGCGGCGTGAGGAACGCGAGGTAACCGCCAAGAAAGTTGGCAGCATTTTGCGCAAAAAGCTTGGACTCACTCCAGGCAAGGACACTAGCCGGGGCTATTCGCTCTCACTCGACAGTAAAACTGCTAGCCGCATCCACCATCTCGCTGGGTCCTATCGCGTCGTGTCCCTGACCTTCCCTGATCAGCAGTGCCAGTGGTGTCGCCAACTTTGGGCTCCAGATGA
Organism: Candidatus Korobacteraceae bacterium; assembly: GCA_049522855.1. Taxonomy (GTDB): domain Bacteria; phylum Acidobacteriota; class Terriglobia; order Terriglobales; family Acidobacteriaceae; genus Bog-257. The sequence continues at coordinate 5,064 of JBEKNL010000142.1, forward strand.
CGCCGACGTCAGCGATTTCTTTGAGACCCTGGCCTACGCCAGGCGCGACCAAGTCGACATGGGCGAGCTCGATGACGACTTCGACATAGAGAACGAACAACACGTTCGCCACGTGCAGAAGGTGCACAACGTGCACGCTACAAACGGCCCGGACAAGGAAGAAGCGGAGGAGAAGGAAGAAAGGAGTACCGTATGAAGAGAAAGGTCTCGGCGCAAGACTACTGGCGTCTCCTGTATTTGCAATCGCTGGGCTGTCCGGTGGACTGTGAGCACCTGCCGCGGATGATTCAACCGCTGCGGATAGAAACCGTAGGCAGCTATCTCAACACCAACCTTTATCCGCTCGAGGGTAGTGCCAGCTTCATACTGCCCCTGCACATTTATGTTGCAACGCCCATCATCGTCTACGGGTATTGCCTGCGTTTGCAGGGGTTCGGCTACTGGGTGTCTCGGCTTGCACCGTCGAAGCAGCACCCGGAACACTACCTTCTACCCCCGGGGATTTACATTCCCAAGTCAACCGTTCTGAATCACATATTGCATCCAGCGTATCCGCTGCGGCGCAACATCCACCTCCGCGGCCTGCTCTTGGGCACGATCCCTGAAGACATACCAAGCTCCGCGGGCGCGACGGTCCAGGGCGTGCTCGGCATTGAAGACGTCGACGGTAGAGAGTACTGCTATCCCATAAGCGTCGAGAATCGCCAGCTGGATCCCGATCTCCTCCGCAAGTATGGCGAGGAAGCGACATTCCCGCCGCCCCCTCCAGCGCAGCCGCCCTTGATCGCGAAGCCGGCGGTGATCGACAAAACCGAAACTCATTTAACAAAGATAATCACCAAGATAATTGAGGATCTGGAGTAACAAGCGGAAGCGCAGCGATCCCGCAAAGGGGAGGGTCTTCTGGCCTCTGGGCAGAAGGAGAGTTCGACCTAATACAGATTGGGCTTTCAGCCGCCATCGACCAAGATCAGCATTAAGCAACTTGACCGAAAAAGGCTTCTGAGTCTAGATGGCCCAGGCTTACGGCCATCTCGTGTTCCTCGATCATCCCCTCTTGCCAGGAAGATGAAAATTACGAAGCGAAGCCAGTAAGTCTTTTGTTATGAGCAGGAGAAGGAAAAAGTAAACAAACAGTGCGGCAGGAAAGGGTGACGAGGCTTCGATCGAGAATTCGGGATGACTGACGCTACGGATTGACACCAGATAGAAGAATTAAGGCCCCGAGGGGCAGGACATTGAAATTGGTGACACGGCACGCCAAAGGTGTCGCCAGCCGATTCATTGTCCCTGTGGTTCCTTGACAACTAAATCACGCAAGGGCAGCCGGCAGGGCGGCTGCCCTCCGGCATTCGGCAAACCGAGGTCCGTTACTGGGTTTTGCTTGACATTATATAGTGACATCACTATATTTAGGGTTTCCTGTAGCGGAAGGCGCCGGACGGCAGTGGCCGGCATGGAGCTCGCGTGACCGTGAGGACTGGCCCGCGGTAGACTGCCGGACGCAGGACAACAAGAGAAAGGCGACGCCGATGACCATCATTATCGAGATCAAGCCCGATGTTCAAGAGGAACTGAGCCGCCAAGCCGCCGCCCATGGCGTCGACATCGGCTCCTATGCCGCAAGCCTGCTTGAAGAGGCGGCCCATGTCCCCGCCGGATCGAAGAAGCTCAGCCAAAGCCAGCTTGACAAGACGCTGCAGGACCTTGCGCAGTTCTCGCACAAGATTCCCTTGCTCGCGGATGAAGCCTTCTCGCGCGAGAGTCTGTATCGGGATCACGATTGATGCCGGGCGGCGATACCTGTCTGCTCGACAGCAATATCCTGTTGCGGATCAGCAAAAGCGATGACCCTCAGCATGCCGCTATCAGCCATGCGCTTCACGCGCTGGTCGGGCAGGGGGTGCGGCTCTGCTACACCTCGCAGACGCTCGGCGAGTTTTGGAACGCCTCAACCCGCCCGCTCGACAAGAACGGTTTCGGTTTGAGCGTCGCCGAGACGGATCGCCTCGCCCGGGTGATCGAACGGGATTTCGAGTTTCTGCCGGACAGCAGAGAGGTCCACGACCGCTGGCGGTCCCTGCTTGTCGCGCATAACATTCAGGGCGTGCAGGTCCATGACGCCCGGCTGGCGGCGAGCATGTATGTCCATGGCGTCGGGCAGTTGCTGACCATCAATGTCCGGGATTTCCGACGCTTCGAGGGACTCCGCATTCTTCATCCTGCCGAATTGTATGGGGCACCATGAGCGGGAGACAAACCGCAACCGGCAGCCGGAACCTGTTCAAGGATCTCGGTATGCCGAATGCGGAAGAACACTTCGTCAAGGCGCAGCTAGTATTCAAGATCGACACAATCATGAAAGAGCGGGGGCTGAAACAGGTCGCGGCCGCCGATCTGTTCGGAGTCCGCCAGCCCGATGTATCCAAGATGCTGCGCGGTGAGTTCCGGCAGTTTTCCGTTGAGCGCCTTCTGCGCTTCCTCGTGGCGCTCGATCAGGATGTGGAGATCGTGGTAAAACCGCACCGTGACAAAAACAACGCCCCGGCCCTGCGAGTCTTCTGAAACACTCAGGGCAGCGGACGAATAGCCGGAGATACAGCGGCGTTATGTGGATTCACGGGCCCTAGTACCTAGTTGCATAAGTTAGAGTATGACATTTTAGGTCGTTTCTGAAAGACGGTTTGCTTGCTCCACTTGACCCTAACCGCATTTAGTGCGCGTCTATGAGCAGCACACGCGGGCAATGGCATCCAGGGCGGAGTACTTCGAGCTGACTCTATGTCAACAATTAGCTGGCCAGTCGGAGCGAGGGCCCTGGCGCTGGATGGTAAAGCCCGGGTATGGCTATAGCAACCGGCAAGACTTTTAATAGTGATTTGCCAAAAACAAACTATCAGATTGTTGGGCAGAGGGACAGCTAGAAGCCCTAAAGGAACTAACTCCCTCCGGGAGGTTTTAGATGCGTAATCAAAACGATAGTAATAATGAAGATAGTGATATAGCACAGGCCAATATCACAACCGGTATGGCACTGCCCGACGGCGCGATGGTCGAGCAACTATCAGGCAGGAATCTCTTGCTTTACGCTGAGGGCGAGGAGAGGATCGGCGCAACCATCGAATACGCTGGCAGGCACTATCGGCCTGTGCGGTTCGATAACGAGCTAGTACTTAGTTGCGTAGATTAGCGTAAGATAAATGGGGATGCACATTGCGAATCTCGCGTTTCGTCCACTCGAAGGGCGTGGCGGTTTTGTTGTATGCGGCTATGAATCGGTCAATCGC
>JBEKNL010000143.1:0-8266 GCA_049522855.1 Candidatus Korobacteraceae bacterium
ACGCGAGCCTTGGTTGGATTGGGCATTTTTTCCTTTAGAGCGAAATGGCGCTCTTCTTCCGAGCGCATGCCGTGGTGTGCTCGAAAAGTGCTTGACACCGCCGACATTGTCAGAGAGGCGATGTTACGTAAACTGATCGCGCAGGAGCATCGAATCGCTATCCGGGCAGAATCAAGATGTTGATAACAAAGAGTGCTACCGCGCAAGCGGCTGCTATTCCGGTCGTGAGCTTCACAACCAGCCACCACTCCGGTCGGTTATAGCGAAACGCGAGCGGCGTGGAGGTTGCAACTCCCACCAGCGCAACGCTCCCGATAATTGCGAGTCGCGCTTCCCACGTTACCAAGTTGGGATGAAGAGTGACCATTTTCAGCGGTTACTTGCGATTAAGGCGATTTCACAACAGCAATCCTCCTGAGCCACCGCCAACTCCATGACCTTCATTGACTTGACCGTTTCGCAGACGTAAGATTCGCGCCAGTGATCGGGCGAACCATCTCGCACTACCGCATCGTAGAGAAGCTCGGCGGTGGTATGGCGGTTCAGTTCGACGAATACTCACGAGGCCTCAAACGGAACCGCTTGTCTCTCCACCGACTAGAACGTATCGCGAACGATGTTGGCGACCTTCTTGGAGAAATCGTAGGTGGCGCGCAGGTTGTCTCCCAAGAAGCGCACTTTACCCTGGACGTCGCGATCCACGATCGGCTGCCCGGCGTGATCCGTGATGTGGACATTCAGGGTCAGCGAGGTAGATCCGCTGACGGTGGTCACTTCGCGCTTTTTCTGGCTGCCTTTGGTGAAAGATCGCGCCGTGGTGTGCAGCGTGACGAGGTCGGGCGCGCCGGCCGCATCTTTGTCGCCGCTACGATAAACGTGCTGGAACTTGCCCGTCTTCTCGATCTGCGCGATCAGGTTTTCGTAGATGGCCACACGGAATTCCGGCGGCAAGGGCACGTCGCCCGGATCCGTGGGCTCGATTTGGATGGAAGAGGCAGAGAACTTCTGTGCACTCTTGGAATCACCTGAGCCCGGCTGCCCCATGACAGCGCCGACAATCAAAAGGAGGGCGCAGGCGAGGACGATGGGGAAAACAACTGAGACTGCCGTTCGAGTCTGATGTTGCAATGTTTTGTCCTCCTATTGGTTGGCTGGTGCCGGTTCTGCGAGCGGAAGGCTGGCTTTCGCGCCCATCGCGACGAGCTGCTTCTTGAACGGAGCGGCCTTGCCCTCAGCAAGCACAAAGACAACGCCATGATAGCCGCCGTTGGCGTTCTTGAATTCCACCGTCAGGACATCAACGTGGTGTGAAAACAGGCTCAAGACCCGTCCGCCGCCGTAAGGGATGGCCATCGTCGCGAGGCGGGCCGCACCGGTAATATCCTGCCGGCTATCTTCATTGGTGGAGATGTCGAGAATGGATGAGGCTTCCACCTCCACCTTCTTCTCGCCGGCGGCAAACCACAGCGAGCTGCCCACGACCGAAAGCGTGCCCACGGAATTGTTCTTGACGGTTTCGCCGCCAATCACCAGTTTGACGTCGGTTTGTACCACGCTCGGAGCGGCCGCGGGCGTGTCCGCTGCCTGGCCGTGCGCAGGCACTGGCGAAAACATCCAGGGAGCGCCGATGGCCAGGAGGAAGAGTCCGCGCGCCCAGACGCGTGGCCTAGCTGCTCGGGAAGAATTCGTTGCGACTGAAACATCGACTATCAGGTTTTGCATGCTCATCGTTTTGTACCTCATGCGTATCAGCCCGGAGCCAACACGGAACCTGCGGTTCAGCGTTAGCTTCGACGCCGAACGGAGTGTATGCGATCAAATCAGAGTTAGCAATTAGTTGTCGAAATCAGCCCATATCACAAGCAATCGTTCTCGCCGTGGAGCGCTTGCGAGATGGCGATTTTACGTTAGTTATTTATTGGAAATGCACCCTGCAATTCGGGTTGCGAGCAGAAAACCGAAGAAGCCAATCACAAGCGCCCCGATCGCGGGACCAACGACCGCAAGAAAAAACATGAGCCACAACGCCCACTCGGGGACTCGGTCTCCAGCGATTTCTGCTCAGCGAAGCCATTCTGACAGCGCGAAACGCAGCACGAATCACTACGGGCACTTGCGGTCATCCAACAATCGCAACACCCGTACAACAGGGGTGCAACCGCCGGAACGAGCCAGAAGTCGGGTTCTGGAAGTTGAATGGGCCATTCCGGTCGAATCACGGACAATCCGGAAGTTGCTGTCCGCAGATTGCTGCGATAATGGCCCCTTTCACACTTAATCGCAGCCATAGGACCCGCGTCGTGAATTACTCGTGATAAGGCGATTTCTCTGGTGAATTTCCTAGTGTCGATCCGCTTGGTCTGGCCAGACCGGGCTTTCCAGTTCAATTTGCCAGATCGGACCCCCAGGATAAAGAGGACCTCTTGATTTTACGAACGCTGGAGCTTCCCCGCGCAAAACCCAAACATGGATATCGGGGGGCTGCTTCCCCAACAACGGGGCCACTAATCCAGTGACACCCCCGATCTCTATTTTTACGACGTAATAGGTAGCCTTGCGCTGGTTGCCGCCGACTACGAACACATCTTCACCTTGAGCGGAAATTGCCAGCTTCACCAGTCGCGGCGTGGGCGTGGTGACGACCATCGATGCCTTCATCTCTCCGCTTTCGGGTAGTATGTTCTTCAGCACGGTGAAGATCATGCCATTGGCTAGGTCCGGAGGTAGTTTCATGTGCTCGGTCTTGACTTGCTCCTTGCCATCCTCGCCGGTGTAGCGAACCGTGACTTGCCCCGAGAGCGCGTCGATCAAGACGTCCTCTGGATGCGGGAAGGATGGGCCCTTCTGTACCAAATGCTCCCGCAAGAGCCGGAAATTTCGGAGTTCAGAATAGATCGTAGTCTCGTCGTACACCGAACCATCTTTGAAGTGGAAAACAAGATGGGCGGTGACGCGATTTGCACGCGCCTCCTGGATCAGGTCGCCATGGGCCAAGGCTTCGCCCTCCGCACTTCGCAGCACCAGAAAGCCATGGACCAATCCTTCGGTGTGGTGTACGGCAACCTGTCCAGTGGCCGGCCAGCAGGAAAAGAACACCGTGCACGCCAAAACCAAGCGGAGCGTCTTTGAGGTAACGTTCATCACACAGTCAGTATATTTGGGTCTGGACTGGCCGGAGTGTCGAACATGCGTTCAATTTGCCCGGCTGGTTCCTAACGCGATATCCACCGATCAAGAAAATAGTCTGCGTAGCCTGCCGTGAGAGAGAATGGCTAATCGGGGAGTGGACATGGCATTGATGAATGTGGAGCAAAATGCAGGCAGCATGAGCACCCGTTTTCGGGCTGACGTTGTGGTATTGCTGGGAATCGCTTCTATGGTGGCGCTCGCCCACCTGCTCACCAATGGCCGCTATGGTTTTCATCGCGATGAGCTTCAGACTCTAAGCGATGCTCTGCATCTCGACTGGGGATTCGTGGCGTATCCTCCGCTGACGCCATTCCTGGAACGTATTGGCCTTTATCTCTTTGGCGTCTCTTTGGTGGGACTGCGACTCTTCGCGGTTATAGCGCAGTCTGCGGCCATCGTGGTTACCGGGCTGATGGCTCGGGAACTCGGCGGTGGACGGCTGGCACAGGTTGCGGCTGCCCTGAGCGTTGCGCTCTCGCCCTTGCCCCTGTTTGAGGGAACGGAGTTCCAATACACCAGCTTCGACTACTTGTGGTGGGTGCTAATCGCTTACTTCATCATTCGCCTGCTAAAGACCGGCGACCCGCGATGGTGGCTGGCGATTGGCGCGGTGGTTGGCGTCGGCCTAATGACCAAGTACACGATGCTCTTCTTCGTGGCTGGAATTCTGGCAGGACTTTTGCTGACGCCGGCACGCCGTTTCCTTGGAAACAGGTGGCTCTGGGCTGGGGCTGGGCTGGCCTTGTTGATTTTTCTGCCGAATCTTGTATGGCAAGTGCGCCATGATTTCATCTCCCTGCACTTCCTCAGGCATATTCATGTGCGCGACGTTGGCGAGGGTCGGGCGAACGGATTTTTGCGCGATCAGTTCGTGCTCTGCGCCAATCGGTTTACGGCCCCGCTGTGGATTGCGGGCTTGCTGGGTTTTTTACGCGACCGGCGATATCGACCGCTGGCATGGATGTACTTGGTCCCGCTGGCGCTTTTCCTGCTTAGCAAGGGCCGAGGCTACTACCTGGCAGCGGCGTATCCCATGCTGATGGCGATGGGCGCCACCCTGGCCGAGCGTTGGCTGGGGTCTCTGCCGCAGTGGTGGCGATGGGCCGTGGAAGCGGCGTACTTCACATTGCTAGTGGCATGGGGGATGTACATCTGCGCAGCAATCTTGCCATTGGCGTCCAGCGGTCCGCTCAAGAACTTTGCGCTCGAGAACAACGGCGAACTGCGCGAGGAGATCGGCTGGAACGAACTGGTGAAGACAGTCGCCGGCATTCGGGACTCGTTACCTCCAGAGCAGCAGGAACATGTGGGCGTATTAGCAGGCAACTATGGCGAGCAGGGCGCAATCGAAATTCTGGGCCAGGCCTACCACCTGCCCGCGCCCATCAGCATGACCAACTCAGCGTGGCTGCGCGGCTATCCTGAGCCGCCTCCCTCGACCCTGATCGTGCTCGGCTTTACCCACGATCAGGCTGAAAAAGCGTTTTCGTCTTGCCGGCTGGCTGGACATAACGGTAATCCCTACGGTGTGAAGAATGAGGAGAGCGAGGATCATCCCGACATTTTTGTGTGTGGTGGCCCGCGCAAGAGCTGGCCTGAGTTCTGGAAGGATTATCAGGCCTTCGGTTGATGGCACTCAGTCACTCTTCGACAAACGACTTTAGCCTGGACAAAGCCTGGTCCCACTGCTCGGAGACGAAATCGAGGTATTCCTTGATTCCTTCCATTGGCTGCGGATCGAATTCGAATCGGCTCTCGCGACCCCTACGAACGCTGTGCACAATGCCTGCACTCTCCAACACGCGAAGATGCTTGGTGATCGCCTGCCGGGTCAGCTTGGAACCCTGGGTTAGTTGGGAGATCGAATAAGGCCGCCCACCACAGAGCTTGGCCACCAGCGATAGCCGCGTCTGGTCGCCCAGCGCGGCAAATACCGGTGCACGGGTCTGCCGTTTGGCGGCCATGCTACGATGTTGGTGCGACATGCTTCTCGAGGTTCTTCAATTGTTCTGTCCAACCGCCCTCATTCCTGCGGAATGCTTCGGCGCGGCGGTCGCTGGGAATCCTGTCGAAGCCGGACTCCGTGAGCACCAGCAGGATGCCGCTTGCGGTCTTCTCCAGGGTGAATTCGACGAGCGTGGGCGTCTCCTTTGAATAATCTGTTTTGGGATCGACGGAATAAGGATGCCAGGTGAAGGAAAAGAGCCGTTCAGGCTCCATCTTCTGCACAACGGCCTCCCATTTCAGGTGCTCGTAACCAGGATAGGTAATCTGGCCACGCGAGACCTGACCCGGTACGAATGGGTCATCCAGTTTTACGCGAAACCACTCGCCAAACTCGCGGTAATCCGTCAGCGCACGCCAGACCCGCGAAACCGAGGCCTTGAGTTCAATGCGCTTTTCAATACGGTCATTCATCTTAAGCAACCTCCAGGTTGCATATTAACTTAGGTCACCTCCAAAAGCAACCCTTTGGTTGCATTTTTAGCCGGCCCTTGACTTCGATCGAGCCTGGACCTCTGCGCCCTCCCTGATTCATCAAACTGGAACAATCACACTTTTGCGGACTTGCTCGCCACGGAGCATGACCTCTAGAATCGCTGGTTGCATCGAACAAATATCTGGAGGCCAAGAATGGCAAACCTGAACATCGGCGATGAAGTGCCGGATTTCGAATTGCCGGCGGTGGTGGGCAGTATCAAGCAGCAATTTAAACTCAGCGATTACCGGGGAAAGAAGAACGTGGTCCTGGCTTTTTACCCGGCCGATTGGACGCCGGTGTGCGCCTCGCAATTGCCCTCTCTGAGCGCGGAAACGGAGAGGCTCGCCGGCTACGATGCCCAAGTCGTAGCCATCAGCGCAGACTCCATTCCCAGCCACACTGCCTGGCAGAAAAAAGAGATCGGCACGATGAGCTTCCCTATGGCCAGCGATTTTTATCCTCACGGAGCAGTAGCCAAGATTTTCGGGATTCAGCGGGAGGGAGATCCGCTCCCCGGGGTCAATGAGCGGGCCGTATTTATCGTGGACAAGAATGGCAAGCTGGCGTTCGCCAGGATTTATCCCCTCGGCCAAATACCCAGCAATGAGGATCTATTCGAGGTGTTGAAGAAGCTGTAGAGCGGCTTCAGGATTAGTGTATTCAGCTTACGGCACGGCTGAAGCCGTGCCCTTTCAAAACGTGAGATCCTCATGAATAATGCAGCTTCAGCGTCGCGGTCGACGCGGACAAACGAACCCGTTGGGCTGTTGTTGCTGAGCAGATAGTCACCTACTCGTTGACCGCTTTCAACGACCGCGCCTGCTCCTCACGGAAGGCCGCGACCAGAATTTCCAGCATCTTTCTGACATCGTCAAAATTGTAATTGGCGATAAACTCCGATCGTTTCGCCACCACCTGGTCGCGCAACAGGCCTTCCGTTATCCCGATGAAGGCGGCGCGCACCGCCTGCAGGTTCACATCCGAGCGGACCTGGCCGCGGTCCCTCATCTCGCTCAGGATTCCGTCCACCACCTCGGCAAACCGGTGATATCCCTGGCTCAGCAGCACATCCCGGTTGTCTTTGCGCACACGCCAGGGCCTCCAGCAGCATGATTTCCTTCAGGTCGGCATCCTTGTCCAGTTCGACCGCAATGGCCTCCAACGCTCCGAAGAGCCTTTGCGAGAGCGAGGCATTCTTTTGGGCCATCTGCACGCGCTCGGCAATCGTCGCCCAACCGCGGTCAAAAATAGCAGCCAACAAACCTTGCTTGCTGCCGAAATGCTTCATCATCTGTGATTCGCTGGTGCCGGCTTCGCGCGAAATGGCCACCGTACTGGTGTTTTCGTAGCCGTTGCGCGCGAACAAGCGCTTGCTCGCCATCAGAATGCGCTCGCGGGAGGAAAGCGGAGGCATGGACTCTACGGTGGCTTTGTCGGGCATATCGATTCGATCATAGCAACTCGACGGGGGACTCAAAGTTCCGTCGCATTGCCTGGAGTAGCCGGAACTTGCGACCCTAAAGGACAAAAAGCTCGCCATCGCGGCGAGCTTCCCGGCAAACACGCAATGATTACTGAGCGTGCCCAGGCTTATGGGCGGTGGCCGTTTTCTTCACCGCCGGATTACTGCCGGTTTCCTTGATTACCTGCTCAATCAGCTGGTAGAGCTTGGTCCGGTCCACGACTTCGATGAACGGCTGCCCGCGCACCGTATCGCTGACGATGTAGATGGTAGGAGTGTGATCGAGAGGAATGCGCTGCCCCAGTTGATAATCAGCCTTGACTTTGGCGGCGAGCTCTCCGTTCGCATCCATCACGAACGGCAGTGCAACTTTGTGCTCGTCGGCAAATCGCTCGGTCATGCCGCGCAGATTCTGCTTGGTAATTTGCAGCTGGTTCTGAAAGATGTACGAGCGATACTCGTCACCCAACTTCGGCGATTTGGTGTCGAAGAAGCGGGCATTCACCGCCGCTTCAAACGACCAGGGGTGCATGGGCAGAGGAAAATCACGCTGCACCAGCGGGATGTTGTATTGCTTGGCCGCCTCATGCAGCAGCGGCGCTGCCCGCGCGCAGTCGGGGCATTCCAGATCTTCAAAAACGATGATGGCGACCTTCGCTCCCTTGGGAGGCCGCAGCATTGACGTATCGGCGCCCCACGCAGCCATGCTGCCCAGCAGCACAGTCGCAATCAGGGCGAACTGCCGAATCAGGGTACGTTTCATTCCAGGTTTTTCCTCATGTTGCCCCGAACCGGCGGCAAACGTTAGACGATTTCCTCTCGCTATAGTAACGGATAGCGGACGTGTGAGTCTCGCCCGCGGTATGGTGGGTTCGGCTCTGCGGGTGCCTGGTGCCCCAGGTTCGCCCCTCTGTTGGGCGAACCTGGGATTACTGCACTCGGGACCCGGAAGGGCGTAGGTCCTGTACATCTGAGTTGCGATGTTCGGCGGCCACGCTCGAACCTTCCTCGGCCCAGGTTAGATGGAATGAGACGGCTGGTCTCGCGGAACAGGGTAAGCTGTCCGCACGCACTCGAGAGGTGCAAAGGAGACCAGCCTAATGAAAAAGAGTAGCAGAGGTTCAGTAAGCGCG